>CAZYHC010000098.1:0-15090 GCA_964646625.1 uncultured Anaerolineales bacterium
CGCCCAGAAGATGCGTTCTTCGATCCAGCCTCGGCTTTCGTAGTCGGGGCTCTCGTATACCCTGCCATCGATGGGGCCCGGCGTGTCGAAAAGCTTCTGCTCGCCGCTTCCATCTGGCCTGACGGCCCAGATAGACCACGCTTCACTGGGTTGTCCCTCTTCGTTGCGATTGCTGGCAAAGGCAATCCATTCTCCGTCTGGCGACCAGGTGGGGATGCCATCGCTGGCCGCGCTATTCGTCAGGCGCAGGGGTTCGGCCGTGCCGGCCAGGGCCTCCCCGATGTCCACCACGTAGACCTCCCAGTTGTTATCCTGGGCGGTGGACATGTAGGCCATCATGGTCCCGTCGGGGCTGACGGCTGGCGCAGTGGCGGTAGCATCGTCCAACACCAGGGCCGGAGCAGTAGCATCGAGCCTCCGCCGGAACAGGCCACAATGGTTGAGCTCGCAAGCCTGATAGATAATGTACATTTCGAGTGCGCCACCCTCGCCTTCAACGACCTGTAAGGCTGGCATAGACCCCAGGAGAAACTGATTTTGCTCCACTATTTTAATGCACTGCGCTTCAGCCCCTACTGTGCGGTAGAGGCGCGCCTTACGGTCTGACTCCTGGTAAGAGTGGAAGAGCAAAAACTGGTTCCCTGGCCCCCAACTGGGGCGCGAGGCTTCAGGATGGGGGGTGACAATCCATCTATCGGACCAGCTACCGGAGCGAAGCCGCCCCTCGGCGGTGAACTCCCGCACCACCAGACCGCGCGCGTTCTCGCTGAACTCTTCGACCAGCCAGGATCGATAGACCAGGGCCTTACCATCCGGGCTGACACAGGGCTGGCTGGCCTCCTTGATGACGACCTCCTGGTTGCTGCCATCGACGTGGCTGCGGTAAATGTCGAAGGTCAGCCTGGTCGCCTCGGGATCGAAAACGGCGAAGTAGATCACCCCCGTCAGTTCGGCTTCGGCCTCTTCCTCGCCCTCCTGGGCTAAGACGATTGGGGGCAGGCAAAGTCCCACCAATAGACACACCATTAAAAGAATCGCTAGCTTCTTCATGGTCAACCTCCTCCAAGTTATTTTAAGCTGAGTTCACCTGTGGGGAAACGAGTAGAGGATTCGGTGAAGCTGCCCCTGCTCTTGGGGAAACGAGCAGGGGATTCGATAAACAGACGATACTTCCACCACGCGGTAACAAAAGGACTACGCGATTCAAACACCGTGGGGATCAATATCTAGTATACCATAAAAAACGGCACTAGTCAAATAAGCATGGGACGATTTGGACGATAACGGTTGCATTTAGCGTTGCTGCTCTTTCCCATTTCATTCCTTCAGCACCGCTCCCGTGCTGGCCGAAGTGACCAGAGCGGCATAGCGGGCCAGGTACCCTTTGGTCACTCTGGGGGGGATAGGTTTCCAGGCCGCTTTGCGTTTTGCCAGCTCTTCGTCGGAGACTTTGACGTTTAGCTTCTTGCCGGGGATATCGATCTGGATGATGTCTCCTTCCTCCACCAGGGCGATGGGCCCACCCTCCATCGCTTCGGGCGAAACGTGGCCGATGGCTGCCCCGCGCGTGGCCCCGGAAAAACGCCCGTCGGTCAACAGGGCCACCTTATCCCCCAGGCCCATGCCCATCAGCGCGGAAGTAGGCATCAACATTTCGCGCATGCCAGGCCCTCCTTTTGGCCCCTCGTAGCGGATGACCACCACGTCACCCTCCTTGAGCCTGCCGCCCAGGATAGCCTCAATAGCCTTCTCCTCCGCGTCAAAGAGGCGGGCCGGACCCTCTCGCACCAACATACTTTCTGCCACCGCCGCCTGTTTGACCACTGCCCCCTCAGGAGCCAGGTTGCCTCGCAAAATGGCAATGCCGCCGTCGGCCCGATAAGGCTCCTGGCAGGTTTTGATCACGTCGGGCCGTTTGATGGCCGCATCCTTAATATTTTCTCCCACGGTCCGGCCGGTGACGGTTATAAGCTCGAGGGCGATGAGGTCTTTTTTAGTCAGTTCCCTCATCACAGCCGGGATGCCTCCTGCTTCGTCCAGGTCTTGCAGGTGGTGCGTGCCTCCGGGGCTCATCTTGGTCAGGTAGGGGGTGCGTTGGCTGATCTGGTCGAACAGTTCCAACTCCAGGGCCAGACCGGCCTCGTGGCCGATAGCCATGAGGTGCAGCACGGTGTTACTCGAACCGCCGACGGCCATGTCCACCGTGATGGCGTTTTCGAAGGCCTCCAGGGTGAGGATATCCAGGGGCCTGATCCCTTTTTCCAGCATCTCCATGACCTTCATGCCCGCATGTTTGGCCAGTCGCAGGCGAGCCGCATAGACCGCCGGAATGGTACCGTTACCGGGCAGGCCCATCCCCAGGGCCTCGACCATGCAGTTCATGCTGTTCGCCGTAAAAAGTCCGGCGCAGGACCCACAGGTCGGGCAGGCACACTGTTCCAGTTCGTCCAGGTCTGCGTCGGACAGGCGTCCGGCCTCGTATTCGCCGGTAGCCTCAAAGGTCTGAGTGACGGATACCGCTCGGCCCCGGAAGTTGCCGGCCAGCATCGGCCCGCCGCTGATCACTACGGTCGGCAGGTTAAGCCGGGCGGCGGCCATCAACATGCCAGGGATGATCTTGTCGCAGTTCGGGATCATCACCAGGGCGTCGAAACAATGGGCCAGGGCCATAGCCTCTACCGAGTCGGCGATCAATTCCCGGCTGGCCAGCGGATACCTCATCCCCTCGTGGCCCATCACGATCCCATCACAGATGCCGATGGTCGGGAACTCAATGGGCGTCCCTCCGGCCAGACGGACCCCGGCTTTAACTGCCTCGGCGACGTTGTCCAGGTGCATGTGGCCGGGAATGATCTCGTTCTGGGAGTTGACCACCCCCACCAGGGGACGCTCTAACTCTTCCTTGGTGAAACCCAGGGCGTAGAAAAGGCTCCGGTGAGCCGACCGCTGTGAGCCTTTGGTCACTCGATGGCTGATCATGTGTTTCTCAACCTCCTCTGCTTTTCTCTATTGCCTCTTCGATGAAATTGATTACCTCGGTGGTGGACGTGCCTGGGCCAAAAATGCCTCTGATGCCCATCTCTTTTAGGGCCGGCACGTCGTCGTCGGGGATGATACCCCCGGCAAAAACCAAAACGTCGTCCAGTTCGTTCTCCCTCAGAAGTTGCATTATCCTGGGGAAGAGGGCCATGTGCGCTCCAGAAAGGATGCTCAGGCCCACGGCGTCCACGTCCTCCTGGAGAGCCGCCTCCACGATCATCTCCGGCGTCTGGCGCAAGCCGGTGTAGATCACTTCCATACCGGCGTCGCGCAGGGCACGGGCTATGACCTTGACTCCCCGGTCGTGGCCGTCCAGCCCCGGTTTGGCGATCAGGATCCGAATTTTTCTTTCGGCCATAGCTCACCTCCTCCATCGAGGTCGCCAACTGGCATTATACCATAAACTCAGTACATTCCAAAAACTAGCCGGGGTCTCTGATCCCAAATTACCCTCGAGCCACAGAGGGCACGGAGCACACCAAGAGAGAGGTTCTTCCCTCTGTGCACTCTGTGTCCTCTGTGGCTAAGAAGAGGTCGCCACCTCGCTCACCGTTTCCTGGATGGTCTCCTGTTTGGCAGCGATGGCCCGCCTGACGCTGTCCTCAATTTCCTCGACAAGCTGCTCCACCTGGGGCGACAGTTTGGTATGTCCACAGCGCGGCGTGCGACACACGTACCAGGCCACGTTATGTAGAGTGACCCGACCACCTGCCAGGTGCATATCGATGGAGCGTTTATCCATCAGGGCCCCGCAACGGTCGCAGCGATCCTCCCGCGGCGTGATCTCAAAAGTGAACCACTGGCCATCGTCCTCCATGTATGGGCTGGTGTCCAGGTTGTCCCAAAATTCTGCTTCTTCCTCGTAGGATTGGAACTCTGGTATCTCGATCTCTTTCATATTAAAGTATCACCGGTTCGCGGTATTCGCCAAAGACCCCACGCAGCACGTCGCAGATTTCGCCCAGGGTGACGTAAGCCCGCACGGCGTCCAGGATATAGGGCATCAGGTTCTCGCTGCCCCTGGCGGCTTCTCGCAGCGCGGCCAGCGATTCTTCTACGGCGGAGTTGTCCCGTTCGCGGCGCACGCGGGCCAGGCGTTCTTTTTGCCTCCGCTCGCCTGCGGGGTCCATCTCCAGCAGGGGGATGGTCAGGGGTTCGTCGGAAACGTACTCGTTGACGCCCACCACGATGCGCTGTCTGGCATCGATCTCACGCTGGTACCGGTAGGCGCTCTCGGCAATCTCTCGCTGTAAAAAGCCTTTCTCGATGGCCGGGATGACCCCACCCAAAGCCTCGATCCTCTCAAAATAGGCGTAAGCTTCCTCTTCCATGCGATCAGTCATGGACTCCACCAAGTAGCTGCCGGCCAGGGGATCGACGCTATTGGTCACGCCGCTCTCGTGGGCAATGATCTGCTGGGTGCGCAGGGCAACACGCACCGCCAACTCCGAGGGCAAAGCCAGGGCTTCGTCCATAGAGTTGGTGTGCAGGCTTTGCGTCCCGCCCAGCACGGCGGCCAAAGCCTGGAGGGCGGTGCGCACCACGTTGTTTTCCGGCTGCTGGGCGGTCAGGGAGCAGCCGGCCGTCTGGGTGTGGAAGCGCAGCCACCAGGAACGCGGGTTTCTGGCCCCAAAACGCTCTTGCATCTCCCGCGCCCAGATACGGCGTGCCGCCCGGAACTTGGCGATTTCCTCAAAGAAATCGTTGTGACAGTTGAAGAAGAAAGACAGCCGAGGGGCGAAGCGGTCCACGTCCAGCCCTCGTTCCAGGCCGGCCCGCACGTACTCAAAGCCATCGGCCAGGGTGAAAGCCAACTCCTGCACCGCGGTAGCCCCCGCTTCGCGAATGTGGTAGCCGCTGATAGAGATGGCATTCCATCTAGGCAGGTATTCAGCGCCAAACTGGAAGGTATCCACGATGAGACGCATGGAGGGAGCGGGCGGAAAGATAAACTCTTTCTGGGCGATGTATTCCTTCAGGATATCGTTCTGAATGGTGCCTCCCAGCACCTCCACGGGGATGCCTCGTTTCTCGGCAGCGACAATGTACATGGCCCAGATGACTGCCGCCGGAGCGTTGATGGTCATGGAGGTGGTGATCCGATCCACAGGGATGCCGTCGAAGAGGATTTCCATGTCGGCCAGGGAGGAGACGGCCACGCCACATTTGCCGAATTCTCCTTCGGCCTGCGGGGCGTCGGTGTCGTAACCGTAGAGGGTGGGCATGTCGAAGGCCACCGACAGGCCCGTTTCGCCATGTTCCAGCAGGTATTTGTAACGGGCGTTGGTCTCTTCGGCTGTGCCGAACCCGGCGAACATGCGCATCGTCCACAGCTTTCCCCGGTACATGGTAGGATGCACCCCTCTGGTAAAGGGATACTCTCCAGGAAAGCCCAGGTCACGCTCGTAATCGAAGTCGGCGATGTCGGCCGGGGTATAGAGCCGTTCCACCGGGGCGCTGGAAGTGGTTACGAACTCTTCTCGCCGCTCGCCGAAACGGTCGAGGGTTTGCCGAAGGGTAGTTTGCTCCCACTTCTCTTTTTGCTTTCGAATCTCGTCTGGCTTGTTTTGATCTGACATCTCAGTGCTCCTTTGCACCTGATTTCACGGTAAATCCAGCAGTCATCTTGATTATACTTTACTCCCCCCCAAAAAGCAACCAACATTTAAGGTACAGGTGCCTGGCACTTCGGAAGTGCCAGGCACCTGTGGACCGCTTTGGATTTTTTTCAATGTAGTGATATACTTCTAGAAGCTGGTTAGAAGCTAAAATGAGCCAACGCCAGGAGGAAGCGATGCGCACCGTGCTCTTGTGTCCTCCCCCAGAGGAGGTCCGCGAACCTTACGACCTGCCCACCTACCCCCACATTGGGCTGGGCCACCTGGCTGCCTACCTGTTGAGTCAGGGGCAGCAGGTGCAGGTCATCGACGCCAAGCTGGAAAGGTTGAGCCTGGAAGAAACGCTGGCCAGGCTGCTGGCGGCAGACCCCCACGTGCTGGGCCTGACAGCTTTCACCCCGGAGATCGACCACGTGGCCCGTCTGGCGGCCAGGGTCAAAGCCGAACGGCCCGACGTTTTCACCCTGATCGGCGGGGTGCACGCTACCGCCCTGCCCCGTGAGACGCTGGAAGAGTTTCCGGCCTTCGAGGCCCTGATCTTCGGCGAAGGAGAATTCACCTGTCACGAGTTGCTGACCGCCCTGGAGCGAGGTGACAGCCTGGACGGCATCCCCGGCCTGGCCTTCCGCCGCGAGGGGCAGGTGGTGGTCAATCAGCCCCGCCCCTGGCTCGCCGACCTGGACGCCCTGCCCTTCCCCGCCTGGGACGATCTGTCCAACATGACTACCTACCCGATCATTACCGCTCGCGGCTGCCCTTTTTCCTGCGTGTTTTGTATGCGCCCCTACGGACGCAAGGTGCGGGAAAGATCGCCTGAAAACGTTTTCCAGGAGATGCAACTGGCTGTGGACCGCTACGGGGCGCGAGCCTTCTACTTTTGGGATGAGACTTTTGGCATCAACAAAGAAAAGGCTTATCGCCTGGCCGACATGATTATCGAGAGCGGCCTGGCGAAGCAGATCACCTGGCACATGCACACCCGCGTAAACGTGGTGGACCGCCCCTTTTTACAGAAGATGAAAGAGGCCGGCTGCGACTCCGTAGCCTACGGAATTGAAAGTGGCAACGCCCAAATCCTCCAGCGGATCAAAAAAGGCATCACTCTGGAACAGGCCGAGCGGGCCGTGCCTCTGGCCAAAGAGGTGGGGCTGCGGGTCAACACCTACTTCATCCTGGGCCATCCTCACGAAACCTGGAAAACGGCCTGGGATACCATCAACTTTGCCCGCAAGCTGAACTCCACCCTGGTGTCCATCGCCATCATGATCCCTTTCCCCAGGACCGAGGTGGCCGCGATGGTGGCCCAGGGTCAGGGTGGCTACAAGCAGATCTCGTACAACTGGGCCGACTACAACAAGCAAACCGGCAGCGTGGTCGAACTGGAAAGCATGGGCCGCCGCACCCTGGTTATGTTCCAGATCGCTGGATATTTGCTCTTTTACCTGGGCAATTTGCGGTTCGGCACTTTTTTTGAGCTATTCAAGGCCAGGCTCGGCCAAATCTCGCTCCTGGTGCGCAACCTGTTGCCCTCGAAAGCGAAAGGCCGCCCATAGCGGGCCAAATCGGATAGACTCCCAAAGTTGAAATGCACCCAGATGCCTGATTTACTCGCCTCATTTTACTTTTTATGCTATAATACACAAGGATCATGCCAGGGATACAATATAGGATGTTCTACTAAAGAAAGGAGGAAAGAGTAATGAAGAACATTTCTATCAAAAGGATGCTGGCCCTTTGTCTGACCCTGGCGCTGCTGGCGGCGACGCTGGGCGTTCTGCCTGTGCCGGTGGCCCACGCGGCAGGCACCATCAACGTCAACACAACAGACGACGAATTCAATGCCGACTTTGGGGAGTGCTCCCTGCGCGAGGCCATTGAGTCGGCGAACACGAACACCAACTTTGGTGGCTGTATGCGCTCTGGCACAGCACCCTACACCATCAGCGTTCCCGCCAACACCTACACCCTGACCGGGGCGTTGGGGGAGGACAACAACAGTAGTGGCGACCTGGACATCAGGGCAAGTATGACCATCAATGGCGCGGGCGCGGGGAGCACCATCATTGATGGCAACAACAATGACCGTGTGTTCCACATTGACCCCACTGGAATCGGCGGCCTCACCGTCAACATCTCCGGGGTGACCATTCAGAACGGCGCGGCAACCTTCCACGGCGGCGGCATCTACAACGACAGCAGCACAGTGAATGTCACCGACAGCACCCTCTCCGGTAACCAGGGCAGAGGCATCTACAACTACGGCGGCACAGTGACCATCACCGACAGCACCCTCTCCGACAACCAGGCAGACCGCGGCGGCGGCATCTGCAACCTTGTGGGCACAGTGACCATCACCGACAGCACCCTCTCCGGCAACCAGGGCGGCGGCATCTACAACCTCGGCGGCACAGTGACCATCACCGACAGCACCCTGTCCGGCAACCAGGGCAGAGGCATCTACAACTTGCTCGGCACAGTGAACCTCACCAACAGCACCCTGTCCGGCAACCAGGGCAGCGGCATCTTCAACGACGAGAGCGGCAGAGTGACAATCACCAACAGCACCCTGTCCGGCAACACGGTGGGCGGCAGCGGAGGCGGCATCTACAACCAGGGCGGCAACCACACCTACTGGGGCGCGGTGACAATCACCGACAGCACCATCTCCGGCAACACGGCAGGCGAAAACGGAGGCGGCATCTACAACCTCGGCGAGACCCACCTAAGCAACGTGACGATTGCCAAAAACACCGCCGATAGCGACAACAACGGCACTGGCGACGGCGGGGGAGTCTACCGTGGTTACGGTATGGTCGACCTCAAAAACACCATCATCGCCGGGAACACTGACAAGGGTGGAGAAGCGCCCGATTGCGGCGGGACGCTCAGCAGCTCTGGCGATAACATAGTTCAGAACGCCGTCGGTTGCACCCTGGGCGGCACTGGCACGAACATCAGCGTTGACCCACTGCTGGGCTCCCTGGCGGACAACGGCGGCGCGACGCAAACGCACGCCCTCCAGGCCGGCAGCCCGGCCATTGATGCCGTCACCGACTGCACCGATCTCAGCAGCAACCCGGTCCGCACCGATCAGCGCGGCGTGGCCCGGCCACAAAGCACCGCTTGCGACATCGGGGCGTATGAGGCAGCTCCTGAGCTATCCATTGACAAGACGGTCGTGCCTGCGACCAACGTTAGCTACCGGGGCGTAGTGACCTACACCGTCGTGGTGAGCAACAGCGGGGTGATTGATGCCGACAACACCCTGCTGACCGACACGCTGTCCAGCCAGGTTGACTTTGCCAGGTGGGTGGATCAGCCGACCGGAGCCGACCAGGCCAATGACCAAATCACCTGGAATGGCACGGTCTCGGCCAGTACGGCTCTCACCTTCGCCTTTGTGGTCAATCACGTCGGCGACTACGGTGACGTGGTGGTCAACACGGCGGAGTATAGCCACACCATCTGTGGCGGCAGCGACAGTGCCACTTTCACCGTCATCGGCGTCAGCTACCTGCCCACCATCCAGAAAAACAACGTCATCACGCCGTAAGAGCCGGGCATAGTCACTCCAAGCGTCCAGCGGGCGAGATCCGTCAGGGCCTCGCCTGTTTTTTTGCGGCAGTGTATCCTTCGCCAGGCGGATAGACTCCCGAACATCTGTTTGACAATCCGGCCAAAATCCGGTATAATTGTATTGGACATAATCATTAAAGGTGGTGCTTTATGGAAATCGGAACTGTAAGGCAGATAGACATCGACCAGGAGATGCAGCAGGCTTACCTGGATTACGCCATGAGCGTCATCGTGGCCCGCGCCCTGCCCGACGTGCGCGATGGGTTGAAGCCAGTCCACCGCCGCATCCTGTACGCCATGCACGATATGAGGCTGCACGCCGACTCCCCTTACAAGAAAAGCGCCCGCATCGTGGGCGAGGTGTTGGGCAAATACCACCCTCACGGCGATGCCGCCGTCTACGAGAGCATGGTGCGCATGGCCCAGGACTTCTCCATGCGCTCCCCCCTGGTTGATGGTCAGGGCAACTTTGGCTCCATCGACGGCGACAGCCCGGCCGCCATGCGCTATACCGAGGCCCGCATGGCCCGCATCGCCGCCGAAATGCTCTCCGACATCGACAAGGAAACGGTCGATTTTGGCCCCAACTTCGACGGCACCCTCCAGGAGCCGCTGGTATTGCCTGCGCTTTTGCCCAATTTGCTGGTTAACGGGGCTTCGGGCATCGCCGTAGGGATGGCCACCAACATCCCGCCCCACAATCTGGGCGAGGTGTGCGACGCTCTGGTCTACATGATCGACCACTACAAGAAGCTGGACGACGTTACCGTCGAGGACCTGATGCGCTTCATCCAGGGGCCCGACTTTCCCACAGGCGGCATCGTCTACCGCTACGAGGATGGCGATCAGGCCGAAACCGCGGACGCCATCCGCAACGCTTACGCCCTGGGGCGGGGACGCATCGCCGTCCAGGCCAAGGCCCACATCGAAGAGATGAGCCGCAGCCGACACCGCATCGTGGTCACCGAACTGCCCTACCAGGTCAACAAAACTCGCCTCATCGAGCGCATCGCCGATCTGGCGCGCGAGGGACGCCTGGAAGGCATCGTCGATTTGCGCGATGAGTCGGATCGACGGGGCATGCGCCTGGTCATCGAGCTGACCCGTACTGTAGAACCCCGCGAGGCGCTTTCCCAACTCTTCCGGCTGACCCCTTTGCAGAGCACTTTCAGCATCATCATGCTGGCTCTGGTAGATGGCGAACCGCGCACCCTGTCCCTGAAAAAGGTCCTCCAACTCCACATCGAGCATCGGCAGGAGATCATCACCCGCCGCAGCCGATACGAACTGAAGCGGGCCAAAGAGCGCGCCCACATCCTGGAAGGTCTGCTCACCGCCCTGGACCACCTGGACGAAGTGATCGACATCATCCGCCGCTCGCGCACCACCGACACCGCCCGCACCAACCTGCGTCGCCGCTTCAAGCTGACCGAAGGGCAGGCTCAGGCCATTCTGGACATGCCCCTCCGTCGCCTGGCGGCCCTGGAGCGTCGCAAGCTGAAGGAGGAGTACGACGAGAAACGCAAGCTCATCCGCCACCTGCAAAGCTTGCTGCGCTCCCCGGCCAAGATACTGGGGCTGCTCAAAGAGGACCTGCTGGCGCTCAAGGAGCGGTACGGCGACCCACGCCGCACCCAGATCGTGGCACGGGAACGGGGAGAGCTGACCACCCGCGATCTGCTGCCCGACGAGGAGGTGACGGTGATTATCAGCCGCGATGGTTATGTAAAGAGACAGGCTGCCGATAAGCGCCTGGCGACCGGACGGGGCAAGAGCGTGGTGCAACACCTGCTCTCGGCCAACACCCGCCATAACCTGGCCCTGTTCACTTCCGACGGACAGGCCGCCCCCCTGCCGGTACACCACATCCCCGAGGGGGCAGGCACAGATAAGGGCGCCCCTCTGACCAGCCTGTGTTCCCTGGGCCGAGGCCAGACGGTGACCGCTATCCTGTCTCTGCCCCCCGAACAGCCAGAGGGCTACCTGCTGACGGCCACCCGTGAAGGTAAGATCAAGCGCACCGCGCTGGACGAATTCGCCTCCGCGCTGGCCCGCGGCGCAGTAGCGGTCATGACTGTGGAGGAGAGCGACGAACTGGCCTGGGCGCGGCTCACCAGTGGAAAACAGGAAGTCATCCTGGTCAGCCGTAACGGGCAGGCCATCCGCTTCTCGGAGGAGGACGTGCGCCCCACAGGGTTAGGCGCTGGCGGAGTATGGGCTATCAAGCTGGGCGCCGGGGATAGCGTGGCGGCCCTCGACCTGATACGCAGCCGAGCCAACCTGCTGCTGGTCACCGAAAAGGGCTACGGCAAGTGCACCGCTCTGTCCGAGTTCCCCGTCCAGAAGCGTCACGGGAGCGGCGTGGCGGCCTATAAAACCTCGTCGCGGACCGGCCAGGTAGTGGAGGCGCGGGTGGCGATCGGGAAAGACACGGTCATCCTGGTCTCGGAGAAGGGGACGGCTACCCGCCTGCGCGTCCAGAAGGCGCCGCGCATGGGCCGGGCGACGCAGGGCAGCCGTCTGCTCAAACTCAAGGCCGACGATAAGCTGGCGGCCATCGTAGCCCCTATGTGAACGAGCAGACGTGGAATAGGCAAAATGGCCTATGCCCCACCTCAGAAAATAGGCCACCCCCAACCTTAAAATACGCATAGCGGCCGATGTATCGCCGCTCAAAAAGGGTTATAATTATAACAAAGTTGTGAAGGGGAAGAAGAAGCGTCCGCCCCGATAAAAATCCGCCCTGCTGATTGGAGAGGTCCTCAGAGCACCCCTGGCCCGGGGATAAAAGGTCACAATATGGCCGCCCCTGCCCCCCCGGGCCGGGGTGCTCCCTGACAAGAAGCAACGACAGGAGAGGAGAGTGTGACATGAGCGACGATTGGAACACCATGGGATACGAATACCAGGAACAGGAGTACGATCCAGAGGATGGCGATAATACCAGAAAGGTAAAGATCATCATTGCGTTGGTGGCCTTTGCCCTGGCGCTGTGTTTCGGAGCGATGCTCCTCGGGGGGATGTTAATGCTGAGGGGCACAGCCGAGCACGTATCCGCCCTGACTCCCAATCCTGTCACCGAGGCCAAAATCAGCATCAGCCCTGTGGAGGGCTCCGCTGGCACAATGTTGACAGTCATCGGCGAGGGTTGGCAACCAGGAGAAGCCATCTTCGTCTCCCTGGAAGACCCTGCCGGCCAGATACAAGATAACTTCGCCTACGCCGGTGCGGTGGCCGATGAAGCCGGCCAATTTGCGGTCTCTTTTACCTTTCCCCAGGAGGAGCGTTGGCTCCAGATGAGTGAGGTCCACGTGGTGGCCTGGTCAGACAGGTCGGGCATCAAGTCCTCGGCTCGCTTCCAGATCGCCGACGTCACCCCCACGCCGACGGCCACCATCGCGATAGTAGCCACCGCCACCCAGACGCCGACGGCCACCCCCACCGCTACCACTCCACCGCCGACCTCTACGCCCCTGCCGCCCTCGTTCCCCACGCCCACTCCCACGCCTCCGCCGCCGTTCATCACCGACTGGCAGGGGAAATATTATAACAATGTTAACCTGAGCGGCGCTCCGGCCCTGGTGCGCAACGACCTGGCAGTGAACTTCGACTGGGGCTACGGTCCACCACAGGCCGGTTGGCTGACCGACGGATTCTCGGCCCGTTGGAGCAGAAATCTGTACTTCTCGTCCGGCAATTATCGTTTCTATGCCCGCGCCGACGACGGGGTGCGCGTCTGGATAGACGGCAAACAACTCATCGACCAGTGGCACAATGCCATGCCCGGCAACTACGTGGCCGACATCTATCTGGTCGAGGGCAGCCACTTTCTGGAGATAGAATACTACGAGAGCCAGGGGACGGCCTTCATCTCAGTGTGGTGGGAGCGAGTCGAAACCTACCCCGATTGGAAAGGTGAATATTACAATAACCCCTACCTACAAGGCCCTCCGGCCTTAGTGCGCAACGATCAGAATCTCAACTTCGACTGGGGCTACAATGCGCCACAGGACGGCATATCGGCCGACAACTTCTCCGCCCGCTGGAGTAGAGAGTTGGATTTATCGGCCGGCAACTATCGCTTTTACGCCCGCGCCGACGATGGGGTGCGCCTGTGGGTGGACGGTAACCTGCTCATCAACCAGTGGCACGACGCCATGCCCAACACCTACGTGGCCGATACCTATCTGAATGGCCGCCACACCTTGCGTCTGGAATACTACGAACGTGGGGGCGGAGCGTTGGTCGCTCTCTGGTGGGAGCGCATCGAAGCCTACACCGATTGGAAGGGCGAATATTACAGTAACCGCTCCCTGGCAGGTGAGCCCGTTCTGAAACGTAACGATTCAACCATCAGCTTCAACTGGGATAACGGCGCACCGGCGCCGGGCCTGCCGGCCGACGATTTCTCGGCGCGCTGGACGAGAAGGCTGAGTTTCGATCAGGGCACCTACCGTTTCTACGTCCGGGTGGACGACGGGGTGCGGCTGTGGATCGACGGTCAGTGGCTCGTCGATAACTGGCAAGACGGGCCGGCCGTTACCCAATGGTTCGACCTCTACCTGATCGGCGGCCAACACGACATTAAGATGGAATATTACGAGCATACAGGAAGGGCGATCGCGGCCCTGTGGTGGCAGAAGATACAGCCCACGCCCACCTTCACCCCAAGACCTCCAGACACGCCAACCCAAATAATCTTCCCGACCTCTACCCCCACTTTTACGCCTACGCCTACCTTTACGCCTACCCCCACCTTCACCCCTACCCCCACCCATACGCCCACGCCCACCCATACGCCTACCCCCACCCGGACGCCCACCGTGCCGCCGGGTCAACCGTTCATCCATCTGGAGCCATCGCAGGGAATAGTGGGCATCGCCATCATGGTGCGGGGCTACGAATGGCCAGCAGGGAGTGGGGTAAACGTCTCTCTGGTCAGGCCGGAGACCGGGATAAAGATCACTGGCGCGGAAGCAATCATCGGCGTGGCTACGGCGGGCGGTGGCGGCTATTTCCAGACGGCCATCGTTTTGCCCACCGGACAGGGCTGGGAAAGCTCGCCGCAGGCCATTGTCGTGGCCTACACCTCCGACCTGGTTTACACTGCGGCGGCTGCTTTCACCATCACACCCCCGACGGCTACGCCGACGGCCACCCCTACCGAAACGCCAAGCCCTACACCTACAGGGACAGAAACGACGCCGGATGCGGACGGTGATACCATACCTGACGATACAGACAACTGCCTCAACGTGCCGAACCCCGACCAGGCCGATGCCGACGGGGACGGGACAGGAGACGTTTGCGACGCCTGCCCCAACGACCCCGACAACGACGCCGACGGCGATTCCGTCTGTGGCGACCTGGACAACTGCCCGACCGAACCCGGCCCGCCCGATAACGACGGCTGCCCCGTGCCCGGCGATGCGGACGGCGACGGAGTGAATGACGATGTGGACCAGTGCAAGGACCAACCCGGCCCGCCCGAAAATAACGGCTGTCCGCTGCCCACCGATACTCCACCGCCGCCGGATACGGACGGTGATACCGTACCTGACGACTCGGACAACTGCCCTGACGCCGCCAATCCCGACCAGGCCGATGCCGACGGGGACGGGACAGGAGACGTTTGCGACGCCTGCCCCAACGACCCCGACAACGACGCCGACGGCGATTCCGTCTGTGGCGACGTGGACAACTGCCCGACCGAACCCGGCCCGCCCGATAACGACGGCTGCCCTGTGCCCGGCGATGCGGACGGAGATGGCGTGAACGACGACGTGGACCAGTGCAAGGACCAACCCGGCCCGCCCGAAAACAACGGCTGCCCCTGGCCCGACTCGGACGGAGATGG
>CAZYHC010000099.1:0-14866 GCA_964646625.1 uncultured Anaerolineales bacterium
TCTCGAGGCCCATATCGTGTTCCATCTCCTCGATAATCTCCTCGCCGATCTCGGCACAGAGCCCAAAGGATCCTTCGCCGAACAGCTCCCACATGCCTTTGGCCAGGCCGTAGATTACCTCGTTGAACAGCTTCATCTGGCGGATTTTCTTCTGCTCTTCCGTGGCCATTTCTTTTATCTCCTTTCTACTTGTCGTCGGCCGGTTCGCCGGCCGGCTGTTATTGTAGGGTATTGCCAGCGTCGGGGCTAGCCCATGGTCGCGGTCGTCCTCTGGCCTTTCCGGTCTCGGATGGTACCTGGCCCGGGTTGACCTCGGCGTCGGTTTGCCTATGACCACGGTGCACGGTCGGCCACAGGTGCTGATGACTGTTAGATCATCTCGAAGGCGATGTCACACTTGTTGCCCTCGATCGTGATGCCGATCAACCGCTCCTTGAGGCCCAGGCGTTCGCGCAGGGCCGCGGCCGCGATCATCATCGGCACGCAGGTGAAGGGCTTAACGCCTTCCTTCTGCAAGTCGGTGCAGGCGTGCAACAGGATGCAGTCCTCGATGAAGACGTCAAGGCGATTGTCCTTGATCTTGAGGTCGGCTGCCTGCGCGCCGCCTACCTCGTCTACGTAGATGCGTTCCAGTTCGGTCAGGATGTCCTGGGGATTCTCACCCCGGATCTCGAGGCCCATATCGTGTTCCATCTCCTCGATAATCTCCTCACCGATCTCAGCGCAGACCCCCAAGGATCCTTCGCCAAATAACTCCCACATACCTTTAGCCAGGCCGTAGATTACCTCGTTGCACAGCTTCATCTGGCGAATCTTCTTTTGTTCTTCCGTGGCCATTTCTTTTATCTCCTTTCTTTGACCGCGTTATGACCACATGGCTAGCCCATGGTTTTCTCTACATCGACGGCAATGCCCCGCATCTCGATCAGGGCCATACCCAGGTTGACGTCCGAGTTGGTCAAACCCAGCACCATCTGGTGCTCCCCGGCGCCGACGGCGATGATCCAGCCGTCCTCCCCTTCCAGGATGGCCGCCTCGAAGTCACCACACTTCAGGCTCGCCAGAGTGCGCTTGCTCAAACCCAGGAGCGCCGCGCCCTCGGCTCCCACTCGGGTGGCATCGTGCCCCCCCAGCGGCATGTTGGAGGCCAGAATCAGGCCGTCGCTGCCGAGGATGACTGCCCCGTTAATGTCGGCTGAAGTGGCCAACAGAGCCTCCAGGTGCTCGGTCAAGACCTCGCTACGTTTCTTCGCCATTTCACTCACCTCCTTTCGTTCCGTTTCTTCCCATTCATCTTCCCACTCATCCACCTCCATCTCCCACCCGGCCGCACCCTCGTCTATGAAATGCACCGCTTCCAGCAGCAGTTTTGACCAATGGTTGGTTACCGTGTGGGCCGGAGGGGGAATACCTTGTTCCAGTTCGAACGTCCCTTCTTCCCAGGTTAAAAGTTCATAGATCACCTCCTCTCCTATCTCGTTTCCTAAAGCCATGTGCACGATGTTACCATCTTCAAAAAAGACGCTGGCTTCTTTACCTTGATTCCTGATGAGCAGGCGAGCCTGATTTCTCCCCTCACAATTCACCTGGACGATGGTAGTCAGGCTCATGTCGGTTAAATTGCCCTTGAGCGCCAACGTGTACCTCCTCGCTCATTCCCGCTCAAATTCGGCCCTGAACCTGAGCCATCACGGCGTTGATGGCGGCCTTCAAGGTATCGAAAACACCCACCCCCTGGGTGGCTACCGACTCGAAACAGACCAGCCCATTAACCCCCAGGTAACTGCGGAGCACAGGGACAGGAGCAGCATTGGGCAGGTCGCGCTTGTTAAACTGGATGACGAGCGGAACTTCCTGGGGAACAAAGCCCAACTCTTCCAGGTGTTCGTTCATGCTCTGTAGAGAGGCGAGATTGTCTTTCAACCGATATACCTGGGAGTCAGCGACAAAGACGAGGCCATCGGCTCCTCGCAACACAAGCTTGCGACTGGAGGCATAAATCACCTGGCCGGGCACGGTGTAAAGGTTGAACTTGGGCTTCAGGCCCTTGATTTTCCCCAGCTCCAGTTGCAGAAAGTCGAAGAAAATAGTGCGGTCTTCTCTCGTCTTCAGGGAGACCAGCTCCCCTCGCATCTGGGGCTTGGTTTTAGCGTGGATGTATTCCAGGTTGGTCGTTTTGCCGCTCATACCCGGGCCATAATAAACGATTTTCAGGTTGATTTCACCCAACTTCCAATTGATGAACACGATACACCTCCATATAAGTGCTTGCCACATCACCGCGTGATTGTGCTCAAGTCCGAGGGAATGACCCTAATCGGACAGAGAAATATCCAACTCATCGGCCAGGAGTTGACCGAAGTCCGCATCAATGGCCCCCTCTGCATCAGGACCGGTCGCTTGTTCGGCGATTATATCTTTCACATTCTCCACCGTCTGTTTGAGGAAGAGTCGTACCAGGCCGATAGGCGTCTCGTTGGTAGCAACTGTAACCAGGATGAGTTCCTCGCCCACATCGGAGAGATAGACGCTTCGCCCTTCCCCCTCATGCAGAAGCAGCTTGAAGCGAGCCTTCTCTCCCACCAGGTTGGCCATCTCCCTGGTGGCGGCTATGTCCCCGGCGGCCAGGGCCGAAAGCACGGTGGTGTTCATCCGGCCTATGGGCCCCTGCTCGCTGATGAGTTGCCCGGACACATCGGACAAGAGGACACAACACGCATTGGTTTCCTTATATAGCTCTCTGAGGCATATATCTATCCTCTCCATTTGCTCTGCTGAAAGCTGCGGACCTTTTGTTGTCATTGATGTTAAATCTCCTCCAACATTGTATTTTTATGTATCATCGAAGAGATCGTCAAGCTGCTGGCTGAGAGAGGAGCCAAAATCCGCATCCAGCATCTCGTGAGCCTGTCCCTCCACTCTCGACCGGGCCAGAATGTCCGATAGCTCGTCAACTGCCTGCCGGGCGTAGAACCAGACGAGGCCGGGCTTTGTCTCATGGCCGAAAACGATGATCACCAGGTAACGGTCCTCCACGCTGTAGGAATAGATGTTGTGTTCATCGCTCTCATGATAACTGAGCTTGAAGATGCTCTTCTGGCCCAGTAATCGGGCGATCTCGTGGGCAGCCAGGAAGTTGCCGGCCATCAGAGTTGACAGAGTATCCACATCCAGCCGGCCGGTCAGGCCCTCTATGCTGACAGGTTGCCCCTCAGTGGTGATCAGAAAGACGCATTGGGCGTTAGCCTTGACACGGAGATCTGAGAGACAGCGGGTGATGGCCTCAAAACTCTCGCCAGAGAGGATGAGGACGCCCTTCCTACTGACCTCTATCTTACTCAGGGCCTGGCGGGCGACCTCTATCAATTCCTCAACCTCGAACGGCTTGGTAATGTAACGGTAGACTTCCAGGCGGCGGGCCTCGGCCTCCACTCTAGCGGAGCCGTAGGCGGTCATCAAAATAAGGCGGGTCTTCGGGTAGTGGGCCCGCACCTGTTCCAGTAGCTCCAGGCCGTCAACTCCCGGCATCCGCAAATCGGTGATGAGCAGGTCAAAAGGCTGTTCGGCCATAAGAGCCAAAGCTTCCTCACCTGAACAGGCTGTCTCCACCTTGTACTCTTTTCCCAGTTGGGCCAGATGCTCCCCCAGAAAAAACACCACACTCTCATCGTCATCAACGATCAGAATCCGTTTGCTCATTTCCTCATCACTCTCCGGATTGTCCCCTTCGCCTCAGAGTACAATTAGCTATATCATATCACGAAAGGCCGCCTCCGGCCTTTCCAGAATCATCACGAAAAGTTTCCACTTTCGTAAGTTTTGCCCATAAATAAAAGCATCGGGCCGTCGTCTTCAGCGGTCCGATGCTGGGAAGAGCATAAGGGATATGATGGCACTCTCTCGTCTCTTCTCTAGCCCTCCTTGCCCACGAATTTATATCCCCGGCCTCGCACGTTCACGATGTAGGGCTTTTCGTCCAGGCCGGTCCCTACTTTGCGTCGCAGCCGCCAGAGGTGGGTGCTGAGGGTCTGGCGGGCTTCCCATTTTTCTGAAGCGTGTCCATGCAGTTCCTCGGCCAGTCGGCGGAAGGTGACGAGTTCGTCGGCCCGCTCCATCAGACAGGCCAGCAGCCGGAACTCGGTGGAGGTCAGGTGCAGGGGCTGACTCTGGCGGACGACGGTGTATTGCTCTTTATCCAGGAGCAGCCCTCGCGCCTGGAGGAAACGGGGTCGGGCCGAGGGCTCCTCCCCCTCCTCTTCACCCGGCGAAGAGGCATCTTGCAATTGCCGGGCGCTCTCTTCGATCAAGCGGGTCAGTTTCCGGCGGCGCAATTCCTCCCGGCGTCGGGTCAGACCCTTCTCCACGCTGGCCAAAAGCTCCTCGGTGCGACACGGTTTGAGCAGATAGTCATACCCGCCCTGGCGCAGGGCCTCGATGGCCGACTCCAGGCTGGCGTGAGCCGTCAGGATGATGACCACCGGAGACAGCTTTTCTCTGGCCACCTCCTTCATGACCTGGATGCCGTCTAAGCCCTCCATCTTCAAATCCAGCAGAATCAGGTCCACGGGTTTGGCTTCCAAGAAGACCAGAGCCTCTTCCCCGCTGGCCGCAGTACAGACCGTGTATCCCGCCTGGGCCAGTTCCTCACGCAAAAAAAGACGGATGGCCGGCTCATCGTCCACCACCAGGATCCTTCCTTTCTCCGCCATTACTCTCCCTCCCCCATCGGCAACCAGACGGTGAAAGTACTGCCCTGCCCCACCTCGCTCTTTACCTCGATGCGGCCGCCGTGCCGTTCCACGATGCTATAGCTGATGGACAGCCCCAGGCCGGTGCCCTTCAACTTGGTAGTATAAAAAGGCTCGAAGACTTTGTCCAATTCCGAGGCCGGGATGCCTTCCCCGCTGTCGATGAAGGCAGCCCAAACCTCTTGGCGACGACCGTCTTCCCAGCCTGTTTCCAGCGTAAGAGCGCCTCCCTGGGGCATGGCATCTATGGCGTTGAGGATGATGTTGAGGAAAACCTGGTTGAGTTGGTCAGCGACAGCCTGAACGGGAGGCAACTCGGCGGCCAGCTTTTTCTCGACCGTGACTTTGGCGTGCTGCAACTTTTTGCCCGCCAGAGCCAGAGTCTCGATCAGCACGGCGTTGATATCGGTCGGCCCCCGCTGAGCCTTCGAGGGCCGGTAGAAACTCAGCATCCGCTCCACGATGGAGATCAGGCGCTCTACCTCGCGGTTGACGATGGTCAGGTAGCGCTGGCGCTTTTCTTCTTCCAGGGATTCTTTCAGGAGCAAACGCAAGCCGCTGTGCAAAGCCTGGAGGGGATTGTTGATCTCGTGGGCCAGAGAAGCAGCCAGCCGGCCCAGAGCAGCCAGTTTCTCGGTCTGAATGAGGTGAGCCTGCATCCGCTTCTGCTCGGTGATGTCCCGGCCTACGCCCACCAGCCCCACGATCTTCCCCTCACTATCCCGCAAAGGCACTTTGGTGGTTGAAAGCCATCTCCTGTCGCCTGTTGACAGGTCCATGTGGGATTCTTCGCGGTTGATTAGCGGTTGACCTGAACGGATGAGCTCCTGTTCGTCGGCATAATATTGGGCCGCCAGTTCCTGCGGGTAAAAGTCGAAGTCCGTCTTTCCAACGGGCTCGTCTGGCGTGGTCGCTCCCAAGGCCCGCCTGGACGCGATGTTATTGATAACAAACCGGCTCTCGGTATCTTTGACATAGATGTAGTTTGGCAAGTTGTCTATCAGAATGCGCAACAGATTGCGTTCTCTCGCCAGCGCCTCCCTGCCCCGCGCCACCTCCTGGTACAAAAGAGCGTTCTCCAAAGCGGTGGCTATCTGACCACACGAGATGGACAGGAGGGTCAGATCACTCTGGTTGAAAGGGGGTTTCCCTTTCAGACGGGCAACGTTAAGCACTCCGATGGCCCGCTCTCTGGTACGAAGGGGCGTACATACGGCGGAAGCGATGTCCGACTTGGTCATCAATTCCCGGAAAGGCGACTCTACACCCGCCCTCTCGTTCAGAATCAGCGGCTCTTCCCGATCCAGCACCCGACCGGCGATGCTCTGCCCTCTCTTCACCCTGGTCGCCTCCACCACCTCCGCTGGCAGGCCGATCGCGCCGGCGATGTAGAGCTCGTCTTTCTCCTCATTCAGGAGCATCAGGGAGGCGCGGTCGGCTTCAAATTCGCGCCCGATGATTTCCAACAGGCGCGCCGCCAGTTGTTCAGTCGTGCCCTTGCTCATCAAAGCCTGGCTGACTTCCAAGATAGGCAGACTGACGCGCAGGCGCAGGTTCTCCTGCTCCAGCCGCTTGCGTTCCAGGGCCTCGTTCACGGCGGTCAAGAGATCGTCAGGGGTTAAGGGTTTGGGCACGAGGCCGCGCGCCCCGGCCCGCAGGGCCTCGATGCTATTTTCTAAAGTGCCGTAGCCGGTGATGATAACGGCGGTGACTTCCGGATCAAGCTGGCGGGCCTGGCGCAGCACAGCCAGTCCGTCAATGTCAGGCATCTTGATGTCGAGGAGGAGCAGATCGAAGCGTCCGCTTGCCAGCAGAGCCAGGGCTTCTCTACCTTGGCTGACCCCCTGCACCTGATAGCCTTCTCCGGCCAGGACTCTGGTGCAGAGCCGAACGATGTGGGGATTATCATCCACCACCAGAATCCGTTCTATAGCCATAACGCCTTCCTTTCTTCGGCGGAACTTTATTGCTGTGTGTTATCTCTCAGCTTGAGCTCAATCGGCGACCATTGACTATTCCCTTTGTGCTCCGCTATATTGGTCGCTGTCGCTACACTTTTACGGCCTCTACCAGTTCCCCAATCTCAAACGGCTTGGTGAGGTAGCGGTATACTCCCAGACGGCGGGCCTCGGCCTTCACTTTTTTATCGAAGCCGCAGGCGGTCATCAAAATGAGACGGATCTCCGGGTAGCAGGCTCGCACCTGTGCCATTAGCTCCAGGCCATCAATTCCTGGCATCTGCAAATCAGTGATGAGCAGGTCAAAAGGCTGTTCGGCCACAAGTGCCAGCGCTTCCTGGCCTGAGTAGGCCGTATGCACCTCACATCTCGTTCCCAGTGCGGCCAGAGTCTCCCCCAGAACAAACACCACTTTCTCTTCGTCGTCAACGATCAGGATCCGGATACTCTCTATGCTGCTCTTTTCGTTCATCTAAAGGTTCTCCTATGGTGCAATGGTTTCATTTAGCCTGGCTCTATAGCCTCTCTGATGGCTCGAAGCAGGTCGACCGGGGCGTAAGGTTTCTGTAGAAACCGAAATCCTCTTTCGCGTATAAGAGGCCAGTGCAATTTCCGATCCGTGTGGCCGCTGCTCAGCAGAACCTGCAGTCCCGGTTTGTGAGCGAGGAGTTGGTCAGCCAATTGAAAGCCAGCTCTATCGGACAACACCACGTCGCTGAAGACCAGGTGGAAATTCCCCTTCTCTCTCTCAAAGATATCCAGGGCCTCTTCCGCACTGACAGCCTCAAATGCCACATAGCCGTTTTCGCCAAGCACTCTCCTGGCAAAAGCACGAACTCCTTCTTCATCCTCCACCACCAGAATCCGTTCGCCACGGCCCTGAAGCTCCTGCAACGAAATCGTCTCTTCAATGCTGTCTTCTTCCGGCTCTACGTCAAAAACTGGCAGATAGACCTTGAAGGTCGAGCCTTGCCCCGGCTCACTGTAGACATTTATCCACCCTTCGTGCTGTTCGACGATGCCGTAGACCACGGACAGACCCAGGCCGGTACCCTGTCCAACCTCCTTGGTAGTGAAAAAAGGCTCGAAGATGTGCTGAAGGGTTTCTTGATCCATGCCCACTCCCGTGTCCTCAACCGAGAGACAAACAAAGGTGCCGGGCCGCGCTTCGGGGATAACCTGGCAGCGGTCTTGGTCCAGGGTCACGTTTTCGGTGGTGATGGTGAGCTTGCCGCCCTGGGGCATGGCGTCGCGAGCGTTGACGGCCAGGTTCATGATGACCTGCTCGATCTGGCCTGGGTCGGCTTTCACCCATTCCAGCTCCGGTTCGAGAGTGGTGACCAGTTCGATGTCCTCGCCGATAAGACGCCGCAACATCTTTCCTATATTGGCGACTGTGGCATTGAGGTCCAGCCCCTGCGGTTGAAGCGGCTGCCTGCGGCTGAAGGCCAGGAGTTGGCGGGTCAGCGAAGCGGCCCGTTCTGCGACCTTCATAATCTTTTCAACGTCCTGGCGCAGCGGGTCTTGGTCGCTGAGGCTGCACAGCAGGAGTTTGCTGTAGCCGATGATGGGGATCAGCAGGTTGTTGAAGTCGTGGGCTACCCCGCCCGCCAGCCTCCCGACAGCCTCCATTTTCTGCGCTTGGATAAGCTGGGCTTGCAGCTTTTCTTTCTCCTCCTCAGCCCGCTTCTGCTCGGTGATGTCCCGGCCTATGCCCACCAGCCCCACGATCTTCCCCTCACTATCCCGCAAAGGCACTTTGGTGGTTGAAAGCCATCTCCTGTCGCCTGTTGACAGGTCTATGTGGGGTTCTTCGCGGTTGATTAGCGGTTGACCTGAGCGGATGACCTCCTGTTCGTCGGCACGATATTGGGCGGCCAGTTCCTGCGGGTAAAAGTCGAAGTCCGTCTTCCCAACCAGCTCATCTGGCGTGGTCGTCCCCATGAGATGCCCAACTGCAATGTTGCCGATGACAAACCGGCTCTCGGCGTCTTTGACGTAGATGTAATCTGGCAGGTTGTCTATCAGAGTGCGCAACAGATTGCGTTCTTTCGCCAGCGCCTCCTCCACCCGTTTGAGCTCGGTGATATCGGTGACCAAGGCGAAGAAGCCTTTGACCCTTCCTCGGTCGTCGGCGTCTGGAACGTAGTCGGCAAGCACCCAGCGCGTGCCACCATGCATATACGGAAGGGCCTCTTCGTAGCACACTCGGTGGCCTGACAGCGCCGCCTCAATGTGGTCTTTTATCAGTCCATAGGTAGCCTCGCCGAGAACCTGCCTGTAGTGCTTCCCAATGATCTCTGTTCGGGGGATTCCAAACCACTCTTCGTAGTGCTTGTTGACGAAGTGGTAACGACCGTCTGCGTCTACGTATGAAACCAGCCCCGGAACGTTTTCGGTGATCATGCGGATTTCTCTTTCGCGCCTCTGTAGCACCTCCTCCGCCCGCTGGTGCTCGATTTCTGATGTTTCCAATTCAGCAACCCGTTGGCGCAGTTCTACCAATTCACTTATGAGTCGCTTCTTTGTCTTAGCTTCGTCTTTCACCCTGCATCTTCTCCATCAGGGTTCACTTCTGGCCCACCCCGTTACGTTTCATGCCTCACATCCTCAGGTTCGTCTTGAGTGGACAGCAGCGTCGCCAGTGTGGGCAGGAGATCGGTTAGCATCGTACATTTCGTCACGTACGCGCTCGCCCCGGCTGTTACGGCGTCAACGCGATAGGCTTCGTCTTCGTGGATGGTCAACATCACGACCTGCACGGTCGGCACGGCGGCTTTAATACGCCGCGTGGCTTCGATACCGTTTATCTGTGGCAGGCCGATGTCCATAACCACCACGCGCGGCGCCCTGGCCTGGGCAATGGTCAGGGCTTCTTCGCCGCTGGCTGCTTCGACAATGCGACATTGAGGAAACATTATCTCCATCCACTCCCGTAGCAACTTGCGCATGGCGTCGTGGTCTTCGACAACCAGAATCGTTTCCTGCACAATGCTTCCCCTTCTGACTTCAGGTACCTTCCATGATACCACAAACCGCGCTGCTTGTCTGTAGGAATAACTTGACAGTGCCGGGGAAAAGTTTGACAAAACAAGCTCTGGGCCTGCCAGGGGGTGAAGCTGAGGGTTATAGTTAGTGGGTAGATGGCGCAACGGCCAATTGAGGTTTGGATATTGGAGGCCAGGGGCCAGGCTATTTCAACGGGGTCAATCCGTACTGGATGGCGAATTTGACGAGACCAGGGAGGTCGTTGATGCCCAACTTCCGCATCAGGCGGCTGCGGTAGGTATCGACGGTTTTACGGGAGAGGAAGAGGATATTGGCGATCTCTTCGCTAGATTTGCCCTCGACGATCAGTTGCAGGATTTCCCGCTCGCGTGGGCTGAGACGCGCCAGGGGGCTCTTCGCTTCGACGTCCTCGCGCTGGCGCACGTAGTCGTCGATAACCCTATCAGAGATCTCTTCGCTCAGGTAGCGACGACCGGCGTGGACGGCGCGAACGGCTTTGACTACCTCAATGCCGGCCGATTCTTTCAGCAGGTAGCCGCGCGCTCCGGCCTGCAATGCTCGAAAAACGTGTTCAGTTGTAGAGTGCATCGAGAGGATAAGGATCTGGGCAGACGGACAGACTTCGCGGATTTGCCGCGTGGCCTCAATGCCGTTCAGTTCAGGCATGGCGATGTCTAAGATCACAACGTCAGGGCGGAGTTGTACCACCTGGCGCACTGCATCGCGCCCCTCGGCTGCATTGCCGACTACTTTGATGTCCTGCTGCGCTTCCAGCAGGTATTGCAACCCATCGCGAAGCACAGTGTGGTCGTCGGCCAGGAAGACGGTGATGCTCATCGTCCCACCTCCACGACGAGTCGTGTACCCTGCCGAGGGGAAGACTCGATGCAGCAATAGCCACCCACTGCCTCGGCCCGCTCCTTCATGGTGAGCAGCCCCCAGCCCCGGCCTCCATCGGGCTCGGCCAGGCGCGTGGGGTCGAAGCCGATGCCATCGTCAGCGATGACCAGGCGTACCGTTCTGCGATCTACCTCCACGGCCACCGTCACCTGTGTGGCCTGGGCGTGCTTGGCCACGTTGGTCAACGCCTCCTGGGTGATGCGGAACAGGGCGTTTTCGATGGGCGCAGCCAGCCGGGGGACGAGCTTCTCGCCCTGCGCGGTCACGGCGATGCCCATCCGCGAGGCAAACTGTTTCCCATACCAGTGCAACGCAGCCACCAGTCCGTAGTCGTCCAGCACCGGCGGCCGCAGATCGGCCATCATGTCGCGGATGCATTTAGTCGTCTGCTTCACCAGCGCCAGCGAATCGGTCAGGCGATGACCTATCAGGTTTGCTGCCTCCTTGGGCATCTGCGCCTGCATGATGTTCAGGTCGATGCCCAGAGCAGCCAGATTCTGCCCTACCAGATCGTGTAGTTCCCCCGCCAGCCGCCGCCGTTCGGCTTCTTGGGCTTCTGCCAGCCGCGTCGCCAGGGCACGGAGTTGTTCGCGCTGCTGCCCGACCGCCTGGAACAGCCACGCGTTATCGATAGCAATAGCCGCCCACTGGGCCATAGAAGACAACAATTCCACATCCGACTGGCTGAAATCACCCTCGATTTTGTTCACCGCTTCGATCACTCCGAGCAATCTCCCTTTGACCTCCAAAGGGACACCGAGGACCGACCTGGTGACGGAACCGGCGGCCTGGTCAATACCTGGGTAGAAGCGAGGGTCCTCCCTTACGTCGGGCACCAGCAGGGGCCGGCCTTCCCGTACTATCCACCCGGCGATGCTCTGCTCCAGGGGCAATCTGAGGCCCTCGACCCCCTCTGCCTGTGATCCGACCGCAGTTTTAAAGACCAACTCTTTACCCTGATCGTCAAGCAGCATCACAGAGGCGGCTTCCGTCTTGAGCACATCCCTGGCCTTCCGCATGATTGTGGTTAGAATCTGTTCCAGGTCCAGGCTGGAAGTCACGGCCCGGCCAATTCGGTCGAGGAAGACCAACTCCTCCACCCGCTGCTGAACTTCCTGATGCAGCCGCGCGTTCTGGATAGCCACGGCAAGCTGATCGGCCAGGGTTTCCATAGCCATGAGGTCCATCTCGTCGAAGGCGTTCAATCTGGTGTCCTGAACGTCGAGCACGCCGATGACCCGGTCGCCCAGTTTGAGGGGCACGCACAGCTCTGATTTGGTCAATGGCGCCGTCAGAAAACCCAGGATGTAGCGCGGTTCCTGGCTCACGTCGTTGACCAGGAGCGACTGGCCGGTCTCGGCCGCCCAACCGATTATCCCCATCCCCACAACCTGACGGTAGCAAGGTGCCGCCATGTCCCCGAAACCGCCCGCGATAGCCATCAATTCAAGCTCGCCAGCAGCTTCATCCAGCAGGTATAGAGCTGCACCGTAATAGTTGAAGTCCTGCTGGATGGCGATGGCCGCTTCCTGCAAAAGCTGGTTCACGTCCAGGATCGAAGCTGCCCTATGGGCCACTTCGCTGACCACGGCCAACTGGGCGGCTCGCTTCTGCTCGTTCTGGTAGAGCCGGGCGTTCTCGATAGCCACGCCGATCTGGTGGCCGATAGCCACCAACAGCCCCAGCTCCTGCGGCGGGAAGGCCCGTGGCCGCCGCGTGTCCAGGGTCAACGTCCCCAGTGCTTTGCCTTTGGAAATCAGCGGCGTGCTGACCAGGGTCTGGAAGCCCTCCTTAACGATGTAAGGGGCCAGTCGCTCAGTGGGATAATCTTGTACATCCAGGACCACCGGCCTCCCCTCGGCCACCGCCTGACCGGAGATGCCCTCGTCCAGGCGGAGGCGTCGCACGGCTTCCACCAGTTCCTCTGAGGCCCCCCGGTACACCTGCAGGGTCAGGCCCCCCCCATCGGGCTCCAAGAGGTGGATGCCGCCATCCTCTATCTTTAGCACCGCCAGCGTCTTTTCCAGAGCAGCGTCCAGGACCTCTTTCAGGTCAAGGGATTGGCTCACCGCCGCGGCGATGGCGTTGAGGGCCTCCTGGTGGGCGGCCCGGCGGCGGATTTCTTCCTCTGCCTGCTTGCGCTCGACAACCTCCCTTTGCGCCTGTTCAAACAGCCGCGCATTCTCGATGGCTACGGCGGCCTGATTGGCGAAGGTGGTCGGCAAAGGAAGTTGGCCACGGAAGTTGCCGGGGCGCAGGCTGCCCAGGAAAAGCACGCCCAGCAGACGATCTTTGACCACCAGGGGCAGGCCCACGAACGACCTGACGCCGGCCTTTGTAATGGGCAGACTGACAGTGCACGGCGCTCCATTGGCCGGCCTGGGGTGTACAGTGCCGTCCTCATCTGTGTCATCAACGACTATGGCCTGACGCGAGCGAACGATCCAATTGGCGAAACCCCTATCTCTGATGCGGTCATTTATTATATATGGCACGCCCGGCAGGTATTCGGCGCTCTGGCCCAATCTGCCCTCCTCGTCTACCAGCCACACACTGGCATAGTCCGAAGCCACCACTTCGCCGGCCAGGGATACAATCTCGGCCAGCACCTGGTCGAGTTCGAGAGAGGCGGTCACCGCCTGAGAAGCGCGGTTCAAACTGGTCAACTGTTCCAGCCTGCGTTTCAGGGCCTCCTCCGCCCGCCTGCACTCGGCCAGGTTATCCAGCCAATGACGCAACTGTGCCGCCGAGGGGTCATGGTCCAGAGACTCGACCGGGGGTACGTAATAGGAGTTATCGTAGACCGCCGTGCCGACAACGGCGATGGGGTGGGTGCACAGCACATCCAAAAGCACCGCAGGGTCGAAGCGTCTACGGTCGTACTGGCAAATAGCCAGGCACTTGCTGCCGGGGAGAAACTCGTTGAGTTTGGCCTCGTACTCGATCAGCCGTTCGGAACCGGGCAGGCCCCGCAACGTCCAGGTCATCTCGCCGGTGAGGCGCAGGGCGGAGTAACCCTCGGCCAGGGCCTGCTCCGTCTCAGCCCGCAGCAAGGCGATCATTCCATCGGGATCGAAAACTCCCTCCCGCATATAAGCGTCGTCAACGGTGAGGATGCTTAGTTGTCCGCTTGCCAGGTAGGGTTCAACCTCCAGGCCATCGTCCCGCAAATAGTCCAGCACAACCTCGGCACTGTGGGCATCTACGATGTAGAGTACTTTCTCGCCGCGCTCCAGGCCCTGGCATAAGAAGGGGGTGAGCAAGGCCCGGCGCTCTTCTTCCGTTTCGTACAGGGAACACAGGTGATTCCCAGGCTCCAGATCTGTTGTGCTCTGTAAGGAATAAGCAGGCACCATAAATTGAAGACCTCCTTCTAAAGGGGCCAGAGTATATTTTGAGCAATGGAGGACACGGCGAAATGTTCGTTAAAGGAGTACTATAGGGCACTTCAGTTGGGCCGGCTCAAACGTCTACTCAACTATAAGAGCGTGAATGTCCTAAAAATCAAAACATTGTCTAATTTATGTATATTTTACTACTGCTTTTGCTTTTGGTCAAGAGTTTTCGGCAGTGCCGTTAACTTGAGAGCCAGGATGTTGAAAACAACAGTCTGGCCACGTCCCAAAAACCCAATTGTCCCGGAACCTCCTTCAGTATTAGTATAAGGGATTATTATAAAACTAGCATAAATAAAACCTAAACAAAACATAAAAGGGGCGCCTCAAAAAAGGGATGCCCTCTAACTCGGGACTTTACCATCATCGGGCCTTTAAGCCGGGTCTCAAGTTAACGGGATAGGGTAAAGCCCAGGTTAAGGTTTGGTAAAAAATTTCAGAACGTTTGTGCTGTGCATACGTGCGGCTTTCGGGCCATTTTTGCGTTGAAAATGCGAATTTGACAAAACCGAAAATTTGTGCTATTATGAGAGTAACCCTCCCCGATGGGAGGGCTGTGTTGCTCATCATCAAGGCAGGCGCACGAGAGTATAGAGTAGGTGGCCGGGTAGCTGCGATGATTCTCTGGCTCTTAGAGAGAGAAGAGACAGAGCACAAAATCAACACCTTGTACAATTACGTCATTCAATTTAATGTCAGGGGATGCAAGATAAAGCCCAGCTTTCAAGAGTTTGCAGATGACATCGAGGCATCCCAGGCTAAATAAATAGAGTTTGACTGCGTAACCAACAAGGGCGCATCGACTTCCATAGCGGAAGCGGTGCGCCTTTTTGTTTTACCAAAACCAAACGATGGA
>CAZYHC010000100.1:0-14572 GCA_964646625.1 uncultured Anaerolineales bacterium
AGTGGAGTAGATGAGGGCGCTGCCGGCGGTGTTAAATTTGGTGACAAAGACATCAGAGACGTAATTGAGACAACCACTGCACGTCCCTTGATAGGGGTTCTGGGCGGGGAAATCGGTGGATTTAGTATATCCTGTCACGTAAGCATTGCCGGCCCCGTCCAGGGCGATGCCATAGCCTTCGTCATAACCGCTTCCCCCCAGGTAGGTGGAGTAGCTCAAGGTAAGGACCCCGCTGGCGGTGATAATCTTGGTGACAAAGACATCAGAGGCGTAATTGAGACAACCACTGCACGTCCCTTGATAGGGGTTCTGGGTAGGGAAGTCGGGGGAATAAGCATAGCCCGTCACGTAAGCGTTGCCCGCCCCGTCCACGGCGATGCCATAACCATGGTCATCACTGCTCCCCCCCAGGTAGGTGGAGTAGACGAGGGAGGCATGGCCGCTCTTTGTGGTGTCTATCTTGGCGACAAAGGCATCATCAAAACCGCCACGCGTCTCCTGATAGGGGTTCTGGGTGAGGAAGTCGGTGGAAGAAGTGTCCCCCGTCACGTAGGCGTGGCCGGCCTCATCCACGGCGATGCTCTGGCCATTGTCCCCACCGCGCCCCCCCAGGTAGGTGGAGTAGAGTAGAGCGTTCCCGGCGGCGTTGAGTTTGGCGACAAAGGCATCATCAAAACCGCCATGCGTCCCCTGGTAGGCGTTCTGGGTGGGGAAGTTGTTGGAATCAGTATGGCCCGTCACGTAAGCCTGGCCGGACTCATCCACGGCGATGCCATAGCCACCGTCATAACCGCTTCCCCCCAGGTAGGTGGAGTAGAGCAGGGAGGCGGCGCCACTTTGCGTGGTGTCTATCTTGGCCACAAAGGCATCAACATTGCTCCCCTGCTCTCCCTGATAGGGGTTCTGGATGGGGAAGTTGTTGGACTGAGTCCCTCCCGTCACGTAAGCATGGCCGGCCCCGTCCAGGGCGATGCCATGGCCACGGTCATCACCACTCCCCCCCAGGTAGGTGGAGTAAAGCAAAGTGATCAGGACAGGGTCAATGACCAGGGGGTAGCGAGGATCGTAAGCGCTCTGCACCGCAAAGCCATAGGTGCGCACGCCGTGCAGCACAAGCTCCACATCCACCTCCACCCGCCGCCCGCCGATCTCCTGGTAAGCGTAGGGTTTGGTGTCCTTCAATTCTCTTCCCCCGGCCAGGATGAGCAGGTTGCCCCCTTCGTCCAGGCGCAACCCGGCCGCGCCCCCGTAGGCCAGCCGGATGTGCGAAACGTCCGCGCCTGGCTGTACTACGAAAGTGTACTTGAGCGCACCGTTTTGCCCGCCGTAACGCAGGTCAATGCCCGGATAGAGGTCGTGGTAGGCTACCTGGCCGTAGGTGGGGACGTCCGTCTGCCACTGCGCCGGGTCGTTCCCGACGAAGTAGTTGACTACGGCCTCCGTCTTCTCCGCGCCGACAGGCTGCGTGGCCTTAGCTCCCACGAAGCGCATCCGCAACACGGTTTTATCCAGGGCCACGACCACCTCTTCGGCGGTGAAGTAGAGGCTATGTCCGCTGCCCTGGGCGTAGTAGGCCACGCTTTCATCTACCTGTCCCCGGTTGGCGACGAAGTACAGGGGCAGTTGCATGTAAGCGTCCATCGCCCGTTGCTTGTCGAGGTGCCTGGCACAACAACGAACGTTCGCTGTTTGCCAGGCACCTGGTGGGGTCTGGGCGGCCTCCGTGGGCGGGGCGGAACCGACCCACGGGGACAGCAAAGCTATCGACAGTAAGGCTATCAAGTACTTTTTCATTATTTGACCTCCTTTTGCAGAGGAAGAGGGGGAGGGACTGGTTAAAAAAAACCGCCCTCTCCCTGTCTCAGGAAAAGAACGGCATTATATTGAGGACAACATTGCAACTGCCGCTATGTTGTCATCCACAATGTATTTTATGTAATAAGTATATCATGAAATTAAAGCCCTGTCAAGGTGGAACAAATTCAAGACAGAATATATCATATTTACAGGATATATAATAGATGTATACTATTCGGGATATTTATTTTGATAAAGCCGCTTCCATAACGAGCCGGGCCAGGGGAGCGGCCCCCTTCGAGCCTGGCCCGCCGTGCTCCACCAGCACGGCGATGGCGTAACGCGGCGCGTCGGCCGGCGCAAAGCCGACGAACCAGGCGTGTGGCTCTTCCTCTTCGCCCATTCGCCCATTCGTGATCTGGGCCGTGCCCGTCTTGCCTGCCACCTGGACGCCCGGCAGCCCGGCCGGCTGCCCCGTACCCTCCCGCACCACCACGACCATCGCTTCCCCCACCTGTCGAGCCGTTCGAGGGGATACTGCCCTGGAGGTGCCTTGGAGGTGCCTGGCACTTTGGAAGTGCCAGGCACCTGAAGAGGGCGGCTGAAGAACCAGGAGGGGTTGGGGCACGATCCCGCCGTTGGCTATGGCCGCCGCGGCCAGGGCCATTTGCAGGGGGCTGACGATGAGCTCGCCCTGCCCCATGGCGGTGGAGGCCACTTCCACGTCGTCCAGTGTGCCGCCCAGAGAGAGGTCGCCTGCCAGTTGTCCGCCCTCGGCCGGGATGTCCAGGTCAGGAGCCCGCCCCAGGCCAAAACGGCGGGCGTACTCCAGCAGCTTTTCCCCGCCCAGGCGCAGGCCCAATCGAGCAAAGGCCACGTTGCAGGAGTAGCCAAAGGCGTGGTAGAGGTCAAAGGAGGTGTGGCCGGGGTGGTTGTTGCAGAGGATGGGGAAGCCCTGGACCACAAAACGGCCCGTGTCGTCGATGAAGGTCTCTTGCGGGCTGGTCAGGCCCTCCTCCAGGACGGCGGCCAGGGTGACCACCTTGAAACTGGAGCCGGGCGGATAAAGCCCCTGGCTGGCGCGGTTGATGAGCGGCTTTTGGGGGTTATCTCGCAGGGTTTCCCACTCTTCTTCCAGGGTGTTGGGGTTGTAGTAGGGGTGGCTGGCTAAGGCCAGGATTTCGCCGCTACGCGGATCGAGCAGGACGATGGCGCCTCGTCGTTCGCCCAGGGCATCGTCGGCGACCTTTTGCAGCTCCAGGTCGATGGTTAACACGATATCCTGGCCGACCTGGGGGCGGTGCAGGAGGTCGTCCACCAGGGTTGTCAGGAGGTCGCGCTCCACCTCTTCCGTCTCTCCGCGCAGCCTGGCGTTGTAAGCTCCTTCCAGGCCGGTCGCCCCGTAGCGGAGGCTGTGATAGCCGGTGACGTGCACCAGGGGCGGATAACGGTAAAACCGAAGCGCTTTCCCTTCCATGTCAACATCAGTGCCCACCAGTTCGACGCCGTGCCGGTCGAGGATGCGCCCCCGCCGGATGCGCCGCTCTGCCTCGATTGGACGGGGGTTATAGGGCCGGGCCATGAGCTCCGGGGCGCGCATCACCTGCCAATAGACCAGCCCCAGGGTCACCACCAGAAACCCCAGGAGCAGAAGCCCGGCTAAACGGTTGATGTTGTAAACCATCGTTCGCCTCGACCCCGCCTGGATACGCGCAGCAACAGGCCCAAAACTACCAGGTTCATCACCAGCGAACTCCCCCCATAGCTGACGAAGGGCAGGGTAACGCCTGTCAGGGGGATGAGCTTGAGGCTGCCGCCCATAATAACTACGGCCTGGAGGCTGAGCGCCGCCGTCAGACCGGTGACCAGCAATTTCTCGAAATCGTCTGCCATGCTCAGAGCCAGGCGATAGCCACGATGGAGCAGCAACACGTAAAGGGCCACTACCGCCAGCGCCCCCACCAGCCCCAGTTCTTCGCCGATGGCGGCAAAGATGAGGTCGGTGTGGACGGCGGGCACGTAATCGACGGCCTGACCATAGCCCAACCCTCGCCCCAAAACGCCTCCGGCCGCAAATGCCAGCAGGCTTTGCACGATCTGATAGGAGCGGCCACTGGGCTCCGACCAGGGATCGAGCCAGATGTCGATGCGCGGCCGCACGTGGGCGAAAACCTGGTAGACGGCCAGAGTGCCCACCACGAAGAGGATCAGGCCGGCCCAGACGTAGACGCTCCGTGAACTGGCCACGTAAAGCATGGCCAGAAAAGCGCAAAAGAAAAGCAAGGCCGTCCCCAGATCGCCCTGCCAGGCCAGCAGAAAGAGCGAAAAACCCCACGTAACCAGCAGGGGCGCCAGATAGGGCAGCGGAGGCAGCCGCCAGGGCCCCAGCCGATAAACCGCCAGGCTCAATAGCTCCCGTTTCTCGCTCAGGTAGCTGGCCAGGAAGGCGATCAGCAGCACCTTGAGCAGTTCCGAAGGCTGGATGTAGAAGCCCCCAAAGCCCAGCCACAACCTGGCTCTGTAGCCGCTGGGATGGACGCCGAAAACCAGGGTCAGGGCCACCAGCAGCAAGCCCAGGCTCAGCCAGGTATAGCGGTAGCGTCGCAGCCAGCGCAGGTCGCGGGGCACGATGGCCAGCACCAGCATGGCCGCCACGCCCAGCGCCAGCCACAACACCTGCTTCGCCAGAAAGTTCGGGGCCAGCCGCCGGATCATGACCAGCCCCAGCCCGGTCAGGCACCCGGCCAGGGGCAGGAGCAACTGATCGCAGCCGGGCGCTCGCCAGCCCAGGAGCAGGTGGGCACTCAACATACAGGCAGCCCACACCCAAACCGGCCACAACTCCTCCCACCCCACCCGCCCCTTTTCCACCAGCCCCAGGGTCACGAAGCCGATCAAAGTCAGAAGGTAGACCAGGACGAGCAGGCCCAACTCCCTCGTCCTGGCCCGCCCTCGCCTTCGTCTTTCAGGAAACATATCCACTGCTCTCTATTGGTAGGTGCCTGGCACTTCCGGAAGTGCCAGGCACCTTTTTCAGGAAACATATTTCTCGATCAGCAGTTTCAGCTTTTCTTTGGTCTCGGCGGGGATGAGCTCGGGCCGGGTGATGATAGCGTCGGCCAGGGCGTTGACGCATCCGCAGGTCCGCTCCCCTTTCAGCTCCGGCACCACGTTGCGGATGGCGGACTTGGCTACCTCGGCGTTAGCCAGCAGATTCTTGACTATGGCCTCCACCGTGACGGTCTCCTCGCTCTCGTGCCACACGTCGTAGTCGGTGACGTGGGCCATCGTGGCGTAACACATCTCCGCCTCGCGGGCCAACTGGGCCTCCGGCACGGCGGTCATCCCGATGATGTCCACCCCCCACTGCCGGAAGATGTTCGATTCGCCCTTGGTGGAAAAACGCGGCCCTTCTATCGTCAGGAAAGTGCCGCCCAGGTGCACCGTAGCCCCGGCCTTCTTCACCGCCTGGTAGAGGGCTTGCGAAAGCTCCGCGCAGAAAGGCTCGGCAAAGCTGATGTGCGCCGCCAGACCCTCCCCGAAAAAGGTCAACGTCCGCCCTCGCGTGAGGTCGAACAGTTGGTCGGGGATGACCACGTGGCGCGGGGCGATGTCCTCTCTCATGCTCCCGCAGGCGCTCACCGAGATGACCCACTCCACCCCCAGGCTTTTGAGGGCGTAGATGTTGGCCCGCGTGTTCAACTCGGTGGGCGTGATGCGGTGCCCCCGCCCGTGCCGGGCCAGAAAAGCCACCCGCTGCCCCTCCAGCGTGCCCACCACGATGGCCTCCGAGGGGTCGCCAAAGGGCGTCTTCACCCGCACCTCCTCCACGTCCGTCAGGGCCTCCATCTGGTAGACCCCCGTGCCCCCGATCACGCCGATGCGTACTTTCTCCATGTTCTCTGCACCCTCCTTATATCAAAATAATGACGAGCATACACGGATTCGGGTCACGGATGGCACGGATTCACCACCCGCCGAGCATCCGTGAAATCCGAACCGCCGATGAACACCGATGAACGCAGATAAAGAGATAGAACATCGGCGTTTATCCGCGTTTATCGGCGGTTAGAAAGACAACATCCGTGTCGGCTATTCGTGATCCAGCTTGAGCCTGACCCCCCCGATGCCGACGATGTCTCCCACGCTGACCACCACCGCCCGGTCGATGCGCACGTTGTTGAGGGTGGTGCCGTTGGTGCTGCCCAGGTCTTCCAGCCACCAGCGGCCGGCGCGGTAGGTCAGCAGGGCGTGCTCGCCGGAGGCAAAACTATCGTCCAGCACGACGGTGTTGGTCAGGTCGCGGCCCAGGGAGGTGTGGGGATACAGCGGCAGGGCCTCGCCGGGGCGCAGCCTGGTCGTGCCGCCCTCCACCACGATCAGGCGGCCACGTTGCCTCCCCTCTCCTTGCAATTGTGCCGTAGCTCGCAGGTCGCGCCAGATCAGCACCACCACGGCCAGCAGGAAGAGATACAGCGCGGCGATGAACGCCAGCCGCAACGCCAAAATAACAACTTCCAAGACTGCTCCCCCTGATCCCCCCACCAGTTTGGCAAAAGATGTCAACTCCCTCTTGACAAAGTTACAAAAGTGTGCTATAATGATTACAGTTGTGACGGCAAATCCAGTTCCCGACATTCCCGATGACTACTACGATAATTGTTCCTCCAGAGAGAAAGACAGATAACGGTATATAATTTAAATCCACAGTGCAAAATACATCTGATAATACCAGACCAGTGATTGTTCCCGGAAAAAATTTTTCCTCGACACAATCATCAACCTGACCGCCCGGCCACCTAACCCCCTCCGCCCCGGTAGCTCAGCACCAGCCTGACGCCGCCCAGAGAGATAACGTCGCCTTCGGACAGGACGCATTCCCTGACCGGACGGCCGTTGACGGTCGTGCCTCCTCTGCTGCCCAGGTCGTAGAGGGTGAAGCGGCCACGCCGCCACTGCAACTGCACGTGATGGCGCGAAATCCGCCTGTCCTCCAGGATGACGTCATTCTCCCGGCTGCGGCCTATGGCCAGGAGAGGTTTGCTCAGGGGGATGCGTCGCTGGCCGTAGAACAGGAAAGCGTAGGGCCGGGCGGCCGCCGCCTGCCCCAGGTTGGGCATGGGCCGGGTGGAGTACTTTTTAGGTTTGGTCTCCCCTTCATCCAGCAGGCTGGTCAGCACCTTCACCCGCCTGGGAGCCACCTTATCGCTGGGCACCAGTTGCACCAGAGGACGGCCAATAGTGGTCGCCCCGCTTTTGGCTATCAACTCCGTCAGATAAGCGCCCAGGTCCATCTCCAGGGTGGCCTGAAAGGATTGCAGGCCCCGGTAGTCGGCGGAGTTGAGCAAGACCCGATAACGGTTGGGAGCCACCACCTGTCCTCCCACCCCGATGATCTGGCCGTCCTCCATAGCCCGCCTCAACCGCTTGGCTATCTCGATGGGATGCAGACGATTGCGCGGCAGGCGGGCAAAAGGACCTTCCAGCAACCTCTCAGCCAGTTCCTCAAACCTGTCCATACATTACCTGTGTTTCAACGTCCCGGTCTATGCGGCCTCGGCTGGCTGGAGCGTCATTATCCATGACGTTCCTCCTCAAGGGCCGGATACGTGATTTCTGAGTGCGGATTTATTCTATACGTTTCGACCCTAAATGTCAATCTGGTGGACAGGAGGAGACAGGTGTGATATAATGATCGTAGACACCGCATCTTTCAACCAATGCAGAGCGAACGTCAAGTAAAGGGCAATACGACCGTGGTAGACAGCGTGATAGATAGCAGTAGACGGCTGGCGCGGGCCTGGCAGGTCAGGCAGGCCCACTTCCCTATGGAAATCGAGTTCGATTATCCGCTGGATACGATATCCATCAGCCTGACCGGCACGGAATGCGCCCTGGATTGCGCCCACTGCGGAGGATACTACCTTCAACACATGGCCCCCATCTGGGACGTGGAGGCCACGGAGGCCACCAGTTGCCTGATCTCCGGCGGCTGCGACAGGTTAGGCCAGGTGCCGGTCACCGCCCACCTGGATCGCATCGCTGCTCTGCGGCCAGGGCGCACCATGAACTGGCACGTGGGCCTGATCGAAGAGGAAGACATCCAGGCCATCGCTCCCTACGTGGACGTGATCTCCTTCGATTTCGTGGGCGACGATGAGACCATCCGCCAGGTCTACGGCCTGGAGCGCACCGTCGAGGACTACGTCCGAACCTATCAGCTCCTGCGCCGCTACGCCCCCACCCTGCCCCACATCACCATCGGCCTGCGAGGAGGCGAAATCGTCGGAGAGTATAAGGCCCTGGATTTGCTGGAGGAGTCAGGCGTCGAGGGGCTGGTGTTTATCGTCTTCATCCCCACTCCTGGCACCCGCTACGCCGACCGCCAGCCCCCCCCGGTCGAGGCCGCGGTCGAGGTGATGGTGGAGGCTCGTCTGCGCTTTCCAGACGTGTTCCTGTACCTGGGTTGTATGCGCCCTCACGGGGATTATCGGGCCCAACTCGATCCCCTGGCCGTGCGGGCCGGCATGAATAAAATCGTCAGCCCCGCGCGGGAAGCGGTGCGCCTGGCCGAAGAACTGGGATTGACCATCAGGCGCGGCCAGGAGTGTTGCGCCATACCCCAAAATGGGGCCGAAATGACGAAAGAAGGTGAGCAATGAGCACTGATAGAGTCACGGTCCAGCAAATCTGTGAACAGATTCAGGATTTGCCGCAAGAAAGCCTGAACGACCTGGCTAAATACATCGAGTTCCTTCTCTTCAAAGCTCGTACTGAGCAACAGGAACAATCGTCCGAGGAAGGGACACCCTACCGCGTGGTAGCCAAGCTAGGGGGGATTATGAAAGACTGTGGTCTCACCGAGGAAGAGATCGAAGAGGAGATTGCTGCCATACGGAAGGAAATGTGGGGCAAGTTCGGGGAGCAAGCGCGGACCGAAAAGCCTTCTCGTATCATCAAGCTGGGTGGTTTGTGGGCAGGGCATGAATTCTCCCCAGAGGAAATAGACCAGTTTCGCCGCGAGCTGTGGGCCGGTTTCGGGGAGTGCGAACCGTGAAAATCTACGTCACAGACACCCATCCCTTGCTGTGGCATCTGTCGCATGATCGTCACCTATCTCGCAGAGCCAGGGCCGCATTTGATGAAGTTGAAACCGGGCGCGCATACATGTTAGTGCCCACCATCGTGCTTATTGAGACGGTTCTGCTGGGAGACAGACACCGGCTGTCCGCCGAACTGGTGCAACGAGTGTTGGAATTGCCAGAGGACACGCGTGCCAATTACCAGCTTGTGCCATTGGATGCCGCCGTAGTGCGGGCTTTCCGCGACTTCGGCCCGGCCGCTATCCCCGAAATGCCAGATCGGATTATCGCCGCCACCGCCTGCGCCCTGGATGCGCCGCTCCTCACCACAGACCCGGCGGTAGCCGAGAGCGGGCTGGTGGAGGTAGTGTGGTAAAATTCACCTATGGCCTTCAAGATTCTGATCGTTGACGACGAGCCACCCATCATTGACGTTCTGGATTACAACCTGAGAAAAGCCAACTACCAGGTCGTGGTCGCCAGGGACGGCCGGGAGGCGCTCGAACGGTCCCGCCGCGAACAACCCGATCTCATCATCCTGGACCTGATGCTCCCCGAACTGGACGGCCTGGAAGTGTGTCGGGCCCTGCGCCGGGAGACAAACGTGCCCATCATCATGCTCACTGCCAAAGATGAAGAGGTGGACAAGGTGGTGGGGCTGGAGTTGGGAGCCGACGATTACATCGTCAAACCCTTCAGTGTGCGGGAGCTACTGGCCCGCGTTAAAGCCGTGTTGCGCCGTGTGGAGCCGGAACCGCAAACGGAGGCCGGCCCCTGGCGCGTCGGGAAACTGGAGATCGACCTCGCCCGCCACGAGGTTTACCTGGGCAACGAAGAGCTGGCCCTGACCCCTCTGGAATTTGACCTTTTACACGTTTTGGCCCTTAACGCTGGCCGCGTTCTCAGCCGTGAGCAATTGCTGGAACAGGTTTGGGGCTACGCCTATCACGGCGACCTGCGGGTGGTGGACACCGCCGTCAAACGTCTGCGAGCCAAATTGCGGGCCCTGGAGGCGGATCCGATTGTCACGGTGCGAGGGGTAGGTTATAAGCTGGAGACCAGGGAACAAGGGGATAGATGAGGGTATGGATATGATTAAAAGCCTGCGTACCCGTCTGGTTTTAAGCCATTTATTTGTTATCTTTGTAGCTATGGTTGTGTTGGGGTTTCTGCTGCTTTCCTTCGTGCAGAGGTATTTCCTGGACGCTATGGAAGAAAGCCTCATGGCCCAGGCCAGCATCACCGCCCAGGCTCTTATTCCGGGAGCAACCAGCGGGATGCCGCAGGAAACACAGGCGCAATCGCCGGCCTACAACGCCCTCCAGCAGCGGCAAACCTCGAACGTGGCCCTGCAACTGGATAACGCCGCAAGAGAAAGGCCCTACCTGCGCGACTCTAACCTGGCTTATCTGAGCGAAGTTTCGGTGCGCCTGAGCGCCGAGTTGGAGACCCGCATCCGGATCCTGGATGGGAGGGGCATCGTGCTGATAGACTCCCAGGAGGGGCAGGACGAAGGACTGGACCTCAGCTCTGAACCGCAAATAGCCAGCGCCCTGCAAGGACAGTATGCCACCCGTATCGGCGCGGGCTCCGACGGGCCTGGGGGACAGGCCATGTACGTGGCCTATCCTGTGTGGGCCGAGGAGCGGGTGGCAGGGGTGATCTATCTGAGCCAGCCGCTCCGGGAAGTCCAGACCGTGCTCGGCGACCTGCGTTGGCGATTATTGGCCTCTACGGTGGGGGCTTTGCTCCTCTCCGGTGTAGTGGGGCTTGTCCTGAGCCGGGCCATATCCAATCCGGTGCGACAGTTGACCACTGCGGCCAGCCGTCTGGCCCAGGGAGATTTCGATTACGATCTCGAGATCCATAGCGCCGACGAGATCGGCCAGTTAGGGCACAGCTTCCAGACCATGAGCGCCAGGCTGCGCCATACCCTGGAAGACCTGGCTCTCCAGAACAGGCTGAGGACCGAGTTTGTGAGCAACGTTTCCCACGAGCTGCGCACCCCCCTGACCTCTATCAAAGGGCTGCTGGAAACCCTGAGAGAAGGAGCGGTGGAAGATACCGAGGTGCGTGATCGTTTCCTGGGCACCATTGACGATGAAACGGAGCGTCTCATCAGGCTGGTCAACGATCTTCTCCTGCTCTCCAGGGCCGACTTCCAGGCTTTGAACATAAAGCCCGCACCGGTGGACGTGCAACTTTTGGCCCGCCGCAGCGTCCGCAAACTCTGGCCCCAGGGAGAAGCCAGAGGTATCCACCTGGAGGTGGAAGCCCCCGATGAGCCGCTGCTGGCCCTGGCCGACGCTGACCGCGTCGAGCAGGTACTTGTCAACCTGCTGGACAACGCCATCAAGTTCTCGCCCCCAGGCAGTACGGTGAGCGTGCGGGTGGCGGCGGACACGGATCTTGGTCACGGATGTTCCCGTTCCGGTGGAAAGGGGCAGGAAGGGCCAGCGCCGGTTAGCGTTTCGGTAGAGGATGCCGGTATTGGCATCCCCGCCCAGGACCTGCCGCACATCTTTGAGCGTTTTTACCGCGTGGACCGGGCCCGCTCTCGCGACCGGGGAGGGAGCGGCCTGGGCCTGTCCATTGCTCAGGCCCTGGTCGAAGCCCACGGCGGCCACATCTGGCTGGAAAGCGAGGAAGGCCGAGGCACGACGGTACACTTTACGTTACCATCTCTCGGGAGCTAAGGCCCGCCGCGTTACGCGCCGGCCGGCGCGTAACGCCTGACCAGACCCCGCTCTGACCGGCGGGGTTTTTATTTTGACAGGGCTGCAAGGCAAGGGTCTTGAATTTTTTAAGGTTTTGTTTATGCTTTGTTTATGCCAGGTTAATCTTTCCCCCTTATAATAGTGCCAGGGGGAGCAATGCCGTTGATAAGTCCGCGTTTAAGTTTAAGAGGGACGTGGTTGATGGCAAAATCCCAATGCCGTTGACTTGAGGGCCAATGGGTACACTCCAACGTGACAAGCCCTCGTGCTTTGGGCTCTAATCGTCCAATGAGGCCCGGAGCTTTTACTCTGTGCGTTGCTGATGAGCATATACACCAACATAACTGCCACAAAACAGCCACAGAACGCTCATAATATTCGGCCGCGTTTTATGTTATAATTGTTAGGGTAAGTGTACCTGGAAGTCACGTCTCTGCTCACTATAGCTCAAGTTAACGGGATTGCGTTCTCGGACAGCTGGGGTTTTTGGGATGGGGTCAGATCGTTGTTTTCAACGTCCTGACTCTCAAGTCGATGGCATTACACCCATCGTAGTTAAAGGAGATGTTTTGATGATGCAACGGGCTACGTTCCAGAGAGTTTTGACGGTCGTCGTCTTGCTGATCAGCTTATTATACTCGGTGGTACCCGCACCAGCCCAGGCTGCTTCGCAGTCACTACCCACGGCCCTGGAAGGGGAAGGGGCCTTTCTGCCCCCTGGCCCTCCATATCGCCAGGTGGCAGGGATGGAAGAGAAGGAGCGGTGGATGCCTTCTCCCCGCCCCAAGATCGAAACCTCTGGCTCGCGTGTCTCCTCTTACTCGGACTTCTTGTTGAACCTGACGGTGCCTGGCCTGGCTGCCCCGCCGTCGGCCTTGCCTGCGGATTTGACCCCTCCGCCAGCGCCTCAGCCAGCGCGGCATCCCGCTCCTCTGCTGGCTCCTCCGCCTGCCCCTCCCTTGCGACCCCTGGCGCAACCGCCCGCCAGTGGGTTGGCCATCGAGATGATCGGCACCACGGAACTGTACATGGACTTCAATGAGTGGTGCAGCAGCGGTAACATGGCCGGGCCGGACGGCGGGTGGTACCCCCTCCGCATTACCAACACCACCGCCCAGACCTACACCGGCCTGGAACTAAACATCACACCAGCCATCAGCCTGTCCATCGATGACGGCACGCGCTATCTCGATACCCTGGGGCCAGGCGAGGTCGTGGACCTGTTCATCTTCGTGGACTATTACAAACTGCGCGACTGGACGCCATGCGGTACCAGCGACCCGCCTATCACCTACGATAAGCCGTTCACCATCACCGTCTACTCTCTTAACGGCGGGATGAGCGGCACGCGGATCGTCACGGACGCGTTCCATTCTGAAGGGATGATCAGCGCCAATGCCGGCGGCGCGTATATTGCTCACAAACTGGGACCAGGCACTTACGTGGGTCAGATCATCACCATGCAGGTGGTGTACGATTTTGGCAACAATCCGGCCGATAGTGCCCTGTTCATGCAACCCACTGGCAACTGGAATTTCGTTGACCGGTGCTTCCGCCTGGTTGGCACAGCGGTGGATAATTCTATAGTGGATGGGGTGACGGCGGGTGTGACCAACACGTTGTGGTTCACCCCTACCGATACCGAGAACAACGATAGGATCACGATGACCTTTTCTTTCGAGGTGCTGTGCTCGGATAGCGCAACAGAGTCGTACCCCTGGGCTGAGATCACCAGCGGACAGGATCAGAAATACAATCAGTCAGGCTATGGACCGCCTTCCGTCATCACGGTCCCACGACCCATCAGCGGGACGATCAGTGTGGCCAAATTGGTCACGCCCACGATTCTGCCGAACGGTGGCGTGGCAACCTACACAGTGCGCTTCCAGAACGTCGTCACGGTGCCTATCCTGGTGAGCGTCATTACTGATGTGCTGCCTACGGGTATTACCTACGGCGGCGTCACCGCTTCCAGCAATATCAAAGTGAGTAATTCCAGCATCTACCCCACCAGCGGAGCAACAGGCACACTGAAATGGTACGGCATCCCCCAGACCTCCTACCTCGTACCTGTTTCCGGCAGCGTCAGCGCCGGAGTGCCGGGGTACATTGACCTGATCTACACCGCCACAGTGACCAGCACTGAGGGCGCATATACCAACTGGGTGACAGCCACCGTGGGCAAGGAGACGACCAAGCCGGTCAGTGCCACGGTGCTGGTGGGGAAGCGGGCCGACCTCTCCATCGACAAGGTCAGCCAGCCCAGGCCCGCCGTGCCCGGTGAACTCATTACTTATACCATCGTGGTCACCAACGGCGGCCCCAGCGCCCTGACCGCCATCACCCTGACCGACAACCTGCCCGCCGCGGTGCAGAGCCCCACCTACGCCCCCAGCGAGGGCAGCTTCAACAGCACCAGCGGGGCCTGGACGGGCCTCACCTTCAACCCGGGGGAGCGCATCACCCTGACCATCACCGGCACGTTAAATGCCGCCTTCAGCGGCACGCTCCAGAACACGGCGGTGGTCACCCCTACCGGCGCCACCGACCCTGACCCCAGCGACAACGACGACGACGACCAGAACCCGGTCAGCCCCCAGGCCGACCTCTCCATCGACAAGGTCAGCCAGCCCAGACCAGCCGTGCCCGGTGAACTCATTACTTATACCATCGTGGTCACCAACGGCGGCCCCAGCGCCCTGACCGCCATCACCCTGACCGACAACCTGCCCGCCGCGGTGCAGAGCCCCACCTACGCCCCCAGCGAGGGCAGCTTCAACAGCACCAGCGGGGCCTGGACGGGCCTCACCTTCAACCCGGGGGAGCGCATCACCCTGACCATCACCGGCACGTTAGACCTGAGCTTCAGCGGCACGCTCCAGAACACGGCGGTGGTCACCCCCACCGGCGCCACCGACCCTGACCCTGACGACAACGACGACGACGACCAGAACCCGGTCAGCCCCCAGGCCGACC
>CAZYHC010000101.1:0-13787 GCA_964646625.1 uncultured Anaerolineales bacterium
CACGAAGGCGGCCGTAGCCGAAGCGACGACCACGGCCAAAGCCCAGGCCACGAAGGCAGCCGTAGCCGAAGCGACGACCACGGCCAAAGCCCAGGCCACGAAGACGGCCCTAGCCGAAGCGACGACCACGGCTAAGGCCCAGGCCACGAAGGCGGCAGCAGCCGAAGTGACAACCACAGCGGAAGCCCAGGCCACGAAGACGGCCGTAGCCGCCATGACCGCCACGGCGGAGGCCCAGGCCACGAAGACGGCGGTGGCGGAAATGACGGCCACGGCGGAAGCCCAGGCCACGAAGACGGCCGTAGCCGCCATGACCGCCACGGCGGAAGCCCAGGCCACGAAGACGGCCGTAGCCGCCATGACCGCCACGGCGGAAGCCCAGGCCACGAAGGCGGCAACGGCCAGGATGATAGTCACGACTGAAGCCCAGGCCACAAGAGCAGCAGCGGCCAGGATGACGGCCACGGCGGAAGCCCAGGCCACGAAAACGGCCGTAGCCGCCATGACCGCCACGGCGGAAGCCCAGGCCACGAAGGCGGCCGTAGCCAAAGTGACGGCCACGGCGGAAGCCCAGGCCACGAAGGCGGCCGTAGCCAAAGTGACGGCCACGGCGGAAGCCCAGGCCACGAAGGCAGCGGTGGCGGGAATGACGGCCACTGCCGAGGCCCAGGAGGCCACGGTGGCGGCGGCTGTTGAGGCCACAGCAACAGCTCTGGCCCTCATACCCACTGATACGCCGACATATACGCCTACCCCCACGCCGACGAACACCTCCACTCCTACGCCGACATACACGCCTACCCCCACACCGACGAACACGCCCACGCCCACATTCACCCCTACTCCTGAGCCCCCGGAACCGCCGGCCATCACTTTGCCAAAGGACGGCAGCCAGCTCAGACACACCACGCCCCCCATCGCTGGCACCGCGCAACCCGGTACAGAAGTGGAAATCTACGATGGGGAAAAGTCCCTGAAGGTGGTAAAAGCTAACGAAGAGGGAAGATGGGTGTTCGTGCCCGTAGAACCTCTGTCCGAAGGAACGCACGTCCTGACCGCTACGGCTCGCGATGAGAGGGGCCTGGTGAGCAAACTTTCGTCGCCGGTAACTATCACCATCCTGCCCCCGCTGGAGCCGCCGGTCATCACCTCACCCAAAGATGGGGAGGCGCTGATCGAAAGTCGGCCTCAGATAGAAGGCACGGCCCCGCCCGGCCTCAAGGTGCGGCTCTACGATGGAGGGGTGCCGATGGGAGCGGTCACAGCCGACGAGGCAGGAAAATGGACGCTTACCCCCATGACACCTTTGAGCGAGGGAGACCACCCCCTGACGGCCACGGCCGGCGATGAATCGGGCTGGACCAGCGAGCCCTCGCCGCCGATAACCATCACCATCCTGCCAGAGAAGCTGGAGCCGCCGGTCATCACCTCACCCAAGGACGACGACGCCCCAACCGACGTGCAACAGCCCGACATCATGGGTACAGCCCCGCCCAGCGTGAAGGTACAGATTTACGTCGAGGTTTACGACGGCGGTAAGCTGCTGGGCAGCACAGAGGTTGACGAGAAAGGAAACTGGCTATTCGTGCCCGCGGAGCCTCTGGAGGTGGGAGAACACGTCCTGACAGCCAGGGCATACGACTCCAAGGGGCGAATCAGCGCCCTCTCAGAGCCGGTGACTTTCAGCGTCTATCCGCTTATGGACACCACCGGCGGTCTTCAGCCTGACCGTTAATGCTGTGCGCTTCCGAAAGCTTAAGTCAAAACAGTCGCCCCGTGCATTTCACCCACGGGGCGGCTGTTCTGCTAACCAGAGAATGGCGATAAACAATAACGGAAGATATGCTGATGACAGACAAGCTTTATTTTCAGGCAGGGGATATACGGATATATAACGACGATTTTTCTACCACCGAGTGCGTTGAACAGGGAACGATAGATTTAATCGTTACTTCGCCACCCTATAACGTAGACATCAGCTATAACGCCTACGATGACAGGATAGCCTATGACGTTTATCTTGAGTTTACCCGACAATGGCTGGAGAGAGCCTATACATTAGCAAAAGATGATGGTAGATTTTGCTTAAACATACCATTGGATAAGAATAAAGGAGGACAACAGAGCGTCTACGCTGATATAGTGACAATTGCTAAAGAAATTGGCTGGCAATATCATTCTACCATCGTTTGGAATGAACAGAATATTTCAAGGCGCACGGCCTGGGGCTCGTGGCTTTCTGCCAGTGCTCCTTACGTTATCGCTCCAGTAGAGATGATCGTCGTGTTATATAAAAAGTTATGGAAGAAGTTAAGGGGCAATCGGGAATCAGATATCATTCGGGAAGAGTTTATGGAATGGACCAACGGCGTCTGGAATTTCGCGGGCGAAAGTAAAAAACGAGTAGGCCATCCCGCCCCCTTCCCGGTGGAACTGCCCAGAAGGTGTATAAAGTTATTTACCTTTGTGGGCGATACCATTCTCGATCCCTTTTCCGGCAGCGGCACCACTTTAATCGCCTGCGTTTTGACCAATAGAAAAGGGATCGGGGTGGAGATCGATAGAAATTATTGCCAACTTGCGAAACAAAGGCTGATAAACGAAGCAAACACCGATGCAGATTGGACGTGATCTGAGTGGAATCGTGAGTTGTGGAAAACAACAGGCAACGCCTCCAAAAGATTCTGAGCGCGGCCGGTTACGGCAGTCGCCGCGCCTGCGAAGAGCTCATCCGCCAGGGGCGGGTGAGCGTCAATGGCCGGCAGGCTCGCCTGGGCGAACGCGCCGACCCGGCAGGCGATACCATCACCGTGGACGGCTCGCGTATACGCCTCAAGCAAGCGCACACCTACCTCGCGGTGCACAAACCCCCCGACGTGGTCAGCACCCTCTCAGATGAGTTGGGCCGCAAGACCGTGCGCGACCTGGTGCCGCTCGAAGGACACCTGGTGCCGGTAGGCCGCCTCGACCTCCATAGCGAGGGGCTGGTGCTGCTTACCGACGATGGCGAGTTGACCCACCTGCTCACCCATCCACGTTACGAGTTCACCAAAGAATATCACGTTCACGTGAGTGGCTACCCCGACGAGAGCACGCTCTCACGCTGGCGGCGCGGCGTGGACCTGCCCGACCACGATAGCAGGACCCGCGATGGGGGGCGCACCGCCCCGGCCCAGGTGGAGATCATGCCCTCTGAAACAGAACCCCGGTCGGGGAGAGAGGGCACGTGGCTGCGCGTGATCATGCACGAAGGCCGGAAGCGACAGATCCGGCGAATAGCGACGCTGCTGGGGCACCCGGCCAATAGACTGATCCGCGTCCGCATCGGGCCAGTGCACCTGGGAGACCTGGCCCCGGGCCAGTGGCGGCACCTGACCAAACGGGAACTCCAAGCACTGAAGAAAACTCTGCCCAGGAGGAAGGGATAATGCCTAAACCTTCGACCATCGCCGTCGATGGCCCGGTCGCTTCGGGCAAAAGCACCGTTAGCGGCCTTGTGGCCGAACGTCTGGGCTACGCCTACCTCGACACGGGGGTCATGTATCGGGCCGTCACCTGGGTGGCCCTGGAGCGTGGGATAGAGATCGCCGACGAGAAGGCCGTCACCAGACTGGCCGAGACGATAAAGATCGGCGTCGAAAAGCCCACCTTGCAGGACGGACGACAATACACCGTCTACGCCGACGGCCAGGATATCACCTGGCAGATCCGCCGTCCCGAGGTGGACGCCAACGTGTCGCCCGTCTCGGCCTATCGCGGCGTGCGCGCGGCCCTGACCGAACAGCAGCGACGTATCGGAGAGCGGGGGCGCATCGTCATGGTAGGGCGGGACATCGGCACGGTGGTCATGCCCCACGCCGATCTGAAAATCTATCTGAGGGCCTCGGTGGAGGAAAGAGCCAGGCGACGCTACCAGGAAGTGTTGGAACGGGGCCAGCCCGCCGAGTACAGCGAGATTTTGGAGGGCCTGCGACAGCGTGACCAGATCGACAGCGAGCGAGAGGTGGCCCCCCTCAAACCGGCTCCCGACGCCATCATCGTCGATACCGATGGTTTGAGCGTGGAACAGGTGGTGGCCAAAGTGATGAAGCTGGTAAACCCTTCTTGAATTGGGTAATGCCAACCTTATTTAGATTTGAGTATTTATATGAAAGAATATGGCTTATGGTGTTATAGCCTCTATACAGGAAAATAGCATCGCCGCCGAGTTGGGTTGGCGGCCGGGCGATGCTTTGATCTCCATCAACGGCCATCGTCTGCGCGACGTTATCGATTATCGTTTCTACGGGGCGGAGGAGTGGCTAAGCGTGGTCCTCGAACGGGCAGGAGAACGTTTCGTCTACGAGATCGAACGCCATTACGACGAAGACCTGGGCGTGGAGTTCTCCCAGCCGCTCTTCGACGGCCTGCGCCGCTGCACCAACCGCTGCCAATTCTGCTTCATCGACGGTCTGCCGCCGGGACTGCGCCCCTCCCTGTACATCAAGGACGACGATTACCGCTATTCTTTTCTCCTCGGCAATTTCGTCACTCTGACCAACCTGACCGAAGAGGACTGGGAACGCCTGGCCGAGCAACGCCTGAGCCCTCTTTACGTCTCGGTCCACGCCAGCGATGCGGCCCTCCGTCGTCGCCTCCTGGGCCGGGAGACCCCCAACCTCCTGGAGCAACTGCAACGCCTGGGGGAGATGGGCCTTCAGGTTCACGCTCAGATCGTCCTCGTGCCCGGCCTCAACGACGGCCTGGCCCTGGAGCGCACCGTCTCCGATCTGGGCGCTCTTTATCCCACGGTGCAGTCCATTTCTGTGGTGCCTGTGGGGCTGACCAGATATCATCGTGGCCCCTGCCGCGTGTACACCTCGCCAGAGGCCATCCCCATCGTAGAACAGATCGCCGCCTGGCAACGCCAGTTCCGCTCCTGTCACGGGCTCAACCTGGTCTACGCCTCCGACGAGTGGTATCTGCTGGCCGGCCAGGACCTCCCGCCCGCCGACGATTACGACGGCTTTCCCCAACTGGAAAATGGAGTGGGGCTGACCAGATCGTTTCTCGACGAGTGGCGGGCAGCCAGCAGCCAGCAGCAAGTAACGCCGCAAATACAGGGGAAGAAAATCACCCTGGTCTGTGGAGAGCTTATCGCCCCTATCATGCGGCAGTTGACGGCCAGCTTTGCGGTGGAGGTTCTGCCTGTGGTCAACGAGTTCTTTGGCCCTACGGTGACGGTCTCCGGCCTGTTGACGGGGCAGGACGTGGTGGGAGCTTTGCAAAGCCCTCCGCCGGGCGGGCTCGTCCTTCTGCCGCGAGCCATGTTCGAGGCCAGCGGCCAGATGACCCTCGACGACCTGACCCTGCCAGACATCGCCAATGTCTTGCGGACCCCCGTCGAGGTGGTGGCGGTGGCTACGCCAGGAGAGCTGTGCTCGTTGCTTTGCCAGACGGAAAGTGGTATAATATCCTAAACGTGCTGCCAGGAGGAGCAAGACGTACGCGATAAACAAAACCGCACAGCAAAATCTACGGCGCAACTTTCTATTCGGTGTCTCCAACGGCGCTTTCTTCAACCTGGCCGAGGCCCTGGTTGACCGAAACCTGGTCCTGGTCTGGTTTGTCAGCCAGTTGACGCCCTCCAATTTTCTCATCGGGCTGATCTCGCCCATCCGTACTGGAGGATGGTTTTTACCCCAACTGCTGGTTTCCAACTACTTGCAGAACAGGGAACGGAAACTGCCCCTTTATGCCACTATGTCCGTGGTGCGTGCCTCCTTGTGGCTGCTGATGGCCCTGCTCTTCTGCCTGGGCGACGACCCACACCTGTTGCTGGTGGGGTTTTTCGTTCTGTTCGCCTTTTCCAGCTTAGTGGCTGGAGTGTCCGGCCTCTCTTTCATGGACGTGGTGGGCAAGGCCATTCCCGCTACCCGGCGTGGTTCTTTCTTCGGCTGGCGTCGGTTCCTGGGTGGGGTCATGGCCCTGGGTGGTGGTCTGCTGGTGGGCTATATTCTGGACGAAGGTCATGGACTGTCCTTCCCCGATAACTACGGTTTGCTCTTCTTTTCATATTTCCTGGTCGCTGGTTTTGGGATGTGGCTCTTCTGTAAGGTTGTGGAGCCTATCGAGCCTGTGGAGAAAGAGAGTATCACCCCCTTTGGACAATTTCGACAGGCCTGGGAGGTGCTGCGCCACGACGATAACTATCGTCTTTTTCTGGTCGTGCGGCTTTCCCTGGTATTAGCCGACATCGCTACCCCGTTCTACGTCGTCTATGCCAAACGGACTTTCGACCTCCAGGCGGGCATGGTGGGCGTCTATCTTATGGCCTACACGGCGATGGGGCTCTTGTCTAACCTGTTGTGGGGCTATATAAGCGATCGGCACGGCAACAGGCTGGTCATCTGCCTCCTCAGCCTGGTGGGATTGCTTGTACCTCTCACGGCCCTGGTAATCCTACCCCTGGTCCGCTCTGTTTCTGACTCCATCGCCCTGGCTTCGTACTCTTTCGTCGTGGTCTTTGGCCTGTCCGGTGCTTTCTTTAGCGGCAACTTCATCGGTTCGATGAATTTCCTGCTGGACGTTGCTCCTCCCAGTCGGAGAACCCTTTACGTGGGCTTCATGAACACTGCGTTGGGGATTTTCACCTTTTCCTCGGCGGCGGGCGGCCTGGTCGCCGATTGGGTGGGCCTGCGCGCTATTTTTTACCTGGCTACGGCCTTCTATCTGGTGGCCCTCCTTTTCTCCCTCCGACTGCGAGAGCCCAGGATGGTTGGACAGGAGACAGACAGTGCTTGAGGAGATGCTGGTCATGGTCAAGGGTGGGGGCGACCTGGGCACCGGGGTGGCCTATCGCCTGCACCGGGCAGGGATGAGGGTAGTGGTCACCGAGCAGGCACAGCCCACCGTCATCCGCCGGGCGGTAGCCTTCGCCACTGCTGTTTATGAAGGAGAGATCGAAATCGAGGGCCTGGTGGCTCGTCGGGCCCAGGATGCCTCCGAAGCGAGGCGCTTTCTGGGAGAGGGGTTGATCCCGGTCGTGGTCGATCCGGGCGCCTCTTCGCGCCACGAGCTCAAGCCCACCGCCCTGGTCGATGCCATCATAGCCAAGCGCAACCTGGGCACGACCATTCACGATGCGCCCATCGTCATTGCTCTGGGGCCTGGCTTCAGGGCCGGAGTCGATGTCCACGCCGTGGTCGAGACCAAACGAGGCCATTACCTGGGGCGGGTCATCCTGGAGGGCCAGGCCGCGCCCGACACCGGCCTGCCCGGCGCGGTGATGGGCTATCAACGGGAACGGGTACTTTTTTCCCCCGCCGCAGGGCTGTTTCGGGCGGAACGACGCATCGGCGACCGGGTGACCGCAGGCCAGGTGGTGGGCTACGTCGGCGACGTGCCGGTCCAGGCCAATATCGCCGGCGTGCTTCGGGGATTGCTGGCCGAGGGCCTGCCTGTCAGAGAGGGGATGAAGCTCGGCGACATCGACCCCAGAGGGGTGGTGGAGCACTGTTTCACCATCTCCGACAAGGCGCTGGCTATCGGTGGCGGAGTGTTGGAAGCTATTCTCTACTTCTTAGCTCGAAAAAAGCCTCTTGTCTGGCAATCAGACTTGAGCCGTGTATTATGAATGGGATCGGTTTTTACATCCACATTCCTTTCTGTCGGGCCAAGTGCGCTTACTGCGATTTCAACTCCTACGCGGGTCTGGAATCTCTTTTTGAAGATTACGTTCTGGCCCTGATCCAGGAGATACAAATCGTCAGCGGCGAACTTCAACCTGAAGCCGACAGCGTGTACCTGGGAGGCGGCACCCCCACTGTTCTGCCTGCCACTCTGCTGACCGCCATTCTGCAATCCTGTGGCCCGGCGGAGGAGATCACCGTCGAGGCCAACCCCGGCACTTTGACCCCCGCTTACCTGACCCACCTGCTCCACCGGGGCGTCAATCGGCTGAGCCTGGGGGTTCAAAGCCTGGACGACGACACGCTGCGTCTCCTGGGGCGCATCCACAGCGCCGACCAGGCCAGGGATAGCTACCGCCTGGCCCGACAGGCGGGCTTCGACAACGTCAACCTCGATTTTATCTACGCCCTGCCCGGCCAAACCCTGGCTGGCTGGCGAGAGACGCTGCAAGAAGCCCTCGAGCTGGCACCCGACCACCTCTCGCTCTACGCCCTTGCTCTGCAAGAAGATACCCCTCTGGCGGCGCGCATCGCTGGTGGGAAACTGCCCCCCCTCGACGACGATCTGGCCGCCGACATGTATCTGCTGGCCGAGGAGATGTTGGAGGCGGCGGGATACCTCCACTACGAGATATCGAATTGGGCCCAAGAAGGGCGATTATGTCAACACAATCTAAAATACTGGCGTAACGAGCCGTACCTGGGCTTTGGGGCAGGAGCGCACTCTTGTTGCGGGGGAAGACGCTGGGCCAACGTGGTCCGGCCGGAAGAGTACCTCGCCCGGCTTTCGGAGGGGCGGAGCGCCATTGCCGCTGCGGAAGAAATCGACCCCCACCTGGCAATGGCGGAGACCATGATCCTGGGCTTGAGGCTGACAGCAGGGGTGAGCTTCGACGATTTCAGGCAGCGGTTTGGCTGTGCGCTGGAGGCCGTGTATGGGGAGGTGCTGACAGAATTGGCCGCAATGGGGCTGCTGGAGCTCGATGGGAGCGCAGTACAGTTGACAGGGCGAGGGCGTTTGTTGGGCAACGAGGTCTTCGAGAGATTTTTATGAACCTGTCCAGCTAAGTTAAAGGGGAGCGCCTTGTGGTGGAGGTTATTTGGAAGGTTTTTGGAAGGTCGGAAGAGCATTTTGTAAGGTATTTGGAAGGTATAAGTGGTATAATGGGTAGTGAGTACCAGGCTGGTCCGGTATATAGCAGGCACACAGAGTAGAGTGGACAAACTTTCCTGCCCCCCGTAGCCCAAGTTAACGGGATTGAATAGGCCCAATTTCTCTTTTAGAGTTGAATGTGGTATAATAATGTAGCCTGGGTTTGCTGGTGAAGAAATGAACCCGTGCTCCGCCGAGAAAGGAACCCGTGGGTCCGCCGAGAAGGAAGGCACCGATGAAAAAAGAAACCAGTTGCCGAGTGACAGATGCGATCATCAAATATGTGAAAGCTGAACGAGGCGACCTGGGAGACTTGCTGGATGACTTCCCCTACGATGAAGAATATCTAACAGACACCAACAACTGGGTCCCCTTAGCTATTTCCAACGCTTTATTCGAGCGACTGCGCAAGATGTTCCATGACGAGCAGATCACCTATAAGGTAGGTGCTGCTTCGGCGCGGCTAGAGGCCGGGGGAATGATAGGCCGCATCGCCAAGTTGTTGGGCAACCCCAAATTTATCGTTAGCCAGTCGCCCCGGTTGCACGCCACCCTGACCGCCACCTCCGCCCTCAGCGTGCAGGAGTTGACGGACAGCAACGCCACAGTGGAAATTAGATTCAAGGGAGGGGTCGAAGACGTTGACCGCGACAGTTGCGATTACGCTCGTGGCGTGCTGGCCAGCATCCCCGATTTCTGTGGCCTGGACCTGGGCGCAGTGCACGAATCTCAGTGCCACATCCCCATCCAGGAGAAAGGCCCCATCACCGGATATTCCTACCGCGTCGATGAAGCTGGTAACGTTATAGAGTACGAGGAAGGGGTTGACGAAACACAGGCAGACGGCCAGATTGTTGGTCGTCTGAACGACGACGGGAGCTTTCTCTGGAAGGGCACGGTCTACGGGGCGGAAAGTTGCGTTTATCACCTGGCCTGGCCTGTCCGGGAGAAAAAGTGGCTGGATATTCTGCGCCGTTCCGAACTGCAAGAAGATGCCATCAAGACCCGCGACGAAGCTATCGAAGAGCTGTTGCAGGTCAACCGCAAGATGGAGATGAAGAGCGAGGAACTGGCCCGGGCTAACGAGGAACTGAAAAGGAAATCGGCCCAGTTGGCCCAGGTCATCGAGGAACTGAAAAATAGAACAGACCAACTGACCCTGACCAACGAGGAATTGAGGAAAAGATCGGAACAATTGGCTTTGCTTAACCTGGTCGGCCAGGAGATCACCGCCATTCTGAACCTCGACGAGCTATTTGAAGTGGTGGTGGAATCCATCGAACGCAATTTTCACTGTCACCACGTAGCCATTTTTACCCCGGATTGGTCGTTCAACGAGGTGGTTTTACAGGCCTCGGCCGGCCGGTATGCCCCCCTGCTGCCCAAAGGATATCGGGAAAATATGGAACGGGGCATTGTCGGCTGGGTAGCCAGACACGGCAAGACGCAATTGACGCGGGGGGTTAACGTTGCTCTCCTGCACGGCGACGCTTTCAGCGAAACCCAGGCCGAGTTATGTCTGCCCATTCGCATCAGGGGCGAGACGGTAGGGGTGCTGGACCTGCATGTCACCGAGCCCGAGGCCTTCACCCCCAACTACATCGACATGATGGAAACCTTATCCCATCAAATCGCCGCCGCTATCCGCAACGCTCAGCTTTACACCGAGGTGAAAGAGGCCACCCGCTTCAAGACCGAGTTCCTGACCAATATGTCCCACGAACTCCGCACCCCGCTCAACACCATCATCGGGTTTAGCGATCTGCTGGCCAGCGGCAAAAGCGAAGGGCCCCTGCGCCCAGAACAGCAAAAAGATGTGGAAAAGATAGCACGCAGCGCCAAGCACCTTTTACAGTTGATCAACGATATCCTGGATATCTCCAAAATCGAAGCAGGCAAGGTGGAGTTATGGAAGGAGGCCATTCACCTGCGGGAGATCGCGGGTGAACTTGCTCCCACAGTACAGGCTTTGATCGGCAAGTCTACCATCGAGTTTCGCCTGGAGATAGAGAAAGAGCTACCTCCTCTCTTCGCCGACAAACTCAAGATCAAGCAGGTGATCCTCAACCTGCTCTCCAACGCCATTAAGTTTACGGAGAAGGGCGCTATCACCTTACGGGCCACCTCCAGCCTGGGAGAAGTGCAAATTAGCGTGGCCGATACCGGCATCGGCCTGGCTAAAGAAGACACGGCCGTGATCTTTGAAGCTTTCAAGCAGGTAGACGGCTCTACCACCCGCAAGGTTCAAGGCACCGGGCTGGGCCTGGCTATAAGCAAGAGTCTGGTCGAGATGCACGGTGGTCGCATCTGGGCGGAAAGCAAAGGCCCAGGACGGGGCAGCGTGTTCACTTTCACCCTGCCTCTGGCCGAGGAAGCCCCCCTGGAAGCCGAACTCAGGCGGGAGTTGGTAACTGTCACCCCCCGGCCGCTGCCCCGGGCAGGCCCCGAACGGACCATCCTGGCTATCGATGACGACCCTGAGGTGCTCGATCTGTTACAAAGGTCGCTGGGAGAAGATGGCTATAAAGTAGTGGGCACGCAAGACAGCGAGGAAGGGCTGCGCCTGGCCCGTGAGCTGTCGCCTATAGCCATCACCCTGGACGTGTTGATGCCCAAGATGGACGGCTGGGAGACCCTGAAAAACCTGAAAAGTATGCCCGAAACTACGGACATCCCGGTCATCATCATTTCTATCGTGGATAACCTGGAATATGGTTTCAGCCTGGGAGCAGCCGATTACGTGGTCAAGCCCGTGGATTGCCAGCTTTTGATGAAGAAACTAAGACGCCTGACCGGCAAACGGGTGCTGGTGGTGGATGACGACAGGGAAGTTGTAGAACTGGTCAGCCGCGCCCTACAGGAGAGCGGACACCTGGTGGAGGAAGCTTATGACGGACAGGAAGCCCTCCACAAGCTCGACTCCTTCCAGCCAGACGTCATGATCCTGGACCTGATCATGCCCGATATGGATGGCTTCCAGGTCATCACCCACCTCAAGAGCGAGCCCAGCGCCGGGAAAATACCCATCATCATCCTGACGGCCAAAGATCTAAGCCCCGAAGACAGAAAGTTTTTGCAAGCCAGGGTCCAAAAGGTGATCGAGAAAAATAACTTCTCCAGCCAGGTGGTGCTGGAGGAGTTGAAAGAGGCTCTGGAAAAGCTAACGGTGGAGAGCGAGGGGCCAGCATTCCCTCCCGCAGCCGATTATCCTCCGCCAGAGGCCGAGCCGGAAGCCGAGGAGATGCTTCCCCTAGAACGGATCTCCTCCTACGTCACCCCGCCCAAAGAGGAGACCGCGACACCACCTAAAAAGGAGACCACTACACCGCCCCAAGAGGGGAGTCAGCGTCCTGACCTGTATAACATCCTGGTGGTGGAGGACGAGCCTCGTAATATCGAATTGATCAGGAGAGTCCTGCAAGAGGCCGATCAACCCCCCTGGCAGGCCTGGGTGGTGGAGGATGGTCAGGAGGCGCTGGACTTCCTGTACCATCAGGGGGAATATAGCGACGCCGAGAACGCCCCCAGACCGGATCTCATCCTGATGGACATGCTTATCCCGCGCCTGAACGGGTACGAGGCTACCAGACGGATAAAAGACGATCCCACCCTGCGCCACATCCCGGTTATCGCCGTGACGGCTGCCGCTCTAAGCCACCAGGTACAGGAAGCCCTGGATGCCGGTTGTGACGACTGCATCACTAAACCCTACAACTTAGAAGATCTTATCGAAACCATCAAACGCTTTCTGGGGTGAAACTGTTCTGGCAGTTAGCCCCGAGGCTTTTGTGTCTAGCCCTCTAAACGAGCCACCGAAGCCACTACGTCACCCTTGTTGAGGGCCATCACCTTTTTCCCCCGCGTGGCGCGGCCCATCCGGGGGATGTCTTTTACCTTGATACGGGTGACCATGCCCTCAGCGGAGATGATGGTCACCTCGTCCTCGACACTCACCACCCTGGCGGCGGCCACCGGCCCGCTGGCCTTCTGCTTCTGGGCCAGGGTGATGATCCCCTTCCCATGTCGTCTTTGAAGCGAATACTCGCTCAGGAGCGTTCGTTTGCCGTAGCCCCTGGCCGTGATGATCATCAGCTCTCCATCCGGGCGGACCAGCCCCATATCCGCCACCCGGTCGTCGTCTTCCAGACGGATGGCTATCACTCCGGCGGCCGCCCGGCCCACAGGTCGCACTTCATCCTCCTGGAAACGGATGGCCTTACCCTTTTCCGTGACCAGAATGAGCTCTTGTCCACCCCGCGTAAGCTGCACCCAGCCCAACTCGTCGCCCTCGTCCAGCACGATGGCGATAAGACCGCTGGGCCGGACAGAAGCAAACTCCGCCAGGGCGGTGCGCTTGATCCTGCCCCGCCGGGTGACCATCGTCAGATAGCCGTCCTCCGCTTCTGTGACCTGGGGCACGGCGATGGCGGCGGTCACCGCTTCTCCCTGGTCGAGAGCGATGAGGTTGATCACAGGCACTCCTTTGGTCTGGCGGCCAGCGTCCGGTATCTGGTAAACCCTCTCCTGAAAGACGCGGCCTTTATCGGTAAAGAAGAGAACGTGGTGCAACGTATTGGCCGTAAAGAGATGCAGGACATCATCCTCGTCACGGGTGATCATGCCCGTAACCCCTTTGCCTCCCGCCCGCTGCGAACGGTACGCGCTAGCGGCCACCCGCTTGACGTAACCCCGCTGCGTGATGGAGATGAGCACTTCTTCCTCGGGGACCAGGTCCTCCTCGCTGAAATCATCAGCAGCCTCGGCTACGATGCGGGTCAGGCGCTTATCGCCGTATTTCTCCTTGAGGGCCAGCAGGTCGTCTTTGATCAGAGCCAGGATGCGCTGAGGATCGGCCAGCAATCCTTCCAGATAGGCGATGGTTTGGGTGACCTGAGCGTATTCCTCCTCGATCTTCTGACGTTCCAGGGCCGCCAGGCGCCGCAGTTGCATGTCCAGGATGGCCT
>CAZYHC010000102.1:0-13435 GCA_964646625.1 uncultured Anaerolineales bacterium
CCTGGCCCTTCGTCCACCGTTTCGCCCTGTACGTGCGCAAGGACGTGAGCGCCGAGCTGTGGGACTACGGGGTCGGCCCGGTGGAGGTGGCGGAACAGATCGAGGACCCCTACGCCAAAAACCGCCTTCAGGTCGCCAGCCTCCTGACCTGGGGCACTCAGGGCGTGGAAAACGGCCAGTTCGAGGATCCGCGGGGCCTGGCCGTCGATGCGGAGGGCAACCTGTACGTGGCCGACGGCGGCAACCATCGCATTCAGAAGTTTGGCCCTGATGGAGAGTTCCTGACCGCCTGGGGCAGCCAGGGACAGGGCCCCGGCCAGTTCAACGAACCCTGGGGGCTGGACATCGACGACGAAGGCAACGTCTACGTGGCCGATACCTGGAACCACCGCGTCCAGAAGTTCGACCCTGAAGGCAAATTCTTGCTGCAATGGGGCGCTTTTGGGAACATACAGGGGGCCATCGACGAAATGCCGGGCCTATTCTGGGGGCCGCGGGACATTGCCATCGATGCTCAGGGCCATGTCTACGTGACCGATACGGGCAATAAACGGGTGCAGGTTTTTGGCCCCCAGGGTGAATTTATCCGCCAGTGGGGTGCGGCCGGCCTGCTGGAAGGTCAGTTCGACGAGCCGGTGGGCATCGACGTTGACCAGGAGGGCTACATCTACGTGGCCGATACCTGGAACCAGCGCATCCAGGTGTTCGATCAGGACCTCAACTTTGTAACCCAGTGGCCGGTGTTAGGCTGGGAAAGCAATTCGGTGGTAAACAAGCCCTATCTGGCCGTTGACGGGGAGCAGAGAGTGTACATTACCGATCCCGAAAACTATCGGGTCCTGGTTTTCGACCATGAGGGCAACCTGCTGGTTACTTTCGGGGAAATCGGCATCGACGAGCGTTCTTTCAACCTGCCTGTGGGACTGGACGTGGATGACCAGGGTAACCTCTACGTGGCCGACTCGGCCAACCAGCGGATCATGAAGTTTGGGCCGCTCCAGGGGCCCAAATCGTAGCCGCATCTGGACGCTATCCACCGAGGAGATTTTTGGAGTGACGAAACTGCTGGTTGCCCTGGTGGTTCAAGGGGTGATATTCGGGATATTCTTTTACATTGACGCCCTGCAAACCGTCAGGCCCGCCTGGCGAGACGTGTTGAGCCTGGGTCTTAATCCTCTGGCGATTTTGTTCTATGGCCTGACCCCCATCCCAGTATGGTGGAGCTACCGGGTGGTATATGCCTTCGTTGGCGAGCGGTTCTGGCTCGCATCGTTATTGGAGGGTCTTTTTCTTAGAATCGTTTATATAGTGGCAAGTTACTTCGGTTCCGGCCAGGTACCAACCAGGGGAGAGGCCATCGCGTTATTGCTCGGAACTGTTGCCGTCATCGTGGCTAAGTTTTGAAGGAGATGCCATGTCTGATAATGCTCTGCTCTTTCCCGACGAATTGCCGCCCGACCACCGCTCTGGTTTTGTGGCGGTAGTGGGCAAGCCCAACGTGGGCAAATCTACGCTCATGAACGTCTATCTGGGCCAAAAGATCGCCATCGTGTCGGAGAAGCCGCAGACCACCCGTAATCGGCTGCTGGGCATCCTGACCCGTCCAGAGGCCCAGGTCATCTTTGTGGATACGCCGGGCATTCACAGTCCCCTGCACAAGCTGGGAGAGTTCATGGTGGAGACGGCGGTACGCGCCATCCCCGACGCCGACCTCATACTTTTCATGGTCGATGTCTCCACTATGCCCGGCGGCGAAGATGCCCAGATCGCCTCCATCATTGCCGAGAAAATTGGCGGGGAGGGAGGCGTGCCCGTCATCCTGGCTCTCAACAAGGTCGATCTCCTGGCCTCCGACCAGGTTGAGACTCACCGCCAGGCTTATCTGGCTTTGGGGCGCTTCAGCGAGGAGGTGCTGATTTCGGCCACCCGCGGCGATAACCGTGACGAGCTTCTCGACCTTATCATCTCCTATCTGCCCCAGGGGCCTCGCTATTATCCGGAAGATCAGATCACTGACCAGCAGGAACGTTTTGTGGCCGCCGAACTTATCCGCGAGCAGGCCCTGCGCTACATCCACCAGGAGGTGCCCCATGCCGTAGCCGTAGTGGTGGAAGAGTTCAAAGAAAGGCGGCCGGACCTGACCTACATCGGGGCCAACATTTTCGTGGAAAAGGAATCGCAAAAGGGCATCCTCATCGGCGAAGGCGGCCGGATGCTAAAACAGATCGGGCGGGCCGCCCGGCGGGAGATCGAGGGGCAGCTTACGGGACACAAGGTCTACCTGGAGCTGTGGGTCAAGGTGCGTAAAAAGTGGCGCAGGGACGAGAAAGAGCTGCGCCGTCTGGGCTATGCGCTGCCCAAAAAGAAGTAAAAGAGATCAAACAAGGCAACGAGGTCCGTGTCAAGTCAAATGAAAATGTTACCGAAGGGCGGATGGCTTGTTGACAATTGGTGCAATCAAGGCTATAATATTACCAGAAGGTGCCCCTGTGGCGGAATAGGTATACGCGGCAGGTTGAGGACCTGTGCCCTTTTGGGCGTGCTGGTTCGAGTCCAGTCGGGGGCACTTTTTGTTCTCCATATATGTTATAGTCTGTCCGAAAAACATTAAGCCCCCTGATAACACCCCCATCATCGGGCGGGCGAGTGTCGGATAGACCCTCAGGGGCAGCGAAGGGAGGTGATGGATCGACACATAAAGGCTTACTTACAAATATCTGGTGAACCCAATAACTGAAAAATGAGGGAGGAAAAAGGATGAAGACCTACAGGTATCTCGCCGCTCTGGTGGCGTTGGTTATGGTGTTCTCGCTGATTGTAGCCGTGCCTGTCCAGGCTCAGGAGCCGGGCCCCGAGAAAGAGGCAGCGATGGCATGGCTGGACGAACATGAGGAGGAGATGGTTGCCAACGCCAAATGGATGTGGGAGAATCCAGAGCTGGGGTTAGAGGAATTTGGAGCCAGCAAGCTGCATCAGGAGTTCCTCGCGGAGTACGGCTTCGAGGTGGAGGCTGGTGTGGCTGGTATGCCCACCGCCTTTGTGGCCACCTATGGCTCCGGCGCTCCAACCATCTGCACTTTGGGCGAATACGATGCCCTGCCAGGCATCTCTCAAGAGTGCCTGGTAGCAGAGAAGGTGCCCGTTGAAGAGGGCGCCCCAGGACAAGGGTGCGGTCACAACCTCTTTGGCACGGCGAGCTTCGGGGCTGCGGCGGCCATAGCCCATGCTATGGATGAGTTCGGACTGAAGGGCACAGTGAAAGCCTTCGGGACGCCCGCTGAGGAGACCCTGATCGGCAAGATCTATATGGCCAAGGAGGGCCTCTTCGATACGTGCGACATCATGCTCGCCTGGCACCCGGGGAGTAACAACGGCGGTGGATATGGCTCGTGCCTGGCCATGAACTCGGCTAAGTTTACCTTCTCCGGGCGAGCGGCCCACGCTGCGGCCGCTCCGTTCCACGGCCGTAGCGCCCTGGACGCGGTAGAGCTGATGAACCTCGCCACGGAGTACATGCGCGAGCACGCCGTCACCGAGAAGGCCCGGATCCACTACGTGATCACGGACGGCGGCATGGCCCCCAACGTAGTGCCTCCCACCGCCCAGGTCTGGTACTTCTTCCGCTCGCCGAAGCGGGGCGAGGTGGACCAAATCTGGGACTGGGTCCAGGATATCGCCACAGGCGCGGCCCTGATGACTCAGACTGAAGTGGATATCGAGCTTATCACTGCTTCCTGGGAGGTTCTACCTAACTGGGCGCTGGCCCAGTTGTACGAGAGGAACATGAAGCTCGTTGGCCCACCCCAGTTTACGGAAGAGGAGAAAGCCTTTGCCCGGGAGTTGCAGGCTTCAATGGGGATGGACGATGAGGAACCTCTGGACGAAACCATCACCGAGCTTCCCGCTGAGAAGCCCGAAGAGGTGTCGGTCGGCTCCTATTCCACCGATCAGGGGGATGTGAGCTGGATCATCCCTACTGGCACGATGGGGACGGCTACCTACGTGAAGGGCACGCCGGGACATAGCTGGCAGGCGGTTGCCACTACCGGCAGCAGCATTGCCTTCAAGGGGATGATGGTGGCCGCCAAGACCATCGCCTTGAGCGGAATCGAGGCCCTCATGGACCCCACGGTGATAGAAGAGGCCACGGCGGAGTTCGAGGAGGCCAAAGGTGGGATTGAGTATTATACCGCCTTGCCCGAGGATCAGAAAGCGCCTGAGTCCATAAGGTGAGATAGGAATGAAAGGGGATGGGGGTGGGGCTGTTTGCCTGCCCCCATCTGCCGATATTCGGGACAAACCGGGAGCCACAACCCGAGCTTCCGCCAGGGATATGTGGACTTGGAGTCAAACCGGTACGGGCCACCAGGCCCGTTTTCTGCTTCCCCCAACTTCCGGCCTGGCACGACAATTGACCAGAAACCAGCCGGGGACGCTGATTCCAGCCGCAGAGGGCACGGAGCACACAGAGAAAGAGGTTTTTTCCCTCTGTGAACCCTGTGTCCTCTGTGGCTAAGAGCCATAGTTTTGGGCCCTACTGAAATTGATCGAGGAGGCAAGACGATTATCGGCATTCACCTGATCACGGTAGAGTGGTGACCATCGTTTCAGCGAGGAGGGATAAAAGATTTAGATGAAACCTGAACTGATCCGACCGGTGAAGGGAACGAGGGATTTTTACCCGGAGGATATGGCTTTCCGAACCTGGCTGTATGGCAAGATACGCGCGGTGTCGGAGCGTTTCGGCTACCAGGAATACGAAGCGCCCTTGTTGGAGACGCTGGAGTTATACGCGGCCAAAAGCGGCGAGGAGTTGGTCAAGGAGCAATCTTTTGTGCTCAAGGACCGGCGGGGCGAGCTTATCGCTCTCAGGCCGGAGCTGACCCCTTCTCTGGCCCGCATGGTGGCCCAGCGGAGGACCGTCCTGCCTCGTCCCATTCGCTGGTACTCCTTTGGCCCTTTCTGGCGCTACGAGAGGCCGCAGAGAGGGAGAAGCCGGGAGTTCTTTCAGTGGAACATCGACATCCTGGGGCCAGAAACCCCGGAGGCCGATGCGGAATTGGTGGCCGTAGGGGTGGAGTTTTTCAAAGCGGTGGGGCTTTCTTCCGATGAAGTGGTCATCAAGGTGAACAACCGTCGTTTTATGGAAAAACATTTGGAGGATATGGGGATCGAGGGGGACATGATTATCGCCACCTTCCGCTTCATCGACCGAAAAGAGAAAATGAAACAGGCAGCCTGGGAGGAGTACGGTCAGGAGCTGGGGCTTTCGCCCCCCCAGATCACGGCTATCTACGACCTTCTCGACCGTCGAGAATATGAGTCGGACGAACTGGACAACCTGTTCACCACCATCGCCGATCTGGGTGTTTCCGAATACGTGGAGTTTGACCCCAACATCATTCGCGGCCTGGATTATTACACCGGCACGGTGTGCGAGGCTCACGACCGTGACGGCGAATTTCGCTCTATCCTGGGCGGGGGGCGCTACGACAACCTGATCGCCGACGTGGGCAGCGAGGAGAGGATATCGGGGGCCGGCTGGGCTATGGGAGATGCCGTTCTCAAACTGGTTTTGGAAAAATATGAGAAGGTCCCCGACCTGCCTGTTTCGCCTACCCGGCTTCTGGTCACCCTGTTCGACGCCGACCTCTACCGCCATACCCTTCGGTTAGCCAGGGAATTTCGTCAGGGCGGGATCAATACCGCCCTCTACCTGGAAGCGGGGAACCTGGGGAAGCAACTGAAATACGCCGACCGCTTAGGAGTCCCTTACGTGGCTATCCTCGGCCCGGACGAAATAGCTGAAAATAAAGTGACCCTCAAAAATATGCAAACCGGCGCACAGGAGACCCTTTCTCTCCAGGAGGCTATTGAAAAGCTGAGGAGGTGAAACATGGCGGTAAAAGAAATCGAAGCAACCTCAATACCTGCTCCAAATCGCAGACTCGGCTCATTGCCTTTTAGTGGGTTATAGTGTATAATTTTCAGGCAGCATTCGCCACATCGTCTGAAGTGTACAACAGAAGAATGGAGGTAGATGAGAATGTTTGAACTATTGGCCAGTCTTTTTTCAACCTTCGGGGTACTGCTTATCTTCGTGTTTATCATCGCCAGTGCGGCCATAAAAATCGTGCAGGAATACGAGCGGGGGGTGATCTTCCGTCTCGGTCGTTTGCAGGGCGCCAAAGGGCCGGGCCTCTTCTTCATCATCCCCATCATCGACCGCATGGTGAAGGTAGACCTGCGGGTAGTCACCCTGGATATCCCCGCTCAGGAAGCCATTACCAGAGACAACGTCACCGTCAAGGTAAACGCCGTAGCCTATTTCCGGGTCCTCGATCCTTCGGATGCCATCGTCCAGGTGGAAGACTATCGGCGGGCCACCTGGCAGATTGCCCAGACCAGTCTGCGCAGCGTGCTGGGCCAATCGGAATTAGACGAACTGCTATCCCATCGCGACCGCATCAACCACCAGCTTCAGCAGATCATCGACGAACAGACCGAGCCCTGGGGCATCAAGGTCAGCATCGTAGAGGTCAAGGACGTGGAGTTGCCGCCTACCATGCAGCGGGCTATGGCCCGTCAGGCCGAGGCCGAACGGGAGAAGCGGGCCAAGATCATCCACGCCGAGGGTGAGTTCCAGGCTTCCAAGCAATTGTCTCAGGCCGCCGGCATCATCGGCCAGGAACCGGCGGCCATCCAACTGCGCTATTTGCAAACCCTGACCGAGATCGCCGTAGAGAAAAACTCGACCATCATCTTCCCGGTACCCATTGAGTACCTGAAGGGTCTGGCCGAGTTGCTCGGCTTCCGGACCAGAGACTTATTACCTGCGCCGGCGGCGAATCCCTCCCCAGAGGAGAAGGCCTGTCCTCATTGCGGGGCCCCGATACGCGCTGAGGCTGTTTTCTGCCAGGAATGTGGCAAACGCCTGTAAGCGCCTCTCCGAAAAGTGGGGTCGGGCATCTTGTCCGATATGACAGCCAGGATGGCCCACCCCACTAATTTTCGGATATACCTCTATTCGTGATAACTACCCTCGCCTGGCGCCCACGAACGGCCCGGTCGCCAGGGGTAATAAAGCTGGCCTACCTGGCCGGCGCTCAGATTAACCCGGTCAGTCAGGGGGGCGTATGAACCTCCTGGCGTCCAGATGAAGGGCTGCTCCCCTACCCCATAATTCATGAAAACCAATCTCCGATCCTCCGTCCAGCGAGGCCAATCGGCCACCATCCCTTCCAGCACGGTCATCCCGCTTCCGTCTCGCCCTACCATGCCGATGGTACGCTGACCACTCCCCTGGATGATCAGGACAAAGGCCAGGAACTGACCGTCTGGTGACCAGAGACAATTTTCTTCGATGCGATAGCCCGGCGGGCTGGAGGCCACGGCCCGATGAGAGTTTCCATCGTAGGACACGATCCACAGCGTACCGTTGCCGGGGGCGGCGATTTCCTGACCGTTGGGTGAGTAGCGGCAGAAGGCCTGTTTTTTCACTCCCAACTCGTCTCTGGCCTTGTTGCAGCCCGGAGCATTTTTCACCTCTTGCGATGGACCGGAAGAGGCCTCGACTTGCACTTCCAGGGGGAAATCTTTGCTTGTCCCGTCGTGGTAAAGCACCCGCAGGATATAAGTGGTGGTCTGGGACGGACATTTCTGTCTGGAATCATGTCCGCCTACTCCTTCCTGCGATTCCCCTTCTACCAGATAGACGGCCTGAACGTTGTCCACCTCCCACTCCAGGGTGGTGCATTGGCCGAAATTTATAGGATTGGGGTTGGCCCTGAGCTGGCTGACGCCGAAGGCGGGAGTGGGGGTATCTGTAGGCACGGGAGTGGGGGTATAGGTCGGCGGCAAAGGGGTGTTAGTCGGCGGCAGGGGGGTATCGGTGGGCGGGATAGGCGTGTCGGTGGGCGGGAGAGGGGTATCAGTTGGGAGAGGGGTATTGGTCGGGGTAGGGGTATTGGTCGGACTGGGCGTGTCAGTCGGGGTGTTGGTGAAGGTAGCCTTCGGCGTAAACGTCCAGGTGGGCGTGAGTATCGGCGGTCGAACGTATTGTACCGGCGTGGGGGTAGCCAGGAGGTAAGGGATAGCGAACAGCGCGCCTCCCACCAGGCAGGCCAACACCAGAAGAAAACTCATCACCCCCAGGGCGGCCATTGTCAAGAAGCCTCTCCCTTCGGCGGGCACGGCCCTCTCTCGGGGGGGCAACGGTTTCGGGGGAGCGACCGTGCGCGTCATTTGGGCCTGAGCGGCGCCGGCCCTGACCGGTTGCGGTTTCACCTCTGCGGGCGGCGCTTTCGGTTCGGGTAGGGGGTGGCCTTCGATGGCCGCCTTCAGAGCCTTGATCATGTCCCTGGCGCTCTGATAGCGATCCTCCGGCCTTTTGTACAGGGCGCGCTTGATAACTGTCTCCACCGCCTCCGGCAGGTCAACTCTACGGGCACGGGGCGAAGGCAAAGGATCGGTCACGTGGCGCATCATGATAGCCAGGGGAGTATCGGCATCGAAGGGCACCTGGCCGGTCACCATCTCATAAAGCACTATTCCCAAAGAGTAGATATCGGTGCGATGATCTAGGTCCGCCCCACGGCCCTGTTCTGGCGACATGTAGGCTGGGGTGCCGGTTACAGAGCCGGTCATGGTGTGACGGGTACCTCCCATCATCCTGGCGATGCCGAAATCGGTTAAAACGGCCCGTCCTTTGCCGGTGATCATGATATTAGAGGGCTTGATGTCACGGTGCAGCATCCCTTGTTGATGGGCGTAGTCCAGAGCGTCCCCGATCTGGGCCAGGATATGCAGGATTTCCTGTAGAGACATGACCCGGCCCCGTTTGCGCAGTTCCTTCAATCTCTCTTTAAGGGTCCGGCCATCAATGCATTCCATGACCATGTAATAGAGGCCGTCCTCATGGTCAAAGTCGAAGACTTGCACGATGTTGGGATGTCGCAAGGCCGCCGCATCCCTGGCCTCTCGCCTGAATCGTCCCACAAAATCTTCTTCACCGGCCATGAGATAGGGGTGCAAAACCTTAAGGGCCACGTCGCGATCCAGGCTGGCTTGATATGCCCTGTAGACATCGGCCATCCCGCCATGTCCCAGGCGCTCCAGAATACGGTATTTACCAATTGTCCGACCAACCAGATTTTCTATCATTCCGGCAGGTTCCTCACAGGGATGCTATACTACGGCTATTTTATCATCATTATGAGCCTTTGTCAAAGGACAGGGGGCAAAAAGGCAGGCTACTCCACCGCCAGATCGTCGATGTAGATCGCTCCCTGGCCTATAAAGCTATCAGGATCATCGTCAAGAACTATGGCGTTAAAGCTGAGCGGATAGTCGATGAGGCCATCGTTGTTACCTTCCCAGTGGTCCCAATCGTGATAGGCCCCGCCCACGGCAGTCTCCAGGAGCTGCCAGCCAGCACCACCCACAGGACCGAACTCGTTTTGGAACATTTCGCCGCTGGAGTCTACGAACCATATTTTGAGCCGATGCCCGGTCCCGTCGCCGTACACCCATACCCTGGCTTTGGAGATCGCTCCCACCAGCGGCTTATCTCTGGTTCTGAAAACCAGGAAGTCGTTACCGGCGGTGGGAAAATCGTAGCTCATTTTGCCGGACAGGGAACCGGAGTGACTCTGTTCGCTGGATTGGACGAAGCTTCCCGCCTGAGCGTTTTCGCCTCGCTTCCAGTAATCCGCGGTCTCGAAGTCGCTGATCTGGTTGACGGGCGTTGGCGGTGGCAGAGGTGGGGTGCTGGGCGGCGGGAGCACGATGTCCGTCGGCGGCGGGAGCACGATTTCCGTTGGAGGTGGGAGGGGCGTATCCGTCGGGGTGGGCGGGAGAGTGAGTAGTATGGGTACAATGGTGGTGGGCGGAGTGGGTGTAGCTATAGGCCTGGGCGTAGAGGTAAAAGTAAACGTAGGCCCGGGTAGTGGCCTGGTGGCTGAGGGGATAGACATCGGCGTGGGTTTTGGCCTGGTGGCTGAGGGGCTAGGCGTAGGGGTAGGGGTGGACGTGGCTTCCACGGGAGGCGTCGTCGATTCAGGGGATGGGGTTTTCAGAGCTATCTCTTTATCAACCATAATCGCTATGGAAGCAGAAGCACTGACCGCTCCGGCCACATTGTAAGCTTTGACCTGCACGGTATGGCTGCCGACCGATGCTGGGGTCCAGGGTTGTTTGGCCGTTAAAGAGGTTTGTCCCTGGGGAATGGGACTGGGAGCTGTGTGGGAGAGAACGCCATCGATCCACAGTTCTATTCTGGTCACCCCTTTTCTGTCCCGGGCCGTAGATATAACTGTCACCTCCTCGTTCAGATTAACCCGTGTTCCGCTGGGCGGCGAGTCGATGGTGATGGTCGGGACGGCCTGCTGGGACGGCAGCCAGACTAAAGCCACGACCAGCAGGCCCGCCAGAATAACCAGCAGCCCCAGGAGCAGCGCGATGATCCAGCAGGCCAGGCGACTACCCGTCTCCCTGGGAGCAGCATAAGCTGATGGGGTAGGGGTCACGTAAGGCTTCGGCGGGGCCACAGGTGGCGGAGGGGTGGGGGTTGGGATGGCGGGTTGGGCCGCAGGGGCCGATGTAGCTTCAGGAGCAGTGATGGTGGTTTGAAAAGCAGGGGCCATTGCGCCGGGAGCAGCGATGGCGGCTTGTAAAGCGGCGGTCATCGCCCCGGCCGTCTGGTATCTATCGGCCGGGGCCTTGTTCAGGGCCTTGAGGATCACCTGCTCTAAAGCGGGAGAGAGGTGAGGGTTGAGCTGCCTGGGAGGGGGCGGAGATTCTCTAACGTGCTTCAATACTATAGCCACGGGGGTATCGGCCTCGTAGGGTATCCGACCGGTGGCTATTTCGTAGAGGACCACCCCCAAAGAATAGATATCGCTGCGCTCGTCGCCGCTTTGGCCCATAGCCTGTTCGGGCGACATATAAGCGGGTGTGCCGGCCATCGCCCCGGTCACGGTGTGGGTGGTGCCCCCCATAATTTTGGCGATGCCAAAGTCGGTCAAAACGGGCTCCCACTTGGCAGTGAACATGATGTTAGTGGGCTTGATATCACGATGTACCATGCCTTGCTGGTGGGCGTAGTCTATGGCGCTGCCTAAAGCCTGGAAGATGCGCGCCGTTTCCTCCAGAGGCAAAATCTTCCTCTGAGCGGATACCTCTTGCAGCCTGGCTTTGAGGGTCGGCCCGGTGATGAACTCCATGACCATATAATAAACGTCGCCCCGGCGGTCGAAATCAAAGACCTGCACGATGTTGGGATGACGCAAAGAGGCGATGGCCCTGGCCTCTCGCTGAAACCGTTCGACAAAACCTTCTTCCTGGATCAGGTGAGCGTGGAGGAATTTGATGGCTACGTAGCGTTCCAGATCCGGGTGATAGGCTTTGTAGACCTCGGCCATCCCCCCGCTGCCCAGTCTTTCCATGATCCGATATTTGCCTACAATTTGGCCCACCCAGTCTTCCATCTCCGGTCTCCCCGTTTGAGTCTATTTTATCACCGTTGGCACTTTGTTGTCAATCGTCAGGCAGGAAAAAACCCGTCTATCAAACCAGACGGGTCAAGTCAGCAGTAGGAGCGGGAGACGGGACTCGAACCCGCGACAGTCTGCTTGGAAGGCAGGGGACCACTCTACAATAACTGCCGCTGACCTTTGCCCAACAAATGGTTCACGGGGGATGCTTTCTCGTGTTTCTCCACCAACTCTTCTATAGTATCCCCGGTATAAGGCTCTATCGTTGAGAGATTGTTGTGCCCAAAAATTTGCTGGAGCGCTCGCGCATCTCCCCAACGCAAGTAATCTTTGCCAAATGTATGTCGCAACAGATGCGGATGCACCTTAACGCCGGCCCTCTTCCCGATCCGGCGTATCACGCGATAGAGGCCCTTCGCCTTAAAACGACGCCCATCCATTGTCAGAAAAAGCGGCCCATCGTCTCGCCCATCGAGATACCCAACGACCGCTCCTTTTGCCGAAGAGCCTAATGGCACCTCACGATCCTTCGCTCCTTTCCCATCTTGCACCAACACAATCTTATCCCTTAAGTTGATATCCCAAACTCCCAGATTCGCCATCTCACTCAACCGTATCCCGGTATCATACCAAACACAAAGGAGCGCAAAATCCCTCTTTGGGTTCTGCCCTTCCAATGCAGCATCTAGCAACTTCCGCTTATCTTTATCACTGAGTCGAGGCACCTTCTGCTTCGGCAACCTAACCTTACGCACCCTATGAATTGGATTACGCTCCAGATACTCTTCCCTTACCAACCACTCAAAGAATGTTCTGATGCTACGCCTGACTTGGTGCTGAGTGTGCTTGCTCAAACCATGTTCTTCGCAGTCTTTTAGACATCGCCTGAGCGCTCTGACTAGACGGTCAGCCGTCTTGGCTCGGTGTTTCTTCTTCTTTTTTCTTAACCTGATCCTACCAGCCGCGGCTAGCAGCTTTTCCAGTCCATATCGGTACGTTTGAATTGTTTTCAGCGCGAGTCCCTCACCGATTAAGTACTCTTCAATAGCGTCCGCTAGCCTCATCCGTTACTCCTCCCCTCCGCACAGCCATCGGCCAGAATTGCTTCCAAGAATTCATCAATAGCTTCCGCGAACAACATTGCATCCTCCTTGTAGTGGTATAGTTTATGGGAGCAAGCTCCCATAAAATTATACCACAATAAGGTCACGATTAGGTAAAAATTAGGTAAAGATTCGGTTAAAAATTTCAGAACACACGTTCGGATGCCCTGTCAGCAGGGAGGGACGCCCTGCCCGCCGTCCAGGGCCAGACGCTCCGGCGCACCCAGAGCCAGAGCGGGCGACCATTGCCCTCCCTGCTGAACCCATCAAAGCATCGAGGCCGGATTCTCGACCAGAATCCCCTCCTCGACGCACCAGCCAAAGAACCGCTTGAGCGCCCGAACGTGGCCCTCGACCGTCTCCGGGGAAAGACGGTCGCACAGGTGGGCCACGTAGCGCAGGAGGCCATCCCGTTCGACTTCGCTGACCGGGCAGCGGAAGAAGTGAGCGCATTGCACCAGCCGCCCTCTGTACCAGGCTATAGTCGCCGCAGAGGGGCCTTGCGCTCGTAGACTGAAAAGAAACATGACGATGCTCTCTTCCACCTGCGGCCTCCTGGCACATTAACAGGGCAAGGCAGGAGACGAACTTTCCCCGTTCATCTCCTGTGGCCATATAGCCCGCCTCGCCTCTGAGACCCCCGCTGCTCAGGGGAGGGTAACGGGGCGAGGCGGACACCCTGACGTTACTTCAGCGCTGCACCGAATCCCTGTAGTGAAGAAAGGCGGTCATCGCTCCAAAAGGGAAAAAAGCCAGACTTATCAGGGCCAATCCCTTCAGGAAACCGTCGTCCACGTACCCAACGTACCTGGCCCACAACGCCCAGAGCCAGGCCGGGAC
>CAZYHC010000103.1:0-13305 GCA_964646625.1 uncultured Anaerolineales bacterium
TGTTGATGGAACGCTTCTACACCTATCTAGGGGAAGGGATGGGTAAAGCGGAGGCGCTGCGGCAGGCTCAACTCGACGTGCAAGCCGAGTATCCTAACCCCTACTACTGGTCGGCCTTTGTGCTGTCGGGGGATAGGGGTAAAGTGAAGTGAAATGTCCCTGACAAAGCCCCCCGCCGTAGGAGATAGTAAACGGCAAAAACGACACTAACGTCAGCAGTCTAAACCTTTGCCGCTTCGGGAAGCTAAGGTTAGTGGCTCTGCGCGGGAGTCATGCTCCAACTTGCAATATCCCGAAAATGTGGTATAACTACTGTAGATGACCCCTGAGCCAGGGCCAGTGTTCGTGTAGCGGGTAGAATTGTGAATTTCCTGTGAGATTTATACTGTTCCTTCAGGACGGAGTTGAGTGCTTGAGGAAAGGAGGTGATAGGACGGCAAAGAAGCTGTTGGCAGAAGAGGAGGCGATACTGCTCCTGACAATAAGGAGCGGTACACACTATGGAGGTTAGTCACTCTACAAAGAGAAAAGGAGGAGAGGAACATGAAACTATATAGATGGTTTTTGGTGGCAGCGATTGTCCTGGGGATGGTAATAGCGACCTTTGGCCCTACAACGGTAGTGGCTACTTCGCCCGTAGCTGAGGAGGAGATAAGTCTCACTGTAACCTGCCGCTGCGTCGAGGGCGGGGTGAACGAGCAACTGGTCACCTGGATGAAGGACTGGGTGATTCCGAACTTTGAGGAGCAGATGAGCGTTGGGGGCAAGAAGGTCACGGTCGAACTGGTGGAGTTTGGCGGTAGTGACGAGGCCCTCAAGGAGCAGTATGCCCTCGACCTGCCGGTGGGGCGAGGCCACGACGTCATGGCGTTCGACGGCTTCTGGGTCCCGGAGTTCGTCGCAGGTGGGCTCCTCAAACCGTTAGACGAGTTGGCGGGGCCAGCGGTGAATGACTGGAAGGGCTGGGAGCATATCAGCCCGGGCCTGCAGGAGCTCCTGATGTTCGAGGGCAAGCGCTATGGGATACCCTTAGGCACCGACACGCGGATGATCTACTACCGTCGCAGCCTGTTCGAGCAGGCGGGCATCGCCGAGCCGTGGCAGCCCACGAGCTGGGATGAATTGCTTGACACGGCCCGCAAGATCAAGGAGGTCGATGAGGTCCCTGTGTTCCCGCTGCAGATCAATGCCGGCACCCCTATGGGCGAAGCGACCACGATGCAGGGCTACTTCATGGTGCTCCTGGGGGCCGGCACCCACATGTACGACTTTGAGATGGGCAAATGGGTCGTCAAGAGCCCCGCGCTCTTGGACACCCTGAACTTCTACAAGACCGTCTACATCGATGAGGGGCTTGGGGACGCCCGCACCCAGTTGCTCCCGGACGCCCGCGAGCGCACCTTTGCCATGTTCCGCGACGGGCAGATCGCGATGCTGGTGGAGGGCGACTGGTTCTGGCGCTCCGTGATCGCGCCCGGTTCCGAGTGGGAGGTGCCGGAGCGGGAGACGAGCGTGGGCTGGGCGAAGATGCCGGCCAAGGAGCCTGGCAAGGGGTACCGCGGGCAAGACTTCGTGACCATCTCGGGCGGGACAGGGTTCGCTCTGAACCCCAACACCGAGCACCCGGCTGAAGCGTGGGCGCTGTTGGCCTTTATGAACAGCCGCTACGGTCTGGAAGCCTTCCAGAACATCCAAGCACGCGTCCGGGCGCGCGACGACGTGGAGGTGCCGGGCAGTCCTTTCCTGACCGAGACGGCCCACACCCTGCTCCCCCTGACCACGGCCCGACCGATGCTGCCGGAGTACCCCAAGATCTCCTACGAAGCGCAGCTCATGACCGAGCGCGTGGTCTCGGGTGAGATGACGCCAGAAGAGGCCATGGATGCCTATGCTCAGGCCGTCACGGAGATCGCGGGTGCTGACAATGTGATCGAGATCCCTATTGAATAAGGTCCCGGGGTGGGGTTGGGAACACGCCCAACCCCGCCCCGAGGAGGCAATCAGTGGAGCGAGAAAGAGGCATCCTTTCAAGGTGGATGGGGCTCGCCTTTCTGACCCCTGCCCTGGTATTCATATTCATATTTCTCGTCTTTCCCTCTTTATGGATCTTCTCCCTGAGCTTCACGAACCGCGCCCTGACTGGCCCGACCGCGCTGAACCCGGAATTCGTGGGCCTGGGCAACTACCTGCGCCTGTTTGACTTCGACCGCTGGCTGGCCTCGGGGCGGTTCGGGAGTTCGCTCTTGATCACCGCGCAGTTCGTGCTGGGCTCGGCGCTGATCGGCCAGGCCATGCTGGGCATGATCATTGCCTGGGTCTTTTTCCGGCGCAAAGGGCTGCTGCGGGAACTGGTGTACACGCTGGCTATCCTGGCCTGGATCATCCCCGACGTGGTGGTGGCCTTCACCTGGGTCGCCTTCCTGGACCGTGACTTCGGCACGCTGAACGCCATCCTCGATGCCCTGGGCCTGGGCAAGCCCGACTGGCACCTCAAGTATTCCCTGTTATCGATCATCCTTTTCAATACGTGGCGGGGTACGGCGTTCTCGATCCTGCTATTCTCGTCCGCCCTGGCTACCGTCCCCCCGTCATACCTGGAGACCGCGGAGGTGGCCGGGGCTTCGGGGTGGCAGAAGCTCAAGGACATTATCCTGCCGCTCATGCGGGGGCACATCCTCACCGATCTGATCCTGATCACCTTGTGGACTTTCAACGTGTTCACGCCATTCCTGGTCACAGGCGGCGGTCCGGCCTTCAAGACAGAGTTGGTGTCCATCTACACCTACCGGGTGGCGTTCAAGTTCTTCGAGTTCGGCCAGGGCAGCGCCATCGCGGTGGTAGTGATGCTCATCAACTTGATGCTGGCCCTGGGATATCTGTCCTTATTGCGTAGGCAGGCGGTGTGGACATGAAACTGGTCAGCCTGGTTCTATCGCGCATTGGATTCTATGTGTTTGTTGCCCTGCTCTCCGCCTTCTTCGCCCTCCCCATGCTGTGGCTCGCATTCACGCCGTTCAATGCTCGGGCAACGTTGGCTGTTGAGGTCCCATCCTCACCCTCCCTGGACAATTTCCGCGCCGTTTTCGGGAACATGTTCGCCGTCCGGGCGCTGTTCCAGAACAGTGTGATCCAGGCCGCAGGGGCCATGATCGGGACGACACTCATTGCTACTCTAACTTCATATGCGCTGTCCAGGACGAGTATCCCCGGCAAGGACTACCTGGTATATATTCTGATCCTGTTTTCGTCAGTAGTGACCGGCACCGCGGCTATGGTGCCCATCTTTCTCCTGATCTTCCACCTGGGCCTTATTGACACGCATCTGGGGGTCATCCTGGTGTTCATCGGCGGACTTTTGCCAGCGGCCATCTTCATCATGCGGGACTTCGTGGACGCCATCCCCCGCTCCTACGAGGAGTCGGCGCTGGTCAGTGGCGCGACTCCGTTGCAGGTGTTCTGGGATATTGTGCTGCCTCTGGTGCGGCCGGGGATGATGGTAGTGGCCATTTGGGTGTTCGTGAACGTGTGGGGAGCATTCCTGATCCCGTTTATCCTCTTGAGGAGCCCGGAGCGGATGCCTGCCGCGGTAGCAATCTACTCCTTCTACACGGAGGCAGGGACGCCGATCATCACTCTCACCTCCGCCTACTCCCTCCTCTACACCCTGCCTGTCCTGGCTCTGTATCTGTTCGTGAATTGGCGCTACGGCTTCCGGTTCTTCGGGGGTATCAAGCGTTGAACACTATGAAATAGAGCAAAGGAGACTTCGCAATGGCTCGTATAATTCTCGACAATGTCTCCAAGCGGTTCGGCGCTGTGACCGCCGTGGATGGCATGAGCCTGACCATCGAAGATGGAGAGTTCTTCGCCCTCCTCGGCCCCTCAGGCTGTGGCAAGACGACGACCCTTCGTTTGATCGCTGGCCTCGAGACGCCCACCACCGGGCGGATCACCATCGGCAATAGGGATGTCACTGACCTCCCGCCGCGGGACCGGGATGTGGCCATGGTCTTCCAGGACTACGCCCTGTACCCCCACATGAGTGTCTTGGAAAATATCGGCTACCCGCTCAAGGTTCGTGGCGTGCCCAAAGCCGAGATGCGTGAGCGGGCCAGGGAGGCCGCTGAGAGTTTGCAGATCGCCGAGCTCCTGGAGCGACGTCCCGGCCAACTCTCCGGAGGGCAGCAGCAGCGCGCCTCGGTAGCCAGGGCCGTGGTACACAAGCCCCAGGTGTTCCTGTTCGATGAGCCCCTGAGCAACCTCGACGCTAAGCTCCGCGTTGAGGCACGCGGCTTCCTGAAGCACCTCCAGCACGAACTCGGAATCACGACCGTGTACGTCACCCACGACCAGGCGGAGGCAATGGCGCTCGTGGACCGCATTGCCATCATGGATCAGGGCAAGGTCATCCAGGTGGGCGCGCCTCTCGAGGTGTACCGCCGACCGCGCACCACGTTCGTCGCCTCGTTCATCGGCAACCCGCCCATGAACCTGCTTCCCTGCCACCTGGAGCTTTCGGACAAGCAGGTTCGTCTGGCTGGAGCCGCCTTTACTCTGGACATCACCCCCATACGTGAGCGCCTTCCGGCGGAGTTTAAGGATGGCGAGGAAGTGATCCTGGGCATCCGGCCCGAGCACCTGGCGTTGTGCGATGGCGAGGCCCCGTTCGCCATCCCCGGCCAGGTGTATGTCACGCAGCCCCTGGGCGCTGAGTCGCTGCTGACCTTGCTGGTCGATGAGGCAACCGTGTCTGTGCGTCTCTTCACGGACGAGCCTCCTCAGATCGCCGGTCGGGTCTGGGTCCGGATCGACCCGGCCCGTATACACCTCTACCGGGCCAGTGGCGAGCTCGTGACCTGAGCCCTGGGTAGAGCATAAAGGTTATTTATAGCGGGCGCTTCAGCGCTTCCTGGTTCCTGAAGCTTGTGTTACGAACCAAACTGGACCGCGCTATGAATCGGATGGAGAGCTGCTCATCGAGGACTCTAGTTCTGGAAACCGATCTGACCCCTTTAGACAAGGCGACCTCAGACTATAAACTCTTGTCCTTCCCCGTCCCGCCGGGCATCGGCCGTCTGACCGTGCATTACGAGTACACCAATCCCCTCACCGCCGACTGTGTGGGTCAGGCAGGCAATATCATAGATATCGGCCTCTTCGACCCACGGGGCAGCAACTTCCTGGGCAGGGCGGGCTTCCGCGGCTGGAGTGGCAGCGCTCGCCGGGAGTTCACCATCTCCCCCGCAGGAGCTACGCCCGGCTATCTGCCTGGACCGCTCCCGCCGGGCGAGTGGCAGGTGCTCCTGGGCCTTTATCAGATCGCGCCCCAGGGTTGTCATTGTCGCGTGACAGTGGAGATGGTGCCGGGTTCCGAGGCCGCCTGCGTCTCTCCACCTCCCTACCGGCCCGGCGTGCTGCGGCGTGAGGCTCGCTGGTATCGGGGCGACCTGCAGTGCCACACTTGCCACAGTGACGCCCGGGGCTCCCTGACCGACCTGGTGGCAGTCGCCAAAGCCCAGCTTCTGGACTTTCTGGCTGTAACCGAGCATAACACCACCAGTCACCTGGCCCACCTGGCCGAATTCGTTGCCCCTGACTTCCTGCCCTTGCCCGGTCAGGAAATCACCACTTACTACGGCCACGCCAATGCCTGGGGCATCGAGGCCTGGCAGGAGTTTCGTTGTCGGGACTCGAAGACTATGCAGCGCATTGTAGAAGCTGTGCATGCTGAAGGGGCGCTCTTTTCGGTCAATCACCCTAAAGAAGGCGGACCAGCCTGGGAATATTCAGAGGTTACGGGCTTCGATGCCGTGGAGGTCTGGCAGGGGCCCTGGTTCTTGAACAACTACCAGTCCCTGGCTTTCTGGGAATCCTTGTTACGCCAGGGACAGCGGGTGACAGCCGTGGGGGGTAGCGATGTCCACCAGTTGCCTCCAACTGAGGGTCCTGGCCCATACGAAGTGGGAACACCTACCACCTGGGTGTATGCCGAGGAGCTTTCAATTAATGGTCTTCTGACGGGGATTAAAAAAGGGCGAGTTTTCGTCAGCGAAAGCCCAGACGGCCCGCGGATCTTTCTAACAGCCGAAGGCAATGGCACGAGAGCCATGATGGGCGACTCCCTCACCGTGTGTGCGGGGGCCCAAGTCCACCTGAACGCCTCTGTCAAAGACGGCGCTGGCTTTGTTCTGCGCCTGCTTGCCGACGACCAGCCTTTAGTTCAAGTTCCGATTTCCGAGCACGATTTCTGTTACAGGCTGACCTTGCCGCTCGCAACTGCGACCTATGTGCGGGCCGAGGTGATGGACCCGACAGACGAAGACCTGGAGGCCGCACCTGGCACCCAGAGGTTGCGGGCGCTGTCTAACCCCATTTATTTGCGCCCGGCCTGGTAGCCCATCACAGCGGTTGTAGCGGGCAGAGAGATGTTGAGTCCTGTAAAGAGGTGGTTCATCAGGGTAAACGTCACCTCATTGATCGCACTGACCGACGGGAGTTGAGTCTCTTCCGTCTGGGTTTGGGTTGGCTCAAACGTCTGCTCAAGCTGGATCAGCCCATCGTATTCGATTTTCAGTTAAGGTTCGACCTTCAACTCCAAACTGTAAGGGAATGAGCGGTTACGGCGGACGAAGATTAAGTGGCCAATGCATTATGAGATGCATCGGCCTTTCTTGTGTCCTTGTCTGCACGTGGTTACGCTCTCGGGATCCATACTCGCATGCTGCCAACGCCACGGTTGCCCCAAGCATAGTATGGGATAGCCATCAGGCGGACCGTCCGGCGGGTGGCGCTGGGAGCTTTCCCGAACGGCTGATACAGCACCCCTTGCCAGAGTTCCGGGTCAGCCAGGTAACCGGCCGCCTCCACCGTCATGATGCCTCCGAGTAAATTATCCCGCCACCGCGCATGCAGGGGCTGACTTGCGTCAATCTGCAGGTCGAGCAGATTCTCTGGCGCTTCCTGGTCGCAGCCTTCCAGGCAGTAAACAATCGGTCCGCGCTGGATCGCCAGGCAGTCCCGGACGGCATCCACACGCGGGTTTGGTGCCACCAAGAAAGGCGGCATTGCCAGATTCAGCTCGATCACATCCCCCGGCCTCCAGGTCCGCTCCAGCAAGATATAGCCCTTCTTTAGAACCGGGTGCTGGACCCGGAGATTATTCAAGGCGAGATCGAAAGACTGGCACCATTCCGGCAGGCGCAAGCTCAACTGCCAGGGAGATGAGCCCGATTGCCGCACCGTGATCCGGATCTGCCCCTGCCAGGGATAATCAGTTTCGACGGACAGAGCAGTCGGTTGATTGCTAAGCAGCCAGGTGTTGGCGTCGAACGACCCGTATAGGTCAATTTGCAGCCCGGTATCACTGGCAGTGACACAATAATGCTCCAGGGAAGAGAGCAAACGCATCACATTCGGAGGGCAGCAGGCCACGCTGTGCCACTCGGGACGGCCAGCGAAGGCCTCTCCCTGAGGGGGATTGCTGGACAGGCGAACGTAGCGGCCGCTGCGCAGCATTAATGGGTTAACATAGAAATAATGCCCTCCGTCCAGGCTCGGGCTGCTCAGAATGCCATTGTACAGGGTGCGCTCGATCAAGTCGGCGTAGCGGCTTTCACCAGTAAGGAGCAGCAGACGCCAGTTCCACATCAAGCTCCCAATGGCTGCACAGGTTTCGCAATAACACTGGTCGGACGGCAATTCATAGGCCTCACCAAATGCTTCGCCATCATAGCGCGAGCCCACTCCACCGGTAACATACATCTTTGTGCTGGTCATATCGCGCCATAGTCGGTGAGCGGCCTCCAGCAGGGCCTGCTCGCCGGTTTCCATGTAGAGATCAGTGACACCGGTAACCAGGTACATCTGGCGCACGGCATGGCCGGCTACTTCCTCTGCTTCTCGCACCGGCACGTGGTCCTGGTGATACTCCGGGCCGTTCGCACCCAGCCCACGCATTCTCTTTTTCCCGCGCTGATCTATGAAGAATTGTGCCAGGTTCAAATACGTTTCATTTCCTGTAGAGCGATAGAGCTCAACCAGCGCCATCTCGACTTCCGGATGCCCGCATGCTCCTTCCTTTTTCCCGGGGCCGAAAACAGAAGCGATATGGTCCGCCAACCGGCAGGCGACTTTCAGCAATCGGCCATCATCAAGCGCCCGCTTGAAAGCCACTGCTGCCTGGAAAAGATGGCCGGCGCAATATAATTCATGGCCAAAATCCAGATCGGCCCATTTTCGATCCGGCTCAACCACCTGATAGTAACTGTTCAAATATCCGTTTGATTCCTGGGCGGCGATAACCAGGGCCATCACCTCGTCGGCCATTTGCCGGAGTTCATCGTCTGTGGCCTTGCCTATCTCCCAGGCCAACGCCTCAAGCCACTTGTATACATCCTCGTCGAAAAAATGCATCCCCATATAATGTCCAGACTCGGTTCCGGCAGCCAGTTTGAGGTTATGAAAATTTCCAGCCTTTTTCAGCATCTCATAGCCGTGCTTTAGACTGACCTTCCGATTTGTTTCCTGGCGTTCAGCCCAGAATCCGGCTTTTATCTGTACAGAGCCAAAGGGTAAAGCTCTGAGCGTGCTATGAGGACTATTCGAATTATCAACTGGCCCTGAAGCTGTTTTTGATGATGAGTACTTTTGCATTTTTAACAATCTAAAGTTAAGGTAAAATAAGACCAAGAAAGGTGTCGTGCAAGCGACTGGTAAGGTTTCCTCTTTTACTTTAGTGCCCCACTCATGAGGCCGCGGACAATCGTCCTTTGCGAGAACAGAACCAGGATCACAACCGGGATAGTCATCGTCACCCCCACGGTCATAATGAGTTCCCAGGGTCTTCCCCACGGCGAATACCCGGCAAAAACCTCGGTTATGGCTACGCTGAGGGTTTTGGAAGAGGGTGATGTCGTGAAAGACAGCGGATACAACAAGTTATTCCAGGCATTAATGAAGTTGATCAGCCCCATGGTCACCAGACCAGGTGTGGTTACCGGCAGCAGGATATGCCAAAAGATCTGGGGCAGCGACGCCCCGTCAATGATGGCTGCTTCTTCGATTTCATAAGGCACTTGCTTAATGAACGAGATCAGAACCCACACCGTAAAAGGCGCCAGGGTGCTACTTAACACCAACGTTAAACCAGCGATGGTATCTAAAAGATGCAAATCCTTCAGGATTCGGTACAACGGCACGATGGTTCCCACGTCGGGCAGCGCCATAGACAGAAGAAGAATCCATAGAATTACGCCGTTGCCCGGAAACTGAATGCGTGCAAAGGCATAAGCCGCCAGGAAACTGACCAGCAGAGTGGCGAAAGTAGTGCCCGTGGCAAAGACAAGCGAGTTGCGGACGTACTGGAAAAAAGGAACCTGGGCCATCAACGTTTGAAAGTTCTTCAGGGTCGGCGTGGGGAAATAGATCAGCGGGGTTCTAATCAGGTCAGACCCGTTGGCGAATGACGACCTCGTCATCCAGTAGACCGGCATCAAGACAATCAGGGTGAACAGAATAAAACTGGCATAGACGCCGACCGAGTTCCACTTGATATGCAAGGGGCGTGCTATTGGCCATTTAATCATTGGGCATCCCCACGATCAATAGGTTACTTCGGCTCTTCGGAACAATCCCAGCCCGATGACCCCGATGATGGCTACAAGAATGAGCAGAATCACGCTGATCGCCGAGGCAAAGCCGAACTTGAAGAACATGATCCCTTCCCGGAAGATCTGTAAAGCCAAAACGGAGGTCGCCACCCCCGGCCCTCCTTGGGTCAAGCCGTACACCAGGTCAAAACTTCCCAGTGACCACACCAGCCGAAATAAACCCATCGTTATCGTTAGTGGCATTATCAGCGGGACGGTGATCCCCCAGAACCGGTTCCAGGCACTTGCCCCATCCACCTTGGCCGCATCATATAGATCCAGTGGTACACCTTGCAGGCCGGCCAGAAAGACAAAGGCCATAAACCCAGCATCCTTCCAGACATGAGCCAGTATTACTGCCACCCTGGCCCAGATCGGAGAAATGAAGATTACCATCCGGGCCCCACTTATCAGGTTTACCCAATACGGGATCAGCCCGAACTGGTCATCCAGCAGCCAACGAAAGGCGTACCCGGCTACGATGGTTGGAATAGCCCATGGAATGAGGTTGATGGTACGCGCAAAACCTGTCCCCCGAAAAGTGGCATTGAGCAGGAGCGCTACCAGCATACCCAGGATCAAATCGAGGACGGTCGAGCCCAGCACAAGCATGACCGTAAAGGACAAAGCCCCTCGAACCCCGTAATCGTTGACCATCGCTGGATAGTTTTGCAGGCCGACGAAATCATTCGTATTCTTGATGAGATCCAGGTTGGTGAAACCTAGATAGATGGTTTGCAGAATGGGATAGGCGGCGGTTGTGAGGCGAAGCAGAAAAGCCGGAGCGACCAGCAGTATGAAGAGCGTATACTTTCGTCGGGTGAATTTAGATAAGGCCAACATTGAGGGCTTATTCTTTACGTGTACATCACCAGGCGCATAGGCTTTTTGCATAACACTCTTTCTCATTCCATTACCGTTGAAATCCACCCGGCTTGTCTGGGCGAGCTTGGCCCGCCCAGACAAGGGGAGAGACAGCTCAGCAACGACTACGAGAGTTCCGCCAGCCGATCTTTGGCTTGTTTCAGTGACTCGTCGAGGCTGATTTGTTTGGTGAGGTAAGCCGAGGCCGTGTCTTCGAGAACGGTCAGCGCTTCCACGAATCTGGGATGGAACGGGCGCACGCCGATGACGCCCGCGTCGGTGTACATCTTCATCTGCTTGACCAGCCAGTTATCCTGGGGGGCCGCTGCCAGGACGGATTCGCGGGCGCTCAAGAACCAGAAGCCGACCTTCATCGCCTCCACCGCCGCTTCTTTGGAGACGAGGAACTTTAAGAGTTCCTTGGCCTCTTCCAGGTTGGGGGATGTCTTGACGATGCCAAACCCCCAGGCCGCCGTGTAAGTCGAACCTGCTTTGCCGCCTGGCCCGGCCGGCGGTAAGGCGACCGCCACTTTGTCTTCGCTGAACCAGGCCTCGTTGTCGGCACTACGGGCCACGTCGCCGAAGAAAGGCCACTGCCGCATAAAGGCCACCTTGTCGCCGATGTAGTCGCCGTTCTGCGTGTTGTAGTCTTTTTGCAGCGAGGCCGGGTTGAGCACCTTGCTGGTGTACATGAGGTCGTAGATGTATTCGAGGGCCAGCTTGTACTCGGGACCCACGTCAAACGGGTTGCCGCCGGCCTGCAAGGTGACCCAGGCCAGATAAACGTTGAGGAAGGCACCCTTGATCAACCCGTCCTCAGAGGCCCACACACCCTTGCCCTCATCTGTGAAGACCTCGCCCAGGGCCTTGACCTCATCCCAGGTCGTGGGGACGGCGACGCCGTTGGCGTCAAACCAGTCTTTCCGATACCACCAGTAAGGCATCTCCCAGTTGTGGATAATCCGGAACGTTTCGCCTTTGTAGGTGCTCCACGTCTTGCTGTACGCGATCATCTCTGGCGAAAAATCATCCCAGAAATCAGCGGGCAGCAGATCATCCAGGCCGATCACGTAACCGGCCTGCGAGAACGAGGTCGTCAGCTCATCTTCAAAGTCGATTACATCATAGGGGCTAGTGCCGGCCTGAACGGCGCTGGCGAGGCGGGTGAGTTCCGTTTCCTTCGTGTCTGTCCTGAGCACGATTTCGACCTCGATCCCCGTCTGCTTGGTGAAGTCAGTTTTCGCCAGAAGATCCTTCATGTTCTGCTCGGCCCAACCGCCAACCGCTATCCTGACTTTTCGAGGCTTGGCTACAGTGACCGTTGCGGCCGGCCTCCATGCGGCCAGCACACTACCGGCAGCGGCGGCTCCTGCTAACTCTAGGAACTCGCGTCTTGAAAAAGTCTTCTTCATTTTTTGTACCTCCTTCTTGTTCCTCCCTCACTAACATGCATTAGGATTAGGTGTGTAAAGTTCACCAGATCAGTTCAACTATTGGCTACATTACCTCCTTGTATACATATTTCGGGGCAGTGCCCCGGCCTCGCTGACGGGGGCTGCGAGGCAAGCTCTTTCGACCTGTGAATAGTAGGTCTTTCGTTTAAGCAATTTACCCTTCCGGTTGTTTGTTCAACAATATTCTTCTGAAAGCGGTTCTAGGGTTAAGTTCCTCCTTGGCCTTGTAGACTTCATCGGCGCCACACGTATCACGGATAATCAACTCACCCCGCACCTTTATTTCTTCCATCTCCGCACGCCCCTCTGCGATCTGCTCCAGCAATGATTCTGTAGCAACTCTTCCCATTTCATAAACGGGCATCACCACCGTGGTTATTTTGGGACGGACGATCTTGGTAAAAGCGCGGTTATCATAGCCAACCGCGGCAATATCCTTGGGGACATCCAGTCCGGCATCCTGGATCGCGTACACTGCGCCCAGCGCCATCAAGTCATTTGCGGCAAATATGGCGGTGGGCGGTTCATCGAGACTTAACAGGTTCTGGGTCGCCTGGTATCCACTTTCAAGTTCCCAATCTCCTGGTTGAACCAGATCGGGATTAAGTGATATGTTATGGCTCTCCAATTCATCCTGGTAACCCACGTAGCGCGTTTGGGAGTTGTGCCAGTTTTCAGGCCCATTGATGTAAGCAATTCGGCGGTGCCCTAGAGAAATCAGGTGCCGAACAGCCAGGGCGGCGCCATAGTGGTCATCAGGCACAACAGAATTCTTTATCGGCGAACTAAATATACGGTGAACGAACATACGAGCTTTGTTCGACTCTTCCAAAATCTCACTGTGCGCAAGATGCGAGTATTCTACAAAGATAATACCATCAACAGGTCGGCTAATCAGCGTATTGATTGCATCTTGTTCTTGATCGGGATCCCAATCAGAATTAACGATTACGCTCAAGAAGTCATTCTCATGTAAGCAATCCTGTATGCCTCGCATAATTGGCGGTACAAAGGGGCTCATGATGTCATCCACAATGATCCCAATTGTGTTAGTCCGGTTGCTGCGCAGGCTGCGTGCTGCTATGTTTGGTTTGTAACCCATAGCTTGCGCAACCTTGAGAACCTTTTCGCGGACAGACGGATTGACCGGGTAGTCGCTGTTAGCAAGTACCCGTGAGACCGTAGCAATGGAGAAACCTGTTTCCCTGGCGACATCTTCTAATTTGACAGACATAGTTTTTCCCGAACAGCAGAGGTTATTATAGTGGGGCGCACCACAATACATCCATATAGAAAACCTTTTCTATGAGAATTATAGCAGAAAACGTCTTCTGTGTCAA
>CAZYHC010000104.1:0-12965 GCA_964646625.1 uncultured Anaerolineales bacterium
TCGGCTGCGAGGCCGGCGAGTGTGGGGCCTGCGCCGTTCTTTTCGACGGCCAGCCGGTTAACTCCTGCCTGGTGCTGGCCGTCGAGGCTGACGGCCACGAAATCGTCACTGTAGAGGGGCTATCCAGAGATGGTCAGCTCGATCCCTTGCAGCAGGCTTTCATTGACCACAACGCCGTACAATGTGGCTTCTGCACGCCGGGGATGCTTATCTCGGCCAAAGCTCTGCTGGAGCGCAGCCCCCACCCCACCGAAGCCGAAATCCGCCAGGCCATCGCCGGGAATCTATGTCGTTGCACCGGCTACACCCGCATTGTGCGCGCCATCCAGGCCGCGGCCGAAACCCGATCACCAATGAGCGAATAAACTCGACTACCTAACCACCCAGCCACCTGGTATTGGTATTATTAAGGAGAAAGAACTCGTGTCAAGTAAGCGCAGAGCCGCCGAGCCTTGTGCCGGCGGGATCGCAAAAACTCCCATTGTAGGCACCGATGTGCCCCGGATCGACGCTCTGGAGAAGGTGACCGGAGCGATCAGATACGTCGATGATCTTCAATTTGGCCCGGCCCTGCTCCACGCCAGGCTGAAGAGAAGTACTGTGCCTCACGCCCGCATCGTCAGGATAGACACCCGCCAGGCAGAAGCCCTGCCAGGGGTCAAGGCCGTGGTCACCGGGCAGGATTGCCCCTATTACATCGGGCTGTATCTTCTGGACCGCACCATCTACGCCGTGGACCGGGTGCGCTTTGTGGGCGAACCTGTGGCCGGGGTGGCGGCCATCAGCGAGGAGATTGCGGAAAGGGCGGTTGATTTGATCGAGGTGGAGTACCAGGAGTTACCGGCCCTCTTCGACCCGCGAGAGTCCATCAAACCCGACGCGCCCCTCATCCACGAGAAGCTGGGCGAGTATAAATGCGCTTCTTTCATCTGGCCGGTGCCTGGCACCAACATCTCCAATCACTTCAAAATCCGCAAGGGCGATACCGAGGCCGCCTTTGCCCGGTCCGATTTCGTTTACGAGGACACCTATTATGTGCCCCAGATTCAGCACGCCCCTCTCGAGCCTCACGTGGTCGTGGCCCAGCAGGGGGCGGGCGGTAAGCTGACCCTGTGGTCTTCCTCCCAATCTCCTTTTGCGCAACGCAACCTCATCGCCCAGGCTTTCGGTCTCCCGCAGAGCCAGATCAGGGTCATCACCCCCACGGTGGGCGGCGGTTTTGGCTCGAAGGCGGGGGTCAGTATGGAGTGCTGTGCCGTACCTTTGGCCCTGAAGGTTGGGGGGCGCCCGGTCAAACTGCGCATGAGCCGCGAAGAAGAGATGTACACCACTTTTGTGCGCCAGGGATTGGTGGCCTGCATCAAGATGGGGGTCAGCAAAGAGGGCCAGATATTGGCTATGGAAAATACCTTCTACTGGGACGCCGGGGCCTACACCGAGTATGGGGTCAATATCACGCGGGCGGCGGGCTATTCCTCCAGCGGCCCTTACGAAATCCCCCACGTCAAGACCGATTCCTATTGTCTCTACACCAACCATCCGGTCGGGGGGCCGATGCGCGGCTTTGGGATGCCGGAGATCCATTGGGCCATCGAGCAACACCTGGATGTCATGGCCGAGATGATCGGCCTGGACGCGGTGGAGTTCCGCCTGAAAAACGCCCTGAAGCAGGACTCCATCCTGGTCACCGGCGGCAGGATGCACGATACGGGCCTCTCGCAGTGCATCGAATTGGCGGCCCAGGGCATCGATTGGGGGGTGCGCTCCGAGGTCGGCAACCCCCATAAGAAACGGGGCAAAGGGATAGCCGCCATGTGGAAAGCCCCGGCCATGCCCCCTAACGCCAGTTCTTCGGCCCTGTTGAAGCTGAACGAAGATGGCTCGGTGACCCTCAGCGTCGGGGGCATGGAGCTGGGCCAGGGAGCCTGGACGGTGGCCGCCCAGATGGCCGCCGAAACGTTGGGCCTCCCGGCGGAAAGGGTGCACGTCGCCAATCCGGTGGACACCGACCACAGCCCCTACGAGTGGCAGACGGTAGCCAGCCGCCTCACCTGGTCGATGGGCAACGCCGTTTGCCAGGCGGCGGGCGAGGCTCGCCAGCAGATTCTGGCCCTGGTGGCCGAGGTCTGGGGGGAGAGCGCCGACGACCTGGACATCGTGGATGGAAAAGTGATTTCCTACCGCACAGAAGAAGAGATCCCCCTCAAGGATTTCGTCATCAACGGTCTAACCACGCCCGAAGGTCTGTGGAAGGGCGGGCCTATAGTGGGCAAGGGCACCTTCATGCCCTCCGACGTGTCGGACCTGGACCCGGAGACGGGCCAGGGGCGCAAGGCGGTGGTGCATTATACCACCGGGGCGCAGGCGGTCGAAGTGGAGGTGGACACCGAGACAGGGCAGATCGCCATCCTGAAAGCGGTGGCCGCCTACGACGTGGGCAAGGCCATTAACCCTGACCTGGTGCGAACCCAGATAGAAGGTGGGGTGGTGCAGGGCCTGAGTTCGGCCCTCTTCGAGCAGTTGGTGCTGGAGGACGGGGTGCCGCAGAACCGCTCCTTCACCGATTACAAGATCGCCACCGCCGTGGACGCCCCTTCAGAGATCGAGGGCCACATCGTGGAGGTGCCCCAGGACGATGGCCCCTGGGGAGCGCGGGGCGTGGGCGAGCACACCATGGTGCCCACCGCGCCGGCTATCGCCAACGCCGTTTACGACGCGGTGGGGGTGCGTATTCGCAGTATGCCTCTTACGGCGGAGAAGGTCTATATGGCTTTGCAGGGGAAGGAAGAAGGAAGAGGGAGTGGGGAATAGGGATTAGGTATATGGAATTGAAAATTCCGGGTTACGGGGAATTCCAGATCGAGCACGTTGTGTTTGACCTGAATGGCACACTGGCGGTGGATGGCCTTATACTCGATGACGTTCGTCTACGCATCCGTGAGCTTGTGGAGGAGCTGGACGTGATCATCGCCTCTGCCGACACCCACGGCAACCTGCAAGCTTTGGCATACTCTCTAGGGGTTGATTACTTAAAGCCAGGGCCAGGCACTACTACTCAACGGAAACTTGCCCTGGTGAGGCGTTTAGGATCAGCCTCTACAGTTGCCATCGGCAACGGCGCCAGCGACGCCGAGATGCTAAGAGAAGCAGCAATTGGCATCGCCGTGATAGGTCCCGAAGGTGCAAGCCCAAAAGCTTTACTCTCTGCTGATATAGTTGTCAATGACATTTCTGACGCTCTGGACTGTCTATTGAATCCTTTACGGATGACCGCCACTTTGCGTGATTAGGATGAGTCTAGGGTGGGAGATGAAGGGCAACCTGCTTTGGATCGTTCTTTTCTTGTGTCTCGTATCTTTCGCGGCCAGCGGCCTGGTGGCCGAATTTGTGTTCGAGCGGCTCCCCCATCTGGAAGACGAGGTGGCTTACCTTTTTCAGGCCAGGGTTTTCGCTCTGGGCCGCTGCTACGTCGATTCTCCTCCCAAACCCTCGTCTTTCTTTGCCCCTTTTGTGGTCGATTACCAGGGTAAGCGTTTCGGCAAATATCCGCCTGGCTATTCCTTGCTGCTCAGTACCGGCGTGTTGCTGGGGCAGCCCTGGGTAATCAACTCGTTGGCTACCGCTCTCTCGTTGTTCGTCCTCTACCTCCTGGGCGCGGCGCTATACAATCGGGCTGTGGCTTTGTTGGCGGTGGTTTTGGGCTTATCGTCGCCCTTTCTCCTGATCATGTCGGGCACCCTCCTCTCCCACCCTGCCTGTCTGCTCTTTATCTCTCTCTTTCTCCTGTTCTTCTTCAAGGCGACCACCAGCCCCAGGTGGTACTATCCCCTGGCGGCCGGGGCCTGGTTAGGGCTGGCTTTCCTGATCCGGCCAGTCACCGCGTTAGGGGTAGGCGCGCCTTTTTTCATCTACGCCCTGGCATTGGCCCTGAAGAACGGAAAGAGCCGCCGATGGACGCGGATTCAAGCAGATTGTAGTAACGACTTTAGTCGTTTCGTGTGCACACGCACCGAGGAAATCAACCGCTTTCATGGCAAGGAAATGGCTAGATATGCCCTGATGGCGGTCGTGTTCCTCTTTCTGGCCCTGTTGCTTCCCTGGTACAATTTTGTTCTAACCTCAGACCCTTTGCTGAGCCCTTACAGGTTGTGCTACGATTACGACCGCTTTGGCTTTGGCCTGGGTTTCGGCCCCGACGAGCACACCCTGGAAAACGCCTGGTATAACCTCAAGCTGAACCTGAGTCGGCTGAACGTCCATCTTTTCGGCTGGCCTCTTTCCAGCCTGCTGTTTGTCCCGGTGCCGTTTTTGACCCTGAGCAAAAAGAAATGGGATTATCTTCTCCTGGCTGGGGCGCTCTCCCTGGCCCTGACTTACACCCCTTACTGGGCCAGCGGGGGGAACTACGGAGGGCCGCGATATTACTACGAGGCTTTGCCCCTGCTCTTCCTGCTGACGGCCAGGGGGATCGAAAAAGCGGCTTATCTTCTGAGCAAGGTGCCTGGCACTTTGGAAGTGCCAGGCACCTCAACTAGAGAAACCAGATTTTTTGGCAAAAACCTGGTTTCTGGACTGGTCTACCTGGTGGTGGCCGGGCTGGTTCTCTACAACCTGGGCCAACACCTGCCGGGCCAGTTAAGTCAGTACCGGGGCTTTTACGGCATAACCGCCGAGTCTCTGAGGGCGGCTCAGAAGGCCGATCTAAAAAACGCGCTGGTTTTCGTCTACAGGGAGGATTGGACCGACTACGCTCCCCTGTTTTCCGTAAACAGCCCCACCCTGGACTCTGAGGTGGTGTACGCCATCGACCGGGGAGAGGTAGAAAACGCCGATCTTATGGCCCTCTATCCAGATAGGGCTTACTATTATCTGAAGGGCACCATTTTAACCAGATTTGATAACGTTAGTTTTAACGTGACTTTCGTCAATTCTAAACAGTATCGTACTGGCTATAATTATAGCTCCCATAAATAAAAATGAATAAGACAGTGTATAATCTGCAATAGCTCCAATTATGAATCCCATCAAAGCAACGTAAATTCCAGAAAACATGCTTATTATCGATAAAACAGTGGCCCTGTTTCTGCTCTCTATGTGTCGGTTTGTGTAGTCCGCAAAAAGCGGCTTTTGAAGACTCATTGAGCTGTAAGAAAGCACAAACAAGATTAATGAAATCAAGGGGTGGAAGATAGCGGCCATAAGAATGTATAAAATACCAGGGGTAAAAGTGGCTGCTAACACTCCTTTGTTAACGCCTAAATTTTTTTCGAGTAGGTAAGCATACTTGCTCGTCAGCACCCCCCCTAAAGAGGCCACGGAGAGAGCTATGCCAAACCACAGGCCGGGCACTTTGGCCTGCACGAAATATGGTGGATAAAAATTTAAGAGATAATTTACAAATGGAGTGGCTAATAAATACAGGATGCTAATCTTTTGCAATGATTTATTGGTTTTTAATATCTGCACTCCGTCTTTTAACAGCACAAATGAACTTTGCGCCGAACGTTTATATTCTGTTGATGGCTCTTTAAGGAAAAAACTCACCAGGAGAGCGGTTGCTACAGAACAGGCGGTGATGATTATCAAAAAGATAAAACTGTCCATCTCCAGGTCGGCGGCGATGAAGCTGCACCCGAAAGAGCCGATGATGATGGCAAGCTGCCCAAACGAATGGTTCAAACCGGCCACCTTTTGCATCTCTTCTTCTCTACCCTCTTCTTTTAGAGAATCGTAGATCATGGCTTCGAAGCAGCCTGAAGAAAAAGCAAACCCCAGGCCGGCAATGACGGAGACGAGAGCAAATAGTAAATAGTTGTTGGCAAATACGTATATGACTTCACCGGCAAGCTGTAAGGCCAGGGCGATGATGATCGAGTATTTCCTGCCGATTTTATCTGCTATTATACCCGTCGGCACTTCTGAGAGCGACTGTGCTCCAATAATAATCGCCCACAACGAGTTGATTTGAACAAAATTGAGCCCCCTTTGTTGGAAGTACAAAGTAATAATTGGGTGGTAGAAATACAGGGCCGCAAAAAATGTAATCAGATATAGAATTGTGATGTTATTTAGTTTAAATTTCACTCTTTTTATATTTAGAAAAACATAAGCTTATCAAGAGTGCCATCAGCCCGTTTCAAACCACTGCCGCACCTCAGCCGGATCGTCCGTAGCGCCCAGAGTCACCATCAGCCGGAGGCGGGCTTTCTGGCCGTTCAGGTCCCCGGCAAAGAGGGCGCCAGCGGCCACCAGGTCCTTGTACGAGCCGGTGAAACCGTAGCCGTCGTAGAGGCGGCCAGTCGGGCAGCGGGAGGTAGCCACCACCACCATGCCCCCCTCTACGGCTTCTTTGATAGTGGGCAGCCACCAGGGCGGTATCCGTCCACTGCCAAATACCTCGATCACTGCCCCTTTTGCCCCCCGTTCGATCAGGTAGCGCAAAAGTGAGTCGTCCGCGCCCACCGACAGCTTGATGAGGTGCACGTTCTCCTCCAGGCGGGCGCAGGGGATGTGCTCCCGTTCCACCCGCTGCACGATGCTCACCTGCTCGCCATCCACCCGGCCCAGGGGCCCCCAGGGCGGCGATTGAAAAGTCTGCACGCTCCGCGAGTGGGTTTTGGTCGCGTGCCGGGCGGCGTGTATCTCGTCGTTCAACACCACCAGCGTCCCCAGGCCGGCCGCGACCTGATTGGCCGCCACCCTGACGGCGGCGATCAGATTGGCTATTCCGTCGTAGCTGGCCTCGGAGGCGGAGCGCATCGCCCCGGTCAGGACGATGGGCTTGTCGGTGTCCACCGTCCAATCGAGCAGGCAGGCCACTTCCTCCAGCACGTCGGTGCCGTGAGTGATGACCACCCCCTCCACCGCCAGGGAGCGCACCAGCTCGTCCACCCTTCCCCGCAGCCCCCAGATGGTCTTTAGGGTGAATTGGGCGCTGGGCAGGTTGCAATATTCCTCCACCCGCACGTCGGCTATGTCTGTGGGCAGGAAGGTGAGGAAATCCTGGCTGCCCAGGGTGGGCACCGCCCCTCCCGCCTGCTCGTCCCGCTTCATGGCGATAGTACCGCCAGTAGTCACAATTACGATCATCGCTCCTCCTCCCTATTCCCTATTGCACACCCCGGGCCATCATCCTCAACTGAGTATAGGCCAGCCTGGGGCTGCGGTCGGGGTGAATGATGGCGTACCAGCGCATGATCTGGCCCGCATCGTACCAGATCACGCCGCTGAAATCCAGGTTGAAGAGGAAAATGGCTCCCACCCAGGGCCACTCTTCTTCTGCCTTGCGATAGGCCCGCACCAGGTACCCGGCCTGCTGCTCCTCGGTGACGGCCCATTTGGCGTGCTCTCCCAGGTCCCAGGCCGAACTCATCACCCAGCCCAGTTCGGTGATCCACAGGGGGGTGGTCTCGTCGCCGCTTTCGACCATGACCTGGTGCTGGCTGGCGGCCCGCGTGAACGACAGTCCCCATTCGTCGTGATAGTCGGGGTCGTGGCCGAAAGCGTAAGGGTGCGAGCTGATGGCGTCGAAGAAAGGAGCGCCCCCGGCCTGGTAGATGCCCTGGACGTAATCCAAGTCGCCCATGGAGTCCTGGCCGCCGCCGCCTGTGGTGGACGGCCCTCCGGCGATGACCAAAGCCTGCGGGTCGGCCTCCTTGATGGCCGGATAGACGGCCTGAAGCAAAGCCACGTACTCGGCGGGGCTGGCCGGCCGCCCACCCCATTCGCGGTTCAGGTTGGGTTCGTTCCATATCTCGTAGGCCGCCACCTGGCCCTGGTAGCGGGTGGCTACCGCCCGCATAAAGTCGGCGAAATCCTGGGGATCGGTGGGCGGGTGGGTGGAGTCCGTTTCGGGCGGTCTGGCCCACTCCGGCGTCCACTGCACCCGCATCATAATCTTCAACCCCTGGCTGCCGCAGGCCTTGACGATGTTATCGGGGTCGATCCAATCGTACTGGCCCTTTTGTTCCGGCTCGATGCCCGACCAGTCGATGAAGGTCCTGACCCAGGCGAAGCCCATGTCTCGCACCAGGTAAGACTTGCCCAGGTCGGCCAGGTTGACCCCCAACTGCACCTGGCCGGAAAGTGGAGCCTCCGCAGCCGGAGGCGGGGGCGAGAGCGGCAGCCCGGCCGCAGGCTGAAAATCTCCCCCGCCGGGCGACAGGCTGGGCGTATCGTCCCAGGCCAGGTCAGAGGTGAGGCGCGTCAGGCCGGAACCGTCAGTGTGCACGGCGTAAAGCTCGTGGTTTTCGTCCTGCCAGGAGGTAAGGAGCAGCCACCCGCTCCCGGCGGGCCATTCCAGAGAACCTATCCAGGCCTTGCTCTCCATGAGCCAGGTCTGGTCCGAGCCGTTGGCGTTCATGATGTAGAGGCCGGGCCGATCTTCTTCGTCCCAGCCCACGAAGGCGATTTCCGTCCCGTCGGGAGACCAGGCCGGACTGCTGCCCTTCAGGGGCATGTGGGTTAAAATGGCCTCTTCGGTGCCATCTACGTTGATGGTGTAAACGCCTTCCACCCCGTTGCGCACCCCGGCGAAGGCGATCCTTGTGCCGTCAGGGGACCAGGCCGGAGCGCGGTCGGCGTTCGGTTTGTCGTTGACCGTCAGGCGGGTGGCTCCGCTTCCGTCCCGATTGATGATGTAGAGCTCCTGGTTGCCGTCCCGTTCGGAGACGAAAACCAGGCGTTTCCCGTCGGGCGACCAGGCAGGCATGTAGTCGTCCATAGGGTGATTGGTCACGTTGGCAGGGTTCGAGCCGTCGGCGGCCATGACGTAGACTTCGCTGTTGCCATCGCGGTGGGTGGTGAAGGCGATAGAGCGTCCGTCGGGCGACCAGGCCGGATCCCAATCGACGGCCGGATCGTTGGTCAGGTTAGTCAGTTGACCGCTTTCGCTGTCGTAGCGATAGATCTCCCCGTGGCCCTGGCGGTCGGAGGCGAAGGCCAGGGTGAAGGGGCCAGGCGCAGGCGCAGGGGTGGGGGGTACGGGCGTGTTGGTAGGCGCAGGGGTATCTGTCGCTCGTGGGGCAGGCGTGTCTGTGGCCGCTATCGGCGTTGGGACCGACGTGTAGCGCGGTCTGAGAGTGGGATGGGGAGATGGCCCCAACGACAAAGGCAAAGGACAGGAACAGGCCAGGATAAAAACAGACAGAGCGATTACCAGGCTGAAGAGACGCTTCATGACTGACCTCCAGGTGTATTTATCGACCTCTATTATACCATGTGCTATATCGTTCATGATACTACTTGATTATCTCCCGGTAAACCCTCTCCCATTCCTCCAGGCTCAGGGTTTGGGCCCGTCGTCGGCTGTCCACCGCGGCCCGCTCCAGGGCCACCGCCACCCTATCCGCAGGAAGCGACAGCCCTCCGGCCAGAGCATTGCGCAACTGTTTGCGTCGCTGGGCAAATCCGGCCCGCACCACCTCGAAGAAGCGGGCCGCCTCGTGGGCCGGGAGCAGCGGACGCGGGTGGAGATCGATGCGCACCACCGCCGAGTCCACTTTGGGGGCGGGATAAAAAGAGCCTGCCGGGATGCGGGCCACGAGGCGAGGCCGACCGTAAAATTGCACGCTGATAGCCAGCAGGCTCATCTGACCAGGAGTGGCCACCAGCCGTTGGGCCACCTCACGCTGGACGGTAACCACCATCAAGCCGGGTTTAAGCTCGGCCTCCAGGAGATGGCGTAGAACGGCCGAGGTGATGTAGTAGGGCAGATTAGCCACCACTTTATAGTCATGGGTCTCAGGGCCTAGCAGTTCGGCCGGGTTTAACTCCAGGATGTCGCCTCGAACAATTTCCACCTGAGGATAAGCGGCTACGGCGCGCTTTAAAATTTCTACCAGACTACCATCCAGCTCCACGGCGATCACGGCCCTGGCCTTTTCGGCCAGAAGCCGGGTCAGGCTTCCTGGCCCTGCTCCGACCTCCAGGATGGTGTCATCTGCTCCCACTTCTGCCGCGGCCACGATGCGCCGCAGCATCTTCTCGTCCAATAGAAAGTTCTGCCCCAGCTCCTTCCTGGGCCGAAATTCCAATTCTCTCAGGAGCCTTTTGAGGTTCATTGCCCAATCCGCGTCAGCGATGCTCCCTGGGCCAGTTAGGCAGCACCCAACGAATCTGATTCTCTGGGGGCGGCGGGCCGACCAGGTAGACATCCATCCATTTATACCACATGACCAGTTCATCGTCATCGAAACCCAGGTCGATGTGTCGGCCTTTGATACCGCCCCCGGTATCGCCGGCTATGCTCCGACCGTAGCCGGGCACGTACACCTCGGCCCGCAGGTTGATCACCGTGGGATCGACGGCGATCACCCCTTTACCGGCCTGCAAACCCAGCGCGGTCTTACCGTAGTGAGGGCTGTCAGGCGACACGCCGGAGGTGGACGGGGAATAAGACGTGGCCAGCACCCGTATTTTGCGCCAGTAGCTAAAAGTGCCCGCAGGGGTCTCCACCGTGCGCGGCACAATCCGGGTGCCGTAGGAGATGATCTTGGTTTGGGGTTCGTGATCGATCCATTCATCCTCCATGGCCCGCTGCACTTCCCTGTAGTCCTCGTAAAAAACGCGAACCCGACGTTTGGTCAATCCCTCTTCTCCGTCCTGCTCCAGACGCCTCTCGTCAAGTTCCATCTCTCTATCGGGCCGCCAGACAGTCTCAAAAGGAGTAACGTCCTGCTCGATGGTCATCTCTTCCCGCACCCGCACCACGCGGATAAGCAGACCCTCCTCGACCGGCTCATCGTCTGGCAAATTGATGTAATCCCTGCCGATCAGGGCCACGCCCATCTGGGCCAGGACCTCGGCCACCGTCTTCTTACGAGTACGCGTCCTGATTGTCCGGCCATCGAGCACGATCTCCAGCGGCCTGGAACGCTGGATGTAAATGCGCATCCCGACCGAGATGCGGCTGTCCAGACCGGGATTAACTTTGTCGCCCAGATGGAGGACCATGTCCTGGGCGCGCAGGGCCTGTCCCACAGTGTCGGCTGTGGTATAAGCGGTGAGAAGCAGGCCATCGTCGTCTACGTAGATGGGCACCGCCCGACGTAAAACGACCCGCAGCGGGGTGAGAGCGAGCGAAGCGGCCTGAACTCTTCCCTGCACGACCTCCGCGGGCCTCTGGACAGCCCCCTGGTCGGCCTCAGACGGCAGCCTGTCGGGAGCCAGGCTGGTCTCTAGGTCGGCCTCTCGCCCATCGACCAGGATCGCATCGTAGGGTTTGGGTCGAACCCTCACTTCGCGCAACAGCGCGGCCACGGTGCGGCTGTGGGTGCGATGATGGATGAGGCGGCCATCGACCTCCACGACGACCGGACGGGCCTGGCGGACGACGACCGTTCCGCCCGGTTGCAAAGGAGCGTCCAGGGCCGGAGAGACGATATCCTCCGGGTGAACCTCCAGCCCCGCCTCCCGCAAAACAGCCCTGACCGTCGTCTGGTGAGTATGGAAGCGGTAAGCCTGCTCGTTGACCACCAGGGTCACTTCCGTCCGGGTCCAGAGGTAGCCGAAGGCCATCAGCCCGCCCACCAGAGGGACGAGCACCACGACCACCAGCCCCCGCCAGGGCCTTAAGGTGCCCGGCACTTTGGAAGAGCCAGGCACCTTTATGAAATTACTTGAGACAGGAGAAACGTCCACTAGATGATCCGGTCAAAAGGAAGGATGTTGCTAAGAAGTAACTTAACTTTTTCCCATCAGATTATACCGCGACTGTCTCTTTTCCGCAATAAAACAGCCTGCGGGTGATGCGCAGGCCAGGCCGTGCATGATGGCGGACAGTGTATGGTACACCTGTCTGAAGCTCGGTCTGAGTTGTATCGGGGATACGCTTACCGTTTATTCTACCTGCCTGGCCGCCGCTTCTCCAGCCACGTAGCCGGTGGAAAAGGCCGCTTGTAGATTGTACCCGCCGGTATCGGCGTTGACATCCAGCACCTCGCCGCAGAAAAACAGGCCCGAAACCAGGCGCGAGGCCATTGTCCGGGGATCGACCTCCGCCGTGGACACTCCGCCGGCCGTGACGATAGCTTCGGCCAGGGGCCTGGTGCCGGTCACGGTCAGACGGAAATCCTTCAACAGGGCCAGGAGACGGCGGCGGGACGGTGCGTTGAGCTGGTTGCCCCGTATCTCGGCCGGGATGTCTGTCAGGCGGATGAAAGTCTCGATCATCTTGCGGGGCAGCAGCTCCCCCAGGATGGCACGATAGGTTCGTTTGCCAAAACGGGCCAAGTCTCTTTGCAGCCGTCGGTCAAGCTGCTCCTCCGACAGCGCAGGCTTGAGGTCGATAGCCAGTTCCAGGCGGCCCCGTCCACACTCCTCGGCCGCCCGACCGCTGAGAGTCAGGATGACAGGCCCGGATACCCCGAAATGGGTGAAGAGCATCTCCCCGAACTGGCGAGCCAACGGCCGGCCGTCCAGCAACAGGGAAACCGCGACGTTCCGCAGGCTCAGACCTTGCAAGTCCCTGACGTAGCTCTCCCCGATCACCAGGGGCACCAGAGCCGGACGGATGGGCACGATAGTGTGGCCGGCGGTCGCCGCCAGACGATAACCATCGCCGCTGGAGCCGGTGGCCGGGTAAGAAGCCCCCCCGGTAGCCAGGACGACGGCCTGGGCAGGCAGGTTTTCTCCCCCCATGCGCACCCCCCTCACCCGTCTTTCCTCGATAATGAGTTCTGTTACGGGGGCCTGGTAGCGCACACGCGCCCCACTCTGACGCAGGTAGCCCTCAAGAACGTCCACCACCCGATGGGCATCGCCTTCCTGGGGAAACACCCGTCCTCCCCGTTCCACGACGGTGGACAGGCCGCGCCCCTCAAAGAAAGCGATGAGGTCCCGGTTGAAGAAGCGGGCGAAAGCACCGTACAGAAAAGGGCCGTTGAAATGTTCGATGAAATCCTCCAACTTCGCCGTGTTGGTCAGATTGCAGCGCCCCTTGCCGCTGATGCGCAGCTTGTTGCCCA
>CAZYHC010000105.1:0-12963 GCA_964646625.1 uncultured Anaerolineales bacterium
CCAGCGCGCATCGGACCGCTCGTCGAGTCTCGTGGGCTCGGAGTTGTGTATATGAGACTGCGGCGGTTCCGTCGGCAGTTCTGTGGGCGGCGGCTGCGTGGGCGGAATGGTGGGCGGTGGAGTGGGCGGCAAAGGCGGCAAATACAAAAGCTGTCCTACGAGAATTATGTAGCTATCCAGGCAGTTAGCCCGCATGATCTCGTAGATAGTGGTCCTGTGACGGCGGGCCAGAAGGGAAAGGGAGTCGCCCCGCTGCACCACATAGGCTCGCCAGTGGGCGGGAGGACGGCCACAAGGGACAGGCACCCTGGTCGAGGTGGGGGTGGCATCAGGAGGAGGGACGTACAACTGTTGCCCTGGATGGACGGTTTTTTCGGTCAGGCAGTTGGCTTGCATGAGAGCCTGCACACTCAAGCCGTACCGCAAGGCCAGGGCGTTGAGGGTATCGTCCTTCTTCACCACGTAAACGCGCCAGTCCGCAGGCGGTTGGCAGACTTCGGTTGGGGATGGAGTTGGAGATGGAGACAGGGATGGAGTGATCTGGATGGTAGGGGTCGGCGTGGTAGTGATTACGGGCGAGATAGCCAGGGTGGGAGGAGCAATGGTGAGCACAGTGGTGGGGGTAGGGGTGGGTGGTGGGGAGGTGGGCGTGTCGCTTGGACGCCACGAAGCAGTCAGGGTCAAGTGGGCTACCAATGTTGCCGATTGGCGCTGACCAGGCATATCCTGATAGGTTAAGAGGATGCTCCCCAATACCGTCAACAAGACAATACCCACGATCAGCCAACTGGCAGGCAGCCGGTTGCGCGCCATGCCGTCATCCTGGGCAAGGTCTTCTTCTTCCCACGAATAATTATCAGACATGTCTCTATTTTCGCTCCTCTCCGGTGTGTTCCAGGGCGCTGTTATCGAAGATGGGTAAAGCGAAGCTGAAAATGCTGCCTATCCCCATCCTGCTTTCTACCCATATTTTACCCCCGTTAGCCTCAACCAGCACCTTGGCTACGGCCAGCCCCAAGCTCGTCTCGCCCAACCCGCTTATCAGCGGACGCTCGGCGTGGTAGAAACGGTCAAAAACCTTATGTTGATCTTCAGGAGAGATGCCCCCTCCCGAATCGCTGATGGAAACGATCAGATACTCCGAGGGCCTCTTCTCCTCCCCCTTAGGCCCCCACTCGCTTTTCACCATAGCCTGGATGCCAATTTTACCGCCTACAGGCGAAGCCTTGCAGGCATTGTTGAGCAGGTTGGTCACGATCTGGTTAACGTGCTCCCGGTCGGCATCGATCAGGGGCAGATTCTCGGCCAGATCGAACTCGATGGTGATCTCCTTCTCCTCTAACTGGGTGCGAGCCACAATGACGGTGTTCTCGATGACCTCCACGATGTTGATAGGCTCGGCCTCGATATCGATCTGCCCGGCATCAATAGCGATCACCCCCACCAGATCGTTGAGCATACTGCCCATGCGCTCGGTATTGGCCTTGATTCTCTGTAGGAATTTGCGCTGCATCTCACCGATGACGCCCACCGATTCCCCCAACAGGAGGTCGGTGTACCCCACAATGGAGGTCATGGGCGTGCGCAATTCCTGGGAGAGCGAGGTGAGATACTCGTCCCTGACCCGCTGTCTCTCTCTGGTCGTGTCCTCCTCATGAAAAACGGCCAGGAGCCCGCCCCATTGTTCGCCAGTGCTGGCCATGGGCGTCAGTTCGGCCCTGATGGTTTTGGCCCCTATCTGCAAATCCGTCTGAAAAGGCAGCACCATTTTGGCCGCTTCCTCGGCGCTAAGGCCATTTAGTACCGTTCTCACCAGTTGGACACTCCCCCGCCACCGCTCATCCTCACAGACCTGTTCCAGAGGATGGCCCAGAATATCCTGGCGAGGCAGGTTCAGCATCTTTTCGGCTGTACCGTTGATCATCACTACCTGGCCCCTGGAATCGCTGACGATCAGCCCACTTTCAGCAGATATCGCCACCAGCGGGGGAGCGGTCCCCCGTGGATGGTCCGCCATTTCCGTCTCCAGAGCAGCCTTTTCCTCGACCACCACCTGAAGCTCACGGGATAAACGCTCAAGCTCCTGACGGCTCTTTTGAAGCTCTATTTCCACGTCGATGGCCTCTCTGAAAACTTTGGACTCGTGCGTTTGAAACTTTTCGATTAACCCCTGAAGTTGGGTCTGGGCGCGGTCCCGCTCTACCTCCATGGCGTGAAGCTTCGCCCCCAGGCTTTCGGCTTCTTCTCTGCTTTGGCGCAACCTTTCTTCCCAGTGGCTCCTGTCTGTGGCGGTGCTGGTCTCCTGGGTTTGTAATTTCTCCTCCAGTTGACGGATTTGGTCCTGTTTGCGGCTCAGCTCGACGCTCATGGCCCGGAGCTTGCAGGCCAGTTGTTCGGTATCAGATTGCCTTTTACGGAGTTCCTTCTGGTCCGCAACGACGGTAGCCTTCTGAACGTCCAATTGCTCAGTCAGCAGGGCAACTTGCTGCTGCCCGTCGTGCAATTCGCTCTCCAGGCTGTGCACTCTATCGACCAGCCGCGCTATCTCCCTGGTTTTACTCCCGACCTCTAGCTCACAGAGGCGAAACCTTTCTCTTAACTCCTCGGTGTCCTTTTTGGTCTTAATCTCCAGTTCGTACAATCGCTGGGCAAACAGTCCGGCATCCTCTTTACTTCTTTGTACCTCCGCTTCCCAGGTGGCTTTGAACTTTTCCCCTTCGGTTTCCTGTTTGCGCAGCGCCGAAGCCAATTGTTCGGCTGTCTCTTCCATACTATGATAAAGACGGGCGTTTTCAACGGACACCGCGATCTGATCGGCCAGGGTCTGGCAGAGCTTGCCCTGGCTGGCCGAGAAGGGACGTTTCGAGCTGGGATTGCCCACAATGGTAATCCCGATGGCCTTGTTTGCCCGCAGCAAAGGCTGAACCATCAGCGGTCCTGTTTCGTTGCTGCCCAGCAGGGTGTACAGCTTTTGCAGCGCGACGTTGTCTTCCACGTCTTCGGTCACGACCTGGCGCCGACGACGCATGGCGTGCTTGACGGCCTGTTGGTCGTTCAGGGCAAAAGTGGCTTCCCCTCTCCATTTTCTTCGTTGGAGAGAACTATAAAGAGCCGCCACGTTTATCTGATTGGCGTCTTTTTCGTCCGGGAAGGCGATGGCACACAGATCGGCGGTTAACACCTGGGCCACCCCCTGCACCGCGTTGTCAAGCACCTGTCGCAGGTCCAGGGAGGCCGTGGTTTTCTGCCCGGTTTCGAACAGGAAAAGCAGGCCCTTGATCTGTTCCAAAGAGTCGTTGCTGATGTCCTGGAGCATTCGACCACGGGCGCTAAGACCGCCCACCACGTTACGATAAATGGTTATGGCAAAGAGAGGAAAAGCTATCAGGTTGGCCAGGCGCTCCCAACCGGCGATGTGGGATGGCCCGGCCGGGAACAGCAGGTGCAGGACGTGTCCGGCCAACAAAGCCAGGAAAGCCCCAAGAAGCAGTCCCCGCTGTCTGGTCCCATAGAGCATGAGGACCACGCAGGCCAGACCGAGCAACACCAGTTGCCAGATCTCCCAAAAGGTCTCCTGCCAGTAACCGCTGTAGCTCAGAGAGGGGTCCTGACTGAAGGCAGAATACCACAGTGGCGCCAAAGCCACGTAAGCGATGATAGCGGTGATCATATTCACCGCCAGGAACAACTGGGAAGCCTTTCTACTCGTTAGCAGCGGGGGCAGAAAGGCCCAACAGAGTAAGGCGGTGGCTACCGTATCAAAGAAACGCTCCAGCGGGGGTACCAGAGTCGCCGCTACCAAAACCTCCTGCCAATCTAAAAGGGCCATCACCATCAAGACCATTCTGGTGAAAAGAAGCCCTGCAAAGGCGAAAAGGGCGCGCTGATGTTCCTCCTGATGAGTACGCTGCCACTCGTCGAGGGCTATACCCAGGGCCGCCTCGATCGCAAACAAGGTTATCAAGTGGTAAACCAGTCCCCCGGGGGAAGTGCTCAACAGTTCAATTATCCCTGCTTCCATCCTGCTTCCACCTGCTTTAGTCCCCTACCACAATCCCGCTGTCTATGTCGCCGACCATGGCCTCGATTATACCACCTTTACGGCCTTCCCGCAAAACTCTCCAGATACATATACATCATAACACAGGCTCTTTCTTTTTGGGTAAAGGTTAGGTAATGATTGGGTTGAGGGTTGGTAAAGAAAGGGTCATTTGCTGTACAAGGTTCTGTACACACCGTAGTTCTCGTAGATTCTTTTGACGAAACGGTGGGATTCGCTGAGAGGGATAATCTCGACAAAAAGATCGAGGTCCGAAGCGCCCTCTTCTTCCCGCCAGCGGGCCACCCGACCAGGCCCACCATTGTAGGCCGCCAGAGCAGCGAACGGATCGCCGCCGAAAAGCCGAAGCTGCTGGGTCAGATACCAGGCCCCGAACTTGAGGTTGAGGTAGGGCTTGTACAGGTCTGCCACCTGGAAGTCTGACCAGTTCAACTGCGAGGCGATCCATTCTCCTGTGGCGGGCATAACCTGGGTCAGGCCGCGGGCGTCGGCCCACGAGGTAGCCCTGGCTCCAAAGGCGCTTTCCTGTCTGATCAGAGAGAAAAACAGCAGCGGATCAAGGCCGAGCTCCTCAGCTTCGGCCAGCACCAGATCGTCGAAGTAAACGGGGAAATCCAGCTTTTGCAGGTAAGAGGGCACCTGGTAAACGGATTGGGCCGGGGAGAGACGAACCAGATCCTTGGCACAGAACACGGAAAGATCGTAAAGACCTTGCTCACGGCAGAAAAGGGCCAGGTGATATAAGGCAAGAGGATCGTCTTCGAACTTGTCTTGAAGCGCCGTCAGTGCGTCCAGAGCCTCGTCTCTCAAGCCCACCCTCAAAAGTTCCGCCCCTCTTTGGAAGTCGTCGGAGCTTCTCAGGGCCAGGCCCAGAACCTCGATCTGGGCGGTCGTCGTTCCGGTAGGCACCTGGGCCCAGGTCAGCAGCCAGGTTTCGAGCTCCTTTTGCTCCGCCGGCGTGGGCTGAGCCAGGACGACCTCGGCCGCCGAAAAAGGGTCTCCACCCCGCTTCAGGTCTACAGCCCGCAGGGCATAATAACTCTCCCCAGGAGCGGAGAGGGCCTCCTGGAGATTCTGGCCGGCTTCCTGGGCATTGTCCAGACGTTGAAAGCTTTTGGCCCGCCACAGGAAGGTTTTGGCCCGCAAGGTCGATTTCTGGTAGGCGGATAGCAGCTTACCCCAGGCTTCTAGGGCCTGCTCGTGCCGGGCCAGGCGGAAGTAGGACAGGCCGGCCTGGAATAGAGCTTCATCCCCGTGGTCGCTTTGTGGGAACCTGGTTTGCAGATCGAGGTACCCACTGGCCGCCTGTTCGTAAAGCCGCCTGCTCTCGGCCAACTGCGCTTTCTGCCATAGGGCTTCGGGCGCCAAACTATTATCGGGATGAAGCTCCACAAATTCCAGATAGGTGCTCACCGCCCCTTCATAGTCGCCTTTGTCAGCCAGAGCCTCGGCCTGGGCCAGCCAGGCCCGACCCAGATATTCGCTCTCCGGGTAATCCTCGATCAGGGTGCGCAGTTCCTCTACGGCCAGGTCGTAGCTGCCTGCTGCCTGGTAAGCCAGTCCGGCGTAATAGCGGGCCTCGTCGGCGCGAGTTTCCGGCTCGCTGTCGATGTAGCGGTGAAAGGCGTCCACCGCCGGCTCGTAGGCCCCGTTGTGGTAATCCACCAGGCCCCGCTGAAACTCGTTCACGGGCACACCCGCATTTACCAGCGCTATCAGGGCCAGATAAGCGTGCCTGGTTTCAGGATAACCGTTGACGGCGGCCCTAAAGCGGCTGTGGGCCTGGTCTGCCTGGCCCCAGGCCAGGTAAGCCTGGCCGGCCAGATACTCAAACCTGGCCCGGTAATAGCCGCTCAGGGGGTTGGTCAAGAGAGTATCGTACCAATCTACGGCCCTGGCATAATTCCCCAGGTTGAAATAGATTTCGGCTATCCTTTCCGCGATGCTGATCGTTCTGTCGAGGCTGGCCCCGTCTTGTAGAGCCTGCCGGTAGGCCCGGATAGCCTCGACGTAATTACCTGTATACGCGTGGCAACGACCGAGCCGTTCATGGACGTAGCTGGCGATCAAATCTCCCCAAACCAGGTATCGGCGGTAATATTCAATGGCCTGGAACATCTCCCCTGCTGCTTCGTAGCTCGTGGCCAGAAGAAAGAGGGCCTGGGAGCGGCGCACGTCTCCCGGATAGGTTGCCAGGAAGCGGCGCAGGATGGAGATAGCAGCAGGGTAATCGCCGTTAGCCAGGTAGCTTTCCCCCACAAGGAGCAGGGCCTTTTTGACCTCGGCCTCGTCGCCTGCCCCGGCCAGGACGGCTTCGTACTCGGCGATGGCCTGGTCATAATCCCCGTTTTTCTGAAAGAGGCGCCCCGCTCGCAGGGACTCCGACTCCTGGGGAACAGGGGTCGGGGTCGGCGTAATCACAGGGAGGATGGTCGAGGTGGGGGTGAACGTAGAAGGCTCGGCGGTCTCGTCCTGCGGCTCAACGGTAGAGGGTATGGTGGAGGTGGGAGCAGGGGTGAGCGCAGAAGGGGCGGTGGCCTCGTCCTGCGCCGAAACCGGCCCCCACATAGCCAACACTATCATCGCTCCGCACACCAGGCTGTATAGACTATATAATGATCTCGTCTCTTTTCTCATCAGTTCTCCTGGGAGCAAATTGCTCGCGGCACTTGAGCTTTGGTCTATATTATCGCCGTATTGTTAGAAGTTGTCAACCTTGACAAAATCCAGCAGATATGTTATAGTGCTTGAAAATCAGATATTTGCGGATACTCTTATCCAGAGGGGTGGAGGGACCGGCCCTGTGAAACCCCGGCAACCTGACTGTGGTGCCAATTCCGGCAGAGCGTCGAGGCGCTCAACAGGGCGTCTGGCGGTCTGGAAGATGAGGGTACAGAGCCAGGTCTCTCTCATCGGAGAGGATTTTTTTTGCTATTTACCATAGCGAAGTATCCAAAGGGAGGGCTGATGCGCACTATCGAATGGGATAAGGGCGTGGTCAGGATGATCGATCAGAGAAAGCTGCCCGGCCAGTACGTGGTGGTGGAGTTCAGCGATTATCGCCAGGTGGCCCACGCCATCAAGGAAATGTATATCCGTGGTGCGCCGGCCATCGGAGCGGCGGCCGCGTTTGGCCTGGCCCTGGCTGCCCGCCAAAGTCAGGCTACGACCAGCGCCGAGCTTATGGCCGACCTGGAAGAAGCAGCCGAGGTGCTGCGCGCCACCCGCCCTACAGCAGTCAACCTCTTCTGGGCCCTGGAAAGGATGCTCAAACAAGCTCGCCAGACCCAGGATAGCGGGGCGGCGGCGGTGGTGCAGGCCCTTGAAGCCGAGGCCCTGGCCCTGGCCGACGAGGACGTGGAGATCAACAAACGCATGGCGGCCCACGGAGCACAGTTGATCGAGGACGGGGACCACATTCTGACCCATTGCAACGCCGGCGCGCTGGCTACCGTCGATTACGGTACGACGCTGGGCGTGATTCGCACGGCCCACGCCCAGGGTAAAAACATCCACGTCTTCGTCGATGAAACCCGCCCGCGGTTGCAGGGGGCGCGTCTCACCGCCTGGGAGTTGATGCAGGAAGGCATCCCCATGACCCTCATCGCCGACAACGCCGCCGGACATTTCATGAGAAGCGGCCAGGTGAACGTCGTGCTTTTTGGGGCCGACCGCGTGGCGGCCAACGGGGACGTGGCCAACAAGATCGGCTCTTACAAGCTGGCAGTGCTGGCTAAAGAAAACGGCCTCCCCTGCTACTCGGTGGCCCCCACCTCGACGGTAGACCTGTCCATCGCCTCTGGAGATGATATCCCCATCGAGGAGCGCGACCACCGCGAAGTGACGCACGTCGGCGGGGTGGCTATCGCCCCCGAAGGGGTGCCGGTAGCCAATCCCGCTTTTGACGTTACCCCGCACCGTTATATTACCGGCATAGTCACCGAGAATGGCATCGTTTATCCGCCCTTCGAGAGAAATCTGCGCAGGGCTGTAGAAGGGACCTGAAGCTCCCTGTTATCAGTAGGGGTTTAAGAAATGTCAACCGTACCTGTGGAACTGACTCTGGATCAAATCATAGCAGCCGTTAAGCAGTTGCCTCTGAAGGAAAAAGTTCGTCTGAAAAAACAGTTGGAGGCTGATTTGGATCAACGACTCGGCAAGCTCCTCACCGAGCTATGGGATGAAAATAGAGAATATTCCGAAGAGGAGGTAGCAGCCGATGTCGCCAGAGCCATCGAGGAGGTCCGAGCCGAGAGGTAGGCTGAGAGGAGAGGGGATCTGAAATGTCCTGTCATCAAATGGTTCAATTTAACATCAAAAAAGAAGAAGACAAGCGCAGAATGCTGGAGTGTCTACATCGACTACTCCGGGTAATAGAATTGCATGGCGATAGCGTATTTTATCCTAGATCATTTGAGCGTGATATATGCGAGGAGGTTCTTGTCTCCAAAATTAAGATTTGGGGGGAGTTGCCTGACAGGAAGTATTTAGCTCGCTCTTTGATGCGCAACGCTGTAATAGCTCTTAAAAAGCAGGGGTTGGAGAATCCTGATTGGAAAGATTTTGATCGGGAGCTCAAAAACTTAGCCAAAGCATATGTGAATAAGCCACTGGTGGACTACTGCATCTTTTTTCCTTTCCATGTTAGCGAATCTTGTATAGATCCTAAGCAATCCTGGGTGGCTCACAAGCGATGGATCAATGTACTGGGAATGAGGTTTCGACGGGTCAGTTGGCGAAAGGTGCAAGATTTGCCAGGATGGGAACAGTTCTTGAGAGGGACCCAAGACCATTTTCTTTTTCAATATAACCAGGATTCTCCGATTGAGTATTTGGCGGCTTCGTTTCGGGGTTTCACCCCGTTGCTCGTTGATGTTCGAGCACGAACGTCCCAAGAAGCATTCGATTTAGCCAGTCGCAATTTTGAGTTGCTGCGCGCCCTGGTCAATTTGGCCAGCGGATATGGACTTGTATATGAGCAGTGGGGCGTTCAGGAGCCACTCGGAGTGAGTCTTCCGCCACCGATCTATGGAGTTTTCTGGGCAGACGGTAACCATGAACTGCACTATACTATCGAACGTTACGACTATAAGGCTAAAGAGTTTGAGCGAGATAAAGGCCTATGGCTTGAAAAGGCGTTAGGTCGTATCGCCACAGCCAGTGAAGAAATGCAGCCACTTATGATTGAAGTATTGCTCAAGTATGGACAGGCAATGGATACAGCAGATTGGCGATCTGCCTTTCTCGCTCTTTGGCAAATCTTGGAAGATGTGTCATTGCGAACCTCTGACAACAACTTGAGTATGGAAAAAGTCGTGAAACGAATCAGTGTGTTGATTGGGTTGAAACCGAAATCACTAGAAAAAGATCTTATAGACAGTTTGGCGCAATCCCGGCATTTATTGGTCCACCAGGGAAAGTTTTCAGAAGAGGGCCTTGAGGAGGTTAACTTTCTCAAGATAGTTGCTGAGTGGGCCATCAATGCTCTCTTCGCCCGTGCCGAGAAATTTCCTACCCCACAATTGCTGGAAGAGTTTTATAACCATGCCACGTTGGGCGATAGTATACTTCATACCCGTCGGAAGGCTATAGATACAATTCTCAGCTCTCGGCAATGAGCAACTGCTGAAGTAGGAGACCTGAAATGAGAAAATTCGAACCCGAACTTCTGCCCCTAGCCGTGGGCAGTCTACCCCTTTCCGACCCACAGGTGGCCTGCCAGTTTATTCTGGAGCATACTCCGGCCATACCTGCCTGGCCGCAACTGCCCAAACGCAGCTTCCTGGAGAACATGTACGTCCAGTATAGCGAGCGGTTCCCCGGAGTGGTGTTAGAGGATGAGCGCATCTACGTGGACCGTGACCAGGACCTTGATCCAGACCTGGAACAACTATACATCGCCTATCTGGAGAACAACCTGGAACATGCCGCCATCAGCGCCGACTATGCGGCCGGCCTGGGAGCCTTCTGTAACACTTTGTCCGAAAGCGAACACCAGATGGTAGCCCTCAAAGGGCAGGTCACGGGCCCCGTTAGCTGGGGGCTGGTGGTCGTGGACCAGGGCCGCCGCCCCATCCTCTACGAAGAGGTGTTGGCTGACGCGGTGGCCAAGCACCTCAGGCTCAAGGCCACCTGGCAGGAACGTAAATTACGTCAGTTCTCGGAGAGGACCATCATTTTCATCGACGAACCTTACATGTCTTCCTTTGGTTCGGCCCTCATCTCTTTGAGCCGCGAGCAGGCCATCACGCTCATGGAGGAAGTGCTGGCCGGCCTGGAGGGGATCACAGGGGTACATTGTTGTGGCAACACCGACTGGTCGCTGTTACTGGCTACTTCGGTGGATATCCTCAGCCTGGATGCCTATGGTTACGCCGAGGCGCTGGCCCTGTACCCCGAAGAGGTCAAAGCCTTCCTGGAGCGGGGCGGCATTATTGCCTGGGGCATCGTGCCTAACAGCGACAAGGTCTATGACGAGACGGTGGAAAGCCTGGTGGAGCGCCTGCACCAGGCCATGAACCTGCTGGTCAAAAAAGGCATTCCTATCGACGATTTGCTGGAGTCGGCCCTGGTCAGTCCTGCCTGTGGCACCGGCTCTCTGCCTGTGGAAACTGCCACCAGAGTCTTTGAACTGACGAGGGACGTTTCGCAGGCCCTGCGCGAAAGATACGTGGAGTATTGATTTGAATGTGATCGACTTGGAAAAACACCTGCCCCAATTGAAAAACTTTTTCGCCGCTCAACCTGAAGTGGTGCTGGCCTATCTGTATGGCTCTTACGCCACCAAACGGGTTTGGGCCGAAAGCGATCTGGACATAGCCGTGCTCTTCGACGATGGAATCGCTGCCTATGATCAGTTCCAGTTAGCCTTGCGCTACGGGGTCGATCTTTCCGATCTGGTGGGAGGAGTAGAGATAGACGTGCGCGAACTGAATCCTGCTCCTGTGGAGTTCAGGATGCAGGTTATCGAGCCAGGCAGGTGCCTTTATGCTCGCGGCGAGGAAGAGCGCATACAGTTCGAAGCCCAAACGATCCTCGAATATCTGGATTTCAAACCCGTCCTTGACGAATACTATCACCATCTGGCTAGGAGAATTAAGGAGAAAAGATTTAGTGCCCAACTTCCGAAGTATATGGCCGAAGTTAGAGCGATTAAAGAACAGGAGGACTCCTTTTGACCATCGTTGTCAACGGCTCTATAGCCTACGATTACATCATGTCCTTTCCCGGCTATTTCAAGGAGCACATCCTGCCGGAGAAGATCGAGCGTTTGAGTGTCAGCTTTCTGGTCGATTCCATGCGCCACGAACGGGGAGGCTGCGCCCCCAACATCGCCTATAATCTGGCCCTCCTGGGCGAACGGCCGCGCCTCATGGGCACGGTGGGCCAGGATTTCGCCCAGTACCGGGCCTGGCTGGAAGAGCACGGCGTCGATACCTCGACCGTTGTGGAGATCGAGGACGAATTCACCGCCTCCTGCTTCATCAACACCGACCGGGACGATAACCAGATTGTCAGCTTCTATACCGGCGCGATGGGTTATGCCCATACCCTTTCTTTCAAAGATCAGGATTACTCTGACATCGAGCTCGCCATCATCTCGCCCAGCGATCCGGGGGCCATGATGCAGCACGCCCGCGAGTGTCGCGAGTTAAGCATCCCCTACATCTACGACCCCAGCCAGCAGATCATCCGTCTCAGCGGCGAGGAACTGGTGGACGGGATGAAAGGGGCCAAAATGTTGATCGTCAACGATTACGAGTTCGAGATGATTCGGAACAAAACCGGCCTTTCGGAGAGGGCGATTTTGAACCTGGTGGAAACGCTGATCGTCACCAGCGGCGAGCAAGGTTCTGACATCATGACCGCCGACCAGACCATCCACATTCCCATTGTGCCTCCCCACCGGGTGGCCGACCCTACCGGGGTGGGCGACGCTTACCGGGCCGGGATCATCAAAGGCTACATCCGCGGTTTCTGCTGGGAGACCACGGGGCGGATCGGCAGCCTGGCGGCTACTTACGTCCTGGAAGAGCACGGCACCCAGAACCACCACTATACCCTGTCCGAGTTCGTGGCCCGTTACCGTGAGAACTTCGGCCCGACCGCTGAGTTGGAAAGCGGCTTAGATTCAGGATAATATAAAAGGAAACTATCCCAAAATAGAAGGAGAATGAAATGACGGTAAAACACGACGTAAAAGACCTGTCGCTGGCCGCAAAGGGTCGCTCCAGGATCGAGTGGGCGGCCATGGAGATGCCCGTCCTGGGCCTGATCCGGGAGCGTTTTCGGGAGGAAAAGCCCCTCCAGGGAGTAAAGCTCTCCGCCTGCCTGCACATCACCACCGAGACGGCTAACCTGGCCCTGGCCCTTCAGGCCGGGGGAGCAGATTTGACTCTGTGCGCGTCCAACCCCCTCTCCACCCAGGACGATGCAGCCGCCTGTCTGGTGGCGGAATACGGTATCCCCGTCTTTGCCATCAAGGGCGAGGACAGCAAGACCTACTATCAGCACATCCAGGCTGCCCTGGATCACAGGCCAAACGTTACTATGGACGATGGGGCTGATCTGGTCTCCACTTTGCACAAGGAGCGCGACGAGCTTATCGGAAACGTGGTCGGCGGCACCGAGGAGACGACTACCGGGGTTATCCGCCTGCGAGCTATGGAAAAGGACGGCGTTTTGCGCTATCCCATTCTGGCCGTCAACGACGCCATGACCAAGCATTTCTTCGACAACCGCTATGGCACCGGCCAGTCCACCATCGACGGCATCGTGCGGGCCACCAACGTGCTGCTGGCCGGCAAGAATTTCGTGGTGGCCGGTTACGGCTGGTGCAGCCGGGGCATCGCCATGCGGGCGCGGGGCATGGGGGCCAACGTCATCGTCACCGAGGTCGATCC
>CAZYHC010000106.1:0-12957 GCA_964646625.1 uncultured Anaerolineales bacterium
TCGGCGCTCACGTCCTTGCGCACGTACAGGGCGAAACGGTGGACGAAGGGCCAGGCGTTGAAGGGGGTATCGTATTTGCGGTAGAAGATAATGTTCCACAGCTTGGCCCATTCGCCCGGCTGACTCAAGGTCTGGAAGATGCTCTTGAACGTCCAACGCTTGTACTCCTCAATGGGCCACCAGACCAGCCGGTAATCGAAGCGGTGGTAACGGGTGCCCAGGTAGGGCTTGACCTTTTCCTCGTTCTTGTTGCCCACAATAACCACAGGGGCATCGAGGGCTTCTTTGCTGGGTTGAGAGCCATAAAATGCCTTGTTGGGGTACTCGCGCATGTACCATTCCAGGGGCCAGGTAGAGTCGTCGTCGTAGGCCACTTTTATCAGTTTATCGCCCACCGTGCGGCGCGAGAGGTCCGCGAGCTGGTTCATGACCATTTTGACGTCCGGGCCGCCGTGAGCGTAGACGATGAACTCGTTGGGGTAATCGTAGTAAATGTAGTTAGCCATCCAGGCAAAACGCACCGTGAAGAAAGAGAGAAAAACCAACAGGACGATAAAAGCTACCTGCACACCGCGTCGCCCGCCCAGACGCCGCCCGTACTGGACGGCCAGAAAGGTCAAAAGCACCCCTATCAACAGGGCCGATAGCCACTGGCCGGTGATATTCAACTTTTGGAGCGAAGGGCCTTCGGCGGAAGCCACCCGCAGAATGGTGTGCAGGGCCACATAGCCGGCCCTGACCAGCGTGAACAGGGCCAGCAAGACTAAAGGCACGAGCAGGGCAAATAAAGCCCCTCCCCGCCGCCAGACCTCCCGCCACTCGATACCGTCCAGGATGTCGCCCACGAAACGACCGCTTACCAGGATCAGGGGCAAAGCCAGGTGGACCACCAGCCAGGGCATTTTCTCCCCGGCCCAACTATAAAGCACCAGACTGGTGATGAGCCAATAGACCAGGAAGGGCACGAAGGGAACGTAAACCTGTCCCTCTCGTCGGGGGACACCTCTGACCAGGTAATAGACCGTACCCCCCAGGCCGCAAAGCAAAGGCACGAACTCGTAGAGAGGCAGCAGGAGCGCAACGTAATAATACCAGGGCTGATCGCCCCGCTGCACGCCGTGTTGTTCCAGCCAATAGGCAATGGCCCCTCCGCTGGCGGTCCACAAACCCCTGGGGTTGGTAAAAAAGGTGGTGGAGAGCAGGGCAAAGATGAGAAACGAGACCAACAGGCTGATAACCAGCGCCGACGACGGGACAGACCTCAAGGTGGCGATCATGGTTCCCTCATCACGCCTGAGGAGGAGGCCAACCACCAGGGCCGCCAGAACGAAACCGTTGACAACCACCACGTAGGGTACTAATTCCCTGACCGTGAAACCGCCTTCCGTTTCGGCCCCGCCGCCGAAAATAAGGAGAATCAGGGTTACGACGTGCAGTACCAGCCAGGCCACGAGACCCACCAGGCGGAGTAGACGCGCCATGTCTCTGCCCATTAGCTCCCAGAGGGCGACCAAAACGATGAAGCTCAGGCCGGTGAAGCCCATCATGTAGGAAACCTCTTTGGTGAGAATGGAAAGAATGGTGGCTATCGCTCCCAGGTAGAGCCATTTGTTCTTGCGCTCGTCCATATATTTGAACAGGGCGATGGTCATCAGCATCGACCACACCAGGATGAACGCCTCGTTGCGAATGTAACGGGCATAATAAAGAATAGAGGGCGAAACGGTCAGGAGAGCGGAGGTCACCAAAGCTCCCGTCCGCCCCAGCCACTTGCGCAGAAGATAGGGCAGAAAGACCAGCACCACCCCGAACAGAGCGGTAGAAATACGGGCCGTGAAGTCGTCATCTCCAAACAAAAAGTAGATCAGGGCATTGATGTGGAAAAGGAAAGGGCCATGCATCATGGGGCTGTGCTGGTAGCCCTGACCGGCATAGAGTTTCCAGGAATACAGGGCGTGCAGGCTTTCGTCGTGGCTCATGGTGCGTGCTCCCAGGTCCCAGAAGCGGGTGACGATAGCCACCCCCACCAGGAGGATGTAGAGCACCATCTCCAGGTTGAGGCTGAAGAGGCCGAGGAAAGGCGTATCGAGCAGACTCGTGGGCTCGTCAGGTAAAGTAACGGTCACAGAGACATCGTTTGTTTCCAGTTGCTTTTGTGGCTCTTTTTCGAGAACTTTCTGCATGTTTAACTTAACCCCTTTTTTTCGTGATTAGCTGTGGTAGGGAGCCTTGAGGTAACCATTGATGATAGAAAAAGAAAACCCCTGGCTCCCCAACATCAAGGTCTATTGTAACTATCGCGTCATCGGGAAATTGATCTAGTTCACGGAACCTTTGCAAGGTTCTATCATTGGGTCTAGCATTTGGCAAAACAGCCGTAAAAGGCCCCAGCGACAGTTTCGTATTCAATAGGTCGATTGTATAGTCTGGGCTATCAAACCGCAAAGCTTGTTCCCCACTCGAATAGGCATTCGCTAACCGTCGAGCCACGAGCTTGTCAACTTCAAAGTGAACTCCGGTTACCTGTTCCAGTGATCGTCCTGTTTGTAAGATATTGACCACCTTTTGCACAAGTTGTGCTTCAGTAATCGTGATCTGACCCGGCCATCTGATCAATTCCTTGGTCCTTTCCTGAATGAAAACCAAGTCATTGATCAAATTCACCCACTTTTCGTCAGGCTCAGATATTGAGCCCTCTGGGATCTTCGCCTGCCAACACAGTTCAGTTTCTAGATTCGTTAGCTTGATGTATGTCCCACGAGCCAGAGCCTGCTGAATCCGTAAGATGTCTCGGATTTGAACAACGCTTTTTCCCACAAGATCCGTTCCCATTGAGACGGAAAAGGTTTGATCCCTAGAGTTGATCCTCAGTCTTATTGTCGGAGGAATGTCTTGCTCCTCGTTTGACAGAGTAACCTCTTCTGTACCGGCTTGAATCACCCTAAAATCAATGTAAGGTATCTCAGCAAGAAAGCGGTACTCCTGATCTAAGATTGACATCTTGGCAACAAATCGCTTGTCAGTTCTGGCAGTGCTCAACATGATCTTGGCAGTGCGTCCCAATTCTTCATGTGCGAGCACATTAGAGAAGGCATCAGGCACATCGAATCCATCAAAGAATCGCGAGTCGATCTCGACGGGCTCGCCCGTCTTGAAATGTCTCTCCAGAGCCTGAAAAGCAGCTTGAGCCTCTGGATCGGTTTGATCAAATTTGAAAGTCCCACTTATCTCAACAGGGCGATCCTTTTCAGCTCCAGGATACCTTGGGTAGATCTCGATCTTAGTGTAATTATCGGTGATTTCAAGACCGTATCTAAAATAACGATTCCGGGCTGTTTCGATAGCGGACAGCCATTTAGCTTGCTTGTGGAAGTTCAGTACACGCCGGGCAATTTCTTTCACAGCATCTGCATCGAATTTATTATCCAGTGGTATCCGAACTGTTGCCGTCTTCTGCTCTTTCCAATTAGTTTTGAGTTTGTCCCTGATGTAGTCCTTGATCCATACCCAATAGCCCACATTTTTCTGAGCGTCGTAGACGAGGTAGACAATAAGTTCTGGGCGTTGGAGGAAGTACATTAGGGTGCTCGTTTTACACGGATGGGCGACATATCCACGCTTGCGGACGGTCAAACTATCCGTACCTTTCAATTGCATCAAGAAAAGGGCGCCTGTGACCTGTTCATCTTTCACTATCTCTACTACGAGATCAATGCCATAGTCCTCCTGACCGTCCTGAATTATCCATTCAGGCGGCAAAATCTGTTTAACGTAATCACGAGCTTTACGGTCAAGGACATGTGATCGAGTGCGTTTTGGCAGACTGTTCACACTGAATCTCCAACTAAGAAACTTAGGCTTTGATGCGCGCAGAACCAAATCAGCTTTGTTCTTGTCTGACCCATAGGATCACCCGTTCTTCCTGGGGTCTGATTGGGGACTGACGGTAGATGAGCCAGCGCACCAGCTCGGGGCCTCCCAGATATTCGGGCTGCCACAACGACCTCAGCGCGAAATCCTGGCCGCTGTAAGCTTCCGCCAGAGCGGGGCTGTCTCCCTGGCTGGAGGTGATGACCACCGGAACGGCAGCAGTGGTATCGAGTATCTGCACGAAACGGGCGTTCCTGAAATCCCGCAGATACCAGGGCAGAAGGGGCTCGGCCATCCCTTCCACGGCCAGGGCGATCAGGTGTCGGTCTCCCTCCCGCTCGGCTGAGACCTGTTCCAGGGTGCTGAGCAAGTCCAGGAGGCCGGGCGCGGTCGGCCCGGCGATCATGGTCTGCCAGGGGTCCTTAGCCGGCCGGTAGTTCAGGGTCCAACTGAAGCCCAGGTTCAAGAAGCCCAGCACCAGCAGCAAGGTCAGCCCCCCGCTCCGTAAAGCCACCCTCTGACCAAACCAGACCCAGTACAGGGCCAGCAGCCCAACCGGCAGAAGAAAAGCCACCACCACCAGCAGCAGGTAAGCCTGTTGGCCGCTCGTGGCATAACCGCTCAACTCAAACAGCAGATAGACAAAAGCGGAGCCAGCGATAGCCAGAAAAAGCCCTTCTCCTCCCCAGGAAGCACTTCGTAGCAACTCTTCCAGCAACCGTCCCAGAAAGAGGCCCGCCAGCAAGGTGAGAGGCAGCAGGCTGAGGATCAGGTCGGTTGACGCTCCAGGCCCGGCTATGGTGTGGCCGTACAGCGAGGTCACTGTCCAGTAGATGAGGAAGTTGACGAAGAGGCTTCCTCGTCGGACCACCAGGTAATAAACCAGTCCCGCCAGACCAAAAACGACAATGAAAGGCTCGTAGGTAAACAGCAGTTGAAGATGAAAGTACCAGGTCTGACCACCGGAGATAAGTCCTTGCAGCCAGGCGGAAAAAAGGTCGATACTGGCCTGAATCCCGCCCGGGTTGGTCAACAGGAGGGTGCAGGTCAGGATGAAAACGACCACCAAAACGACTACTCCGTTCTTCCACAGCTCTCTCTCACCCGTTATAGAGCGCAGAGCGCCAGTTACAGTTGACCAACTCTCGGTGGCCCGCCCCAATCTGTTGAGCACCGCCAGGAAGATGAAGAAGGAGCCAAAGATGCAAAGCATGGCGTAAACCGCGGCCCCTGCACAAAGGGCCAGCGCCAGCGCCGCGGCCAGGATATATAAATATAAAGGCCGTTTCTCTTCCAGATAGCCGAAGAAGCCGAGGACCATCGCCACCGCGCAAAAAGCTATCACCATCTCGCCACCCGCATAACGGGACAGAAACAGGGTGGAGGGCGAAAGGGCCAGAAGCAAAGCAGTCACCAGGGCGCCCACCCGGCCCAGACGACGACGCAACCAGTAAGGCAGGAGCACCAAAGCCGCCCCAAAAAGGGCCGGGAGCAGCCGGGCCGTGAAGTCGCTAGCCCCAAACAGGGTGAAGGCCAAAACCTCACCCGACAGCACAAGCGGGCTGTATCCCCTCAAGTTTTGGGCCTGACCGCTGTAGAAACGCCAGGCCGCCAGGGCCTGGGCGGCCTCACTGTCCTGCAAGGGCCGGGCTCCCAGGTCGTACAGGCGCAGAGCCAGCGCTACCAACGCCATCAGGATATAAAGGGCCACTTCCATGGTAAGCCACGGCAGCAGGATGACCTGCTCTGGCGCACCCCTCTTCTCTTTCTCATCTCTTTCGTACGTTTCCTGGTTTTGGGTCATATACATTCTTTCCACGAGATCAGTTTTCCGGTGAGGAACGACTTACCACCGAACTCCTGAATTATACCTCAAAAGTAGCAGAAAAGGCAAGGAGAAGTGACCTGTTTTTTGACTAAAGCGGAAAAATAGGTTATACTTTTACTGGACTTTATGAGCCGAATGTGGTAAACTAAATTAGCACCGAGCAAAGATATGTATCGCGTCCTGGCTATCAATCCTGGTTCTACCTCCACCAAAGTGGCCGTTTACGACCAGGAAACGGCCATACTGGAACAAACCTTGCATCACGAGAGCGAGGTGTTGGCCCGTTACCCACGCATAGCCGACCAGTACGCTTTGCGACGCGACGTGGTCTTGAGTTGTCTGGAGGAGGCCAACGTGGCCCTGCTCTCTCTGGACGCGGTGGTCGGACGAGGAGGCATCCTGCCCCCTCTGGAGAGCGGCACCTACCGCGTGAATGAGCGGATGCTGGCCGATCTCCGCGTTCCCGCTGAGAGAGAGCACGCCTCTAACCTGGGAGCGATCATCGCTCATGAAATTGCTCAGCGTTGCGGCATTGCGGCCTTCATCGTGGATCCTGTCTCGGTCGATGAGTTCGACGACATAGCTCGCATTTCGGGCCTGCCCGAGATCGAGCGTAGAAGTTTATCACACGCCCTCAACCTCAAAGCCACCGCCCGCCAGGCGGCCAAAGACCTGGGGCGCGCCTATCAAGATATCAACTTGATAGTGGTGCACATGGGAGGAGGGATCTCCGTCAGTCCCCATCGACGAGGACGGATGGTAGACGTCAACCAGGCTTTGGACGGCACTGGGCCCTTCTCCCCAGAGCGGGCTGGTGGGCTGCCCGTAGGCGACGTGATTCGGATGTGCTATTCCGGCCAGTACACCTACCAGGAGATGGCTAGAAAGATCGTCGGGCGCGGGGGCCTGGTGGCCCACCTGGGCACCAACAACGCCGCCCTGGTAGAGGAACGCATCAACCAGGGAGATGAACACGCCCGCCTCATTTACGAAGCTATGGCCTATCAAATCGCTAAAGAGATCGGCCTCATGGCTACGGTGCTCAAAGGCCAGGTGGAGGCCATTGTCCTGACCGGTGGTCTGGCTCATTCTGAGATGTTAGGGGGCTGGATCAAAGAACGGGTAGCCTGGATCGCTCCCGTGTTGGTTTATCCCGGCCAGGACGAGATGCTGGCTATGGCTCAGGGCGTTCTCAGAGTGTTGAGAGGGGAAGAAGCCGCTCGGCAGTATTGATTGTAATCCCTACAAAACTAGATTTTTCGTGTCAGTTGCGTCAGAAGGAGGCACTCCAAAAGTGATTGGTAAAGGGAAGAAAATCCTTTGCATCGAGGATAACCCGGAGATGATCGATCTGGTTGATCTTATCCTGGCGCGCCGAGGATACGAGGTCATCGGGGCAGTGGGCGGACAACAGGGGATAGAAGCCATCCAGCGGGAAAAACCGGACCTGATCCTCCTGGATTTGATGATGCCCGAAGTAGACGGCAGTGACGTTTTTCATTGGATGCAAAAAGATACAGAATCACAGCACATCCCTGTAGTAGTGGTTACCGCTAAAACTGCTCCCATCGACAGGGTGCTGTGGCTCAACGTAGCTAAAGTGGATGGTTTCGTAACCAAGCCCTTTGGGCCCAAAGAATTGGAAGATGTAGTGGAGAAGGCTCTCCGCGCAAGCGATGTAGAAAAGGCCAGGGAAGGAGACCGCTGAGATGGTTGACAGGAATGCAACGAAAAAAACAAAAGTCCTCTGCATCGAGGACGAGCCAGAAATGATAGATTTGGTAAAACTTATTCTGGAGAGAAAAGGGTTTGAGGTGATGGGAGCAGTAGGGGGCCGCGAGGGCCTGGAAGTTATTCGCCGGGAGAGGCCGGACCTGATCCTTTTAGATTTGATGATGCCCGACGTAGATGGCTGGGAAGTCTTCCGTCAAATGAAAGCCGAAGAAGACCTGAAAAACATCCCCGTCATCGTAGTCACGGCTAAGGCCCACAACATCGACAAGGTGCTGGGCCTGCGCATTGTCAAGGTGGAAGATTACATTACCAAGCCCTTCGGCCCCCAAGAGTTGCTGGACAGTATCGAGAAAGTTTTGAGCGCCAAGGGTTAAAAGCAGGGCGCCAACCCTGTACAAAAAGCTGGCATAAAGCCTCCGATTCACCCGATCCCTCCGGGAGCGGGTGAACGATAAGGTGAGGGGAGCGATCCTCTCGCCCGCCGTGATTGCAAAGGAGGCGGCTATCGGTCCACTGTGGCCGGTGAGGCGTCTCTTTTCTTTACCCAGGGGAAAGGGGGTGATGTGTCACTCGAATCCAAACACCACTTTTCAGGTTAACTAAATTTAGAGGAGGGAAAAATGAGCAAGATTCTGCGTGTCAATATGACAGACCAGACGGTCAGTTACGAGGACGTGCCCGAAAAATACAGACCCCTGGGCGGACGGGGGTTGACCTCGGCCATTGTCTGCGATGAAGTGCCGCCCCACTGCCACCCCCTGGGACCTACCAACAAGCTGGTTATTGCTCCTGGCCTGGTGTCGGGCACGACGGCTCCTACTTCGGGGCGCACCTCTTTTGGGGCCAAAAGTCCCCTGACCGGCACTATCAAGGAGAGCAACTCCGGGGGCCTCTCCTCCCAGAAACTGGCTCGCCTGGGCCTTAAGGCTATTATCGTCGAGGGAGCTCCCAAAAAGAAGGGCGAGCTGCGCACCCTCAAGCTGGACAAGGACGGGGCCGAACTGCTGGCCGCCGATGACATCGTGGGCAAAGGAATGTACGAGGTGGACGAGATTCTGGCCGAAAAGCACGGGGCCAAAGTGGGCATCATCGGCGTCGGGCCGGCCGGAGAGATGCTTTTGAGCAACTCTGGAATCTCGGTCAACGACCCCGAAAATCGCCCCGGTCGCTACGCCGGACGGGGCGGCCTGGGCGCGGTCATGGCGGCCAAGGGGTTGAAAGCCATCGTTATCGACGATGCGGGCGGCCCCGGCGTGGCAATCGCCCACAAAGAGCTGTTCGACGAGGGCCGCAAGAAGCTGACTGACGCCCTGCGCAGCCACGACATCACCAAGCCCGGCGGCGGCCTCAATACTTACGGCACGGCGGTGCTGATTAACATCATGAACGAGGCCGGCGGGCTGCCCACCCGCAACTTCAGCGAGGGGCGTTTTGAGGGCGCAGCCAAGATCTCGGGCGAGGCCATCCACGAAACCTGCAAGACGCGCGGCGGCGAAGCCATGACCGGTCATAGCTGTCACCCCGGCTGCATCATCCAATGCTCCAACATCTGGGGCCGGCCCGAGGACGGTAGCCATCACGTTTCGGTCGTGGAGTACGAATCCGATTGGGCTCTCGGGGCCAACTGCGGCATCGACGACCTGGACGTCATCGCGGAACTGATCTACCTGTGCAACGATATCGGCCTGGATACCATCGAAGCCGGTTGCACCATCGCGGTGGCGATGGAAGGGGGCCTGTTGGAGTTCGGCGATGGCCCCGGCGCTATCAAATTGCTTGAGGCAGTAGGCAAGGGCACCCCGCTGGGCCGCATCATCGGAAGCGGCACGGAAATTACCGCCAGGACGCTGGGCGTTATCCGCTCGCCGGTGGTCAAGGGGCAGTCCATGCCCGCCTACGAACCGCGCGCCGTCAAGGGCATCGGGGTGACCTACGCCACCAGCACGATGGGCGCCGACCACACCTCCGGTTACACCATCGCTCCCGAGATCCTGGGCGTCAGCGGCAAACTTGACCCCTTCGCCACCGACAAGGCCGAGGTTTCGCGCAACCTTCAGGCCGCCACCGCCCTGGTGGACAGCACCGGTCACTGCCTGTTCATCGCCTTCGCCATCCTGGACATCCCTGAGGGCTTGCAGGGCGTGATCGACGAATGCAACGGCGTGCTGGGCCTGGATTGGAGCATCGAGGACTGGGTGGCAAAAGTGGGTCAGGAGACCATCAAGCGGGAAAGAGCCTTCAACGAGGCGGCCGGCTTCACCAACGCCCACGACCGCCTGCCCGAGTTCATGGAACTGGAACCACTCCCGCCCCACAACACCGTCTGGGATGTGCCGGACACAGTCCTGGACAGCGTGTACCAGTTCTAAACCTGAAGTAGTACCGACTCAAGTCGTTACTACAGGGCGAACCGAGACCCGGTCAAACGACCGGGTCTCGCTCTTTTAGCGTAGCCCTATAGCCTCTCTAATGGCCAGCAGCAGTTCGGCGGAGGCGTAAGGCTTCTGAAGAAATGGAAATCCTCTTTCGTGTATAAGGGCCCATTGCGATTTCCGATCCGTGTAGCCACTGCTCAGCAACACCCGCAGTGCTGGTTTGCGGGAGAGGAGGTAGTCCACCAATTGAAGGCCGACCGCATCGGGCAGCACCACGTCGCTGAGGATCAGGTGGAAATCCCCCCCTTCTCGCTCAAAGATAGCCACCGCCTCTTCCGCACTGGCGGCCTCAAATACGACGTACCCGTTTTGGCCCAGCACCCTCCTGACAAGGGCACGGACCCCCTCGTCATCCTCCACCACCAGAATCCGTTGGCCACGGCCTTGAAGCCCCTCTAACGAAATCGTCTCTTCAATTTCACCTTCTTTCGGTTCTACAGAAAAAGTGGGCAGGTAGACCTCGAAGGTCGAGCCTCGTCCTGGCTCGCTGTAAACGTTTATCCACCCTTCGTGCTGTCTGACAATGCCATAGACCACGGCCAGACCCAGGCCGGTGCCATTCTCCCTGGTGCTGAAAAAAGGTTCGAAGATGTGCTGAAGGATGTCTTTACCCATGCCGGCTCCCGTATCCTCAACCGATAGGCAAACGAATTTGCCGGGCCGCGCTTCGGGGATAAGCTGGCAGCGGTCCTGGTGCAGGGTCACGTTTTCGGTCTTGATGGTGAGCCTGCCGCCCTGGGGCATGGCGTCGCGGGCGTTGACCGCCAGGTTCATGATGACCTGTTCGAGTTGGCCCGGGTCGGCTTTCACCCGTCCCAGCTCCGGTTCGAGAACGGTAACCAGCTCAATGTCCTCGCCGATAAGACGCCGCAGCATCTTCTTCACGTCGGCGACCGTGGCATTGAGGTCCAGCACCTGCGGTTGAAGGGTCTGCCTGCGGCTGAAGGCCAGGAGCTGGCGGGTCAGCGAGGCCGCCCGTTCCCCGGCCTTCTTGATGGCCTCGATGTCTTCGCGCAGCGGGTGGTGGTCCGCCAGGTTCTGCAGCAGGAGCTCGCTGTAGCCGGTGATGGCCGTCAGCAGGTTGTTGAAGTCGTGGGCCACCCCGCCCGCCAGCCTGCCAACCGCTTCCATCTTCTGCGACTGGCGGAGTTGCTCCTCCAGCCGCTTGCGCTCGGTGATGTCGGTAATACCCTCAAGCACGTTTACTACGTGACCGGTTTCATCTTTAACTGGCTGGGAGACGATGTGATACCACCGTCCGTTGGCCGGATTAAATCTCTCCATCTCGTTAACGTTGCCGGTTTTAAAAACCGGCAACGTCGCACACGTATCGCAGGGCTCCTCTCGGGACTCGTAAAAGACATGACATACCTGGCCTATCGGCTCACCGTCAGGAAACATCTCCCGAATCTTTTCGTTGACCCAGGCGATGGTCTTGTCCGAGTTGATAAGTGAAAGGCCTGTATCTAACGAAGAAAGAATAGTGCTCATTCGCTCTCTTTCTTGAGCAAGCACCTCCTCTGCCCGCTTGCGCTCGGTGACGTCCCTGACTACTCCCTGTCGTGCTGGACGTCCTTCGTAGGCTATGACGCTGATGGAGATCTCAGCATCAAACTCGGTGCCATCCTTGCGTCGAGCCTTGAATTCGTAGGAGCCAGGCACATCTTCTCCCTTTTCCCTGGCACAGGCTCTTTCCATCATCAGGCTCCGATGCCTTGGTGATACAAAGTCGGTGAATGTGCAACCCACCATCTCGTCTTCACTCTGGCAACCGAACATTTTCAGTAGTGCTCGGTTCACGAACCTTATCTCGGGCCCTTGAACAATGGCTATCCCGTCGATAGAGTTCTCTACCAGACTTCGGTATTTCTCCTCACTCTCCCGCAATGCCTCCTCTGCCTGCTTGCGCTCGGTGATGTCTTCCAGACTGCCCTCGTAGTAGAGCACCCTGTCCCCGCTATCCCGGACGACCCGGGCGCTATCTCGCGCCCAAATGATCGTTCCGTCGCGGCGGCGAAATTGTGCTTCGAAATTGCGCACGATCCCCTCAGCCTCCATTAGAGTCCGCCACCGACAACGATCCTCGGGGTCCACATAGAGGTCGGCCGCGTCGACCGCCAGCAGAGCCTCCCTGTCCGGGTAGCCCAGCATCTGCACCATAGCCGGGTTGGCGTCCAGGAACTGGCCGGCGGGGGTGGAGCGGTAGAGCCCCACCGGAACGCCGTCAAACAGAGTGCGGTACCGCTCTTCGCTCTGCCGCAGGGCCTCCTCCGCCCGCTTGCGCTCTGTAATATCTTCACTGATGTATATGGAATGAGCAATTTCACCTTTCTCATCCTTAATAGGGAAAATTTTTGCAGCCCTCCATATTACTTCACCACTCTTTGCTCTATCAGTGACCTCTCCTCTCCACACCATTCCTCTTTTTATAACAGTATCCCGAATTGCCTGAATCTTTTCTCTTAAGGTGGAGTGCATAGATACAAAAGATCGCCAAGGTTTCCCAATAACTTTCTCAGGACTGTATTCGTATAACTCGAGTAACTTCGGATTTACATATTCAACTGTACCTTCTTTATCAAGGATAGCGATTGAGTCAGCACTTTGTTCAACTACTAATGAGAGTACTTTTAGCTGGTCCTCCGCTTCCTTGCGCTCGGTTTCTAATGCTTCCAATTCGGCAACCCGTTGGCGTAGGGCTACCAATTCACTTATGAGTTGCTCTTTTATCTTATCTTCATCCTTCATCTTAGACCTCCCCAATCGGGCAGCAAAATCGTGATAGAAGCACCTTCGGATTATACCTCAATTATACTATAGCCTCTTTTTTCTCGCAATAAGCTGAATCGCGGGGGTCGCGGAAAAACGGAACACGCGGAAGACCACAAGAGGTGCCTGGCTCTTTGGCAGCCCAGATGATGGGGCGCGGCACTTCCTTTTCACAGTGCCGTGCACCTTCACACGCACCGATGGAACCCTCAACAATGGTTTCATGGCAGTCGCCAGACCCCTGGGTAAAGTCAAGTTGACCCATACATTGAGGTGGAGTATAATACGGCAGAGGTAGATGAAAACTCCCAAACTCAAACG
>CAZYHC010000107.1:0-12779 GCA_964646625.1 uncultured Anaerolineales bacterium
TACCACAAAAAGGTTATAACCAGGTAAAGCTCAGGTTAAGATTTGGTTAAAAATTTCGGAACGTAAGTTCTAGATGGCCTTGACTGAATAGACTTTGTATCCTGACTCTGCCTAACAGTTCCACTACTCCAGCCCGCTTGCTTTCTCGTTCCCTCTCTCTGCCACCTTCCATACCTTTTCGCCATTGATCAACGAACCACGATCAGCCCGCCCCTTACCACACGCACGGTATCGGGGAACAAACCGCTCAGCCTTGGAAGCGAACCCAACGGTATCAAGGCCAGGATAGAAGCAAGCTTACGAAATTGGAAGGTTTTTGGAAGGTCAGGGGGGCGTTTTGTAAGGCCGTTGGAAGAATGTGGGGCTGGCTGCGCTTGGGCTTTCTTTCCTTGTCACGGGCGTCGTGTTCGGAGGTGCTGAGGGGGGTATAGTGGGCGCCGGCACAGCTTTGGGTATGCTCTTTCTTCTGAAAGACGCATCTCCCTCGGGAACTATAGCTATGGCTATCAGGATGGTTGATGTAATAGAGAGCGCGATTATCGGTGGGTTTATTGGGATGATCCCTGGAGTGGTTATCTTTTCTCACGAGCCTCTTGGCATTGGCGTCTCCGACGTCTCGGAGGTGTCGGGTTAAGAACTCAGCCCCAGCAGTCGTAGCGGTCGTGGAAAAAGGCCACCACCTCGGAGTTGGAGACGTTGGAAAGCAGCGACTCCCGGAAATCCTGGCCGGGCAGGAGGCGGTGCATCTCCACCAGGGAAAGGTTGTTTTCAATCAAGGTGATGAGGGCGGCCAGGGCGATGTTGGAGAACCGCGGCGCTTCGGCCAGGCTTTGCAGCCAGGTGCGGCGGAAAGCCTCGACCACGTTCTGGGCGGTCTCGTAGACGCCGAAAAGGGTAGCCAGGACGTTGAAGGGTAGGATGAAATCGGTGCGGCTGGGGTCAAAGTAGATGATGCGCTCCAGGTTCTTCCTGCGGTGGAGGTAGGGTCTGTCCATGTAGGACTTATCGTACCAGGTCGCCAGGTAGCGGAGGGTATCCGAGGCCAGGTCAGAGTGAGGGTCCAGGAGGCCACAGCCGCGGCCCTGGGTGATGTCCTGGAAGAGCATGTGCTCCAGGAGCTTGCTCTTGCCCTGGCCGGTGATGCCCACCACGTAGGTATGGGCTGCTCTCGCTTTGAGGGGAACCCTACATCTGGGGAAAAAGGGGAAAGGGCCGGTCTGGCCCAGGACGAGATAGTCGCTGCGGGTAGGGAACAACATTGTTCCATTGTATCCAAAGAGTGTGTATTTTTCTATCTTCTCCTGTGATGGTTGAGCTTATACTGATAGGATAGCAGTCTGCGACTCGCGCAAACCGCCCATCGGCAGATAATTTTAGGAAGGTGTCACACGATTGGCCTGTTGTATTGGTTGACTCAGTAGTCCTTCATGATGACAGGCAGGTAGACAGGATTCGTCTCGGCGGGTGGCACGAGAGGACTGGCAGGGTCCGGTGGCGTTGGTGTATCCGGCCCACCCGGTTGCGTCACGTTGAAGTAGGTGACCAGCATAGGCCCCCATTCAACATCGCTGGCCTGGATTCCGATGAGTGCACTTTGAGAGCCTGGCCAGATTGCACCAACTGCAAACTCATAGTTTGTAGAGTTATAGAAACTGCTGGCGTTGGGCGGGAAAAAGATCGAGACTCCGTGGCTGCCGTCCAGGTTCCAGGTTGTGCCATTGTATGAGCCGGTGTGATGAGCCTCGGCGATAACATAGTTTGAGATAGCATCCATCACACCCTGGGCGGCGTTCTGGATAGTCGCGTCGGGTACATTGGACCTCACATTCTGGGCGAAATCGTGCAAGTCCACATAGGCATCATTCTGGTCTATGGCGTAGTTGACGTTCGAGTCGAATTTCTGCGTTGCTGTGCGCGCATTGGTAACCTGGGAGCCATAGATGCCCATTTGTGTGTTGAGGTTCGAGGCCAGTGTATTCACAGCGGATACCAGAGGGGCCAGTTGTCCCAGGTCAACGGCCGAGATGGTGTAGGGTAGATCATGCCGGTCGATATCGTTATCGTTGTAGTCAGCGTTTAGCCACTCGGCGTAGCGGTTGACAAAGATAGTTGCCAGGTCTTGAGGTGAGGTCGTTGCCCCGATGCCTGATATGTAATCATCGTAGGGTCCAGAGGTGGCCCCGCCGGTAACCCAACCGATGTTCTGGCTGGCAACGTAGTAGTCGGTGTAGTTGCGTATCTGATAGGCGTCTTCAATCATAGCCATCAGGCAGGCATCGACGAATACTACATCAATTTTGTCCGTGCCATCGGAGGTGGCAGTTGCCAGAGCACTGCTCCACTCTGTCACCTTCAACCAATCACCCCCGCTCCCACTATCCGTGGCGAGGCCGCCGAGACCGGTTCCGTGGTCAGAGATGACCAGGGCATAGTGTGAAGCGGGATAGGCTGCTCTTGCCCACTGAACAAAGACGGCCAGGGTGTTAGGGTCGCCCATGTTCAATTCGCCTTTGGCCCAATAGTCAATGCCCTGGGTGTAGGAAGCAAGCTGGTTCAGATTGACATCATATTTGACCTTGTAATAGGCCGAGTTGCCATTGTCTGAACGATCCCAGGCAACCAAGATGTTCGCGTTGGGGTTGCCAGCGGCGCTTTCAAGCTGATTGAAGGCAGCGACATAGTTGTCGTCCAGGTTGTTGTCGCCGTCCATGTAGAACATAAGTGTCCAGGCAGGGCCCTCTTTGGCCGTTGCGCTGGGGCTGTTTGACAGCCCCGATGTGTTGGGCACCTCGTCCTGAGTCTTGATAGCAAAGTAGTAGGTCTGCCCCGGCGTCAGGCCCGAAACGGTCATAGTCTGCGGCGTGCCTGCGACCAGGGGTGTCGGCTCGCCCGATACGTCGGTGGCCAGCAACCAACCAAACTCTGACACGATGGCTGTGTCACGGTAGCGGCTGGTGTATGTCATTGCCGTGCCCGTGTCGCCATCGTCGCCAGGAGCGGTCCAGGTCAGGTTAACCTGGCCGGGGCTGCCGCCGGTGCTGGCGGCCAGGTCGGTGATGGCGGCGGGAGGGGTAGTGTCAGGTTCTCGCCAGGTGTACTTCAGGTCGCGGTTGCTCCCATCGTAGTAACTGATGTGAGGCCGGCCCGCCCCATCCAGCACCAGCGAGGTGTGATTGACCCTGACGCTGTCCACCGTCTCGATCTGCCAGCCCGCCCCGTCATACCAGGCGTACTTCAGGTCGCCGTTGCTCCCATCGTAGTAACTGATGTGGGGCCGGCCTGACCCGTCCAGCGCCAGCGAGGTGTACGAGCATTCATTACTGCTGTCCACCGTCTCGATCTGCCAATCCACCCCGTCGTGCCAGGCGTACTTCGGGCCGTAGTAGCCATAGCTGATGTGGGGCTGGCCCAACCTATCCAGTGCTAGCGAGGTGTGACCGCCATCGGCGCTGTCCACCGTCTCGATCTGCCAGCCCGCCCCGTCATACCAGGCGTACTTCAAGTCGCCGTTGGTATAGTCGCGGTAGCTAATGTGGGGACGACCCAACCCATCCAAAGCCAGCGAACTGTACTCGCCCACATTCCCGCCGCTATCCACCGTCTCAATCTGCCAGGCTGTCCCGTCGTGCCGGGCGTACTTCAGGTCGTTGTCGGGATACGCCCCTCCCTGGTAGCTGATGTGGGGCCGGCCCGACCCATCCAGCGCCAGCGAGGTGTACGAGCATTCATTACTGCTGTCCACCGTCTCGATCTGCCAATCCACCCCGTCGTGCCAGGCGTACTTCAGGTCGTAGCCTCCGTCGTAGCCTCCGTAGTAGCTGACGTGAGGTCGGCCCGCCCCATCCAGCGCCAGCGAGGTGTATATGCCCACATATCCCTCACTATCCACCATCTCGATCTGCCAGGTTGTCTCGTCATGCCAGGCGTACTTCAGGTCGCCGTTGGTATAGTCGCGGTAGCTAATGTGGGGACGACCCAACCCATCCAAAGCCAGCGAACTGTACTCACCCACATTCCCGCCGCTATCCACCGTCTCGATCTGCCAGGTCGTCCCGTCATGCCAGGCGTACTTCAGGTCCCAGTTGTCCCTGTCGAGATAGCTGATGTGGGGCCGGCCCGACCCGTCCAGCGCCAGCGAGGCATGCTCGCCCACGCCGGGCGCTTTGTCCACCGTCTCATAGTGCCACCCCGTCCCGTCGTGCCAGGCGTAGTACAGGTGGTCGCCGCCGTAGGCGATGTGGGGATGGCCGTCGCCGTCCAGTCGCAGGCTGCGGTCGCTCATCTCCGCGACATACTTGGGGCAGTCCACACATTCGGTGTGCCAACCGCCATCGGCGGAGGCCGGCGCTGGGGGCAGCAGCATCGTGGCCAGAATCAAGGCAGTCAGGATACAGCAGATTCTTTTGGGAGTGTGCATCGTTCCCTCCCCGTCGTTCCATGCGACCTAGGTATCATGCCATGCCGCTTCAGTGACCTTTAGATAGAAGTTTCAGTTGACCTCTTATTTGGCGAAGCTTTTTAGTGTCTTAGAATCCTATAATATTATAACTGTCTCTTTCTGGCAAAAAACTCAGACAGTAGGGTAATTGCATTTATAAAATCGTCTCCCACTTGCGGGCAAAAACCGGGGTTTTGGTAGGGCTTTCGGTCCACTCGGGCCCTATTTTGGGCCGTTTTTAGGGAACGCAATCGCAGAACCGGATAAATGCAATCGCCCTAACACCTTATCGGTGTGTCCGGTTTTTGGGTTTCACCTGTGAGCATCTAAATTCTATTATACCACACAAAGGTTATTATCAGGTAAAGATCAGGTTAAGATTTGGTTAAAAATTTCGGAACATGTGTTCTAAACTTATGGATAGGCTTTGTCTTGTTCTGTGGGGCCTTCCTGCTTCCTCAACTTCCTTTCCTCCTCTGCATTCTCTTTCTCTGTTTACTGACACACCACAATGGCCCACCCTTTACCGCACATGTAGTAAAAAGAGGCCAGTCCGTATTGCGCTCTCGTTCAGATGGCGCTATAATATCCCTGTCGCAGGCACCCGGAACTCCCTCTAGCCTAACGTTTGTGCAACCAGAGCCGTAATCACCGATTATGGCGGAAAAACAGCACTTTTACAACTGAAGAGAGCCAAAGGCGGCTGAAATGCCCAGCCAGTTGGTATGGCAAGCTCAAGCCCAGGATAGGCACTTAACTTGGTGAACTTGAGCAAACAACCCTGAGAATGCCTGATAACCCAGGCTGATGTATTGGCCGCCAGCCGAACCAAATCCTTTACTTTTGGCTTAGCTTGAGTGAGGGGCGACTGTTGGTCAGAAGATGCTTGATGAAGCCAGTGAGCCGCCCACCGGACAAAGTTAGCAGCAAAGAGAGCAAACAGTTCTTGAATGACGATCCCAGTCGGCGATTGAACATGGATGTGTTTCATCTGGAAGACACTTTTACATTCTTTGATACCGGCTTCAATAGTCTGCCGTCCATTGTAAAAGGTGAACCAGGCTTCCAGATCCTGTGTCACTTCGTCTTGGCCATAGTGCAAAAGAGTGCTGTAGCGTACTTTATCACCGGTGTGAAAGCGTTCCAGGGCCAAATCGAGGGGGTAAGGACAATCCTTGAGAAATTCCTGTGACCAAGCCACCATTTCAGCGTTGCGCCCCACTTTATCCCAGGTAGTGTCTTCATTCACCCGCTTACGCAACTTGGTAGTAACGTGGTAGCTGAATGGCTTGCTGTAGACTTCGTAGCCCATTTCGATCAACAAGGCCACGTTCTGCCTGGTGCCAAAACCGCCATCCAAACGCGTGATGGCCCGAATAGGGCTGGTATTGGTCTGGTTGTCAGCCTCGAATTGCTGCAGCCGCTCTTGCAGAGCGTCCATCTCAGCCTGTAACGCTTGCCGGCCGGTGGCTTCCTTCTGAACACGCTGCTCAGCCTGGGCTGCTTTTCTCTCGTAACGCTGCAAACGTTCGCCGTAAGTCTTCACCTTGCCGCTGGCTTTGGTCAGTTTGCTGTAGGGACGGACCTCTTTGCCCTTTTGCTCATACTCCTGGGTCAACCGCTCAACCGTCTGTTGCCAGGTTTGGAGCTCTTTTTGGAGGGCCTGAAGTTTCTCCTCAATAGCTCTGGCTTCTTCTCGCCGCTGTTGCCACTTGTCTCTGGCTGCTTGCCAGGCTTGCTTCTGTTCATCCAGGCCCTGTTGCAAGAGTTCAGTCCGTCGTCGGGGACGGACTCCGGTGCGCGCTTCGGCCGCTCGCACCAGAGCTTCGGCCTGGCTACTGGAAATCACATCGCCAGGGTGATGCTTACCGGATAACCATAACCTCCCGTAGGTGGGACTGTGCATGCTAACCAAAGCTACCTGAAAACCCAGCCCCACCTCGTCGCTCATCCAGCCAAAGCGAGCCTCGGGATAACTGCTGCTGGTGTTAGACACCGGCCGTGAGGTCAGATCGCCATCGTAGACGATGGCATCGCTGGTTTGTAAAGCCAAAGTCACCTCACGGTCGATGAAAGGCTGACTCACTTCTTGCAACACTTGCTCCATTTCGGCCACCGTTTCGGCGGTACATGCTTTCAAAGTGCGGCTCACGCCACTGTAGTCGGCCCAGGCAGGCTGCCCCCAGGCTTCGGCCACCGCTCCATCCTGATCGAGCGGGTGAGGACCGTGACTGATGTCTTTCAGGTAGGCATGACCGCCCAGAATCGCCACCAGGAACTCGATGATTTTGGTCTGGGGGGTGTGCTCTCGTGTGCGTTGCGGAATTGACACCTTCTTCAATTTATCAACCAAGCCAATGCGACGAGCAAAATCCCCCCAGACTACGAGCATGGCGTGGCTGGTCAGGATTATTGTGGGCATATCAGTTGTGGCCTTTTCCATTTGTACCTCTCAGCTTTCAAGATGCCACAACCTTACCGCAAAACTCTTCAGTTGTAAAAGTTCATTTTTGGCGCGTTTTTGCTGATTCTAAGCCCAGTTGCACAAAGGATACGCTAGAGAAGGATACATTCTCAACCACACATAAACATCGTCGCGACCGGAACGCGTTCCCTGCCGACCGGATGTGCATAACGGTGCAAGATGTACAATTTTTTGCATCATCTGGCTCTTGCATTGTCTGGCGAAATGTGATATAATATTAATAACCCGAACGTAAGTTCTAGTTGGGTGTGGGAGGAGCTTTCAGTTGTCATCTCCAAGCTTTCTATCGGGGTCTGAGTTGAGCGGGGAGGGTGATAATGACCACCTTTCAAATTAGCCCTGATGATATGTTGTGCAGGGTCTATAAGGATTTAGGTTTTGAAGCCGGGGATGGTTTCCTTAACCTCACTACCTTGCCAGAGCAGCCTGATTTGAAGTGGCTCGATCAGATTGAATGGATTGCGCTTGCCCGCGAGCTTGACGCAGAGGCTATATTTTTTGTCCGTGGCTATCCGGTCGTGCAGTTTTTCAAGCTTGATGCAAATACCGAAATAGAGGCAGAAGAAAAGATCCACGAGTTACACCGGATGGTGTGGAATACAAACCGCACGCCGATTTTTTTCGTCGCTATACCAGGAGAGTTACGCGTTTACAGTGCCTATCAAAAACCGGTCCGAACGCTAGATGAATGGAGAGCAGAGAAACGTTGGCTCGAGCATGTCCAAGATATTACAAAAGTCGCAGAAGTTCTGAAAGAGTTTTCCCGCCCGGAAATTGAGAGTGAGCAACTGTTTCAACGCAGGAGCAAGGACTTTGATCGAGGACAGCGGGTTGATCAATGGCTACTACGCAACTTGCGGTTACTTAGAGAGCGATTGGAAAAGGGGGGATTGGCTCAGGAAAGACGCGAATACGCTCATGCCTTGATCGGGCGATCAATCTTTATTCGCTATCTAGAAGATCGGGATGTGTTAGTCGAGGACTATTTCCACGATAAGGAGATAGATCAGAATGGGAACACCTATGGTGGATATATTGACATCTTAAGCGATAAGACGGCTACATATAATCTGTTCCATAAGCTACAACGTGATTTTAACGGTGACTTGTTTCCGCTTAGCGAAGAGGAAGAACTGGCTGTTGAAGAAAGGCATCTGCACCTGCTTCAAGATTTTTTAAAGGGGCGAAGTTTAGGGAGGCAAATAGACCTCCTTTTTTGGGCCTATGACTTTAGCATCATTCCGATGGAACTGGTCAGCAACATCTATGAAGAATTTTATCATGAGCACGGGGAAGAGCCCGAAGGCACGCACTACACACCAACTGTGCTGGCAGATTTCGTCCTTTCAGAATGTTTAACTCAGGAACGATTGGAGGCAGGCGCCCGAATTCTTGACCCTGCATGTGGGTCAGGGATTTTTCTTGTCCAAGCCTTCCAGCGTATCGTTCATTACGAGAACAGCCAGCGCAACATCAAGGGGCAGAAGCTCTTATCCCCCGGCGAGATCATGGAGTTACTCACGGAGCGGATTGTGGGCATTGATGTAAACCCATCTGCTGTGAGAGTCGCTGCTTTCAGTCTCTATCTTGCACTTCTGGATTTTTTGGAGCCCTCGGATATACGTAACTACACATTGCCCAAGCTAGTCTACGACCCAAATCGCCCGGAAGAGGGTGGAAAAAGTCTACTTTGTGCCAACGCATTTTCTCTTACCAGAACTGAACGGGATGATTTAGAGAAACGTATCGCTCAACGAAAAAGATATAAGGGGCAAACTCGCGATTTGCGGATGGTCGAACGGCCTGTTCTTCCGTTGGAAGATTCGGAGTTCGATCTCATCGTTGGCAATCCTCCCTGGGGACTTGCTCGAGAACAGAATCTTGTCGCCGTCGAATGGTGTGAAACCTTTAATCACCCAGTTGGCGGTAAGGAACTTTCTCAGTATTTTATCTGGAGGGCACAGCGATTGTTAAAGCCGGATGGTGAGATTGGAATGCTGGTACCTACAGGGGTGCTGTTCAAGTATCACCGCAAAAGTCGCGATTTTCGCCGGCTTTGGCTAACCAGAAACCGCATCCGAGCCGTTTTCAACTTTGCACATGTGCGGCACGTGTTTTTTAGGGGACAGTTAAAGGAAGCGACTGCTCCCTTTGTTGCAGTATTCTTTGCGCCGGCTGATCAGGAATCAGCTCTGAGGAACAGAGTCTATTACATCTCCGCAAAACGTAGCGCGTTAGCGGAACGACTCCAAGCCGTAGTTATTGACAAAGTCGATCTTCACAAAGTCGCTCAGGCTCAGCTTCGTGAGAATGACTGGCTTTGGAAAACTCTTATGTGGGGCAACCTGAACGATGTCATGCTAATTGAGGAACTAAAAAGTAGCTATATATCGTTAGGCGATCGCGCTACTTGCTATGGGCGTGGTTATGAAGATGGAGGAGGAGGGAAATACTCCACGCAGGATTTAGGAGTAGACCGTGAATTACCTACCGATTCGTTTTATGATAACGCTGATATCTCAACGCTGTTAATACCAGTGGAACATCGACAGATACGTCGCTGTGGAGATCCACAAAACTATAAAGGCCCTCGATTGCTTATCAAGCGCGGCATCTCTCAGTCAGGCTCGGAAATTGGAGAGATTCAGGCCAGATTGACTAACACGCCTTTCACCTTCAGGGATTCCATCATTGGATTTTGTCTCGATTCGTTGAGTGCTGAAGAGCAAAAAGTTTTGTTAGGTATAATGCTTTCTTCCTTGGCGCGATACTATCATTTCCTTACTTGCTCGACCTGGGGCTTTTGGCACGATCAAGTCCAGCTTGAAGAACATTTGGAGCTCCCAATCCGTTTCCCACAGAACCAAGCTCTACGGGACAGAATTATCTACTTGGTAGATCAAATTGCTTCCACCCGCGACAGTCCCACCTTATTCGATCCAGATTCCCCTGGCAGGGAGATGATACAAGAGCAGCTTGATGAGGCGATTTTTGACCTTTATGAACTTTCTGACCCACAGCGCGATCTTGTGCGAGATTTATGTAACGTAACTCTCGAGTTTTTTTACGAGGGCGCAAATTCAAGGGCAGATAGCCCCCCGGCCCCTGAACAACTAATGGACTACCTCAACGTTTTTCTGGATATTTGGAACGAACGGTTAGCTCCTAAAGGCAAGGAGTTAGAAACCAGAATTTACGCTCCGGATAACGGCCTATTAGTAGGTATGATGTTTGATCTCAAAGGTGTTGGAACGGCCAATGCCCCCTCTCTCATCACTGACGACATAGAGTGGCGATACTGGTTGAGGCGTATGGAAAGGTCTCTACCCGAAAAGCGTAGCGCCGCACTATACCTAAACCGGCAGGTTAAGGTGTTGGAGGAATCCTCAATGCTGATCATCAAGCACGCGAAACTTCGCCTGTGGACTAAATCTCAAGCTCAACAGGACGCTCACGAACTTCTAACTGAGGTGTTCAAACGGGAATGGCAACAGAGCAAAAAAGAACACAGATGACCTGGCAGTCCACTGGCTTGTGGGCTGACGAAGAAAAGCGCATTCATTGGTGCATTACAGAGGCTCTGAATCGGCTGATTGCAAGCCGAAGCGTTAGCTCAGACGATGATGAACTCGTTGTTTCGGGAAGGCTTCGGCCAACTCTATATAGAGTGCGCAAAGAACAAAGATTGGATTGGACATTACACTCAGAAGCGTCCTCTTTTAAGAGCCCGGATGCTCCTAAACCAATTGGACACCCTGACTTCAGGTTCTCCCGGATTGATACAGAGTATGATCAGTATAATTACGATATAGAGTGTAAACTGGTCCGTATTAAAAGGAGCTATTGTAAATATTATGTCACGGATGGAGTGCAAAGGTATCGGGAAGGGAAATATGCACAATCTTTTCCTATTATGGGCGCCATGATTGGATACGTCCAAGAAGGAGATTGGCTTTTATTGCTCAACGCAGTAAACCAGATAGCTGTTGGTCAAGGGCTAAAAGCGATTGAATTACAGGGCGAGATCAAAAATGGCAGTGTGACGCACTTGATTCAACAACTTCATCGTGACCAAGTCGGAGATTTTGTACTTGCTCATCTATGGGCGGATTTCAGAGTTTGCGAGAGCATTACCAAAGATTAAAATCTATGGCATACAAACAAAAGAGCGGCGAGGGCCACTCTTTAGCTGGTTCTGCTCCTCTTCATCTTCACCCACACAACCCCATCGGCCCAAAAAGATGCCCGTCCATCGGCCCCACCAGGGCCTCCAGTTCCTCCAGCACCTCGTCGGGCAGGTCGAGGGCCAGCAGCCGCCCGTCCTCGGTGACGATCAGCACGGCCTCAACGGGCTTTGACTCGTTTCCCGACATCTTGCCTCACCCTCCGATGGTATTCCGGCTTCTTCACCGTCTGCGTAGGGTCGCCCAGCAGGTCGTCCAGCCCTGCCAACACCTCGTCCAGACACATCGGCCCCTGCGCGCCCTTGACGTCAGCGGTGAGGTCGCCGGTCTCTTCGTCGATGGTGAATACCACTTCAACCACTCTCTTTGCCACGTTCGCACCTCCCTTTTATGGTCATTGAGCACTCAACCAGCATACAGCCGCACCCGGATGGTCTGTACGCCCGCTTTTCGCTGATCGCTCAGGATGGTCGCTCTCTTCTGCCTGACGACCTTGTTCACCGCAGCCCTGGCGTATGCCACCTTGAGGGCGGCGCGCTGCTCTTCCTTCACGTCCAGGTGATCGGCGACCATCACCAATGCTCCATCCTGCCGAACGAAGCCCAGGCCGCCGTAGGCACGCAGCCCACGCTTCAGGACGCGGCCAACTTCACTCTTCGACACCACCACCTCTGCACCTTCCTGGCGCTGGCGTCCGTAGCCCTGGATGGTCAGATTCCGTTGGTTGCTCACCTCGATCTGCTCAAAGCCAAGGTTTTTCAACGCTTCGAGCAGGCATTCCTGATCCCGAAACTGTACCTCTGAGTAGGTCTGCATGGCACTCATCGTTCTACCTCCTCCAGTCGTCCTTAATTCTGCGCTCTTCCTTCTTACAACTCCAGCCCCGCCCCGACCGGCTGTTTGGCCTCCACCTGGGCGCTGGCTGGCCTGGCCCGTTTCTCTCCCCACTTCCGCAGAGCGTTGATCTGCTCGGCCATCGTCTGCGAAAGCGGCACGGTCCGCCGGGCAGCCTGGGCCAGGTCGTCGGCCTCGAGCTCCCGCCCGGCGTCGAAGGCGTGGAGCAGGGCTTCTTTCACCACCTGCTCGATCTCCGCCCCGCTGAAGCCCTCCATGCCGCCGACCAGCTCCTCGATGGGAAAACTCTGGGCCTGGCGGCCTCGCTTCTCCAGGTGGGCGGTCAGGATCGCCGCCCGCTCCGCCCTATTCGGCAGGTCGAGCATGAATAGCTCATCGAACCGCCCCTTGCGCACCAGCTCGGGCGGCAACGCCTCAATGCGGTTCACCGTAGCAACCACGAACACCGGCGATTCCTTTTCGGCCATCCAGGTCAGGAACCGGCCAAATACCCTGGTCGCCGTCCCGCTGTCGTGGTCGCCACTGCCCCCGGCCCCAGCAAAACCCTTCTCCATCTCATCGATCACGAGCACGGCTGGCGCCACCGCCTCGGCCAGTTGGATAGCCCGCCGAATGTTGGCTTCGCTCTCACCCACCAGCGAGCCGAACACCGCCCCCAGATCGAGACGGATCACCGGCAGATGCCAGAGGTAGCCGACCAGCCGTGAGAGCAGCGACTTGCCGCACCCAGGCGGCGAGGCCAGCAGTATCCCCTTCGGCTGATCGATCCCGAATTCCCTGGCCTCCGGGCTGAAGGCCCGCCGCATCCGCACCAGGT
>CAZYHC010000108.1:0-12631 GCA_964646625.1 uncultured Anaerolineales bacterium
CGAGAAGCCCACCGAGAAGCCCACTGAGAAGCCGACCGAGAAACCCACCGAGAAGCCGACCGAGAAACCCACCGAGAAGCCGACCGAGAAACCGACCAAGACACCCACTGAGAAACCGACCAAGACACCCACCGAGAAACCGACCAAGACACCCACTGAGAAACCGACCAAGACACCCACTGAGAAACCGACCGAGAAGCCCACCGAGAAGCCCACCGAGAAGCCCACTGAGAAGCCGACCGAGAAACCCACCGAGAAGTCCGGGTAAGGAAGCTAAGAACGAGCCAATTAAAATGGCAGTTTCACTCAAATCCTACCAGAAGAAAAAGATTCGCATAATAAAACAGGGAGTTCGATCCCCCCCACCCTCGAACTCCCTGTCTAAATGAGGGTGTGACTTATGGCACAGCTCTTGCAACAACTTGTCAACGGATTGACTATTGGTTCTTTCTACGCCCTGATCGCCCTGGGGTATACCATGGTTTATGGCGTTCTGAAGTTGATCAACTTCGCGCACGGCGACCTCTTCATGGTAGGCGCCTATCTGGGTATGACCCTGCTGGGCATGGTGATCGGTTCCGGGATGTCGATCGATCTTCTTATCGCTCTGCTGCCCACTTTTCTGGTGGTGGTGATCATGATCGCAGGAGCAGGGATGATCCTGGAGCGGGTGGCCTATCGTCCTTTGCGTCGGGCCGGACGGTTGGCGCCCGTGATCTCGGCTCTGGGGGCTTCCATTTTTTTGCAAAACGCGATCATGCTCATGTATGGAGCCAGGTACAAGGTCTATCCCAAGGAAATCATCCCCGATGTGGTGTGGGACATTGGCGGAGCGCGGCTGACGCTCATGCAGATTTTTATGTTGCTGCTTTCCTTCCTGATGATGGGGGCGCTCTATTTCTTCGTTCACTACACCCGTGTAGGTACGGCCATGCGGGCCGTGTCCCTCGATCACGATATCAGCCGCCTGATGGGCATCAACGTTAACGGCATCATCGCCCTCGTCTTTCTCATCGGCCCCGCGCTGGGAGGAGCAGGGGGGGTCATGGTCGGCCTGTACTACGGACGCGTCTACTTCACCCTGGGCTGGAATTATGGTCTAAAAGCCTTTACCGCGGCCATCATGGGCGGTATCGGCAACATTCCGGGCGCGATGCTGGGCGGGATGTTGCTGGGCATTATAGAGACCGTCTCCTCCGGCTACATTTCCGACGCCTGGAGAAATGCCATCGCCTTTTTCATCTTGATATTGATTCTGATCATCAGACCAACCGGCATCCTGGGCGAGAGAGTAGCCGAGAAATTGTAACGGAGAAAAGGACTGATGAAAGATTTTTCTGCTCGTGTGAGGGGGCTGGATACGCGCTGGCTGTACCTCGTTCTGGCTATTATCGCCATCCTGTTCCCTGTGGTGGTGCACAATAACCGTTGGATCCAGGTAGCTAACTTTTTCAGCATCTATGCTCTGCTGGGGTTGAGCCTCAACATTATCCTGGGCTACGCCGGGCTCTTTCAGCTCGGCCACGCTGCTTTCTACGCCGTGGGCGCGTACACCACCGCCATCCTCAGCACCAGATTCGATATCCCCATCTTCCTGCTTTTGCCGGTCAGTGCCCTGTTGTCCGCCCTCTTTGCCATCCTTATCAGCCGCCCCATCCTCCACCTGCGCGGCGACTACCTGTGCATCGTCACCATCGGCTTCGGGGAAATCGTGCGTATTGCCCTCAAGAACCTGGAGATTACGGGCAAGTCCAACGGTATCTTCGGCATCAGCCGTCCAGCCATAGCTGGTTTTGTCTTCAAACAGCAGATTCATTACTATTACCTCTTTCTGGCTTTCGTGGCTTTCACCATTTTCGCCATGCGTCGGCTGGAAAGTTCTCGGCTGGGACGGGCCTGGACCTGTGTGCGGGAGGATGAGTTGGCGGCCGAAGCAATGGGCATCAATACCGTGCGCGTGAAGCTGTTGGCTTTCGCCGTCGGAGCGGCCTGGGCCGGGGTGGCCGGTAATCTCTACGCCAGTTGGGTGACGGTCATCGCCCCGGAAAGCTTTAGCTTCTGGGAGTCGGTGATCATGTTCTGCATTGTGGTGTTGGGAGGCACCGGCAACATCGCCGGGGTGCTGGTGGGCACGATGGGCATGATCGTGCTGCCCGAACTTTTGCGGGATGTCCTGGAGAACGTTTTGCAGTGGCGCATGCTGGTGTTCGGCGCCGCCATGATAATTATGATGATCTTCCGGCCCGAGGGATTGTTGCCCAGCCAACGAGGGCGCCTTGAGATGCGAGGAATCGAGGAAGAAGAGAAACCAGCCGCCGTTCCTGCCGGTTCATAATTGGGGTATCGGAGTGATTAGATGGCTATTCTGGAAGTAAGTAACCTGACCAAGCACTTTGGCGGTCTAACCGCCGTCGATGATTTGGATTTTCACATCGACCAGGATGAGATTCTGGGCATGATTGGCCCCAACGGGGCAGGCAAAACCACGGTCTTTAACCTGATGACCGGCATCTACCCGCCCGACAGCGGGACAATCGCACTGAACGGCCGCAGTCTGCTGGACCTCAGACCCCACACCATCGTGGAGCGAGGCGTGGGACGCACTTTTCAGACCATCCGTCTCTTCCCCAACCTGACGGCCCTGGAAAACGTGATGGCCGGCCAATACTGCCGCACCAGAGCGGGGCTCTTGGCCGCTATTTTCCGGCCCCGGAGTCAGCGGGAGGAGGAAGAGCACATCCGCCAGGAAGCGGAAAAACATCTGCGTTTCATGGGCCTGGATGGTCTGGGAGGGGAGTTAGCCAAAAACCTGCCCTATGGCCTTCAGCGTCGGCTGGAGATCGCCCGCGCTCTGGCTACCGAACCTCAACTGCTCATCCTGGACGAGCCGGCCGCCGGGCTCAACGAGCAGGAGACCAGCGAGTTGATGGACACCATCCGCCAGATCAGAGAGGGGGGGATCACCATTTTTCTGATCGAGCACGACATGAAGGTGGTGATGGGCATTTCCGACCGCATCATCGTCCTCGACAACGGGGAAAAGATCGCCGAGGGCACCCCGGCCGAGGTGCAGCAGAACCCCCGCGTCATCGAAGCCTACCTGGGAAAAGAAGAAGAGGATTAAAAAGGGGCCTGGCACAACGAACGTTCGCCGTTGAAGTGCCAGGCCCCTCACCTGAGGAGAACAAAAGCAGGGCCAGCGGCAAGCGCGCTGGCCCTGCTCTTATTTTGTCGCCGCGAAGCCAGAGCTCAGGTCAGAGACTCGAACTCGTCTTTGTGCTTTTCATCGGCGGCGGCGATGATCTTTTTCAGCTCCTTCTCCACCTCTGCGGGCAACGGTTCGGGTTCAAAAGTCTCTACCAACTCGATCACCCTTTCTCGCACCCGCTGAGCCAGGGTCTTGGAGCCCCCGAGCTCCCAGGTCTCGAAGTTGGAGCGGTCGATAAGCTTAGGGAACCAGAACTCGGTCTTGAAATGGGTGAGAGTGTGATCCTCGCCCAGATAGTGGCCGCCGGGCCCCACTTTTTCGATAACGTCCAGCGCCAGAGTGTCGGCGTTCACCGGGATGCCGCGCATGATCCGCTTGACCATGCCGATGACCTCGTCGCACATGACCATCATATCGTAGGAGCCAATCAAGCCCGATTCCAGATAGCCCACGTCGTGGATCAGGTTGGCCCCGGACAGGGCGCTCATGGAAATGGATACCGCGGCCTCGACCGCGGCCTGCTCATCCAGCACCTTGGCGTCGCTGCACCCGGCCGTGGAGAACATGGGGATCCTCAGCCACTTGGCGATATCGGTCATGGCGGCGCTCAAAAGGTCGAACTCAGGGGCGCCGTAGGACAGGATGGTGGTGCTCATATCCATGATGGATACCACCCCGCCTATGATGAACTGCGCTCCCTTCTTGACCAGTTGCCCCAGCACGATGCCATACAGCGACTCGGCCAACGCCTGGACCAACAGGCCGGCCATAGTGGCCGGCGCGGTGGCCCCGCACATGGGGCAGGGGGTGTAGATGGCCGGGATGCCGTTCTCGGCGGCCACGAAGACCTTCCGAACCGCCTCCTGGGAGTTGTTGAGCGGAGAACTGGGCTCGATGTAAATGGCAAACAGCGGCGCTCTCCTGAACTCCTCTTCTCCGCCCACCGCGGCGCAGGCCATCTTGTACTGATCCAGCAGCCCTTCTTCGTCCACGGCGGTGATAACCATGGGCTTGGTGGTGCCCTTGAGCATAGCCAGCAATTGGTAGCGGTCGTAGGTGGCGATGGGCACGTCCGAGGTCAGACCGTGGGACATGAAGAAGTCAAAGTTGGGCAGAGCTTCGGCGATCTTGGCAGCATTGTATACGTCCTCGAAGGTGAAGCGTCGCCGCTGGTCGGTATAGGGATCCATGACGAAGGGGCAGTCCGAACCCGTGCCGTAGTAAATCTGGTTTCTCTCCAGGGTGATCCTCTTCTTACGATCACGTCCGGCCAGGGTGATAGTATCCGGCGTGGTGCTGAGGGCAATTTTGACCATCGGAGCCGGAATTTTGACCAGGTTGCCGTCCTCAACGATGGCCCCACCCTCTCTATATACTTCCACCGCCTTTTCATCGTAGACCCTGGCTCCCACCTCCCGCAAGACGTGTAGGGCCCCGTAATAGATATCCTCGATCTGATCCTGGGAGAGCACGCTGAAGACCGGGGTGGTGTTGGCCCGATAATTTACTCTCATAGTCACATCTCCTTGTCACATCTCCTTTTCCCGTAGTGACGACTTAAGTCGTTCCTACGGCCCAGGGGCCTGGCCCTGGTGCACGGCACTGGCGTTCATGGGCACTTTGGCAGTGCCAGGCCCCTTTTCATCCTAAGCGGTGCCCATCCATTTCTTAGCCATGTCTACTCCTGCGGGAGCATTGGAGCAGTAGGCGTCGGCCCCGATCTGGGCCGCGAATTCGGAGGTCACCGGCGCCCCGCCGATCATGATCTTGACCTCATCCCGCACCCCAGCCTCCTTCAGAGCATTGATGGTGTGGCCCATAGCCCGCATGGTGGTAGTCAGCAGAGCCGACATCCCCACGATTTCCGGCTTGTTCTCCTTGACGGAGTCCACGAAGACCTGGGGAGGCACGTTGTTGCCCAGGTCGATGACCTCAAAACCACCCCCCTCCAGCATCATGATCACCAGGTTTTTGCCGATGTCGTGCAGGTCACCCTCCACTGTGCCGATCACCACCTTGCCGGCCATTTTAACTCCGGCCTCGATCAGCCTGGGCTTGAGGATGTCCATCGAACCCTGCATGACACGGGCGGAGAGCAGCACCTCCGGCACAAACATATCGCCCTTCTTGAACTGCTGGCCCACGTAATCCATGCCTTTCATCAGGCCGCCATCCAGAACCTCTTTGGCGCTCAAGCCTTCGTCCAGGGCTTGCTGTGTCAGGTCCCTGATGTCCCCCATCTTGCCTTCGATCACGGCTGTCGAAATTTTAGCCAATACCTCGCTCATTATAATTCTCCTTTCCTTTCCTTGATTTTATTTAATAATTGAGGCCCAGTCCTCGCCAAATCACGACTCTTCAGCGCGCTTGGCCCTGGCCTCGGCCATCTCCAGCACTTTCTCGATGGTCTCCTTCGTTTTTCCCGAAACAGGGGACGGCTCGTGGGTAGCCAGGATGTTTTCCAACCTCTCCTGAGCCCGTTGGGCCATCGTCTTGCGGCCCAGCAGTTCCCAGTCCTCCCATCGTGAGCGGTCTATCAGCTTCGGGAACCAGAACTCTGACTTGAAGTGCCGCATGGTGTGCTCTTCACCCAGATAATGGCCGCCTGGCCCTACCTGAGCAATAACGTCCAGGGCCATAGTGTCGTCGTTGACCTCGACGCCCCGGGCGATGTGTCGCACCATGCCGATAGACTCGTCCATCATGACCAACTGCTGGAGGGAGCCGGTCATCGCCCCTTCGATGTACCCCACGTCGTGTACCAGGTCGCCTCCGCTCAGGGCGGAGAAGAGGACCGATAGGGTGCCTTCCAGCGCGGCCTGGCCGTCGATGGCTTTGGAATCGGTGCACCCTCCCGTAGACCAGAGAGGCAGCCCCGCGTAATGGGCCAACTCCGTAAGGCCCGCGCTGAGCAGGGATAGCTCCGGCGCGCCGTAGGCCAATACCATACTCCGCATATCCATGATGGATACCACCCCCCCCATGATGAAGGGGGTGCCGGGGCTGATCAGTTGGCTGATCACCAAACCAAGCCACGACTCGGAAGCAGCCTGCACCAACACGCCAGCCATGGTAGAAGGCCCCGTCCCGCCCCCGATAACACAGGGAGTAAAGATAAGGGGCGCGCGGTGACTGGCGGCGAAGATGGCCTTGTCTACCGCTTCTTCCGCGGCCACCAGCGGGGAGAGGGGTTCGCAGTAATGGATGTAATTGGGCCTTTTCTCAAACTCTCGTTGTCCCCCCGCCTCAGCCACGGCGATCTGGTGGATATCCTGCGCCCCGGAAAGGCCATAGGACCAGGCTACGATGGGCTTGCCTGTGTTGGGGAACATCTCAGCGAATTCGTAGGTATCAGCCAGGCTATGGGTTACGTCGCCCACGGTCCCCAGCGACTCCACAAAATCGATGTTGGGCAGGGCATCACACACTTTAGCCACAGCCGCCGCATCCTGGCGCAGATATAGCCGTCGTTCGCCCGTGTAGGGGTCGCGAAAGTTAGGGCAGGTGGGCCCCGGCCCATAATTGGCCCGGCCAGGGCCGATGTGGATGTCCTTCCTGGGGTCTCCCTGGCGGCTGAAAACGGTGAAACTGCGCGGGGCGGTGGATAGAGCCCGCTCCACTACATAGGCCGGAATGCGCACCCGCAGCCCATCCACGTAGGCGCCATTCTCCTCCAGAAGACCGCGCGCTTCCTCATGATGTACGTCCAGTCCCACGTGGGCCATGACGTGCAGCACGGCCCGATAGATCTCTGCCAGTTGGTCATCGGACAAAACCCGAAACATGGTGCTTTGGTTGGTCCGATAGTTCACTCTCATAAAAATTTCTCTCCTTTCGTTGCTGAAACTTGTCGCTCAACAGTCGTAAGGTCTCGATCCCCTCCTTTCTCTCATCAACGCTTTATCCGCGCTCCGCTCCTCAATGCGAAATCGCTTTAGAAACTTCCTCGGATATGCTGAGCTCAATGCCCTCGTCCAGCACCCTGGCGATGAAAGGGTTATCCCTGGCGATCATGGCCTCGAACTCGGCCGGAGTGTAGACCAGGAGCTCTATAGCCATCGGCAGAGTGAACAAATCGTCGAAAAGGCGGAACCTCTCCAGAAAAGGCAAGTCTGTATCGCAGACGAGCACAATATCCAGGTCGCTATAGCTATCGTAATCCCCACGCGCGTAAGAGCCAAAAATCAACACCCGCTCCGGGCGGCGGGGCGCTACAGCTCGAATAATATCTTTGACCAGTTCAGGGGGCAAGGCTTTCTGGTTCATCTGCTCTTAATGCACCTCTTCGGGCAGATCGTACCACCGCACTCTGGTGCCGATCTTATCCCGTATCTTCCAGGCCAGCGATTTGGGCACTTCGTCCATCGCCTGGCGTATCTCCTGGATGCGGGTGCGAATGGTATCCTTCTCCCGCCTGGACAGCTCAAACGCATCCACAAAACCAAGCACCTGCCGGAAGGTGCGGTTGACGGTGGTGTAGAGGCCCCAATCCCCGGCGCATAGTTCGGCAACGATCGTGGAGTTGATAGTTTCCTCGTCGCTGGGCCCCACCTCGTGATCGAGGAGGAGGGCGCAGATATCGCGGACATCCTTCCAGTTGCTCTCCACGATTTGCAGCTTGGTCAAAAGCAGCTCCGCCAGGGGAATAGTTACAGGCTCGAACTCCAACCGCTGGCCCAGGGGCAGCCTGTGACACATGCTGAACTCGCCGATGAAGATATCGATCTGACGATTCCGCTCCCCGTCGTAGTAGAGTTGTCGCCAGTCGCCGCTGAGGGTGTTGAAAGTTTTGTTGGGCGTATACCCCATATCCTCCAGGAAGCGCGGCAACTGTTTGGCGCTCCTCCTGGCAGTAAAGAAGTCAATGTCAGGGTATCGTCTCTCCAGCGAGGGACAACTGGCGCTGGGCGAATGGAACTGGACAGCCAGCCCCCCGATCAGGCGTAAGAATATGCCCCTTTTTTGCCCCTCCTGGAGCAGACGCATGGCCTCGTCCTTAACATCTGGCAAAATGCTCATAATTGAAGTCTGGGGAATGCACTTAACCTGGAAATTTAAAGGGGGGCAGACCCCGCAAGCGATCTGCCCCCTCTCCACGGAAGGTTCCGGATCATAACGATAAAAGCAGGAGGTCTGGCTTGTTCAGGTGGCAGGGTAGCCAGGTCGAAATAAAAGCCACCTGAATTCACAGTTGCGGGACAGCGCCGGACTCTTCGCCCTCGAAGACGAACCACCGGACTTCCCCTGTCACCCTCAAAAGGGTCTTCTACCGCATGAGGTTTTTCTTTTTTGAAAGATCGTGAGAGAGGGCCTCTAAAATCAGCCTTCTGATATATTCGTAGTATATTACGAATATATCGCAGCCTGGGCTTTTTGTCAACACCTTTGAATTTTACCACAGGGAGGTCAGAAAGCAACGACTGCTGGAGGCCGATTCAGGGACCTAGTCCGTGGTCAGGGTGTAGCTTTCCAATCCTCCTCTCTTGTTCAACTGGATCAGGGCGCCCCTCAGCACCCCCTGCTGGTATACACTGCCCGGATTGATGCACAGCGTTCGACCGATCCTGACCGTGCCCCCTCCCTCGTGGATGTGGCCGAAAAGGGCCAGAAGAGGTTGGTGCTGCTCGATAGCCTGGCGCACCGCCCGACTGCCCACGTGGACCGGAGAGCGACTGGATATGGGCCTCACTTCGTCCAGGCCGCAGCCGTAAGCCGGGGCGTGGAAGTTAAAAACGCAATGCTTCATGTCCCGCACCTGGGCGGTCATGGCTTCGATCTTGCGGGTCAGTTCTTCTTCGCTACACTCTCGATGAGTATGCCAGGGGGTAACGTTGCTCCAGCCGGTGCTGATCATGTCGTGATGGTGGTCGAGGGCTATGACCTGGCCCTCAACCAGTTGTACCCGTTTCGCCTGGGCGATGCCCGCGTCGATCTCAAATGGATCGTCGTTGCCGGGGCAAACGTAACAGCAGATACCGGTGCCCTTCAGCTTCTCGTCGGCGTAGGCCATCCATTCTTCTATCCTTTTGCGGGCTAAACCCACCGCCCCGCCGATCATATCTCCTCCCAGGATGAGCACCCCTGCTTTATAGAGTTCACCGGCCCTGATGAACTTCTTCCAACACACCTCGGAGCCATGAACGTCGGCGGCGAAGAACAGCCTGGTCATAACCCCCCTACTCTACATCACGGACTTTATTCTCTCCTGAAAACTGGTGATGTGACGCTGCAAGGCAGCCTCAGCCGCATCGGCGTCTCTGCGTTTGAGGGCCTCCAGAACGATGCGATGTTCCTGGATAGCTTCTCGTATCTGTCCCACCCTATCCAGGGCCAGATACCACAACCGTGAGCTCAGAGCATAGAAACGATCCAGGGTATCGGCCAGGAATCTGTTGTGGGAGGCCTGCGCCAGTAGCTCGTGGAAACGTCGGTCGACGGCGATCAGACGTTGATTATCGTCCTTTTCCCCAAGCTGGTCCAGCTCCTCGAAAAGTTCTTCCATAAGGGCGATCTCTTCGTCCGTGACTCTCTCCGCCGCCAACCGGGCACAATGCCCTTCCAGCACTATCCTCACCTCGAAAATCTGTTGCAGGTCGGGCAGGCTGATATCGGCCACGAACATGCCCCGTCTGGGCAGAATGACCACCAGATTCTCAGCGGCCAGACGTTGCAGAGCCTCACGGATAGGAGTACGGCCCAGTTCCAACTCCTCCATCAAAGCGGCCTCGTCGATGACTGACGAAGGGGGCAGTTCCAGGGTGACCACTTTTTCGCGGATCAGGTGGTAGGCTCTTTGGCTGAGAGAAGACATATTTTCCTTTCACCCATCGCGTTTCCAGCTTTGTAGGTGCCTGGCACAACGAACGTTCGCTGTTTGAAGTGCCAGGCACCTTAGAGTCTTCAGATAACGGCCTCGATCTCCTGCTCAAACTCGGCGATGTGTTGTTGGAGCAGTTTTTCGGCCTGGCGGGCGTCTCTTTGCTTGAGCGCTTCGACGATTTCGCGGTGCTTCTCCACTATTCCTCTCAGGCTGCCGAGCTTGTCCAGGGAAAAGTACCACAACCGCAAGCTCAGACTGTAGAGGTGGTCCAGGGTTTCTTCCAGGAATTCGTTGTCTGCGGCCTGGTAGAGCACCTTGTGGAACTTCTGATCGACGGCCATCAGGGCCTGGTTATCGCCTCTCTCGATAACGTCCTGGAAGTGGTCCAGCAGCTCTTCCATCTGGGCCAGTTGTTCGTTGGTAGCCCGCTCGACCGCCAGCCGGGCGCAAAAGCCCTCCAGCACCGTCCGCAACTCGACCACCCGGCGCAGCAGGCGAGTGGTTACCAAATCGGCCACAAACAGCCCTCGCCGGCCACGATCCACCACCAACCCTTCATCGACCAGGCGGCGCAGGGCCTCCTGAATGAAGCTCCGTCCCAGACCGGACTCCCGCACCAGGGCCATCTCGTTGATCGACACGGCGGGGTCCAGCTCCAGGCTCAGCAGTTTTCTCTTTACCAACCGATAAGCCTTCTCGTCAAGCGGCATGGTTGTTCCTCGCCCTACTTATGCGCCCGGTAATAGCTCAGGTAATTCATGGCATACTCATCGCGCCCCATCAGCATGTCGGCGATGAGAATGGCGCGGCGGGCCCTGGCCGGGTGCAGGATGGGGCAATTCATGCCGGCCAGAATGGCCATAGCCACAAAGATGTCGTTAATGGTCTCCCGGTCGGGCAGGCCAAAAGAGACGTTGCTGGCTCCCAGGGTGACGTTGACCCCCAACTCTTTAACCACCTTCTGGATGGTCTCCAGGGCCACCAGGCCGGCCCGGTGCTCGGCGCCCACGGCCAGGGCCAGACAGTCGATCACCACGTCTTCGGCGGGGATGCCCAGTTGAGACGCCCGGTTCACGATCTTGTGGGCGATGGTCAGCCGGGCGTCGGAGTCGTAAGGAATGCCTTCATCGTCCATCGTCAACCCAATGACGGCCACCCCGTACTCCTTGATAAGGGGCAAGACGCGCTCCAGGGAAGCCTCTTCGCCGTTTACCGAATTGACAATCGGTCTGCCGGGACAAACCTTCAGCGCCACAGGCAAAGCTTTGGGGTGGGTAGAATCGACGCAGAGAGGCAACTCCACCGCCTCGGCCACGGCCTGCACGGCCATAGGCAGCAGCTTTTCCTCGTCGATCCCGGCGGCCCCCACGTTGACATCGATGACCAAGGCCCCATCCTCCACCTGCTTGAGGGCCTCCCGTCGCACGTAACCCATGTCCTCGTTCCCCAGCGCCTCGACCAGCTTCTTGCGGCCTGTGGGGTTGATGCGTTCCCCGATAATGACCGTAGGCCGCCCCCGCTCGATGATCACCTCTCTGGCAGTGCCTTTCAGTACAGTTTTCATCGATTAATCACTTGTCCTTTCAATAATCATATTAATCTGCTTCACCATCTATAAATAAGGTCGCTCCCGGCCGATGGCGATGACACTCTCCGCAACCGATCAGTGGCTCTTTTACCTCACATTGCTTCAAGGTGCAGACGGCCAGCACCTCCACCCGCCGCAAAAAGCCGAAGCGCCGCTTCACGCTGGCTTCCAGGGCCATGTTGGGACAGCGATTAGCCTGCAAGATTCGGGGCACCGGACAGGTGCGGCACAACCCCGCTCGCCACTGCTCCGAGGTTTTGCGGCGGGCGATCAGGCGACACTCCTGGTACTCTCGTCCCCGGTGGTAATCCTGGTAATAAAATTCACAATCCACACCGGCCGGAGTACGCATTTTAAGACTCGCCGAGATAGGCCTTTCTGACCCGTTCGTCCTCCAGCAACTCCCGAGCTGTACCAGCCAGGGCGATGCGTCCCGTCTCGATCACGTACCCCCGGGTAGCCAGCTTCAAAGCCACCCGCGCGTTCTGCTCCACCAGGAGGATGGTCACTCCCTGTTGGTTGATATCGCGGATGGTCTCAAAGATGGCCTTGACCAGCAAAGGAGCCAGCCCCAGAGAAGGCTCATCCAGCATTAACAGCCTGGGTTTGGCCATCAAGGCCCGTCCGATGGCTAACATCTGCTGCTCACCGCCGGACAGGGTGCCCGCAATCTGTCTTTTCCGTTCCTCCAGGCGCGGAAACAACTCGAACACCCTCCGTCGGTTCTCCTCGATGGTCTCCCCATCGTTGCCCAGGCTATAGGCCCCCATGTTCAGGTTTTCCTGCACAGTCAGGGTGGAAAAAATCCTTCTTCCCTCAGGAGCCTGCGATACCCCTTTGTTGACGATTTCGTGGGCCGGTACGTCATTCAAGACCTCACCGCCAAAGGTAATCTGCCCCTGCCGGGGACGCACCAAACCGGAGATGGTCCTCAGGGTGGTGCTTTTGCCCGCGCCGTTGCCCCCGATGAGGGTCACAATCTCCCCTTCGTTGACCTCCAGAGAGATGCCGCGCA
>CAZYHC010000109.1:0-12495 GCA_964646625.1 uncultured Anaerolineales bacterium
CGGCCTCGATTATGGCCGGTTGATGATAGCCATCCTCGACGATCGCTATTCCCAGGGCGATGGGGGCGTGGGCAATCGTGGCGCGGGCACACTGGGGGATGAGTTCCCGCAGGCCGCTGGCTCCATATTGGTGCACGCGGGAGGCTTGCTTGTGTTTCCCCAGGCCGATGACCATCATCTTCGTCAGCCCACTTTCAGTGGGCCCCCGGAAATCGGTGTGGGGTTTGATGCGTCCCACGACCACGATGGCCTGGGCCTCCGCAGCATATCTGTCCAGGAAGACAGGATGGCCCGCGGCGGTCTGAGCTATCTGCACCACTTCCATGGAGGAACGAATCGGCGCTCCCACCGAGGCTGCGGTGACATTCAGCCCCTCGAGGACCTTTACCTGGCCCGCGGCGGTAGCGCCCCCGTGGCTGCCCATAGCCGGTACCAAGAACGGCGCTGCGCCCATGGCCCGCAGTTCTTCGACGATAGCCTTCAGGATTTCGTCGATCCTGGCTACCCCCCTGCTCCCGGCGGTGATGGCCACTTCATCGCCAGGCCGGAGGCGGGAGGGCAGCTTACACTGGCGAATCTCTTGCCCGATCAGGCGGGGGATGTCCTTTATCGGCGCACTGGGGAGGCTCTGGCGAACCTCCTGCACACGAGGCAACATACACTTATCCCTGGTTTAGATATCTCAACCGCCGGCGATGGGCGGCAAAAGCTCGACCTCGCTTCCGGCCGACACCACGTCATCTCTCTTCAGCATGTGACCGTTCTGCACCGGGATCACGTGCGCCCACAGGGCTTCTTCGTCGTGGTGGGCCAGCAAGGAACGGGAGGCAGGATAGCGTTCGGCCAGCAGGGACAGGAGATCGGCCACCCGCAATCCTTCCTCGACGGCCAATTCCACCTGCTGCTCTCCACCGAGCCAGCGTCGGCACGATAGAGAAGCCCGAACGGTCACTTTTTGCTTCACGATTCTCTCTCCACGTTTAAATCTGCGCCCACATTATACCCTGATTTTGGACGACGGTCAATTTGACCTGGCCCCTGCAACGTGTTATAATGTCCTCAAGAGCGAGTTGTTTCGTCGGAATAGTCCCAGGCTCAATAGCTTCTGAACTCAATGGGGGAAGACAAACTGTGCCGGGAAAGTATAGGGTGTTCATCAGCCATGCTGGGACAGACAATTGGGTAGCGAGACAAATCAGAGCACACATTATTGATCGCGGCGCAGATACTTTTCTTGACGTGGCTGATGTTGCCGCCGGGGATGATTTTGAGGATCGCATTGTCGATGAGCTCGCAAAGTCTAACGAACTTGTTGTGCTATTAACTCCTGCGGCGTTGGAACGTCCTTATGTTTGGATGGAGATAGGGGCAGCATGGAGCCAACGTAAGCGAATCGTTGGAATACTCTACGGGCTAACAGCTCGCGATCTCTCCTCACGTGAATACGGGCCGGCCTTATTGAAACGTATCAACCTCATTGATATTAACAGCTTTGATCGGTATCTTGACGAACTCAGCGAACGCATTCACAAATGGATGGATGAAAATGAAATCCAAACGCAAAAAGAATTATGATATTTTTCTCTCCTATTCGCCGGGTGATCGCGATTGGGTGGAGAAACTCCGAACAAGTTTGATGGATCAGGGCGTTCAAGTTTTCGATGCGTCGAGAGATATCAAACCGGGTCAGGATTGGACAGCAGCATTCGAAGAGGCGCTCTCCCAGAGCCAGTATATGATCACCGTCCTGACCCCGAACAGCCTGTCCTCCAATTGGGTCCTGATTGAATTGGGGGCCGCGATTGCGATGCAGAAAAACTTGATATCGATTGTATCGAAAGAACTGGCAGACTCAGACCTTCCATTTCCTGCTCGTAGACGGATTTATTTTCCAATGGAAGACAACGCTGAAGAAACGGCGGAAAAAGTTCGAGCCGCAGTCACCCCGGCAGGAAGTCGCAAGTGATCGTGGAGAGGTGTGAAACACCCCATACATATTCCAGGTAACGACGCCTCCACAAATGTGCCTCGTCTGTCACAACTCTAGGCGGGAGGGGTGGGATTCGAACCCACGGTGGAGTTGCCCCCACAACGGTTTTCGAGACCGTCCCGATCGTCCACTCCGGCACCCTCCCGCAAGGTCTGGAAAAAGCTTTCCAAGAGGGCCCTGACCTCCACGGCCAACACGCCCCTGACTACCTGTACCCGATGATTCAAACGTTCATCCCGCAAGAGGTCCAGCACCGAACCGGCGGCCCCGGCCTTGGGGTCGTCCACGGCGTAGACCAGGCGGGGGAGTCGGGCCTGCACCATAGCTCCGGCGCACATGGGACAGGGTTCCATCGTACAGTAGAGCGTGACCCCCACCAGCCGCCAGCCTCCCAGCACTCTGGCCGCCTCTTGCAGGGCCATCATCTCGGCGTGGGCGGTGGGGTCTTTTAATTCTTCCTTACGGTTGTGACCACGGGCAATGATCTGACCCGCGCGCACCGCCACCGCCCCGACCGGCACGTCGCCCTTTTCGTAGGCCTGCCGGGCTTCAGACAAAGCCTCTTGCATGAAGCTTTCGTCGTCCATGTCAATAACTATTCCATACCCCGTTTACAGGTAAGATTATAACACACCCTCTGCAAAGAGGCAACCATCCCCCTTCGGTAACATTTTAGCTGAGCCCAACGCGCACTTTTGCAGGAAAGAGGCAATCGCGGTATAATGGTGTGGAATCCGAAGACACTCCATTAGATACCACCTCATTGCAGGGAGCATACTGCAGCAGGCGAAAACTAAGGAAGTGAAGCGAGGTCAAACAAAATGTCTGGAGCAAGGCCCTGGATATTGCAGGCTAATATTCAAAGAGTGGTGCAGAAAATCGTAGCGCTGTTTCACCCCCAGAAGGTAATTTTGTTCGGCTCTCACGCTTATGGAGCGCCAACTAAAGATAGCGATGTAGACATATTAGTTATTATGGAAACTCCGCTTCGTCCTGTGGAGCAAGCTGTAGAAATCCGCAGAGCGGTGGATTTTCCGTTTCCAGTAGATTTGCTGGTGCGTACCCCGGAGCAGGTCAAATACCGGTTAGAAATCGGAGATATATTCCTGAAAGAAATAATGACAGAAGGGCAGATGCTTTATGAGGCCAATAGAGTTGCAATCCCTGATGGATGACTTGCGATTTCTCACATCATTTGCGGTAGAAATACGCTACCCTGGCATCCTGGCGAGCGAGGTGGATGCTGAATATTGCCTACATCTAGCCTTAAGGGGACGGAATGTTTTACGAAGGCAATTCGGGCTGGAGGAAGGATAACCTGTCTTCCGTGAGGAGGAGCGTTTGTGACGGCAACAGAGCAGCAGTGGGAGTATTGTCAGTTGCTCCTATACGGCCGGAAGGAGAAAAAGGGACAGTGGTTTTACGATTTTGATATTCACTACTTCGGTCCTCAAGGTAGCCGCTATTACACCATATCAAGAATCAAGGGTAATGAAGCTAAAGCGTGGCCGTATAACCCGTGGGAAAGAGCCTTTGGGCTCTTGGGCGCGGCTGGATGGGAGTTGGTTGCTGCTCATCATGGACTTTACGCTGAACCCAAGTTCGGCTACTATGCTGGTAGCATACACCTGGGAAATGCTGTGGCGTATTTTAAACGCCCTGTGCAGCCGTGGAGGGGTGTAGACGAGCCCAAGTTAGTTCTGGAGTAAGGAGTAAAATGTATAAGCCCTCTCCTGTAGGCCCCCTTGTGACGTGGGCCTGCGGGAGAGGGCTTTGCTTCTCAATTTTGCCCCTGGCGACGTGAGGGCATCAGTACTCTACCGCCTCCCACTTCTTCGACTTCATGGACTGGTACGCGGCGTCCAGGATGACGTTGACCACGTAGCCATCCTGGTAGTTCTCGCGGGGCAGGGCGTTTTTCTCCACGCACTCGATGAAGTGCCTCATCTCCTCCCGGTAGCCATAGATCCAGGCCTCGTCCACCGGGGGGAAGACCCAGCCGGTTTCAGCCTCGGCCTTCTCCACGATGTAACCGGCGCCGGGCCTGGAGAAAACCTTGAGCGGCGTCTCGCGGGTCACGTCGGTGAAAATGGCCCCCTCCGTGCCGTAGATTTCGTTGCGCAGATCGAGGCCGCCGCGCGAGGTCCAACTGACCTCCGCCTGGGCGATCTGCCCCCCTGCGAAGCGCATGAGCAGAACGGCGTTGTCTTCGGCCTTGGTGTCGTGGTACAGGGTATCGCCCCAGGCCAGCACTTCGACTACTTTGTTATCTTTGCCGATGAAGTAGCGGGCCGCCTCGATGCAATGGCAGCCCATGTCCACCAGGGCTCCTCCGCCAGCCAACTGGGGATCCCAGAACCAGGGGGAGTGAGGGCCGAAATGGGCCTCGCGGGAACGCACGGATAGCACCCGGCCTATCCCGCCCTGCTCGATGAACTCCCGGGCTTTGATCACCGCCGGGCTGAAGACTTCAGTTTCGGCGTAGCCGTGGATGACCCCAGCCTTCTGCACCGCCTCCAGCATCTCTTTAGCCTCGGCCGCGTTCCGGGCCAGCGGTTTGGTGCAGACCATATTTTTACCCGCCGCCGCCGCAGCCAGAGTGGCCTCTTTGTGCACGTAATTAGGCAGCCCCAGCAACACCAGGTCCAGGTCATCCCGTTTTACCACCTTCTCCAGGTCCGTCTGCCACTCCGGGATATTCCACTTCTCGGCGAAAGCCCGGGCACGTTCCTCGTGGGGCGAACAGACCACCGGTATCTCCCAGCCAGACAGGTCCTTGAGGCCCAGCATGTAAAAGTTGGACACAAAACCACTGCCTAGCATCCCGATTCTGACGGTCATTTTCTTCCTCCTTTAAAATGAATTTTATCCTTACTGGATTCGATTCTCAGACCAGGCCGGCTAGCTGCCTCCACCAGGTCCAGACCAGACCCCGCCGGGGCGATAGGAAGAGGACCAAAACAAAGAGAGCGGTGCAGGTCAGCACCACGGCTGCACCGGAAGCGATGTTTGTATGGAAGGAAAGATACAGACCAGCCAGGGCCGAAAAGGCTCCACATAGCGCGGCCAGGGCCATCATCACCGGCAGGCGAGGGGTAAGGAGATAGGCGGTGGCGGCCGGAGTGACCAGCATAGCCATCACCAGGGCCACCCCCACCGTCTGGATCGAGACCACGATGGTCACGGCTATCAGCACCAGCAGCAGATAGTGCAGGAAGCCGGTGGGCAAACGCAGGGCGGCAGCCAGCACCGGATCGAAAGTGAGCACCAATAACTCCTTATATAGAGCCAGCAAGACGAGCAAAACCAGCAACCCCAATCCGGCCGTCAGGTACAGGTCACTGGTGGATACGCCCAGGATGTTACCAAAGAGGATGTGGGTCAGGTCCACGGTGTAGCTGCGTATGCTGGATAGTATGGCGATGCCCAGGGCGAAGGCGCCGGCAAAGATAATGCCGATAGCCGTATCCTCCTTAAGCTGTTTCTGCCTCGACAGATAGCCGATGCCCAAGGCGATCAGCACCCCGGCCACCAGCGCCCCCACAAAAAGCGACCCGCGCCGCAGGTAAGCGATGGCTATGCCGGGCAGAATGGAGTGGGCCAAAGCGTCGCCGAGGAAGGCCATGCCCCGCAGCACCACATAGCAACCCAATACGGCGCATACCAACCCCACCATCACCGCCGCCGCCAGCCCCCGCACCATGAAGGGATACCTCAGAGGAGCTACTATCAAGTCGATCATTCCCTACACCCCTCGCAACAACTATCATCCACTATCACCACCTCTTCCCCTGACCGCCAGGTGATCACTCGCCTGCCATACGTCTCGGCCAGCGTCTCGGGGATAAAAACCTCTTCGGGTGAGCCGTATGCCATCAGACGGCGGTTGAGCAGAAGCACCTGATCAAAACGCTTCAGGGCCATGTTCAGATCGTGGGTGGAAACCAGAATGGTGATTTCCTGGCGACGCAGATCGGCCAGGAGCTCGAGAATAGTCTCCTGGGTGCTGACGTCCACCCCACTGAAAGGCTCGTCCAGCAGAAGCAGGTGCGCTTCCTGGGCCAGGGCCCGGGCGATGAAAACCCGCTGCTGCTGTCCGCCGGATAATTCGCCGATCTGCCGCCGGGCGAAGGCCGTCATGCCCACCTGTGCCAGGGCGCCACGCACGATCTCCCGGTCACGACGCCCAGGCCAGCGCAGCCAACCCAACCGGCCATAGCGGCCCATCATCACCACGTCTTCCACCGTTACCGGGAAATTCCAGTCCACTTCCTCTCGCTGGGTGACATAGCCAATGGTGGCCTGGTGCAGCGGAGCGCCGTTAATCTGAATCCGGCCTGAAGACAGGGGCAGGAGTCCGATGACGGCCTTGAACAGGGTGCTCTTCCCCGCTCCGTTGGGGCCGACCACCGCCACCCGTGCCCCCACTCTGACGCTGAAGCTGATATTTTCCAGAGCCGGCTGACCATTGTAAGCCACCGTCACCGCCTCACATCTTAGCGCGGGGATAGCCGCACCCGAAACGGGGTCTTGAACCTGAACCCGGGGCAGGATTTTGCTTTCTAACATAATGGTTTCCCTCACTCTTAAATGGCGGCCCGAGGAACTCCCGGCCCGCTACATCTCTTGATCAGGGGCCGGGCACTTCCAAAGGGCCAGGCCCCTGGCTATTTCAGGGCTTCCACAATAGTCGTTACGTCGTAGCGCATATAATCGAGGTAATTTTCCGCCCCACTGCCCTCCGGCCCCAAAGAACCGGTGTAGAGCATCGCCACTTCTATGCCGGTATCCTCGGCCACCCGCCGGGCCAGGTCGGGGTTAACCGTAGTCTCGACGAAGATAACTTTAACCCCGGCCTCTTTGATGGCTTCTTCCAGTGCGGCCAAATCCTGGGCCGCAGGCTGGGCCGCGGTGGTAACCGGCAAGACCGTACCTATCATCTCGAAGCCGTAGCGGTCGCAGAAGTAGCCGAAGACTTCGTGATTGGTCACTATCTTGCGATTCTCCTCCGGCACCAGCGCCACCTGCTCCACGATCCAGGCGTCAAGCTCTTCCAGGTCGTGCAGGTAGGAGTAAGCATTTTCCTCGTAGGCTTCGGCCCCGGCCGGGTCCAGCTCGCTGAGAGCGTGCTCGACGTTATCCACCCAGCTCATCACGTTCTGCACGTCGCACCAGACGTGGGGATCCTCTGCGTGTTCATGTTCGTAGGTGTGTCCCTGGCGTACTTTAACGCCCACGGAGACGGACACTACCGGGAGCTCCCCGCCGAGGTCAAAATAACTCAGGAACTCCTCAAGCCCCACGCCGTTGATAAACATCACGTGAGCGTCATACACGGCAGCAGCATCGGCAGGCGCAGGTTCGTAAGTGTGCGAGTCAGCGCCGAGGGGCATCAGCACGGTCAGGTCGAGGCGGTCGCCGCCGACCTGGGCCACCACGTCGCCCACGATGGTGGTGGTGGCTACCACTTTCAACTTCTCGCCCTCGGCCAGATCGACGGGCGAGAGTTCGGGCATAACCTCACCTTCGTGCTCGTGTTCGGGCGTCGGTTCGTCAGCCCAGGCTACCTGGCCCAAACCAGGCCCAGGCAGCCAGCCTACCAGCAGCAAAACACAAAAACCCAAAAACAGACTTTTGGAACGAACCTTCGTCATCAGGAAATCAACCCTTGCAAAAAATCTATATCTGAACGGATACTATTGATCAGGATTAAGATCTTGTCGTTCATATACTTGTTCACCTCGGCTATGTGCCACTTCCGACACCGCACCAGCTAGCGGCCTTACGTCCACATCCCGTCCCAGTTCCCTCTCCAGGGCGCGCCAGAAGGCACTCTCCGTGGCTAGGGTATCACATTCGATGGCTACATCGATATCTGAGTCCGCTCTGAACCGTCCGGGTTGCAGCAAAGAGCCAAACAGGTATACACGCCGGATATCCGCATAAAGTAAGGCACAGGCTCTGACCGCTTCACACACGCGCTGTAGCCACCGTTGTCGTTCACCTTCACGCCGGGCTCGCCGTCGGGCCTCACGTTCCTGGTAATATTGTCGGGCAATTTTTATATCCATAAACGCACTTCAATCCTCGATAAGATACTGTCTATAGGAGACAGACTCTTGGATCGGACTTTCATCGAGCTTACTCCCTATGAAGCCTACGAAGGAGAACTCAACGGCAGGTCGGGCACAGTCCTACAAACTCCAACAGGTGCTCTTCGATCACAAAGTTTGTATTCCGACTGACCTGGGCAATAAAATCGGTTATCATGGAGTCGCAACCGGCAAATTCCACCACCTGGTGACACTGGCGACACACCAGGTAATGTCTGTGCCCACTGTCGGATAAGGCGTAGCCGTTACATCCTTCTTCAAGATGTACCCGGCGCACGTGGCCTAACTCGGTCAGCAACTCCAGGGTGCGGTACACGGTGGTCAACCCCAGGCGAGGATGGAGCGCTCGACCTCGGTGGTGGACCTGGGCAGGGCTCAGGTGCTCTTCACTGTCCTGCAACACCTTCAGGACCGTCAACCGCTGGGGGGTAAGCTTGTACCCATTGGCGCGCAGGGCTTTTTGCATCTCTTGGATTGGCATCGTCATCTCAAATGAAAAAGTTTTTCAACTAGAACTATTGTAGCACACCTTGCTTCTTTTGTCAAATGGGTGAGCTCTCCTCCGGTAAGGGGGCGGTAAGGGGGCCGAAATTGGTCATCAGCCTCTCGGCTCGACCGCGCACGGTCAAAGAATTAAAAAAAAGGATTTAATGGATATGATAAGGTGCGATCCGTTAAATCCATTCCAGAATGGTGACCGCTCGCTTCACCTGCTAAAAACGCCTCTCTCTTCACGGCATATGCGGTGAGGGGTTTTTTTCTGCCTTTGGGCCACATGGCCGGGCGCTCCTCAATAGCAATTTCCCCTCCGAGCAGTTCGTAAGTGCGTGGGCCGAGCAGGATTTCTCCTTCGAGCGCAAGGTCGCAAAGGCCAGAGGCCAGGTTGACGGCATCCCCGATGACCGTATAATCCATCCGTCCTTCCGAGCCTATGTTGCCCGCCACCATCTCCCCACTGTTTATCCCGATCCCAAACTCAACGGCCATCACGTCGGCCCGGCTGGCCTTTACTTCCTCAACTGCCTGCTGCATCTCGACAGCGGCGCGCACCGCTCGCAGGGCATGGTCGGGTTGGTCCAGCGGAGCATTCCAGACGGCTATGACGTTATCTCCAACGAACTTGTTGACCGTGCCTTCGTATTTATCAACCACCTGGACCATGGCGGTCAGATAAGCGTTTAGAGTTTCCACCACCTGGGCTGGGGGTAGGCCCTCGGCCAGACCGGTGAAGTCCCGGATGTCGGCGAACAGCACAGTGGCCTCCCTGCTATCCCCGCCCAGATGCAGCGTGCCAGCCTCGAAAGAGGCCAGCACCGCCTCTACCACCTCCGGAGAGATGTAACGCCCGAACAGCCCGACGATATAACGGCGCTGGTGCTCCCCGGTAAAGTAGCGGTACATTACAGTCACGACGTAAACGAGAGGCAGAGTCAGGGAAGGATACAGGAAGTTGAGGATAAGCCCCTGGTCAAAGGCCATGGAAACAGCCAGCCAGTAGAGGCCCAGCGAGCCAACGAGAGTTCCACCAGCCCACGAGGGGTGCAACCAGGAAAAGACCATCCCGCCGCTGACGGCCAGCCCCAGGACGAGGGCTATCTGACCCGACAGGCTCTGTTCCCGCAGGAAGCGCCGCCTCAGGATGGTCTCTATCAGGTTGGCGTGAATCTCCACGCCGAACATCGTTTCCTTGCCGATAGGGGTGGGATAATTATCAGGCATGGCGCTGGCCATCATCCCCACCAGCACGACCTTGCTCTGGAAGGCCGCCGGATCAACGCGCCCTTCCAGTACATCGACGTAAGAATAAACCCGAAAAATGGATTCTCTCCCTGGCCGAGAGGGGGGCCCCAGGTAATTGACCAGCATACGGCCAAAATGGTCCACCGGGATGCGCCGGTCGGCCAGGAGGATATAGCCATTTCTGGGCCAATAATCAACCGCCGGCAGGCGCAGGAAGCGGGCCATAACGACCAGGGCAAAAGCCGGCGACTCCTCGCCATCCTGTTCGCTGACGATGAGCGCAGGCAGGCATCGGACGACACCATCCTGGTCAGGGTAGACATTGACATGCCCCAGGGCCGAGGTCTCAGCCAACATCGGTTGGGACTTGAGGAAGCGCTCGAAGGTGATAAGCTCTCCCTGCCCGATCCGACCCGGCACGCTGGTAAAACCCAGCACCGGCTGGACCACATTGCCAGCCCGGGCCATCGCTTCGGCCAGAATTTCATCATCAGATGAGGGCTCGGAGAAGATAATGTCCAGCCCGATGACCCGCGCCCCAGCCTGATGGAGAGTGTCAATGAGCCGGGCATGGCGTCGGCGGGGCCAGTCCTCCCAGCGCCCCAGTTCTTCCAGGCTGCGATCATCCACGGCAACGATGACCACCCAGCCACTGGCCGTTACTCCGCCCTTTTTGATGTAGAGGAAATCGGTGCTGCGCCGTTGCCAGTTGGCAAACAAATTAAACCAGAGGAGCAGGGAGAGGAGTGCACCGACGGCAAACCCTAACCCTGCCCCCACTGACAGACGCTTCAAATGACTTCTTTTTACCAACACCATACTTCTTTAGAACGTCATAAAAGCGAGCACCTCAACTTTTTTTGCCGCCGCCGCCGCCACCGCCGCCGCCACCGCCACCACCGCCACCTTTATCCTCAGGCGGACCGCCGCCTTTATCCTCGGGCGGACCGCCGCCTTTATCCTCGGGCGGACCGCCGCCTTTGTCCTCGGGCGGACCGCCACCTCGAATCACACCCAGATTTCCATCCTTGCTGCTGGGGTGGCCGGTCAGCTTCTTAATATCTCCCCAGGTCATGGTGCCCTCCTTCTTGGCCCGGATGAGGTCGGCGGCGGTGCAAGTGGACTCACACCCCAATCTCGCTGCCAGCTCTGCCATTTCCTCCGGCGTCAAACTTTCTTCCAGCTTCTGGGCAATGAAGAAAGCCTGGGCCACCACCCCTAACCCGACGCCTTCGCTGCGCAGCTCCATAATCTCGTCCAGCTCACTGCTCTCGCCGTAAACCTCGTCAATCCACTCATCTGGGGGGAATTCCTGGGGGATACCCATGTTAACCTGCCCCTGAATTTCCACTGCTCCCTCGAAGACCCCCACGCTGGTGCGGCCTTGCTCATCCACGTTGACCCACCAGATAGTGCCTCGCGACACTATGGTAGCCGAAGGAGTTTCCACTTCGTAGCGAGATTCCGGGTTGAGGAACTTGGCAGCTTTGTGCCAGGTATCTCCCAGCCAGAGGTAGAGCTTGATGTGGATAGGCTGATCTTCGGTGAGTTGCAGGGCCTGCACGGTCATTTCGGTGTTTGGTCCAAGCTGGCTCTCCGTGCCCTCGAAGAAGGTGAGCAAAGCCTGGCCGTCCTCACCAGTTTTGACCGTATCACCGACGCCTGCCAGCGTCCCCCCTTCCACCGGCTGCCATTCCTCCGTTCCGGCACGGCGGACAAACACCTGACCGCCTAGCACGGTCAGAGAAGCGACACTGGCCTCCGTTGCCTGGCCTGACGGTCTGGAGAGATACGCCGTGGAAATGGCTTCGGCGGCCGCCACTCTATCGGCATAACCAGCGCCCCACACCAGGCCGATGAACAAAACAAACAACCCCAAAACGCTTAGCAGAATATGCCCTTTCATGATATTGACCCCCTCTCTATAACTTGAGGATAAGACTAATGTCCCTACAGCCCGGGGATAAGGCCAATTTTCCTATAGCCTGGGGAAGAAGCTAATGCTTCTATAGCCTGGAGATAAGACTGTACATAAAAACAAACTGCCAACCTGGCCTGGCTGGCAGCTCTTGCGCCTCTTCTCCACCCTGCATATGCCCTGCATATGCGTACGCGTATATGCTTCCATGCGCTGGCATTCCCCAGGCCAGGTTCAAAGGGTCGATAACGGCCCCTTGAGCCCTGAGAGGATGACTATCCTCTCAACCCAGCTTCCTAACCCCCTCCACCTCGCACTCCTTTATCTAATTTCATGATACCACAAATTATAATTTTTGTCAATAGTTCCATAGCTATCTTTATCACTTTTGTGCAAAACTGGCGGAAGCGTCACACTCTTGTATAAGTGACCTGCCCTCATTATACTACAAAAAAGGCTATCTTGGGTTTGGGTTTGGTTGGAGTTTGATTTGAGTTTGGTTGGAGTAGAGTGCGGGTTCGAATTATAACCAGCCATTTTTCTTGACACCGCGATTTTAAACGGGTATAATCCCACCGAGAACAATCCCGTTAACCTGAGCGATAGTAAGCAGAGACCTGACTTCCAGGGACACTCACCCTACAATTATAGCATAAAACGCGGCCGAGTATTATTAGCGTTGGCTCATGTTTGGAACAAGTGCAGAGATGTGGTAAACTCTCAGCATGGACTTT
>CAZYHC010000110.1:0-12453 GCA_964646625.1 uncultured Anaerolineales bacterium
AGGATGCCCAGGTTGCGGGTGGCCCGCCCCATCACCTCGGCGGTGAGGGTATCCTTTTTCTTGAGGGCCTTGGCCAGCGTCCCGCTGGTGATCACGTCCTCGTCTACATCCATCAGATCGCCGATCACGCTTTTGCGTCCGGCCTTGATCGCCTGGCGCAGGTCGCGATTGATGGCCGTGCGGCTGGCCAGGGCCTCCAGGCAGCCCCGCAGCTCACAGCCACAGAGAGGCCCGTCGATCATCATGATCAGGTGTCCTACCTCGCCGGCGGCGCTGCGGCAGCCGTGGTGCAATTGGCCGTTCAGGATCAGCCCGCCGCCCACGCCCGTGCCCCAGAAGATGCCCACCATGTCTTTCGTTCCCTGTCCGGCTCCCAGGACGTGCTCGGCCAGCGTACCGGCGTTCACGTCGTTCTCGACGAAGACGGGCACCCCCAGGGCTTTCTCCAACGCCTCGCCCAGGGGAACGTCGTGCCAATCGAGGTTTGGGGCGTGGAAAACGAGGCCCGTCTGTGGATCGACCGAGCCTGGCGCCCCGACGCCCACCGCCAACAGGTCCCTGGTGGATAATCCCGCCCGCTCAACTGCCTCCTGCACAGACTTGACGATGCGGTCGATGACCTGTTTGGCGCCCCTTTTTGGCCTGGTGCTTCGTCTGGCCTCGGCCAGGATATGCCCCTGGGCATCGACCACAGCCACCATGATCTTGGTCGCTCCCAGGTCTATCCCCACAACGTGTTGGTCCTTTCCCTTCTTTTGACGAGCCATAGCGGGTTTCAATCCTCTCCATAAATCAAGAATTAAGAATCAATAATCAAGTTGTTTTACTTTTGCCGCTCTCTGATTATATTATGGCCCCTCTGTGATGTCAAGTTGCCCACGCGGATTTCTTCACGGAGGCCACGAATGAGCCGCCCATCCGCGTCAGCAGAGACAGTGGAGTTAAGGAGCAGGCGTAAGGGTCGGTACTGGAGTGAGTTCGAACCCGAAAAAAGCCTCGATGACCTGCCGAAAGATGGGCGCCGCCACCTTGGAGCCTTCGCCGCCCTGCTCGATCACTACGACCACCGCGATCCGGGGGTCGTCGGCCGGGGCATAACCGGCAAACCAGGCATGGGGCTCTTTGCCGGGGTTTTCGGCCGTGCCGGTCTTACCGGCCACAGGCACTTCCAGGCCCGCGAAAGCTTCCTGGGCCGTGCCGTAGGATTGGGTAGTCACCCCCAGCAGCGCTTGCTGGATGGTAGCCAGGTTTTCCGGACTGAGGGGCAGGCGGCCCATCTCCTGCGGGGCAAAGGTCAGTTCTGGCTCCTCTGCTGAGGCGTCCGCCCTGAGAACGGCCTGGGGGCGATAAAGGGAGCCTCCGTTGCCTATGGCCGCCAGCATGACGGCCACCTGCAAGGGCGTCACCAACAGATAGCCCTGTCCGATGGACAGGTTGACCGAATCGCCTGGGAACCAGGCTTCTCCCAAAGCCTCCTGTTTCCAGGCCGGGTCGGGGGCCAGGCCGGCCGCCTCGTCGAAGCCTTCCAGGCCGCTCGGACGGCCCAGGCCAAACCGCCGGGCGTAGCTGGCTAATAGAGTGCGGTCGCGTTCGTCGTAGTATTTGCCCAGGTCGTAGAAGACGACATCACAGGAAGCGGTCAGACCGGCGCTCAGGTCGATCGTGCCATGGCCTCGTTTCAGCCAACAGGTCTTGGTCCAGGCTGGCCCCAGGCCCTGCCAGGTGCCGGTGCAGTTGAAGGTCGAGTCTGGCGTGAAGTCTCCCTCTTCCAGGGCCACGGCCATGGGCACGATCTTGAAGATCGAGCCTGGGGCGTACGTGCCCTGAATGGCCCGGTCGAGGAGAGGCTGGCTGGGGTCAGATAGCAGGGCCTGCCACTGATCGGTCGTCATCTTGGTGACGAAGAGATTGGGGTCGAAGGTTGGATAGCTGGCTATAGCCAATATCTGGCCGTTGGTGGGATCGAGGGCGACGATGGCTCCCACCCGCTCGCCTAAGATGGCCTGCACCTTCTCCTGAAAATCACGGTCTATGGTACTGTAGATGCTGCGGCTGGGGGAGGCAGACTGTTCCTTGAGGGTAGTCACCAGGTCGCCCTGGGGGGTGATGACGGTCAGCACCCCTCCTCGTCGGCCGGCCAGGTATTTTTCTCCCCAACGCTCCAGGCCGGCCTTGCCCACCAGTTCTTCTCCGCCATAGCCCCTGGCGGCCCAGAGAGCCAGTTCGGCCTGGTCTATCGGGCCGAGGTAACCTATCAGGTGAGCGGCCAGACCGCCAGGACGGTAGGCGCGCACGTAATCCTGCCGAAGTTCAACGCCGGGCAGGTTATCCAGGACGTGGGCGTTGGCCTCGTAGGTCTCCACGGAGATGTCTTCGATGGGCACGAACCAATCGGGGCGAGCCATAGCGTATCTGGCCTTGATCTTTTCCACCTCCAGGCCCGTGATACGGCTCAACTCCGCCAGCAGCCGGGCCTCGTCCTCGAGGCGGCCAGGCACCACGCCCACCACGACCACCACTCCTTCGGTAGCCAGGCCCCGCCCCTCACGATCGTAGATGTTGCCCCGCGAGGGGATGCGGTCGATCATGTGCAACAGCATGGTGTCGCCCAATTCGGGCAGGATGAGCCGCGGAGACCACTCTATCCCCCAGCGGTGGCCTTCCTGGTCGCTCTCCAGGGAGAGAGTCATGATATTCTCGGCCTCGATGGGGCCGACCAGGATCGTTTCCAGGGCCAGGCTATAGGCTACCTGAGCGCGATCGCTTTCCTGGAGCACGGAACGCATCCGAGTGGAGATGGAGGTGATCGTGGCCTCGGCCGTCACGTGGCGGTAACGTTCGACGAAATCCTGGGGGCTGATGGCTGCTTTGGCCCTGGAGGACAAGAGGTCGTACATGGCCTGGTAGTCGCCGCCTTCCCAGGCTTGCAGGAAAGCCTGGGCCACCGGCTCGGAGCGAGGGGGGATGGGCGTGGCCGTAGGCTCGATCTGAAGAAAAGAGGAGAGCGACTGGCAGGACAGGGAAAATAGCGCCACGATCAGGAGTAGCGCCCGGCCATACCTTTGGTTTGCTGTGAGCCTTTTGCCGCGCCTCATCTTCAGTCCCCAGGGTTGGTTATCGCTAGACTTGATTATACCCCTGTTCGATGTCCACGTCAACGAGCCTCTCAACCTTGCGTTCTCTCAAAAAATCGAGTATAATAGTGATGTTGAAAAGGTGTTTGGTTTATGTTTAAATCCGTACAGTGAGGAGGTGATGAGCAACTCAAAAACGTTCAACGGATGCATCAGGCAATTCTAAAATCAAAGGAGGGATTCAAGATGAAAAAGACTTTTATAGCCTTGTTGCTGGTGTCGGCTTTCCTGGTCAACGGGCTGGGCCTGGTCAGCGCCCAGGAGCCCATCGTGATCGGGCTTCAGGCGCCCATCACCGGCGAATACGCCTACGAGGGCGAGGGCTTCGTCAAGGTGCTGGAGTTGGCGGTGGAAATAGCCAACGCAGAGGGCGGCCTCCTGGGGCGGCCCGTCGAGATCGTCAAGTGCGACGATGTGGGCAAACCTGACGAGTCCTCCAAGTGCGCCACCAAGCTGGTCAGCGAGGAAGTGGATGCCGTCATCGGCAGCTACAGCTCCACCTGCACCGAACCGGCCTCCGAGATCTACAACGAGGCGGGCTTCCTCCAGATCACCCCTTCCTCGACCGCCACGCGCCTGTCCCAGAAGGGCTTCCAGCGTTTCTTCCGCGTCTGCTTCCTGGACGACCGCCAGGGGTTGTTCGCCGCCAACTTCATGAAGGATGACCTTGGGGCGCAGAAGGTAGCCATTCTGCACGACAACTCCACCTACGCCCAGGGGTTGGCCGAGCACACCGAGCGGTACGCCAAAGAGGCCGGCCTGGAGGTGGTGTTCATGGACGCCATCAACCCCGAGGACACCGACTTCACCCCCACCCTGACCAAGATCAAGGAGATCGGGCCGGATGCCCTGTACTTCACGGGCTACCACCCACAGGGCGGGCTGTTACTGAAGCAGGCCAAGGACCTGGGGACCGAGTTCAAGTTCGTGATGGGCAACGCCTGCAACAACCCTGAGCTGGTGGACATTGCGGGGGTGGATGCGGCGGCGGGGGCTTACTTCACCACCGAGCCTTTGCCCAAGGACATCGAGTACCCGGAGGCCCAGGCTTTCGTGGAGGCTTTCAGCGAGAAGTACGGGGAGGAACTGTCGAGCATCTGGTGGCTGATGGTGGCCGATGCTTTCAACGTCATCGCCGACGCCATCGAAGCCACCGGGGGGACCGATGCGGAAGCGATGGCCGCTTACCTGCACACCGAGTTTGCAGGGTATCCGGGAGTGACGGGGCCGATCCTGGGCTTTGACGAGAACGGCGACCGCCTGGGGACGGTACACATCGCTTACATCATCAACGAGGACGGATCTTTCTCGCCTTTCGCTGCGCCGGAGGCGGCACCTGAGCCTACCGGGGAGCCCATCGTGATCGGGCTTCAGGCACCCATCACCGGCGAGTACGCCTACGAGGGCGAGGGCTTCGTCAAGGTGCTGGAGTTGGCGGTGGAGATAGCCAACGCAGAGGGCGGCCTCCTGGGGCGGCCCGTCGAGATCGTCAAGTGCGACGATGTGGGCAAACCTGACGAGTCCTCCAAGTGCGCCACCAAGCTGGTCAGCGAGGAAGTGGATGCCGTCATCGGCAGCTACAGCTCCACCTGCACCGAACCGGCCTCCGAGATCTACAACGAGGCGGGCTTCCTCCAGATCACCCCTTCCTCGACCGCCACGCGCCTGTCCCAGAAGGGCTTCCAGCGTTTCTTCCGCGTCTGCTTCCTGGACGACCGCCAGGGGTTGTTCGCCGCCAACTTCATGAAGGATGACCTTGGGGCGCAGAAGGTAGCCATTCTGCACGACAACTCCACCTACGCCCAGGGGTTGGCCGAGCACACCGAGCGGTACGCCAAAGAGGCCGGCCTGGAGGTGGTGTTCATGGACGCCATCAACCCCGAGGACACCGACTTCACCCCCACCCTGACCAAGATCAAGGAGATCGGGCCGGATGCCCTGTACTTCACGGGCTACCACCCACAGGGCGGGCTGTTACTGAAGCAGGCCAAGGACCTGGGGACCGAGTTCAAGTTCGTGATGGGCAACGCCTGCAACAACCCTGAGCTGGTGGACATTGCGGGGGTGGATGCGGCGGCGGGGGCTTACTTCACCACCGAGCCTTTGCCCAAGGACATCGAGTACCCGGAGGCCCAGGCTTTCGTGGAGGCTTTCAGCGAGAAGTACGGGGAGGAACTGTCGAGCATCTGGTGGCTGATGGTGGCCGATGCTTTCAACGTCATCGCCGACGCCATCGAAGCCACCGGGGGGACCGATGCGGAAGCGATGGCCGCTTACCTGCACACCGAGTTTGCAGGGTATCCGGGAGTGACGGGGCCGATCCTGGGCTTCGACGAAAACGGCGACCGCCTGGGGACGGTACACATCGCTTACATCATCAATGAAGATGGATCTTTCTCGCCCTTCGCCGTACCCGAATAGCCCTCGGGAGCAATAACCACCTAGAGTCAGTGATCAGACCAGGGGCCAGGGCCTTCCCAGTACCTGGCCCCTGCTGGTTTCATCTATGCGGCAACCAGGTCTTTGGATTGCTGGCTTATTGGCCTCGTCGCAGAGTGAGCAATAAGTTAAGAGAGGAGGCATCCGATGACAGTAGCCGGGTTGAAAGCTAAGGACATGATGACCAGGCACGTGGTTACTATCGACGAAGATAGGACGGTAGCCGACGCGATACGGTTGATGAAAAACGAGGGAGTCACCAGCCTGATCGTCAACAGGCGGGATGAAGACGACGCCTACGGCATCATGACCCGTAGAGACGTGGTTAACAAAGTGGTCGCCGAGGGCAGGCAGCCGCGAGAGGTCAAAGTATCCGAGGTCATGACCAAGCCGCTGATCACGGTTTCAAAGGGACTCTCCCTGGAAAACTGCGCCAGACTCATGAGGATGTCCAACGTCAGAAGGTTGCCCGTGTTCGATGGGCAGAAGGTGATCGGCGTTGTGAGCAACACCGATATCTTCGATGCCATAGAAGTGTAAACAGAGCCTCCGGCCATGGTTAAATCGAGTGGCAATATGCTCAGGTGCAGTACGGCCGCGCCTGGAGCCAGGATAATAAACAATTTCCCCAACCGTTACCCGACTGAGGATTGGCAGGCCCATTACTGGACAGTGACCGAAAAAGGTCAATTGCAAACCAGAGGGGCCATCGTCCAATTGCCGCAGGGATACACCTCCATCTGCCCCGAAGTAGAGGTCGGTTACAACGGCTGCATCTACGGCGTGAGACGTTGGGGGCTGGCCTGTTACGCTTCCATCCTGGAGGACATTGGTTTCGATCCCACCCCCCTTCTGAGCGGCGATCGGCAGCAGTACCCCGCTGGCGACGAGCAGGAGATAATGACCGTCATGATCCACGCTACCTGTTTCGACTTGCCTGCCTATTTCATCATCGCCAGCCAGGAACACCCTTTTCTGCTCTTTGATCCCCAGGGGGTACTGAAGGGGACTTATACCAAATGGTACACTTACCTGGGAGCCCTGGCCTACCTGGTCTCCGACGGTGCGGTACAGGCCCGCTTCGCCCACCTGTGGCGTGAAAATATCAATCTTTATAACACAGCATTAGGTTATCTCCTGGAAGCGTTGCCGGCCGGAGATGGTTAACAAAGATACATCCCCCCATAAAATCTACGTTGAGGGGAATGGGGAGGCAAATAATGGAGAGTTGCCAATTATCGGTAAAGTTGATATAATATAACACAGACAGCCGCATTAGACTGCCTCAAAAAAGGGAGGCTCAGCCATGGATATCCAATTTAAAAGGCTTCTTCTCCTTTATTTGGTACTGACTCTGGGGGGCCTGGCCATCGTTGGTTGTGCTGTAACCACCAGTAACGCGGCGACCGTTCCTGGTGAGATAATAGTAATACACATGGTTACACCCCCACCCAGAGTTACGAGCGTTTCTATTTGGGCTGATTCATCCGTGGTTATCCTGCCTGAGGCCCCGCCCCCAGTTGTAGTTATCCTGCCTCCAGCCCCGCCCCCAGTTGTGGTTGTCCTGCCTGCGGCCCTGACCTCAACCCCAACCGGGTTTGTCCCGCCTCCAGCCCCGCCTCCAGCCGGGGGTTACCAGCCGGGGGGCGCGGTCTACATTGTACAAACATGTGACACCCTTTTCAGCATTGCCAAGCGCTATGGTTGCACCGTGGAACAGATAGCGGCCGCTAACGGCATTGTCTATCCACATTATATCCAGATCGGCCAAAGCCTGATCATCCCTCCGGCCGGCGCGCCGCCAGGTGGCGGAACTTACGTGGTGCGCACGGGCGACAACCTTTATCGTATCGCCATACGCTACGGCCTCACGGTGGAGCAGATCGCCGCAGCCAACTACATTCCTCCTCCCTACCACATTCAGATCGGCCAAACCCTGATCATCCCCGGCTATGGAGTGGCGACCCCCACTCCATGGTGGACCCCCACCCCATCGTGGGGCACACCGACCCCCACTCCATGGTGGACCCCCACCCCATCGTGGGGCACTTCGACCCCCACTCCATGGTGGACCCCCACGCCCATCACGCCCGGCCCGGGAATGCGGTTTTTCAGTACCCAGGAAGGCCAATTTTCCATCCAGTATCCCAGCAATTGGCGGATGGAGACACCTCCCCCCTGGTCGGGCTATTTCAGCTTTTGGGCCCAGGAGACGGAACATCCCCTCTCCACCCTGATCGGCGTAACCTCTAAACCAAACGGCCAACGGAGTTCGGCCGACGTGCTGCGGGATTATCAGAACGTCCTGCCCACCCTGCTGGGGACGCGGCTTGGGCAGCCCAGCCTGTCGTGGGAAGGTGAGCCGAAGCCATTCCTCATCGGCGGCAACCTGGGATCGGAACAATATGGTCTGGCCACCTCGAACATGGGAACGGCCAAAATCCGCCTGATAGCGGTGGTGAACAATAGACGCGAGTACATGATCCTGACCGCCGCCCAACCTATTCTCTGGGACAGCAAAATTTACATTATGGAAGTCATGATCGGCAGCTTCAACTTCCTGCCCTGACCAGACAGCCGTAAATAAAAGACCCCTGGCCCGCACACCAGGGGTCTTTATAATTAGGATAGGAGAAGAAAGCGAGATCGGAGGATTAAATTCATTCTTGATAAACCGCCATATGTATGATATAATGTTTACAGTCTAAGAAAAGGATGGGGAGGTTTCGCTATGAGGTGCAGATTTCACACTCGCTTTTTCTGGACTGTCTCTGGCAGCTTACTACTCATCTCTATCCTGGGCCTGTTGCTCCCCATGTCGGTTACCCCGATCAAAGCCCAAACCAGTACTATCTACGGTTTTGTCACCGAGCCCGATGGGGTTACGCCCGTGCCCAATGGCGACGTCGAGCTTTGGCCCGTGGGGGCCAGTGTCCCTATAGCCTGGGATACCACCCTCATCGACGGCTCGTTCGCCTTTGCCACCGAGTCATTGCCCCCCGGCCAGTACAGGATTATAGCCCGTTATCCCAGCGGCGAATTTGGAGCTTCTTTACCCTATGCTTTTTCTCTGGAGGACAACGTCACCGACGTCAAGGTAGGCGTCGTTCGTCTCACCTATCCCCAGCTTGAAGGCGTGGTGGTGGGGCCGGATGGGATCGCTCCTTCGGGGGCCGTAGAGGTCAACCTGGTGAGCGCAGATGGCACCACTTCGCTGTGGGACTCCAGCACCCCCACCAGGAACTTCAGGTTCAGCGGCCTGCCGCCCGGCTCCTACATCCTCAAGGTTGAGTTGCCGGAAGGTTCTCCCTTCTGGTCCCCAGAACCGATCCCGATCGCCCTCGAAGACAGGGACCCCTATCAGCCCGCCAGCGTCCAGTTTGTAACCATCAGGCTGGCTCCTCCTCAGATTATGGGCGCGGTCGTGAACCCGGACGGCGTCACCCGCTACGAGAGAGGGGACGTCAACCTTCGCAGTGCGGACGGCACAGTCTCGCAGTGGGACACCAGTGGCCCCGATAAAAACTTTATGTTTGGCAACCTGAAGCCGGGGTCCTATACCATCCAGGCCATGGTGCCGGATGATTCGCCCTACTGGCCTCCGAGTCCGGTGGTCATCACCGTCACGGAGAAGGCACAGGTTATAGGGCCTGATTTTGTGACCATCACCCTGAGCTATCCCCAGGTGGCGGGGGTGGTGCTGGAGCCGGAGGCCGACAAGCCGGTCTCCACCCAGAACGTCAACCTGTACAACGCCGATCGTTCCGTTTCGGAGTGGGCGGCGACCACTATCACCAGCCCCTTCCGTTTTGGGGGTTTGCCTGCCGGCGATTACTTCCTGCAAGTCAGTCCGGCGGAAGAAGAAACGCTCTTCTGGCCCACAGAGCCGCTGGCCGTTACCCTGAAGGACCCCAGCGAGTATCGGACCGGCCCCCAGGCTGTGACCCTGACCCTGACTTATCCCCAGGTGGTGGGCATCGTGGTGGAACCGGAAACCGACAAACGGGTCTCCACCCAGAACGTCAACCTGTACAACGCCGACCACTCCATTTCGGAATGGGCGGCGACCACCATCACCAGCCCCTTCCGTTTTGGGGGGCTTCCCGCCGGCGCTTACTTCCTGGAAGCCAGGCTTGAGGGAGAAGAAACGCCCTTCCTGTCCACAGAGCCGCTGGCCGTTGCCCTGAGAAAGCCGGGTGAATATCGGGAGACCGGCCCCCAGGCTGTGACCCTGACCCTGACTTACGTTCAGGTGGTGGGTCTGGTGGTGGAGCCGGACGGCGTTACCCGCACTCAGGTGGACGGGGTGAACCTGAGAAATGCGGACTCTACCATCTCCCGGTGGGATTCGACTACCGTCACCAAACCTTTTGCTTTCGGCGGTCTGCCTGCCGGCGAATATGCCCTGGAGGTGAGCCTGGAAGAGACCTCTCCCTACTGGGCCACGGAGCCGCTCTCGGTTATGGTCAGGGAAGAGAGCAAGTACCGTGCCGAGGCCGTGCAGTTCGTCACCCTGACCCTCTACTATCCCCAGGTGGCGGGCACCGTGGTGGAGCCGGACGGGGCCACCCCGGCCTCTACAGGCGACGTAAACATGAGGACTCCCGATGGCGTTACCTCGCTGTGGGACACCGTCGCCGCAGGCCAATTCCGTTTTGGGGGAGCGGAGGAGGGCGACTACCTGCTGGAAGCCCTGCCGCCTGAAGACTCGGCCTTCATGAACTCGACGGCCCTGGCCCTCACCATTGCCGAAGGCGAACGCTATCCCAAACAGCCGCCCAGCCCTGTGATCCTGACCTTGAACTATCCCCAGGTGGTGGGCCTGGTGGTGGAGCCGGATGGCGTCACCCGGATCGGCAGCGTGGAGGCAAATCTGAAGAGCGCCGACGGCACGGTTGAGCAGTGGAGCACCAGCACCAGCACCGCTCCTTTCCGCTTCGGCGGACTGAACCCGGGAGACTACGTTCTGAGGGTTTCTTTGCCGTCTGGCGTACCCTTCTGGCCGCCAGCTCCCACGTCCGTCAGCCTGGAGGAGGGCAGCCAGTACCAGCCACCCGAGGTCATCACTCTAATCGCAGAGTATCCTAACGTGACAGGCAGGCTCATTTACCAGGGCCAGCCTGTGGCTGGAGCCTACGTGGGAGTGTACACCTGGGATGGTTCGGTCTCCAACTGGACGGTCAGCGACGATGAGGGGTATTTCGTCATTGGTGGTCTGAGTCCCGACAGGTACACCCTGGATGTAACCGTTCCGCTGCCCGAAGATGCCGGGTATTGGATCGGTCCGCCCGTCCAGATGGCTTTCGAACTGGAAAACGAGCACGTGCTCATAGACCTGGGCGTCATCGAGCTGGTAAAGTGGCCCTCGCTGATAGACAGCCACCTGACTCACTAGAAACTAGGCAACGCCTGCCGCACCTGGCAAAATCAAAAATTCAGAGCAGCACTCTTTACAACCAGGATGTCTTGATAAATCCTTATACGTGTGATATAATGACTCCAGACTAAGAAACAAGGTGGGGAGGTTGCGCTATGCGGCACGGATTTCACACTCGCTTGTTCTGGACTATCCCTGGCAGCTTACTACTCATCTCTATTCTGGGTTTGTTGCTCCCCATGTCGGTTACCCCGATCAAAGCCCAAACCAGCACTATCTACGGTTTTGTCACCGAGCCCGATGGGGTTACGCCCGTGCCCAATGGCGACGTCGAGCTTTGGCCCGTGGGGGCCAGTGTCCCTATAGCCTGGGATACCACCCTCATCGACGGCTCGTTCGCCTTTGCCACCGAATCATTGCCCCCCGGCCAGTACAGGATTATAGCCCGTTATCCCGGCGGCGAATTTGGAGCTTCTGTACCCTATACTTTTTCCCTGGAGGATAACGTCACCGACGTCAAGGTAGGCGTCGTTCGTCTCACCTACCCCCAGCTTGAAGGTGCGGTGGTGGGGCCGGATGGGATCGCTCCCGCGGAGGCCGTAGAGGTCAACCTGGTGAGCGCAGATGGCACCATTTCGCTGTGGGACTCCAGCACCCCCACCAGGAACTTCAGGTTCAGCGGCCTGCTGCCTGGTTCCTACATTCTCAAGGTTGAGTTGCCGGAAGGTTCTCCCTTCTGGTCCCCAGAACCGATCCCGATCGCCCTCGAAGACAGGGACCCCTATCAGCCCGCCAGCGTCCAGTTTGTAACCATCAGGCTGGCTCCTCCTCAGATTATGGGCGCGGTCGTGAACCCGGACGGCGTCACCCGCTACGAGAGAGGGGACGTCAACCTTCGCAGTGCGGACGGCACAGTCTCGCAGTGGGACACCAGTGGCCCCGATAAAAACTTTATGTTTGGCAACCTGAAGCCGGGGTCCTATACCATCCAGGCCATGGTGCCGGATGATTCGCCCTACTGGCCTCCGAGTCCGGTGGTCATCACCGTCACGGAGAAGGCACAGGTTATAGGGCCTGATTTTGTGACCATCACCCTGAGCTATCCCCAGGTGGCGGGGGTGGTGCTGGAGCCGGAGGCCGACAAGCCGGTCTCCACCCAGAACGTCAACCTGTACAACGCCGATCGTTCCGTTTCGGAGTGGGCGGCGACCACTATCACCAGCCCCTTCCGTTTTGGGGGTTTGCCTGCCGGCGATTACTTCCTGCAAGTCAGTCCGGCGGAAGAAGAAACGCTCTTCTGGCCCACAGAGCCGCTGGCCGTTACCCTGAAGGACCCCAGCGAGTATCGGACCGGCCCCCAGGCTGTGACCCTGACCCTGACTTACGTTCAGGTGGTGGGCCTGGTGGTGGAGCCGGACGGCGTCACCCGCACTCAGGTGGACGGGGTGAACCTGAGAAATGCCGACTCCAGCGTCTCTCAGTGGGCGGCGACCACCATCACCA
>CAZYHC010000111.1:0-12136 GCA_964646625.1 uncultured Anaerolineales bacterium
TCCTACGTCAAGCTGCACAAGCCCTACTTCATCGGGCGCAAAGCCTTCATGGAAAAGGCCCTGGATGGCAAAATGCAGCTTGCGCGCTTCCGCATGAACGAGAAAGGGGTGCGGATGCCAGCTACCGGCGACCCGATAGTCAACCGCAAGGGGAAATACGTCGGGGCGGTGACCAGTTGTGCCATCGGCAGCGAGGGCTATCTTTTGGGGCTGGCCTACGTGGATAAGCGTTACGCTAAAGAAGGGACGTCGCTCAACATCTTCGCCCTGCCTCACGGCAAGAAGCTGCCCGAATGCAAGCCGCTGGACGAACTTGCCTTTGGCGATCAGGTCATGCTCGGCGATGGGGCTACGGTGTTGAGCCGTTTCCCTGAAAAGGAGTGACAGCGGATATGACCGTCGATAAGTTTAAATCCTATGTTGTCTCTCTGGGTGGGATGGATCTTTTCAGCATCGAATTGCTGGACGAAAGGCCGGTAGGGTTCTCTGTCAGTGTGCCTGAACTGGCTATCTACACTTTCGGTGAGACGGAAGACCAGGCTATCGAACGAGTGCTGCTTCACGTCGTTGAGAAGTATCAGGACCTGTTAAGCAGTCCCATTCCTTTAAATGAGAATGAGCAGGAATTTCTTAAACTATACCGTACCAGGATCATTCCGGCCCTCTTCGAAGAATGCCTGAAGGGCCCACCACCTGATAGCGTCTGGCAACGCCTCAGCGATCTTTTAGTGAGAGATGGGGATTGGCAATGATCGAAATGCTGCTTGAGGATGGTGAGCCAGCATTGGAGGCTGAGTTTGTCGGAACGCAAACGGTCACGGTGGCCTGACAATGGGCAGATACCCGGTTTTGAAGCCGAGAGAAGTAGCAGCGATCCTAAAGACATTGATCTCACTGTAGAGGATCTGTTAAAGCACAGGTAGTTTCTGTTATTGGTCAACGCTTTCGCTCACAAATGCAAGGAAAGCCCCTTTGTCCCCCAAGCGAGGGGCTTTTCTAATGTCCATACGGTGATCTACTGTACGGTTGGACGTATAGTCTGATTCTTCATGATGAGGGGCAGGTTGACCTCGACGTTCCCTATCGTGGTAGTCACCCCGTTGGTCCAGAAGGACGCGTAGCCGTCGTCTACGTGGGCCGCGTTGGTGATCTGCCAGCCTGCGCTCAGGGTGTGAATGACCGTGACCCGGTAGCTGACGGTGACGGCCACCCCTGCGCTGATGACCCCCCGCCAGCGTATCTCGTTGCCCGCCGCCTCGGCGATACCAGAACCGGCCCACAGCGAGCCGGGCACATAGACGGTGCCGACCGGCACGGTGTCCGTCAGATAGATGCAGGAGCCTGGTAAGCTGCCGGAGTTGGAGAGCACGATGGTGTAAGTCAGCACGCGGCCGGGGGTAGTGGTGGTCACGTTTACTGCCTTGTGGGAGGAACTGAGATCGGGCCGTAGCCAGGTCCCATAGATGTCCCAGTTAACGTCCCCGTTGCGATCGTCCTCCCAGACCACGACGCTGCTGTAGATGGCCGGGGACTGCTGCCCACTCTCGGCAGTGTAGACCGCGAACGCCCGTCCGGTGCTCAGGTCGTAGCCGTAGACGTCGTTGCCATTGCGTCGGTCCTGCCAGACCACCACGTGGCCGTAGAGGGCCGGAAAATACTGATTATGCGCTTCGGCGCAGATCGTGAACTCCTGTTTGGTGCTCAGGTCGTAGCCGTAGATGTCGAGGCTTGTGTTGCGGTCGTCCTGCCAGACCACGACGTTGCCATAGACGGCCGGGAATTGCTGGTTATGCCCCTCGGTGCAAATTGTGAACTCCTGGCCGGTGTCCAGGTTGCAGCCGTAAATGTCGTAGCTCGGCACCCAGCTTCCAGGGTTGCTGCGGTTGTCCATCCAGACCACGACGTGGCCGTGGATGGCCGGTAACTGTTGCAGGTCGGTGGCGGTGCAGATCGTGAACTCCTGGCCGGTGCTCAGGTCGTAGCCGTAGATGTCCCAGGGAGCGAAGCCTCCGCTGCGGGTGTCCTGCCAGACCACCACGTGGCCGTAGATGGCCGGGCGCTCCTGGTGATTTGCGGCGGTGCAGACCGTGAACTCCTGGCCGGTGTCCAGGTCGTAGCCGTAGATGTCAGCGTTACTCCAGTTGCCGGGGTCGTTGCGCAGGTCTTCCCAGACTACGAGATTGCCGTAGATGGCCGGTAACTGCTGCCAGTTTGCGGCGGTGCAGACTGTGAACTCCTGTTTGGCGTTCAGGTCGTAGCCGTAGATGTCAGTGTTAGTCCAATCACCGGGGTCGTTGCGCCAGTCCTGCCAGACCACCACGTGGCTGTAGATGGCCGGGTTCCACTGGTTATTCGCGGCGGTACAGACCGTGAACTCAGCAGCAGGAGAGAGTTGAGCCGGTTGCACCTGGGGAGCAGGGCGGGAGTCCGTCAGGGCGAAGGGGGCCACGTCAGCGGAGGAGGGCCAATCCACGAGCAGATAAGCGACGACCAGACTGACCAGAGCCATCAGAATAAACAGCGAAAAGTGATATATCTTTTTCATAAACTATCCTCTTCTATGCCTCCTGGCCTGACAGTATCGTACTGGCCTCCTTTTTCGGTCAGCAGGGCAGCGGAGGTTACGATATATCTACCTGTATTTTACTACAGGCAGGGTAGACTGTCAAAAAAAAGCGGTGTCGCGGGGGGTCTGTCCTAAACTTTAGGACATAAGGTGCCTGGCACTTTCGGAAGTGCCAGGCACCTACCAAAAATCTGGACGCACCCGTCGCGAGCGTCTCGTTGCTATTCTCGCTGAGGTCTGTTATAATGTGCCTGTTGTGCTGCCTGTGGTTGTGTAGTCTTATGACTATACGAAGAGTAGCACAATCATTTTGCCTACTCGGCCAGAATGGCCGCTCTACCAACTTCGCTGGACTTTTGGTGCCCTCTAAATTAATGCGGATAATATAGCTCTAATGACTATGCGAAGCAAAACGTCTGGCCCTATCGTCGAGGCCGACACGTGCCACACCCACGTTCAAACATTCATTCAAACGTTAAGGAGACCTTAACCTCATGACCGGTGAACTCAGCGCCCTCAGCGCCGCCCTGTGTTGGGCTATTTCCACCACCCTGTTCAAAAAAGAGGCCGATAAATTAGGGGGGCTGTCCCTGAACGCCCTGGCCTGTATTTTTGCCAGCCTCTTCTTCCCCATCCTGTCCTTGAGCCTGGGCAAGTTCGACCTGGTCGTCCACATCTCTGGCCTATCCCTGATCTACCTGTTGAGTTCGGTGCTGTTGGGGATCGGCATCGGAGACACACTTTTTTACAATAGCCTGCCCCTCATCGGGGTATCCCGCGCCTTGACTATATCCAACATCCATCCCCTCTTCGCCGCCGTTCTGGCCCTGATCCTCCTACACGAAAGGCCTACCTGGTCGATCGTGGGGGGCATCGTTCTGACCGTGATAGGCATCGGGCTGGTAAGCTCCCGGCCAGACGAAGATCCCACCTCCCAGATCAACTGGCTCAGCCTGGGGTTGCCCCTTTTGGCGGCCATCTTTTGGGCCACCTCAATGACCATCTTACGGATGGGATTGCAGGGAGTAGACAACATTGCGGCTAACACCGTCAGGATGCCCGGCGCCGCCCTGGTGTTGACCGTGCTGGCCCTGCGTCGAGGAAACGTCCAGCAGCAAATAGGCAACTACGGCTGGCGGTCTTTAGGCACGGTTGCCTTAGCCAGTCTGGTGGGCACCTGCGTGGGAAGCCTCCTTTTCCTCTCCGCCCTACAAAAAATTGAGGTAGCCAGAGCGGCTACCTTAACTTCTACCTCCCCCCTGATGGCCCTGCCCCTGTCGGCCCTGTTTCTGGGGGAAAAGATCGCGGTTCAAACCGTGTTCGGTACGATCTTATCCATCGCGGGTATCTGGCTGATCTTGAGCGGATAACGACTAAAGTCGTTACTACACCGCTAATACATCATATAATATGAAGAGTAGTGACGACTTCAGTCGTCGGCCAGCACCTTCACCAGCACGTGACGGCGACGTGGCCCGTCGAACTCACAAAAGAATACCCCCTGCCACGTGCCCAACACCAGGCGTCCGCCTTCCACCACAATGGCCTCGCTGGAACCTACCAGGCTGGCCTTGATGTGGGCATCGGCGTTGCCCTCGCGGTGGCTGTAGTTGCCCTGGCGGGGGACGAGCTTGTTCAGGGTGGTCAGGATATCTTTGGCTACGCTGGGGTCGGCGTTCTCGTTGATGATCACTCCGGCCGTAGTGTGAGACACGTAGACGTAACACACGCCGTTTTGTACCCCGCTATCCGTGACCGCCCGCTGAACCCGGGAGGTGATGTCTTGTAGCTCTGCCTGGCCTCGCGTGGACACGTCGAGTCGAACGATCATTTTTTCCTCCCCTGGCCTTATTTTTGCCGTTCATTGTACTCGATGTGCCCCCAAAGAGCAAGCGCGGGCCACGGATTTCTAAACGGATCACCCTGCCCGTTCACACGTTTTGATAAAACCACCAGCGCACCGTTTTGCTTGCTGCTGGAGAACTTGCTAACGGAGCACGAACTTGACCGCGTCAAAACCCACGTAGCGGCTATGAGGCGCTTCGCGGGTGTTATCGGATAAAAAAATAAATTCTCCGCCAGTGGCGGAGAAATAGTAGCTCCCCAGACTGACCCACCGGTCAGCATAGGCGCTCTGATTAATGATCCGATCGTGGCGGAGACCGCTGTGGAAGATACGATAGCGAGCGCGACATGAGGTGGCATAATTGCGGGGTATATAAGCGCTTACCTCGTAGTGTCCGGCTCTGGGCAAACTCAGCGTCCACTTGGCGAAGTTATAGCACTCGTAACGGCTATTGTAGGTCCAGAGCATGTGATTGCCGTAGCCGAGGGCCACCTCCTGCCAGCCATCCCAGGGCCCACCCCGCGTGAAGCCGGGGCCATCATCGTCGATAATGATTTCCCCAGACGGCATAGGGCAGTACCCACCCCCCAACTGCCACCAGACTCTGATCACCGCCCGCTCATAGTGCTCGTAATACTCCACCTTCACCTGATGGTTGCCCGCATATAGATAAATGGTGCCTGAGTGGGTGGTGGGCTCCCGATCGTACCAGTGGTCGATGAGCAATTGTCCATCGGCCCATAACCGCACCCCATCGTCATGGTGGGCGTAAAAAGTGACCTGTCCGCTCGTGGGGACGTAGATCTGGCCGGTCCAGCGCACGGAGAAGTTATCGTTATAAAGACCACCACCAGGCCCGCTCCAGCCCCAATCAAAGTCGATGGCGCCATCCCAACGGGTGAAGAGCGGGTAGCCCGATAGATAAGAGTTGTTGAAGTACTCTCCCCACCAACCCTGGTAAGGGCCGGGCGGCGTAGGGCCAGGAGGAGGAGGAGGCGGCGGCGGTGGTGGTGGTGGAGCAGTAGGAGCAGGGCCGGGGCCAATCGTCTCCCAACTCAGCCTGGCCATAGCCTGACCACCGTGCTCGTAATACTCCATGATCACGGTATGCTGGCCTTCCAGGAGGTAGATATCGGCTTTGTGGGCTACTGCTCCCTGGTCGTACCACTGGTCGATGATGACGTGGTTATCGACCTGAAGGCGCACCCCATCGTCGGTGATGGTGCTGAAACGGTAGTTGCCAGCCGGGAAATACAAGGTCCTGGTCCAGCGGACGGAAAAGTCGTCGTTCCACAGACCACCTCCAGGTGAACCGAACCCCCAATCGAAGTTGATGTCTGCGTCGTGGCGGACAAAAAGCGGCGGCCCTTGCAGATAACGATTGTTGAAGTATTCGCCCTGCCAGGCTTGCGGAGGAGGGACAGGGGTGGGATACGGAGGTATAGAAGTTGGGGGTGGCGCCGGCCAGGTGGCCTGCCAGTACAGTTTGGCTACCGCTCCTTCGGTATGCTCGTAGTATTCCATCTGAACGAGGTGATGGCCGCTGTCCAGATAAATCTGGGCGCTATAGGTGGTAGGGGGCTGAATGTGCCACCTATCGATGAGCAACCGCCCATCGACCCACAGCCGCACGCCATCATCAACGATCACGGTGAAAACGTAGTGGTTAGTGGGCAGGTTCAAAGTCCTCGTCCAGCGGGCGGAGAAATAATCGGCTGACACTTCGGGGGCCGGCGCCCCCCGGCCCCAGTCAAAATCAATGGCGGCCTCGGCTCGAACCAGCACCGGCGAGCCGCTGAGAGACACGTTGTTGAAGTACTCGGCTTGCCAGCTAGGATCGTGGTGCCTGGCGCCTATATCCGGGACATCCTCCTGGCCCGCAGCAAGAGGCGGCCAGACCACCATCGCTCCAACCAAAAGCACGGCGGCCATGATCACGTAGAAAAACCTTTTCACCTTCATGATCGTCCTCCTTCCAGGTCTCGGTTAACCCCTGCCACTTACATTATACTTCCCTCTGGCCCATTATACATCGGCCGACCTGCCGATTTCGCCAGGGGACAAATCGCTTATTTCCACCGCTCTTATAGGCGCGCTTATAGGCCATTCAGCCTACTCGCATCCGCCGATTGTAGCCCCTTGGCCTAGGCATTTTGGCCTATGACATTCTGGAGGACCATAAGAAAGAGGGGCCGGGTTGGTACTCTCCGACCCCTCTTCGTAATCAGATTAAGCCAGGCCGCCGGCTGGCGGGGCAGCCTGGAGTGGTTTAGAGGACGCGGCAAATGAGGCCCTTGAGGTATTCCCCTTCCGGGAAGGAAAGCAGTACGGGGTGATCGGCTCCCTGGGATAACCTTTCGATAATCTGCGCCTCTCGCCCGGCCTCCACGCTGGCTCCAAAGACGACCTTCTGAAAGAGGTCAGCACTCACCAGGCCGGAACAGGAGAAAGTGACCAGAAAGCCGCCCGGCCGGATGAGCTTCAGGGCCAGCAGGTTGATGTCTTTGTAGCCTCGACAGGCGGCCTCTATCTGGCCCTGGGTGTAGGCAAACTTGGGGGGGTCGAGGATGACCACCCCAAAGCGTCGTCCTGCGTCCCGGTAACGACGCAAGGTCTGGAAGAGGTCGTCAACGACGTATTCGTGGTCGCCGCCGCCGAAGCCATTGAGAGCCACATTACGTCGGGCCAGGTTCAAAGCCTCAGCCGAGGAATCCACGTTGACCACCCTGAGCGCCCCGGCCGCGGCGGCATAAACGGCAAAAGCGCCCGTATAGGCAAAGCCGTTCAACACCTCCCGGCCAGCACAGTAGACGGCCATTTTACGACGGTTCTCTCGCTGGTCAAGGTAAAAACCTGTCTTCTGCCCGGCCCTGACATCCACCAGGAAGCAATAACCGTTCTCCAGCACTTCCACCACTTCCGGCGGCGGCTCCCCAAACAAAGGGCCAGCGGAGGGCGCTAACCCTTCCTTCCGCCGGACATCCACGTCGCTCCGCTCGTAGATGCCCTTTGGCCCGGCCAGATCGGCCAGGATATCGACCAGTTCCTCCCGGCGCCTGTCCACGCCCAGGGTCAAAAACTGGACGACCAGATACCCGGCGTAGCGATCGACGACCAGGCCCGGCAAAAGGTCAGATTCGGCATTGACCAGGCGATAGGCATCGGTAGAGGAAGCTTCGGCCAGGGATTGGCGGCGGGCCAGGGCCTGCTCCAGGCGGGAGCGCCAGAAATTGGCGTCTATGGCCTGGCTCTCGTCCCAGGTCAAGAGGCGGAGCACGATCTGAGAACGACGGTTGAGGTAGCCCCGCGCCAGGAAATGCCCCCCATGATCGACCACCGCCACGACGTCGCCATCGTTCGGGCGGCCTTCGACGCTTTTCACCGCCCCGGAGAAAATCCAGGGGTGGCGATTAAGGACGGGTTTCTCCCGGCCGGGCTTGAGGATGATCCGAGGTATAGACATGGCGACATTATGCCATTTGCCGGTCGGCAGGCCCCGCTTCCTTCAACTCCACCACCAGCCCTCCGGCCAGCCTGGCGATGACATTGTAGCCCCAACCGGCGAGGGCGAAGATCAGGGCAATGATGAAACCACCTACCAGGGATAGCAGGATAGCCAGAACCAAAACCAGGAGAGGAGAGAGCCGGGCCACGGTCTGAAACCGCTGCAATAGAGCTTCGAGACGAAACATGCTGACCAGGTCCGCGGTGACGGGAAAACCCAGGTCAAGTTCAGCATTGCGCAGACCGCCCAGCCAGCGGTACAAGCCCCGCGACAGTATCAACCCGCCTATGCTACAAAACAGGCTGGGGATCAGACTGACCAGCGCGCCCAAGAGACACCCGGCCTTGCTCAGAGAGAATATACCCACGCGTCGGATGGTATACCTGTTCATAACAATGACCCTCCTAGACCTTGAAACATTCTTGCAGAGCCTCGGCCACGCGGAAAGGATCGCTGGCGACGACGCTGGAAGCGTATAGCTCCATCGCTCCCACGTCGGCTGTCTTGTTGTTGGGGTCACCCCGGTCCACGATGCGCACGATGGCCGGGAAGCCACTCCAATCCTCTTCCACGTGATCGATGGGTGGCCAGTAGAGAGCCAGGTTGAAGCTACGCACCCCCAACCTCTGGACGAAGCACCTGAGCGTTTTGTATACAGCCTCTATAAAGTCGTCGTCCAGGTCATCGGAGATGAGGAGCGTCTCTTTCTCCTTGATGGGCGTCAGGTAGGCCAGAACACGGGCATTGCCGCTCTCAAAGGCCAGGCCCAGAGCGTGATGGACGCCATACAGGTCGTCGAAGTAGTTAGCGCCGTGTCCCAGGCGGTAGAGCAGGGCCGCCCGCCGCCAGCCTTCCACTTTGGCGTAATGCACGTCGCGGGAGAGGGTCATCTGGGCGTGGCCGTGCAAAATGGACGCGCCGCTTTTCCACAGACAGTTCCACATGAAGAAAAAGTAGCGGGCCCTTTGGTCCGCGCAATGGGCCTTGCGGGCCCAGGCCAGCGCGGTAGCAAAATAATCTTTTACCCCTTCGGCGGTGAATTTCAGGGGGTTGTGCTCGTCGAAGACCACCAGGCCGTGGAAACCGTCGTACTTGGCCACGTTGCTGGCGGTGATGGAGTGCTGGCCCTGCACCCGGCCAAAAACGTCTTCCGGGGTGCCTTCCGTCGGGTTGCAGAAGGGGCCACCCAGGCCACTTATGATCGTATCTTCCAGGTCGGCGTCCCCTTTGGCTTCCATAGGCCGCCTGGCCCGCAGCTCGTTGAAAAGGGCGCCTTCCACCGTAATCAGGTTGGTGACCTTGACGATGCGCTGGCTCTTCACCGCCTCCACCGAGCCGAAATAGCCTTCGATCCATTTGTGCATGGTCGGCGGCGGGTTCAGGTGGCCGGTGGTGGTGCTGACGTGGAAGATGCGGTTAAAGACCTCCTGGTCGGCGGCGGGCAGGGCCGCCACCAATTCGTCCAGGTGAGCGATGCTGCGCTGTGATTCAGTCATTTCCTTGCTAACTCTTCTTCCAGTTCTATTATCTTTTCTTTGTAACCTTGTATTTCATGTGCTGTTTTTACATCCTCTCCATATTTGGCTATTTTAATCTCAAGCAATCTTACATTCTCTTTATAAATAGATAATAATCTTCTTTTATGCTCCATTTCTATATCATCTATCGTTTCTATAGCGGTTATGACATCTAAAATCTCCATATCATCTAAGAAACGCCCCAGCTTTCCACTCTGGGCCGCTCTAACGATGCAGGCTACAACATCATCATTCCCCTTTATTTCCTCCAGCTTTCGGGTCAAAGCTATACAGGCTGCATATGTGCCCGAACCATGGTATCCGGCCAGGAACAGGATGGCTTTACCTTTATTATCAGGGTTTTTTGCAATTTGAACAAAGCCCACATTTCTGAAGTATTCCTCGGGATACATCTCTCTTCCCCCAGACTGTAAGGCCACAGGAGAACCATCATCCCCATATTTGAACGCTACTCTCAATTGATTTTTACATTTTTCTTCATACTCCTCGAAGACGATGTTGATTTTGCCGGATCCAACCAGGATCAGGTGGCGTTTCAACACTTCCTTTTCGACTTGTCTATCTACTCTCACCAGGCTCGATGAAAAAATGCACGGCCCGGGCGAAACAGAGAGAGGAAGTCGGCGGCCAATACAGCAAGCGATTTCTATCAAGCCGAAGGCATCTGTTACATCAGCAAATTTCATATCTTTTCTTTCACAGATCACAGGAGGCGCGCTAGAAGATCCGAGGAAGAAATGCCGTGAATCTTCGCCGACAATGATTGCAAAATCAGCCTCTCCATGCTCCACAAACGGTTCCGGGAAATCGTTGAGGTAATACATCGCTCTTCCTCCTTCATCCTATTAGAGAGACCAGTCATCCGACCATCTGTTTACCCCATACTCCTCTGGCTCATAATATTATCATAGATAAAGCCAAAATGCAAATATGTCGCCTCTTTTTGCGCGACCATGTAAAAGAGACAGACAAGATCGCCTGCCTCTTCCTTCTCAGCACTTCCGCTCTGTTATGTCAACTCTCTGATTTTCCTGGCAATTTATATTCTTCCAGTTCGTGTTTCTCTCTGGCAGCCAGGGCGCGGCGGTAGAGGTCCACGTACTTGCGGGCCGAAGCGCCCCAGGAGAAATCGGCGGTCATGCTCCGCAGCATGAGCTTACGCCATTCGCCCTTGTGCCTGTAATTCTCCACGGCGCGCACCAGGGCGGTGTAGAGGGCCATAGCCTCGTAAGGCTCGAAGGCGAACCCGTTGCCCCGGCCGGTGGTGGGGTTGAAATCCCTGACCGTGTCGGCCAGACCGCCGGTGGAGCGCACCACCGGCACGCTGCCGTAGCGCATGGCGATCATCTGGCCCAGGCCGCAAGGCTCGAAGCGGGAGGGCATCAGGAACACGTCGGACCCGGCGTAGATGCGCTGGGCCAGCGGAGCGTTAAAGGTCAGAAAAATAGCTGCTTTGCCGGGATAACGGCGGGCGATATCGCTGAACATCTCGTGGTAATGCTGTTCGCCGGTGCCCAGGAGCACGAAGTTGATGTCCAGGTTGTTCATCAGAGGCTCGACGATCTGGCTGATGAGGTCAAACCCTTTCTGGTCCGCCAAGCGGGAGATGATCCCGATCAGGGGCACGTCAGGGTTTTCAGCCAGTTTTCCCTCGCGCTGGAGGGCCAGCTTGTTGACCACTTTGCGATCCAGGCGGTTGATGTCGTAGGTGGCCTCGATGTAGCGGTCGGTGGCCGGGTTGAACACCTCGGTGTCGATGCCGTTCAGGATGCCAAAAAGACGGTCGCGCCGGTCGCGCAGGATGGGGTCCAGATTCTCGCCCAGTTCCGGAGTCAGGATTTCCTGGGCGTACCTTTCGCTGACGGTGTTGATCATATCGGCGAAGAAAATGCCCCGGCCCATAAAGTCCACCACCTCGTTTATATCGGCTGTGTCGGGGTGGGCAATGAAGCCATATTCATCGATACCGGCGATCTCCAAAACCCGATGCCCGAAGATACCCTGGTAGGCCAGGTTGTGAATGGTGTAGACGGTAACAGTCCCGGCGAAAAAAGGGTCGTCGGCGTAAATGGTTTTCATCCAGTTGGGCACGATGGCCGTGTGCCAGTCGTGGCAATGGATGATGTCGGGCTGCCAGTCCATCTGTTTGAGCATCTCAATCGCCGCCCGGCAGAAGAAAATAAACCGCTCGGCGTCGTCCTCGTACATGTAAATGCCCTCACGGTCGTAGTATTTATCGTTATCCACCATGTAGACGGGAACGCTCTGCCCGATGGTGGTCTGCATGATGCGGGCCGGTTCGGTCGCATCGTCCAGGGGCACGGGGAAAGGGCCCAGCACTTCCTCCAGGCCAAATTTCTCCACGCTGATGCGCCCATAGCGGGGCATCGCCACTCGGATGTCATGGCCCAGAGCCCTGATCGCTTTGGGGAGCGAACCAGCCACGTCGGCCAACCCCCCCGTCTTGGCAAAGGGCACCACCTCGGCAGCCAGCAGTAGAACTTTCAACTTGTCGTCAGTTATCATAAATGGGTCGAGCCTCCTCAGAAATTTCACACAGGAATATAACATATCTCAACCGAAAAGGCAAGTTATTCGCTGCACATCGGGTGCCTGGGAGCGCCATCGTGAGCGTATCACGTTGGGGACAAAGGTGGAAGGGTGGGTAACCACTCACCTCA
>CAZYHC010000112.1:0-11925 GCA_964646625.1 uncultured Anaerolineales bacterium
GCCGTCCGCGTCGGTATCCGGTACACCGCAGCCGCACACGCCTGGCGCGGTCTTGCCCGGATCGCTGGGGCATTGGTCGCTGCAGTCGAGCGCGCCGTCGCCGTCTGAGTCGGCATCCGGTACACCGCAGCCACACACGCCTGGCGCGGTTTTGCCCGGATCGCTGGAGCACTGGTCTACGTCATCGGGCACGCCGTCTCCATCCGAATCAGGAGGCGGGGGGGTATCGGTGGGCAGCGGGCAACCGTTGTTTTCGGGCGGGCCGGCCTGGTCCTTGCACTGGTCGTCCTTATCGAGCACGCCGTCGCCGTCCGAGTCGGGCCAGGGGCAGCCGTTGTTTTCGGGCGGGCCGGGCTGATCCTTGCACTGGTCTACGTCGTCGTTCACCCCGTCGCCGTCCGAATCGGCGGGTACGGGGCAACCGTTGTTTTCGGGCGGGCCGGGCTGATCCTTGCACTGATCGTCCTTATCGAGCACGCCGTCGCCGTCCGAGTCGGGCCAGGGGCAACCGTTGTTTTCAGGCGGGCCGGGCTGGTCCTTGCACTGGTCCACGTCGTCGTTCACCCCGTCGCCGTCCGAATCGGTGGGTACGGGGCAACCGTTGTTATTGGCCGGGCCGGGTTGGTCCTTGCACTGGTCGTCCTTATCGGGCACGCCGTCGCCGTCCGCGTCGGGCCAGGGGCAGCCGTTGTTTTCGGGCGGGCCGGGCTGGTCCTTGCACTGGTCCACGTTGTCGTTCACCCCGTCGCCGTCCGAGTCGGGCCAGGGGCAGCCCTTGTTTTCGGGCGGGCCGGCCTGGCCTGGGCACTGGTCCACGTCGTCGGTCACGGTGTCGCCATCCGCATCGCCGGGCTGCGGTACAGGCGTATTAGTGGGCGGCGGGCAACCCTTGTTGTCCGCCGGGCCGTGTTCGAGGGGACAGTCATCTTTGTCATCAGGCACCCCGTCATTGTCTGCATCGGGCCAGGGGCAACCGTTGTTTTCGGGCGGGCCGGGTTGGTCCTTGCACTGGTCTACGTCGTCGTTCACCCCGTCGCCGTCCGCATCGCCGGGGGCAGGGCAACCTTTGTTTTCCGCTGAACCGGGCTGATTTGGACATAGATCGATCTCGTCGCTCACCCCGTCGCCATCCGAATCTACGGGCTTATGCGGAGATTCGGTGGGCACTTTGGTAGGTTCATCCTGCAAAGCGACCAGTCTCAAGGTGAACCGGCCGCTCTGGTCAGGGTGAATCTCGTAGACAAGAACGCCATCCTGCTCCAACTGGGCGGTCCATTCCACCAGGGTGATCTTGCCGGGCTGCGGGGTCGGGGTGGGGGTGGGGCCATGGGTGACCTCGATGGTCAGCCTGTTCGATTCTTTGGTCTGTCCCTGACGGTCGAAAGCCTTGACGAAGATGGTATGTTTGCCCACCTTTTCTCCTCGCCACTTGCGCTTGACCTCGCCCGTCGGGTTCTCGTCTTTTTCCCACAGTTTGTTATCAACCCACCACTCCAGTTTGGCGATGCCGCTGCTGTCGTAGGCAATGGCTGTGATGGTAGCCTTATCGTCGAGCACCAATTTATCCTTGTTAGTGTCGATTTTAACTTGAGGCGCGCCGGTATCCACCACCTTGATGACCAACGGAGCAGACAGGCTGGAGTTCAGGAGGGAATTGTAAGCTTTAGCCACCAGGGTATGCTCTTTGACCACAGACGATTTCCATTTTCTGGGGACGACGATGGCGTGTTGGCCCTGGAGGAAATCGGTGCTGTACAGGACGTTGTCCACCCATAGCTCGACCCTGTCCATGCCTACCTCGTCGGTCATGTGCATCTGCACCTCGATCTCCTGTCCGGCCTCGATGGTCACGCCGGAAGCCGGAGAACCGAACCAGATCTTTGGAGTAACCGAGTTGTAGATAGCCCGAATCCTGATCGGCTGTGAGCGACCCTGCACCTGAGCGGTATTGAACGCTACAGCCATCAACACATGCTCCCCACTCACCAGGGGCTTCCATTGCAAAACGGTCGTCCACGCGGTTTGCCGTTCGGGATAAGAGGCGACGCTGTATTGGATCCCATCAACCCACAACTCTACGCGGTCGATGCCGCGCTGGTCAGAGACCTGGATCTGCACGTTCACCGTCTGGTAGATGCCCAGGCTGCTGCCGTCGCCTGGCGAGGTGATCTTGACCTGGGGGACAGAACCCGTGGCCCTGGTAGGGGTTGGAGTAGGGGCGGTGGGGGTGGGCGTCAGACTCATTAAACCGGCCTTGGCCTCCGGGCCGTCGGGGATAACGTCCAGCGCGGCTTGAAATTGAGCCGCGGCCCCGGCCAGATCGCCTTTTTGCATGAGGGCATAACCGTAGTTTACATAAGCAATGTACAGCTTGTGGGCCACGTCGTCGTAGGTTGGATCGATGTTCCTGATCTTGTTCAGCAACTCGATGACTCGCGGCCAATCTGTGGCCAGCCAGGCCTGGGTCATCTCCTCCCACAAGGGAGCGATCTGTTGCTCTCGGCCTGGGGTGGCAGTAGGGGTGGGGGGTTCGTACTCCACTTCGGCCACAGCCGGATTGACCACGATGGCGATAGGCGCCGATTCGTTCATCATTCCAGAGGCGCTCCAGGCTCGGAAGGTAGCCGTGTGGGTGCGCACCTCGCTCGTTTGCCACTTCTGAGAGGAGATCATGGGGGATTGTCCTTCAGGATTAGGGCTGCTTTCGGAGCTGATCAGCGTCCCGTCGATCCACAGCTCCATCCTGACGATCTTATCCTGGCTCTGGGCCTGGGCGGTGATGGTGACCTCCTCGCCTTCCTCCCGCTCAATTCTGCCCTGGGGCTCGACGATGATCACCGCTGGCGGTTGAGCCGCTTTTGGCCCAAACTCCAGAAATAGCCCCCCGATGAGGAGCGCTCCCAGCAGACAGAAAACGACCACCACCATCACGCCCAGGAAGGCCAGAATGATTTTCTGTTGGCTACTCATTTGTGAACCTCCTTAAGAATTCAAGAATCCAATCTGGCTTCAGCTTTGGGTCTGGCATAGATGTCTCCTTTGCTAATGTAAGTTGCGTCGAGGTAGGGATTTCTCGGAAGGTGAAAACTCTAGAATATAGGCCCGGGCTATATTCGTCTCTATCATACCATATTCTCATTTTCCTGGCTGTGAACCAATTCACTTCAGGCGTTTGATCATGATCGTTTCGTTTCCCCTGTCTTCGTCGAAATCGAACCGTACCTCGTCCATGACCTGGTGCATCAGGTAAACTCCCAGCCCACCCAACGGTCGGTCTTCCAAAGGAGCATCCAGCGAGGGGAGGGGCACAGTATCGGGGTCGAAGGGTGGGGCCTGGTCCTTGATGGTGATCACTATCTCATCGTTTTGCTGCTTGAGACTGAGTTCGATGTCTCCCTCCTGCCCCTGGTAGCCGTGAACGATAATGTTGGTACAGGCTTCGTCGATAGCCAACTGAACGTCAAAAGTGGTTTCTTCGTCCAACCCAAAATGATCGGTCACTTGAGCCACGAAATCCCTGATGACGATCAGGCTATCAAGTTGGCTTTTCACTTTAATGGCGAATTCTTCTCTCCTATTTGTGCTGGACATTTAGGGCCACCACCCTCCTTTCCTAATAAGGCTCGGTGCGTTTCCGCAACCCCTCGGCATCCAGAATGATTATTCTCTGTCTTCCCAACTCGACCAGCCCTTGTTCCCGATAGGCACTCAATACTTTGTTGACCCACTCACGGCTGGAGCCTACCAGGCTGGCTAACTCGCTCTGAGTCAGACGCACCTCAACCTGGCCGCCCTCTCCTTCCTCTTCCAGTTGTCCGGCCATTTCCAACAGCTTCTTGGCTACCCGTCCATACACGTCCAGAAAAGCCAGGCTCTCGGCGTACTCGGTAGTGTAACGCAGTTTGGCACTGAGCTCGGCCATGATGTTGAGGGCCATTTCGGGGTAGTGGCGCGCATGGTGGAGGAAGTCGTCGCGGTGAAGGATCAGGGTCCTGGTCGGTTCCATAGCCACCGCCCCGGCCGAGCGGGGCAGGCCGTCCAAAATAGCCAACTCACCGATAACACCTCCGGAGGAATAGATGGTGACGGAGATTTCCTGTCCGGCCACGCTCAGGTTATAGATTCGCACCCGGCCGGATTCGATGATGTAGAGGCTATAGCCGGGACTGTCCTGATGAAAAATGATCTCGCCTTTGGCGAAGTTTTTTCGTCGCAGACTGCCAGCCAGAACGTTCAGTTCGGCCTCCGACAACTTGGCGAATATAGGCACCCGTTTCAGGAAGTCGATTCCAGACATGGTTACATCTCCTTAAGTCCACGCTCAAGCCCACACTCTCCCTAAGTATACCACAAAATATGGATTCTGAAAAAAGGGAAGAGCAGGGTGTTACTTTTCAACAACCGTCCCTGGAGCTGGCTCCAGTTTCTTTTTAACAACAAGCCCCTCGAAGGGTAAGAACCTTCGGGGGGCCGCCGCACAGAGGTAAGTGGGCCGTTCAAGGCGCGCTGACCAGCTTGTACCCACGTCCCCGCACGGTCTGGATATAGCGCGGCTCGGAGGGATCAGGCTCGATCTTCTGTCGCAGGCGACTGATCAACTTCTCGATGCGAGAATCATCTACCTCGTCGATGTAATCTTCCGACCAGACGGCCTCCACGATTTTATATTTGTCGCATATCTTGTCGATATGGCCGTATAGGAGCAGCAGTAACCTGTACTCCAGGCTGGTCAGAGGGGAGACCGATTGGCCATTCACCCACACTTCACCGGCCTCCACGTCGAGCCACACTCCCTGACGCCCCCCTTTCTGCACCAGACGTTGACGCCAGGCAAAGCCCTCGAATAGTTTTCCAAAGACCGCCCACCGCCCTCCTTCTCGCTCGATCAAGATCGCTTTGTGCTGTAAGGAGCGATGTAGCTTTTCGTCCTGGGCATCATCTGGCCGGGAGAGGTAGGTAATGAGCCCTGCCTGTTCCTCGGCAGTGAGGTTGTTCCAAAGCTTGGCGCATTCCGTTCTGACGTTGATATCGTCCTCCAGTTGCTCTTGAAGGCGTTCGTAGCGTTTATCGCCGTAAAATTGATACTCCCCGCTCTCGATAGCTGCTCCCACCACGCGGCACACCACTTCCAGCAAACCGGGGTGACCGCCAGCCTGAGCCATGATAAAATCCACATCCTGGGGGCTGACATCCAGTTCCTCCTGGCGCGCAAACTGGTCTATGGTATGCCGCATATCGTCTTGACCCAGCGGGCCCAGGAACCGAACGTGATGGGCAAAAAGCTCGCAGAATTCGTCGGTCTCGGTGCTGCGGCGGCTCTGGCGCAGACGCTGGCCGGTGGCTACCACGTAACAGAGACGACGGCTGTATTTATCTTTCAACGCTCGCAGATTTAAAAAGACGCGGCCTTCGATGGCGCTAAAGGCTTCGTCAAATTCGTCGAAGAGGAAGATCACCTGTTGGTCAAGCCCTTCGCTGATGGCGATGATCCCTTCGTTGAAGCTGAGGGGTACGGCAAAGGGGTTGGTGGGGTTAACTATATTGTTATAGGCACGATTGACCTGGCTTAACAGCGTGTCGCTGACCTGCAAGTGGCTCAGCTCAGCCAGAGTGGTACGCAGAATAAGCTCGTAGAAAGCCTGCTCCGTCATCTCCACCATGAGGTTGAAGTCAATGTAAATGAAGATGTATTCTTTGCTCTTGGGGCCAAGGTATTGCTCCCTGACCTGGGGCACGTAAAGGGAGCGGAGCAGGGTCGATTTCCCTATATTGCTTGTACCCACAATGGAGCAACATTCGAGGGCGGCGATGTGTTCCATTATATAGTCCACATCGTCGCCCCTGGCAATGTATAAGCGAGGTTGAGTCTTCACAAGTCCCATCCTGGGTTCAGGATTAAAAATGCCAACGATAGAGAGGCAGCATCCTACGTTGGCATTAAGATTTTAGTGCCAACACTCCTGAGCAACTGTCAAAAGCTGGCTGCTATCTGGGTGTCGCTTATTAGCCTGCCTGCGGGCTCGTGCCGCTTCAGTCGGCGGACCTCAAACGGCGAGCAGCGACGGTCAACGCAGCCAGCACCAGGCCGATTCCCACCACTCCGCCCAGGCTCAGGCCGGTCTGGGGAGTGGTGTCCCCGCTGCTCACCGCCACGGGAGTGAAGGTCGGCGTAGGGGTAGTGGCCATGGCCACGGTGGTAGCGTCTGCTCCCTCCCCACCTGCCACGCGCGTGGCGGCAGGGGATTCCCTGGCCACTATGGGCGTGACCACAGTAGGGATCACCACCGGCGTAAAAGTAGGGGCCCGCGTGGGGGTGTCCGTTGGCCGGGGCGTAGGGGTCTTGGTACGAGTAAGAGTGGGAGTAGGGGTTTTCTCCGCCCCTTCCTCTTCGATGGGCATTCCCATCGGTGTCTCTGTAGGGGCCTGCGCTACCTGCGCGCTGCGAGCCCGTATGGTCCGGCTAAAGAGCACGTAACCCCCAATGCCCAACAGGCCCAAAACCAACATGCCCACCAGACCGATAGCTATGATGAGGAAAAGTTTTCTGCTCGGCTCGTCGCCGACGGGACCGCCACTGCTATCGAAAAAACCGTCTGTTAAACTCATATCATTGTCCTCCCTCTTGTCAGTGAGATCGAGCGTCGCTTTTAGGGAATGTCTGTTCGATCTGATATCTTACTTCAACGGATTAATTCCAGGTTCGCCCAGGGGATAAACACCTTTTCGTTCCCCTCCAACTCTACCTCGGCTCCTCTCAGGCGGGCTCCAAAATCGAGGGGCTGGGCTTTGGAGGGCACAGCCGTCACCACCCCTACTGCACCCAAATGCGGCTGACGGGTGATCCGAACCCGCACCCCTTCTTGGAGAGCCACCTCGCCTGTCGGTTCGGGTTCGGGAGCCTTATCCGCCGATACGGGGATGATGATCTCAGGGCGTATTACATTCCAGCGCAGTCGGGTTTTAGCGCTGATAGAAACCTCCTGTCCTTCGTTGGCTTGCAGCACCTCAAAGATGGGAGAGCTGATGGGAATCTGGCCTACTCCCTCGGTGGCGATGATGGGGAAGGGCGGGGAGACAGCCTGCAAGCTGGCTTCCAGGCTGCCCACGATCATTCCTCGCGCCTGGACCTGTTCGGCCTGGAGCAACGCCTCCTGGGAAACAGACGCTCCCCCGACGATGATGGTCCCATGACAACCAGCATCGATCGCTTCCGGCTCAACGGATTGGGCGGGATCGTCAACTAACATTTTGAGCACCCCGAAGGCCTCTTCACCTATCCCCCAAAGGCCCTGAATGAGCGCCCCTGTGGTCTCGATCACCGCCCCATAATGGGGGATCAGGGCCTTCACCTGGCCGTATATGTAAGCCTTAAGTTCCAGAATGTCCGGCGAGGGCTCCACGACCAGAAGTTCTCCTTTGGTGATGGCTGCCAGGCGTCCACTGACGGGCGAGCGGCAGGTCGAGCGGAACAGCCCCTTTTTGGCGGCGATGGGTTCTCCAGCTTCCAGTAAATCTCCTACCTCTTTGAGCATATATTCGGTCAGTTCGTCGTCCTTAACGGATAAAGTCTTGGCCGCTTTTATAACGTGCAGCTTTCCCAACAAAGCGGCACGGGCCACCACGGTGGCCGGTTCCACCCTATCGCCGACCCGGAGCAGTACCTCGCCGGGGGCCGGTAGCAGACGTTCTCGCCTGATGGTGGTCAACGGAGTCACCCGTGTTTCAGAGGGATAATACATATTTTTCCTCCACCCCGCCCGTGTAGGGGGCTAGGCCGAGCCCATATCCCAGAGCCATTGTTGCATCTTAGTGCGCCGTGCTTCGCTGTCGGTGGGCAGAGGCAGCGGTCTGCCCCGCGCATCGATGATGATGCCCAGCGTGCCCCCGTTCACCTGGAGAGGGACCCCTTTGGTGCCCCAGCCCACGTCGAAACCCCGTAAGGGTTTCAGGTGCAGAACGGCGGTCTGACCCAGCGGCAGAGGTATCACCTCCAGCGAGCCGTAAGCCACTTCAACGTCAAGGGCCATGCCTCCGCCGTAATCTATCTTGAGCTTGAGAACGATATCGCCTTCCCGGGCGGTGCCTATGGGGGCCACAACAGTGCCCAGGTTAAGGAAGGCATCGCGCTCCAGAACCTGAGCCGCAGCCAGGGGTTGAAAAGTGGCCAACGCTCCTAGAGGAGCGGCCAATGCGGTGGCATCCAGCACGATGGTGCTCACCCCGATAGGTTGTAAAGCGTCAAGCAAAATCAAGGCCGTCTGTCCATGGTGAGGCGCGTTGGTCAGCACTCCTCCTCCACCGATGATAGGCTCAAAGAAAGGAGCAAGGCCCGGGTAAGGCCTGGAAGGGCCCGCCCTCCAGTGGGTGCGGGCCTCGTCCAGAGCCAGACGCAATATCTCGCGGGCCACCGCCTGCTCCAAAAGCAGTTCTTCACGGGTCTGGGGCACGGTGGTGGGCCGCAGATGCTTGTTCAGGATGATGTTGTGTGCTTCGGTCGCTTCCATCTCGAAGGGCAACCAACGCAGGATATCATCGAGCTCTACGGCGCTCAGTATGCGGTCGATGTTGGGCCCCATGCCCAGATCGCTGCGCGTGTGCAGGCTGAAACGATCCTCCAGCATAGCAGCTATGGTGGTCGTCGTGCCCCCGATGTCGATCCCGATCACTCCCTTGCCTGACTCCCACTGACGGGCCAGGTATTGAACCACGTAGCCCCAGGCTCTGGCCGTAGGCAACACAGGCACAGGACTCCAGGAGCTTAAGGTGTCGAACCCCGGCATCGCTTCCATCTTACATTCTCTGTAACAGGCTTCGATCTCCTCGCTGGCCTGGGTTAAATTCTCCAGGTGCAGGGTGGGACGGACGTTGTCCACCACCCGCAACTCCGCTTCAGAGCCAATGATCTCGGCCACGTCGGCTCGGACCTCGGCGTTGCCGGCGAAGATGATCCGCGGTTGGCCTTCTTGCGGTTTGTCCTCTTTAAGGATAGAGCAAGCCATGGCTACCACGCGGGCCATTTCGATGATGGGGGAGGTGGTGCCTCCATCGGTGCCCCCGGCCACCAGGATCAGGTCGGGCCTGTGGCGCTGGATCAGCCCGATTTTATCCTCTACGTTGCGCCTCTCGCCGAGGCTATTGTCCAGGGAGATAACATCTTCGATGGCGACGTAAGTAAAGGAGGCCGCTCGCCGGGCGCTGCTCAGGCTCAACTCCTGGGACAAACCGACCAGCACCAGGCGTAAGGGAGCACCGGCGCTGCTGGTGGCTACGAAAGCATCCACCCCATGACCGCTAGACTGTTCGGGCATGAGCAATTGGCCCTGTTCATCCAGGAACAGTCGGCCGGTCGTCTCTTCGATCTGTTCGATGGCGTGCCGGACGGCCAGGGTGATATCAGAGTGGGGCGGCTCGACGGTGCTGAGGGCTTCCCCTTTAGCCACGAAACGGTATTGCCCATCGATCACGTCGAGCAAGACCACGCGGGTATGCACGCTGCCACAATCGGCGGCCAGTATCGATTCGATAGGATAGCCACTGGTCATAACGGACACTCCAGTCAGTTACCCGGGGTACCTGGGTATAGAGCCTGCTCAACCGCCTAACAATCCTTTTGCCATCTCAGAGGCCACCTCAAACAAGAACTGCACTCGACTGATTAAAAGCGACACCCGGGCCATGATGACGTGGGCGAAGATGGCCCCCAGCGCAATGGTGATCGTCCAGCGACCAATACCGGCTAAAAAGCGGATCGGCGCAACCTTTATACAGCCCTCTCTGACCGTGAAATAGAAGTAGAGCAAAGTGCCCACCGTGCCGATGATGATAATCAAGCTATCTATAGCTCGTTCCCAGCCGTAATCGGGGTAATCGGCCGGGTTAAGCGAAAGCATGGTATATTCTACCTGGGGGCGGAGGGTGCCAACCAAGGCCCCACTGACGATCAGCGCGGCTCCCACTCCAAAAATGAAAGCCATAGACGTATTCCCCAGCCAGGCCAGGGAAGCCCTGCCCTTGGTCAGCAGCAAAAGCCCCAATAGTAGAGGCAGGAAATAGATTGGACTGCTTTTTTCCCCTACCAGGTGGGTGAATAATTTAGGATAGAGAACGTGGTGATAAACCACCACCACCGCGTACCCAGTGGCCGAACCTACCAGGATGTGTTCAGCCACACGGTAGAGAGGATTATCGCCCAGGAGGTAGCTGTAAACCATGATGGTCAGCAGGGCTGCTATCCACATTCCGAATATCTCTTGAGGCTCCATCCTCTTCGCGCTCCTTTTAGGTCTGGCCTCGCAGCCGCGATACCAGGTACTCTACGTTGCCCAATAACATCAGAATGACGATGACCAGATGGGCAGCCGACAGAGAATCCAGACTGTCTATCGCTGAATAAGGTCGCCCGGTTATAGCTTCGTACTCGGCCGCCCCCGGCAGCCCACCGATCAGCCCCACAAGCTGTTGCGAGTCTCGATAGGGTAGGGCATAGGGTTGGATGGCAGCCGTCACCCCGGCGACCATTTTTAGACCGTGAAAACTGACCATCTGTTCTACCCAACTGCGTAACCCGCTCTGGGAGTCAGCCAATAGGACGAGCAGGGCCACGTTTTGGATACCTCGGGCCGGATCGAAATCTTGCATAACGGGTAAGTCAGCCAGAGGGGTGCGCTCGCGGTAGTCCACAGACACGGCCTCAAGCGGGTCGATCCCGAAACTTTGTAAGGCCATTTCGCGGCCAGGAAGGTAGCCGAGGTTGACATAATTTTCACCGTATTTGTACTGCTCGGGGGCTACCTGCTCCATAATCTCCTGAGCGATTTCCGGGCCAGCAGGATAGAGGCTGATAATCAGCACTTTCAGGTTACGTTCTATCAGGTGGCGAAAAACCGCTTCGGCCTGAAAATTCATCTCTGCCGCGGCGGACGGATCGTAGTCATAAGCGACGAGGACAAAAGATTTCTCACTCAGGGCTTCGATAGCCCGGTAAGCATTCCTGGTATCGGCTGTTTCTATCACGTCCGTCTGGTCAAACCACTGACCAGGCAGAATAAGGGGCACGATCACGGCCAGGGCCACAATGATGTAGATGAGCAGACGCCCGGCAGTGCTCAATACTCTTTTCCGTGCTCGCACCTCGATTTCGGTCAGAGCCGATGGACGCCGGGCTACGATCTCCTCAAATACATTGGCTTGTTCGACACCCGCGCCGGGCTTCTCAGGCACTTCACGGGCTTCAGAAATGTGAGGCGCGCTGATGATTGGCTCGATGGGCAGCACACCCCTGATACCGGCCAGCAGCCCTCTGGATTCGACAGCTTCAGGGGGCGCTTCCTCTTCATAGACGGCCTCCTCTTCAGTGGGACGCATGGCTTGTAACCAGGCCGGTATCTCCGCCGGAGCCAGCCCTGCTTCCACGCCCTCCGGCGGTTTAAGCCAATCGGGCAACTCTGCCAGAGCAAGGCCCTCTACCTCCTCCATGACAGGGGGAGGTGGCGGTCCTTCTTCTATCTCTGCCTCCACCTCCGACGGCTGGAGTTCTTCCGGCCAGGGAGGAGCCCGCAAATCCTCTTCCACTTCCACGACCGGGGGCGGTCGCTCACCTTCCTCTTCGTCAGGCAAGGTTGGAAGCCCCACGTCCTCCAGCCAGGCCGGCATTTCGGGCGTCTCTTCGGCCTCTTCTACGACAGGAGGGATCTCTCCGGCTTCCAGATCCCGTAGCCAGTCGGGCATTCCCGCTTCTTCCGGCGGCAGAGCTTCCACCTCCGCTGCGACGGGGGGCGCTTCTTCGGCTTCCAAACCCCGCAACCAGTCGGGCACCTCGACTTCTTCCGGCGGTGCGGGAGCTTCCACCTCTGCTGCGACGGGGGGCGCCTCCTCTTCGGCTTCCAGACCCCGCAGCCAGTCGGGCACCTCGACTTCTTCCGGCGG
>CAZYHC010000113.1:0-11865 GCA_964646625.1 uncultured Anaerolineales bacterium
CCCCCGTTCCCATCGCTGGCAGTGTAGGTGAAGACGTCGGTGCCGTTGAAGTTCAACGTCGGCGTGTAGGCGACGGTGATCGTGCCGCTGATAGTGGCCCCGCCGTTGGCAGGCACGCCTACGGCGCTCACGGACAAGGGGTCGCCATCCGCGTCAGTGTCGTTAGCCAACACGGCGATGGTGACCGGGGTGTCCTCGTTCGTGCTGGCTGTGTCGTCCACCGCGTCGGGCGGCGTGTTGCTCGTCGTCGGCGTATTGGTCGGCGTGTTAGTTGGCGTAGACGTGTTAGTCGGCGTGTTAGTCGGCGTGTTGGTTGGCGTGTTGGTTGGCGTGTTGGTTGGCGTATTAGTTGACGTCGGCGTATTGGTCGGCGTGTTCGTCGGCGTCGGCGTATTGGTTGGATTATCAGGCGGCCGCGTCGGAGGGTCAGGTGGAGGCGACGTAGGCTGTGTAGTATTAGTCGGCGTCGAGGTAGGCGGCACAGGAGGAACAGTAGTCGGCGTCGAGGTAGGTGGCACAGGAGGAACAGTGGTCGGCGTCGAGGTAGGTGATGGGCTGCCTGTGACCAGAGGCGTCGGCGACGGACTGCCTGTGACCAGGGGCGTCGGCGACGGACTGCCTGTGACCAGAGGCGTCGGCGACGGGCTGCCCGTGACCAGAGGCGTCGGCGATGGGCTACCTGTGACCAGAGGCGTCGGCGATGGAATGCCCGTAGCTGGAGGCGTTGCGGAAGGCACAACAGTCTGGACAGGTGTAGCCGACAGGGTGGTTTGCGGAACAGGAGAGCGCGCGGCTGCCACTTTGGTTACTTCTGAGCCGGATCCGCTTGCCACCGCGTCTGTGATGGTCGGCGTGGCTGTGATGTAAACAATCTGCAACCCCTCAACCTTACGGGTAGCCAAGACGTCCACATACTCTCGATTCGTTTCCTGGAGAATTTTGATCTCTCGTGCAATCTCCTGGTTGCGCAAAGACATGAAGACGACGGCTATCAGAAGCACGTCGAAAACGATTATCAAAAGAGTAAAGCGCCAACGGTTATCGAGAGTAGCTTTGCCAAAATCGCTTCGCCAGGCTACATTTCCAGGAGAGGAGCCCTTGATCATAACCCTTTCTCCGAACTCCATATGGGGTGGATATCTCTGAGTGCCTGCCTGGATAGACTCCTAAAAGTACGGAGGCCAGAAAGGAAAAATCTTGAAGGCCGCCAGGGGGGGAAACCCTGGCATCCCGGTCGCCGGGCATACAATCAACGACACATTACCATATCCTACGAATGCAAATCTCCTGTTTCAATTTTACCAGAAGAATAACGCACTGTCAATGGTAAAATAGTACTACTCTAACCCATCGGAGGGGAATCTGGCCAGGTTAGACTCGGCGCCTAAAGCACTGAAGATTTCTCGCGCCTTTTCCAGAAAGGCTTTGCTCTGTTCTGCATCCTTTTCACCATCGCCTCTATCGCGATACATCATCCCCAACTCGAAGTAGACTCGTCCCAGGTTGTACCTGTCCCCGATCTGTTCGAAGGTTTGCCGGGCGTGGCTATAACGCTCCAGAGCTGTGGACCAATCTCGTTGTCGGGCGGAGATCATACCCTGCACCATCATAGCCTGAGCTAATTCCGGTCGGGCGTTAGCTTTCTGGGCCAGGTCGAGGGCCACGGCACAGGCTTCGGTCGCTTCTTCCAGCTCCTCTGTGCGGACGAAGAGCTCGCCCATGTAGGCCTTGACGGTAGCCATCCTGGAGGTGAAGCCCACTCCCTCGCTGGTAATAGCCCAACATTTTTCGAGGAACTCTTTAGCCTGGTCGTACCGCTTTCTTTCCATATTTATCAGCCCCAGACCAAGGTTGACAACGAACAGAGATTGGGAACTGCCAGCCGCCGTGATGGAGGCCAGGCTCCGTTGATAGCATTCGTCGGCCTCGGCCAGTTTTCCCTGATGGCGGTAGATATCCCCCAGAGCGCTGAACACGCGCGAGGTGGCCTTGCGCAGTCCCGCTTGTTCGGTAAGATTCAGGCTTTTTTGCAGGTTTTCGATGGCCTGGCCCCAGTCTCCCAGCACATAGTAGGTCTCTCCCAGGGTCTCATGGATAACCGATAGAGAAGAAATATCTCCACACTCCTCGGCCATCGCTTTGCCCTTCTCCAGATATCCCAGGGCTTTATTGTAGTCTCCCATCATTTTGCTCTGCCAGCCCAGGTTTTGATAGAGTTTGGCCTGGGTGGGAAGATCGCCGATCTGCTGGCATATCTCCAAACTCCTGAGCCAGTGGTCCTCGGCCAGACGGTTCTCGCCCTGCCTGAAGTATCTGATGCCAGCAAAATAAAGCAAACGAGCCAATTCTTCCGGATCAAGCAGTTTTTCGGCCAACTCCAGGGCTTTTTCGGTCCACTCCTGGGCTTCCTGCAATTTGCCCTGATGCCAATGGACCCGACCAATCTCGTTGTAGATACGCGCCACCTCGTTATGTTCCAGGCCTTCCAGGTACTGCAACCCCAGTTGAAATTGATCCATGGCCTGTTCATAATCCCCACGCTCAACAAGGATCTGCCCTATTTTGCGACTCAGCTCGGCTATCTTAACGTGCTCATCAGCTACCCGGTTGAACTCCATAATAACCCCTCCTCCTTACTCAAATGATCAGCCTCCAACACCTTGCTGCCTTGCAGAAGCAGGTGCTACCAGGGACTAGAGGTAACAACGATAGTGACGACCCTGGTGGTGGTGACTACCTCGGTTTTCAGTCTCTGCTCGTATTCGACCTTCCTTCTCCTCAGGATGATCTGATCTTTTCGCAATTCGCCCTGTTGTAGAGATAGAAGGCTCAGCGCAATCAAGAGGACATCAAAGAAGACGATAAGCCAGATAAAACGGCCTCGACTATCCCGCATGGCGCTTCCAAGCTTACTTTTAAGTTTGCCAAGTACCCTCACGATGCCACACCTTTCGACCTAACACCCTTCAGGGCCAGCTTAGAGATTTTCCTCGATTCGGCGTTCTCCGTATAAACATACTCTGTTTTTGCCCATTCTCTTAGCCAGGTAGGTAGCCCGGTCGGCTTTTTCGATCAGGTCTGGGACTTCCTGGCCGTCCTGGGGAAAAACGGCCACCCCAAGGCTGATAGTCGCTTTAGCCCGGACCGAGTCATCTATAATGAAATCGTGGTCCTCCACCGTCTGTCTGATCTCCTCTGCCTTTCGCTCGGCCCGCAATTCATTGGCCCCCGGCAACATAACCACGAATTCCTCCCCACCGTAGCGGCCGACGATGCCTTCCCCGCCCACCGCTTGGGTCAGGATATCGGCCAACCCTTTCAGGAGGGCGTCTCCGCCCTGATGCCCATAGGCCGTGTTTACCTTCTTAAAATCGTCCACGTCCGTCAAGATGATAGCCACCGAACGTCCGTCCTGACGAGCCCTGGAGATTTCGCCCTGGGCGCGCAGGCGGAAAGCCGGTTGGTTCATGAGGCCCAGCATGCGGTCGGTGTCCGCCAGTTGCTGGGTCTGTTCGTAGATTTGGGCATTTCTGAGGGCGGGGCCAGCCTGGTTGCTCAGAATTTTGCTCAGGCGAAAACTATCGAGGCTGAAAGCCTTGTCAAATTTAACCAGCAGAACCAGCCCCACTACCGCCCCTGTTTCAGCCCTGAGAGGCATGGCCAAAAGAGAAGTTTTAGGCAGCCAGATCCATCCCAATTGGTCTTCCTGTTTAGGAGTAATTTCCTGGGCCACTGTCCCTTCCCCACTGACGGCCACCTCTCCCAGAAGTCCCCGGCTGGGCTCTACAAATTCGGGCCCTTCCTGCCGCCCCTCGTTATGGACGAGCACGAAGGTGTTGCTACTTTCCTCCAGACTATATACCAGACAGGCATCGTAAGCGACCAATTTTTTCATACTGATGGCGATGCCCTTGGCCACGGTCTGGACCGTTTCTTCCTGGCCCAGAGCGGCTACAAATTCCTGCAATATCTCGTAGAGAGTGGTGATCTCGTTAGCATAAGTGTCAATATTGATGTAGGACCGAAAGGCCACCAATACGGCGAACAGAGGCACCAGAATAAAGATCACGGCCTCAGGTCTCCGAGAGTAGTAGAGATAATAGGTCAAAAGCGGCAAGGGCATCAACAGAAAAGCAATTAACAGGGTTGTTTTGGGCAACTTGGTCTCTCCCACCGAGATATCGACCTCGGTGGGAAGAATCAGCCCATCCCGCACATTGATAAGCAGTTGGGAGCACGAAGCATAGATTAGAAAGTACACCCCTACGGCCGGAAGATGCATGGCCTCCTGGAGGAGCAAGCGAGGGAGTTTCTCCTCGGCCAGGAAGTAGAACCAGCCCGCCGCCGTACTGCTCAAGGCGTAGTGTCCAGAGTAGAACAGGATTCTGCCCAACGACTGGCGACGGAGAAGCCCATAGCCAATAAAAGACCCCATGACGATCACTTCCACCGCCTCTACGGGGCCGGCGATCAACAGAGTCAGCATAACCAGCACAAAACTGGTGGTCAGATTGTCACCTTGGGGCAAACGGATGATCATCCATTCCGCCAGTATGCACAACAGAGCGATAATTACCAGAGCGATAATTTTCAGGACGTTCTGCCCAGGATAGAACAGGAGTTCGCGCCACGAAGCGCCAAAGTTACTATGAAAGACCACCACAGCCAGTATGCCGAACAGCACCACTGTCCAGGTGTATAACGTCGAGAGGCCCTTTCTCCAAGCCATTAGAGGATCACCCGCTTTACCGCCAAACCGAAAAAAATGTAAGGATGGCAAACTGTTCTCCACCGCCCCAGAGACCGAAGCTCCGTCGGCAGGAACCCTTTGTAAAGGCCAAGAACACGTCGTCTCCATTTACAAACCCTGCCCATCCTTATACAATTATTATATCCCGTACGGGCCATTTTTGGGTAGAGGTTTGGTAAAGATTAGGTTAAGATTTGATAGTCGTCCCCTTTCACGGAGGCGGACTACGTGATCCTGCTTAAAAAATAGAGAACGATTCTTGCCGGTCAGATTACATCCTGGCCGCATTTGATGGCTGTTGTGAATCCTTAATCGGATCAGAGTGTTATTTATATTATATCACGAAGCAGACCACTTTTCAAGCAGGTTGGGCACACCGCAAACAACCTTGTTAAAGCTCCAGCCGTTTTCAGGCCAGCATCCCCCCCTCCAAAATCATAAGCCATATGTCTGGAAAAGTCTGTGGACACCCCCTCTGTGCTTTTAACTTTCAGGGTACACCTGCACAAAAGCCTCATCCTGCACCTGGAAAATGTACACCTTCGGCTCGTTCAGATCTCCGTCACGGTTGTAGGAAATATGGCCCACCGGGGTATCGAAGTCCAGGCTGCGGATGGCCGCCGCTACCTGGGCAGCGTCGAAGCTCTGGGCCTTTTTAACCCCTTCGGCCAACACCGCCAGGGCGCTGTAACCGTTAATGGAGTAAGTATCCGGGTTACGGTACTCCACCTCCTGATACTCTTGCACCCATTCCTTATCCACCACCTGGTCTGGGCTGGGAGCAAAGGCGCTGACGTACATCCCCTCTGCTGCCCCGGCCGCTTCGTCGATGGTGGCCGAGAGGAACGCGCCGTCGGAGGCCAAAAACGGCACCGTGATCTCGGCCTCGACCAGGGCCAGACGGAGGTAAGGGGCCTCGATCTCGTAACCGGCATAGAAGACCGCCTCCGGTTGGGCCTTTTTGATCTGCTCCACCTCAACCTCATATTGCTCCTGCCCTTCCTGGATCTGAAGGGCGAGGGCCACCTCCGCCCCCAAAGCTTTCAGGGCGGTGGTCATCTGATCGCGCAGGCCGACGCCGTATTCGGTGTCGTTGTGCACCACCGCCAGGCGACGCACCCCCAGTTTCTCCACCAGGAAGCGAGCATCGACCTCCGCCTGTTTGGCGTCGTTAGCGTTGACCCGGAAGAAATTCTGGTAGCCGCGCTGAGTGATGCTGACCTCGCTGGCGTTAGGAGTGATAACCACCAGAGGCAAGTCCTTGTATATCTCCATCGCCGCCAGGGTCTGACCACTGTTATAATGTCCCACTACCCCCACCACTTTTTTGCCTTCCTGGAGGGCCTGGCTGACCTCCTCGGCAATGACCACCGCCACCTCGGAATCGGCTTCGTCGTCGAGGCCGATGACTCTCACCTCATAACCCAGCAACCCGCCACTGCGGTTGAGTTGGGCAGCCATCAGATTGGCCCCGCCCAGCACGGTCTGTCCTCCGTTGGCCTGAAAACCGGACAGAGGAGCCGCCACGTAAACGATGACCTGGCCCTTGGTCGGTTTCTGCGGACCGCCAAAACAGCCCGTCAGCACCAGACAACAGGCAATGAGCGTTAAGATCACACTTTTTTTGAGCACCATACCCTCCTCACTTACGGGTCTCCAGGGCCGCCACCCTGGCTTCCAGATCCCTTACATCGCCCTTTAACTCTCCTATATCGCTCCTTAGCTCTCTGTCGAGATTATCCAGCCGGCGGTTGAGATGCTGCAGTTGGACATAATTGCGGTCGATCTTCTTCTCCAGGTCTTGAAATCTTTTCTCTATGGCTTGAAAATTTTGTTCAATAGAGGTAGCAAAAGATTCAAAAGTGTCTATCAAGAGTTTTTTTAATTCTTCCTTATCCTTGTCATTCATAACTTATCTCTTCTTTTTACACTTCAAATGATGATTATCGCTTCGAATCTTCGTAGGAGTACACCTGGTCCATGGCATCGACAACGCCCTGGAGATCGGCGATCTCATCGGCCACGTCCTCGGCCAGGCGCTGGGCGCGACCACTTTCCACGTCGCGGGCCTCGATCTGCTGCATCTGGGAGTAAATGGTCCCCAGATCGGAGAGAGTTTGTTCCAGCCGAAACTCCGCTTTTTCCATCATATTCTGAAGCTTTTCCAGGTTTTGCTGGTGAGCTTTCTTGCTGGCGATGACCCCCTGTATATGCTGTTGTACGGCTCCGTCTTCTTCCTGTTGCAGGCGAGCCTCCATGTTCTCGATAGCCAGGGGCACGGAACGCATGTCCTGCTGGATGACCTTGTCCCCCTCGTAGGAATCCAGACGACGGGCTAAGCGAAAGATGTTGGCTATCCACTCGGTGACGCTGTCGGCTGTATCTTGAAGATGATCGCGTAAGACGCCCGCCCGGCTGGCCCGCACCGTGGCCTCAATACCGTCGCGATAGGTCAGGGCTTTTTCCAGCCGTTCGCGGTATTTCTTGCTGCGTATAGCCCTGGGGTTGAACTCCTCGCGAAATATATTAGCCATCACCTGTCGGGCCGTGCTCGGATCGCTGATAGTGGTGTACACGATCAACCCCTCAGCCACCACACAAACGACCAGCCAGAACCACCGCCGCCACCAGGTAAAAGGATGAGGATAAAGGAAAACCAGGATGATGGTCAGGGCGATGATAATGGCGCTCTCCAGACGGAAAAAGGCGTAGTAGACTACGGCCTTAGTCACGCGGTCCCGTAAATCTTTTGCCAGCTTGCTCCTGGACATAAGCTCTCCTGCTCCTGTACACTATAAATTATCCCCCTTCAATATCAGTATAAGGGCGAATTGTAAAGCCGACATAAATAAAACCTAAATGGAACGTGAAAAAAGGACACCGCTCGAGTTAGCGGGATTGGCCGCCTGCTAGAAGTAGGTTGATAATATCTTATAAAGCTGTCTGATGGTCTCCAGGTCGCCCTGACGCACCTGGCCGCCGGTGGCGTGGGCGATGGCCTCCAGGGTGTAATAATCGGCGTCGTCCCCGTAGGCAATGCAGAACACGACCACAGGCACGCCACTTTCATTGCCGCTTTGCATCTTGCCGATCAGTTGGGGCAGACCCAGGCGGGAATTATTCTCCTTGCCGTCGGTCATGGCCACGATGGCATTAATGCGCTCCTCATCGTCCAGTTCCTGCAAGCGGATGTAGGCCGCGTTAATGGCATCCAGCAGGGCCGTATTTCCGTCCGCTTGCAGGCCGCTGATCTCGAGTTGCAGGGTGGGGCGATTGCGCTTCAGTTCATCCAGCTCAACGATATCATTTACGTAAGAGGAGAATTCGATCAGCCCTACCCGTTCCATATCGCCCTGAATCTGGTCGATGAAGACGCCCAAAGCCTCCTGAGCGTTGTTCAACTTTTCGTCCCGCATACTGCCAGAGGTATCCACCACCAGGTAGACGTTGGTGTGGCGTTTGGTATACCACCACACGTTCTTGACGGTCTCCACCACCGCCGGGCTGGGAATCTGGAGGGCCGTCTGTGGTTCGGCCGGGTTGACCCCGTTCTCCAGCTTGATGGGCGAAGCGGGATCGTTCAGGGGAATGCTCAGATCGGCCGGTCGATAGCCGTGAGACAAAACCCGCATCTGAGAATCCGTGGCCGAGAGATAATCAGAGAAACGCTGAAAAACCAGGCGTTGAGTGGGGGTGAGGTCCGGCCTCTCCAACAGGGCCAGGGGATGATCTTCCCACAGGGTCCCTTCCTGGGGATAGATGGCTACCAGTTTATCTTGGCTGCGGGCGTTGAAGTAGATGACCAACTGCTCCTGGGCCACAAAGGCGTCCAGATAGGAGCGCCCTTCTTTCAGAACCTGCTGGATAACGGCCCACTCTCCCTCCCCGTAGTGGCGCACCGTCTTCTCGATAGAGGCCACGTAGTCCAGAGTAGCCTGGTTCTGGGCATCTGCGACCGTCAGCCCCCTGGTCTTACCGGCTCCGGCGTAGAACTCGGCCAGGGTGGCTAATAGACCGCTGGCCGAACTGGTGGAGGGATGGCTCCATTTGAAGTCTGGATTGCGCTGCGCCTCGGCCATGATGTCCTGCCAACCGATGGGCTTATCGGGCCAGCCCAGGGAACGGGCTACGTCCTCCCACATGGCGATGACCACCGGCGAGACCGCATAACGCATGGTGTCGCCCACCAGGGGCATCTCATCTCCTGTCTGATCCATCCAGGCCCGGTCCAACTGATCGAGCCAGATGGACGAATCGGGGTTAATGGCCTGGCACTCACCATTCAGAGCGGCAGCGATCATCTCTTCCGGTTCATACTCGACCAGGTTAACCACCATCTTCTTTCCATCTTCGGTTTCGAACTGCTGGCTGTTGAAGGCAGAGACCAGTTCTTCCACCAGTTCTCGTTTCTCCGGAGAATAGGCTACCGCCAAAGCGGAGCCCGAGGGCCTGATGACGACAGAGGTCTCACCGGGGGTCAGGTACGCGTAGACAGCCCAAAGAGCGCAACAAGAGGCTATGGTGATGAACAGGACGGCGATCAGTACAACCAGAATGGTGGCTGTTTTGCTAGACTTTTTCCTGGATTTTTTCACGAGCTCACCTCCTCTCCTCTCAGCGCTGGGCCACGTTGAGATCAAACCAGCGGAGAAGAGCCAGGAGCACATCGCGGTCGGGCGAGTGCATGGCCGTGGTACGCGGCACAACGGTCATCGCTCCCTGATCCTGCCAGCGGACAAAGAGGCTATCCTGGTCAGTCACGGACACATCGACGTTGGCCGGACGCAAACCGCGCTGAACGGCCAGGGTCTGCACCTCCGGGGAGAGCAGATAACGTTCGAACTCCAGAGCGGCGTTTTTCTCCAGAGCGGTGGTTTCCGGCCCGATCCAGATGGTAAAGGGAAAATCGAACCAGGTCAAATATTCGGGGTAGACGATGACCAGGGGGTCCTCCCAGCGGGTTTTAATGCCGGACATGTTGACCAACAGATCGCTTTCCAGCAGTTGCCCTCCGTCGCCCATAGAATAGCCGAAGAGAGCCAGGTTCTCTACCGAATAGGCTCCCAGGCTGGAGAAATCGGTCACCGCGCCCATCAGTGCCCCCAACCACTTCTGGAATTCGGGGTCGGTCACGTCGGCCACCTCGATGCTGGTTTTTTTGTAGTATTCACCGGCCGCAGCCACCATAGCCGCCAGCCCTCCCACGTTTTTGCGCGGGTTGGGCACCACCAGTTTGAAGTAGCCCCATTCCGACTGCCCTCCCAGTTCGGGCCAGCCCCCTTTGGCCGTAGCTGCATCGTGGATGGCGCGCCAATTGATATCGCCGTACTTCTCCTGTAGAACCCTGGCTCGACTTTCGTATATCCCCCAGGCGAAGAGGGAAATGGCGATAGGCCGCGCCCGGTATTCGCCATCGGTCAGAAATACGTCACGCCCCAGTTTCTCTTTGAAGGTGGCATTGACCAATTCCACCAGATAACGGTTATCTGGAATCCAGGCGGTGGGGAAGGGGTCTATCTCCTCCCGCTCATAACGCCCCATGGCGGTCAAACCGTCCATAGGCACCACCCTGACCACGATGGGTTGCCCCTCCAGGGTGTACCCCCCCTGATTGAAGCTTTTGGCCGCTTCCTGCACCCAGGGTTCGACCGGCAGGGCGCAAACGACGCGCACCTCCAACTCCTTCTTCTGGGTCGGAAGCGTGACCCCTCCTCCCTGCTGGCTGGCCCAGCGCCACAGAAACGAACCGGCCACGATCAGGACAGCCAGAAGAATAACGACCACAAATATAATACGGGTTCGGCTCATGGCTTCCCCTTTCCTTAAAAAAACGATGTTCTCCTCAGCTTATACAACAAAAGTTTACTCCAGACTTTGCTCATCCGCCTCCGTAGAAAAAGCCTCGTGCAAAAACTCTGCCGCCTGGGCTACGGGCGAATAGATCTCGTGTTGTTGCTTTAATCGCGACAGCGTGAAAATGCTGTAAATCTCAATGGTCGTCCTGGAGCTCCGGTGACCCAGCAGCTTCGATACGACGGCATCCGGCGCCCCCTTCTCGTAAGCAAGCATAGCCAGCGTGTGGCGGAGTTGATGGGGATGCAGATCGATTCCGGCCTCTTTGCCTACATTCCTGATTATATATCGTAAGCCCGAATCGGTCAAGTGGCCGCTTTTGCCCAAAAAGAGGTAATGAGCCTCATCGGGAAACTTCTCGGCCCAATGCTGGCGCTGGGGACTGGCCAGCCACTTCTGGAGAGCCTGGGCGGTGATATCGGTGAAAAACATGGGCCGAATTTGATCTCCCTTGCCCACGATGACAATAATGTTCTTGCCGAAATCGATTTTGTCTAAAGTCATCACCGCCTCGCTAACGCGGCAACCAGTGTCGGCAATGAAGAGCGTGACGGCGTGTTCGCGAGGCCCCACCTGCCTTGCTGTTTTCAGCAAAGTGATAACCTCTTCAAGCGTCAGCGCCTGGGGAGTGTCTGGAGCGTACTTCCGTTGTGAAATGTCTGCGACTGGATTCTCAACGTTATCTATTCCCTTCCGGCGTAGACGGCGATGGAGCCAGTTAAAGAACGTCTTGAGGACGCGCAAATGGGCCTGAATAGTTGACTCTTGCAAGCGGCCAGGAGCGCGAGGCTTGCCCTGAGAGTCAGGCCACCGCCCCTCGCGGCGGCGAAGGTGCACGAGATACTCAGAGACAATGCCAGGTGTTATCTCCGTCACATCGTAATTGCCGAGGCATGGGGGGGAGTCAGGAGCCCAGTCACTAAAGGCGTGCAAAAGCCCCTTGCGAGACCTGACGGTATGATGTGACAGCCCCTTAGCCTCAGAAATAGACAAGAAATCGTCAATAGCTTCTCTTATCAACATCTTAAACCTCCTCAATAAGTATTGTGGCGAACCATAACATTATCGCACAAAAATGCGCTCTAGTAAGATAAGATTCAGTGGAGAATTAGTATAGATTTCGTGAGACTTCTAATTTAGTTATAAAATCTTAACCTTATAACCAATAAAAGGATAATATTTACAAATATCTCAACTCTTATCTTAGCCCTTATTGTAACCATCTAAGCTGCCCAGCAGGGAGGGACGCCCTGCCTCATCCC
>CAZYHC010000114.1:0-11820 GCA_964646625.1 uncultured Anaerolineales bacterium
CCGACCATTCCTTATTCCCTGCTGGGTTTCCATCCCCAATTCTACATGACTGACCTGCCCTGCACCTCAGTACGCCACGCCGGGGAAGCCGAACAGGCCGCCCGTGAAGCCGGTCTGACCAGGGTGCGCCTCGGCAATCGTCATTTGCTGTCCCGCGACTATTGATAGCAGCGAGCTAGAAAGGAGCGCAAAAAAATGCACGATCATCTTTGCATTTCTTGGTACAGGTGCAGAAGATGGCTAACAAATTAAGATATACGATTATCCTTCAGCCTGAGACAGATCCGGAATTTGCGGGCTATTACAACGTTTCCGTTCCTGCCCTGCCGGGTTGTTTCAGCTATGGGGCCAGCCGTGAGGAAGCTCTACAAAACATTAAAGAAGCCATAGAGCTATATCTTGAAGACTTAATGGCTACAGGGGAACCTATCCCGGAAGAGCAGCTAGAACAGGTTGAGGTCACGATCTGATGCCTCGCATGCCACGAATATCAGCGTGGGAAAGTGAGTCCCTGTCCGGGGACGAAAACGGACGAGATAGGTTAAGACTATCTTCCCGGCAGTTTCGTTGTTGCTACGGACATAACTGTCCGTATTATCCAGGCTGAGAATTGAGCCCCGATATAGCTGAGGGGCTTTATCGTTACCGGAGGTGTAACCTACAAAGCGGAAGCCAACACCTGCACCGATTGAGTGGCCAGGGTGATGAACGGTTGAGGGTAAAGGCCGATGAGCAGGGTCATGAACACGGCAATGACCAGGGCCAAACCGGTGCCGGGAGACAGACCAAATTTCGAGGCTTCCTCCGGGGCGGGATCGAAGAACATGAGACGTACCACGTTAAGATAGTAGAAAGCGCCGACCACGCTGTTGAGGATGCCCACCAAAGCCAAAAAGTAGAATTGCGTCTGCTGAATGGCCGCCCCAAAGACGAAAACCTTGCCAAAGAAACCACCCGTACCGGGGATGCCGACCAGGGATAGGAGTAAGATCAGCAGAGCACCAGCCAGCAGCGGAGAGCGGCCCACCAGTCCGGCGTAGTCCTCGATCTCGTTGGAGCCGGTGGCCTCCTCGAAGGCGATGACGGCCACGAAAACTCCCACGTTGGTGAAGAGATAGGCCAGCAGATAGAACAACACGCCGTTGACGCCGCTGAACCAGTTGTTACCCTGGAAATAGACACATACCACGCCGATGAGGATGTAGCCTGCGTGGGCGATACTGGAATAGGCCAGCATACGCTTGATGTTGGTCTGCCTGAGGGCCACCAGATTGCCCAGGGTCATAGTGACCATCGACAGGCCGGCCAGGATGGCTATCCAGTTCATTTGAAAGCCGGACAGGGCGGTGAGAAAGACCCGGATCAAAATGGCGAAGCCCACCGCTTTTGGCCCCACCGAAAAGAAAGCAGTGACCGGGGTAGGCGCTCCTTCGTAGGTGTCGGGCGACCATTGATGGAAAGGCACCAGGGCGATCTTGAACCCAAAACCAGTTATAAGCAGAACGATGGCCGGTACACCCAGCCAGCGCAGAGAAGCAGGCCCCTGCCCTCCAGCGAAGGAGGCCGCAATCCCTGCCAGGTCGGTCGTGCCCGTCGCTCCATAAAGAAGCGACATGCCGTAGAGCATCACGGCCGAGGCAGTGGCTCCATAGAGGAAATACTTGAGGGCCGCCTCGTTGGATTTGGTATCCTGGCGGATGTAACCGGCCAGGATGTAAGAGGTGATGCTCAGGAACTCCATCGACAGGTAGATCATGATCAGATTGATGGCGCTGGAGGCCAGGGTCATGGACAGGGCCACGAAAAGCAGCAAAGCGTAAAATTCGAAGCGGTATGGGGTGCGTCCTTTCAGGTAATCGATAGAGGCCAGGGCCACCAGCGCGGTGACCAGGATGGCTATGATCTTGAAGAACAGGGCGAAAGTATCAACGGTTATCATCGCCGACAGAAGCGGCTGCTCGGTGCCCCATAGAGAGATGGTGGCTGCCAGGGCCACCACGAGTCCAGCCACCGCCAGACGCGGCAGCCAGTTTTTCTGTTCCTCCTCACGCCAGATCAGATCACAGCCCAACACGATCAGTCCCATCGCGCAAAGGATGAGTTCAGGTGAAAGCAGTACAATAATCCGTGAAAGTGCCAAGGCGAAACCCTCCCCAGGAGCCTGGCGACAGCGAACGTTCGTTGTACCAGGCCCCATCGAATTGGTTTATAATTTCCCTAACAGGGCCGTCGTAGCTCTATTGATGGTATCCACGATGAGCGGGGGATAGACCCCGATGGCTACCATAAAGGCCACCAGCGGCCACATAGTGGCTTTTTCCCACCACTCCATGTCAGTCAGTTTGCCCCACCGCTCTTCGTTGAAGGGGCCCAGGAAAACGCTCTGGATGATCCGCCACAGGATGTAGGCGGCGGTGACCACGATGCCCGCCGTACCTACCGCCGCGAAGTAGGGCATGATGTGGAAAGCGCCCCGGAAGACGAAGAACTCGGCCCAGAAACCAGCCAGGCCAGGCAGCCCCAGGGAGGCGAAACCAGTCACTGCCATGATGCCATAGTAGTATGGAAGTTTAACCCCTAACCCCCCAAAGGCTTTGAGGTCACGGGTGTGAGCCCGTTCGTAGATGATCCCGACCAGGAAAAAGAGCCCCCCGGTGATGATCCCGTGATTGAACATCTGGAGGACCGCCCCATTGAGGGCTATAGAGGCGCTGGTGTCGATCCCTTCCTTGACCATGTTCAGGCTGGCCGCTCCGGCCGCCAGGCCCAGCATCACGTAGCCCATGTGGCTGACCGAGGAGTAAGCGATGAGCCTTTTCAGGTCCCACTGGGCCATGCACACCAGCGCCCCGTAGACAATGCTGAGCACGGCCAGGATGGGTATGATCGGTAAGACGGTGCAATAGTAATAGAAGGGGCCAGGGAAGATGGGTAACACGATGCGCAGTAAACCGTATGCGCCCAGCTTAAGGAGGACCCCGGCCAGAATGACGCTGCCCGCGGTAGGAGCTTCGGTATGGGCATCGGGCAGCCAGGTGTGGAAGGGGAAGCTGGGCACCTTGATGGCAAAGGCTATAAAGAAGGCCCAGAAAGCCAGACTGACCAGGCCAAAATTCTGAGCAAAAGGCATCGCTTCCGGGAACCTGCGGGCAATTTCGATGATGTTGAAGCTGCCGGTGGTGAAGTAGAGGCCCAGGATAGCCAGCAACATGGCCACACTGCCCGTCAGGGTGTACAGGAAGAACTTGATGGCCGCATAGAGGCGATTTTCTCCACCCCAGACCCCGATGAGCAGGTACATGGGCACCAGTCCGATCTCCCAGAAAACGTAGAACAGGACGAAGTCCAGGGAGACGAAGACCCCCGTCATGCCCATCTCCAGGAGCAGGAAGAGGGCAAAGTACTCCTTGACCCGCACGTCGATGGTGAAGGACGAATAGAACAGGGACAGGGTGGTGAGAAGCGCCGTCAGGAAGACCAGGGGCACGCTGATGCCATCCACGCCTACGTGGTAGTTGGCGTTCAGGGCCGAAATCCAGACGTGATGCTCCTCAAACTGGATGCCGCCCACCGCCTGGTCGTAACTGAACCAGAGGATAATGGACAAGACCAGGGGCACGAGGCTGATGGCGATAGCGGCCCTCTTCATCACGGCCTCATGGCCCTTGGGAATGAGAAGAACGATCACCGCTCCCAGCAAGGGCACAAAAGTGATAACGGTAAGTAAATTCATCTATGCTTCCTCCTCAAATGTTTCTTTGATTTCTTTTCCCAAGGCGGTCAACAGGTCATCAGCCAGTTCTACCACCTCTTCTGTTTGCTTCAGTTCTTTCTCGTTCATAGAATAGACCTCTCTCCCATCTTGCAGGGCACGATAGACAAAGTAGGAAGGAGGATAACGGTAATCACTCGCCGGATAGACCAGGGGTTCAACGCTCTCATCCATTTTCATCAAGGTTTCAAAGCTGGCTTCGTCACAGGCATCGGCTACCAGAGCGGGATGCCCCAGCTCGAAAACGAGCAGATCAATGTCGCTTTCCGGTCGGGCCAGACCTTCCGCCACGCTGCCGTGCAGAATTACCCTGGCGATGTACTCCCTGGCCGGCCCGCCCAGCAGGTGCTCCAGGAATTCGTTTATGGCTTCTGTTTTTCTCTCAAGTGCAGCATCCACAGATCAAACCCTCTGTTTCTATTTCCTCGATCAAAATTATACGGCTGTTTTCTCTGCCTCTGGTTTGATCTCCGGTGGTTCTTGTCTTCGTCCCAGGATATACCATTCGTACAGACGTTCTCGTATCTGCTTGGGATTATCCCCTTCAATGATATGAATATCAGTTAACAATCGATAGTCATGGGCGTGCTGTCCGAAAGCTTTATGAAAGTTTTGCAGATCTACTTTTAGCTCGATCATCTGCCGGCTGATTTCGCGCCAGATAGCTCTGTTTACGTCGCTTTCCACCGGTCCAGCCAGGGGTACAACTATATCAGGCTCTCTTTCGTACACGACCCCTATAGTTTCCCATTCTCCACGCTGGTTGTTTTTTGATTGTAAAACCCTGTATCTGACCTTCATTTTGGCATTCCCTTCCCCAACCTTTTGAGCCTGGCTATCATCTTCTGACCAAGTTCAATCTGCGTTTCCGACGGCACAAACAAAGGCTCCTGAAATTCCTCGTAGTCGAAAAGTCTGTAGAAATCTATCGCTGAGGCATTTGCCCAAATCAATGCACCTATATCGACTCTTACGTTGAAGGCTGCTTGGATTTTTCCTTGAAGGTAGCAGTGCTCAGCTATAAGGCCTTTCAGATGTGCCTCTTCGTTGATCTGGAGAAAGTCGCTTATAGCTGTCCCTTTCAAGCTTAGCAACCTCTCCTCGCGAGCTAGCAGATAGTCTAGTTCGACTTTTTCGTGCAAAAGAGTGCCAGTTCCGTAATATCCTCCGCAGCTGATATCAGCGATGGCCTGCCGATTACCTAGCATATGGAGATACCTGAAAATGTTGTCCAGATCGTGGTCAGTAATACCATAATTCGCTATGGCTTCAGGATCAAAGTCATCTAGTTTGCAAGGCCGCTTTCTGGGGATTCGCATCCTCCAAAATCCAGTGAATCTCCCTTACAGATACAGGTAGAGACCTAACAGCATCAAAATCGTGACCAGCGCCATCAGCAAATAATTCTGCACCCGGCCGGTCTGCACCTGGCGCAGACCTTGCCCGGCCCATCGCGCCAGATGACCGACCCCGTTGACCGCGCCATCGACCAGCGGGTCATCGACCCCCTCCCGCAGCGATTCGGACAGAAGGCGGCCAAAGTTGCCTACAAAATCCACCGTAGGGTCCACCACCCACACGTCGTCGAAGCGGTAGCAGAAGCTCGCCAGCCATTCTACGAAGCGGATGATCGTCCCCTGATAGAGTTCATCGACCCAGTATTTATTCTTGAGCAGCTTGTAGAGGAAGCCGGCCTTCTCGAAGGGGTCAGGCTGCCCGGCCTTCAGCGGTTTAAGCCCGTAGACCAGCCAACCCAGGAACAGGCCGAAGATAGCGCACCCGCTGGAAATGCCCATCACCGTCCAGCTCAGCGGCGTGGACCCGAACTCCGTTTCGGGCAGGATGGTGCCCACAAAGTGATGGAAAGGATTGTGGCCCAAAAGCGGCCCCAACACCGGGAAATCCTCCGGCACGCCCATGAAGCCCAACAGCATGGCGAAAACAGCCAGGATCATCAGCGGGCCGGTCATGGATAGCGGCGTTTCGTGGGCGTGTTCGGCGTGGTCGCTGCGGGGCTGGCCCAGAAAGGTCAGGCACACCTGGCGGCTCATGTAGAAAGCGGTCAGGAACGCGCCGGCGGTCAGCAAGGCCCAGACGAAGAACGGCCAGGACACGATCCCAAAATGTTGATACTCGTGCCAGGCGTGGGCCAGGATCTCGTCCTTGCTCCAGAAACCGGAGAAAAGAGGAAAACCGGCCAGGGCCAGCGTGCCGGCCAGGAAAGTCAGGAAGGTGATCTTCATGCGCCCCTTGAGGCCGCCCATGTTCATCATGTCCATTTCGTGGTGGCAGCCGACGATGACTGAACCGGAACACAGGAATAACAAGGCTTTGAAGAAAGCGTGAGTGATCAGGTGGAAGACGGCGGCCACGTAAGCGCCCACGCCCAGGGCGGCGATCATGTAACCCAGTTGGCTGATAGTGGAATAGGCCAGCACCCGCTTGATGTCGTTCTGGGTCAGGGCGATGGTGGAGGCTCCGAAGGCGGTGAACGCGCCGATAAAAGCCACCACCCCAAGCTGCGGGCCATGCTCCACCACGTAGAAGAGGGGGAAACAGCGGGCCACCAGATAGACGCCAGCCGAGACCATGGTGGCGGCGTGAATCAGGGCGCTGACCGGGGTGGGGCCTTCCATGGCGTCGGGCAACCAGACGTGTAGCGGGAACTGAGCGGACTTGCCCACCGCCCCGCCAAAGATCAATACGGCTATGACTGTGGCCGCCGGCAGTTCGCCGAAGAGGGGCAGGTGCACCGAGGTAGTGGCCAGGACGTTCAGGGTATGCTCGCTGAATATCTCGGGAAAGGACAGGGTGCCCGTCTTGGAATACAGGAACAGCAGGCCCAGGAACATGATCACGTCGCCCACACGGGTGGTGATGAAGGCTTTAAGCCCGGCCTTCATCGCCGATTCTTTCTCGAACCAGAAGCCAATCAGCAGATAAGAACACAGGCCCATGATCTCCCAGAAAACGAAGAGAGTCAGCAGGTTGTCCGAGATGATCAGACCCAGCATCCCGCAGGCAAACAGAGAGATGTAGGCGAAGAAACGCGAATAGCGGGGGTCGCCCTCCATGTAGCCCTTAGAGTAGATGAAGATCATCAGACAGACGAAAGGCACCATGAAAAGCATCATGGCCGTCAGGGGATCGACCATGAACCCCAATTCGAGCGCCCCCTCTCCGGTGGGGATGCTGAACAGAGGCGCCCGGTGAGGGTGCGCCGCCCATTCGTGGTAGTGGCCCCAGGACTGGAAGAATATAATCCAGGATATCACCCACGACAGCCCGATCCCCAGCCAGGATAGCCAGCGGCTCAGGGCCTGATCCTTGTTGGTGATGAGCACGATGGCCGCAAAGGCCAGCAAAGGAAAAACCGGTATCAACCAAAGATAATTAAGCATAGTCCATCCCTTTTACTCTGTGATTGCGTATCATCCAACGCTTACACACTTCTTAGAACGTCCTCGGCCACGTGCACCCGGTCGGAGGGCACGAATATACGCTGTTTGCCCAGTTCGCCGAGATGGGTGTCCTCCTCATCCGGCCTGACCATAGTGGGAATGCTCGAGTGTTCCAGAAGCTCGCACCACATCTCGGCCAATAATTTATTGGGCGCGGTTCGGATATAGGTCCACATCTTATCAGAAACTCTCCTTCCTAAAACTATTATCTTTGCCCGGCCACGTTGTCGTTTACCATTTCATCAGGTCGATATCTTCTACCACCACCGTATCGCGGCTACGGTAGATAGCCATGATCAGGGCCAGCCCCACCGCCGCCTCGGCTGCGGCCACGGTGATGGCGAAGACGGCAAACACCTGGCCGATGAGCGCCGTCGGGGTGATGTAGCGCCAGAAAGCTACCAGGTTGATGTTCACCGCATTAAGCATCAACTCGATGCCCATCAGAATGCCCACCGCGTTACGCCGCGATAGGACGCCGTACAAACCGATGCAGAACAAAGCAGCCGCTACAAACAAGTACCAGGATAAAGGTATCATTCCATCTCCCTTCTCTTAAACTTCTACCTGTTGGAAAGGCAGGTCTTTTCGCCTGATGTTTACGGCCTGCCAGTAAGCGGTCACATACTTTTGGGTCGAGGTCTTCCAGGAAAAATCCTGGCGCATCCCCTCGCCGATGAGCTCTGGCCAATCCGTTTTATTCTGATAAGCGCGCCAGGCTCTCTGTACGGCTTCGACCAGGGCCTCGGCAGTGGGCCGGGTGAAGACGAAGCCCCGCCCTTTGCCCTGCATTGGGGGCTCGTCGTAGTCGCTCACGGTGTCGGCCAGACCGCCGACGTGATGCACGATAGGCACCGTCCCGTAGCGGAAGCTGACCATCTGGGTCAACCCGCAGGGTTCGTACAAAGAGGGAAGAAGAAAAACGTCGCTGGCCGCGTATATCAGGTGCTCCAGGTCGTAGTCCCCCTCGGTGGGCAAATTCCAGCTTTCGTCCTCGTCCAGCCAGCGCCGATAGCGGGCGTTCAGGAAACAGCATTGGGATGGCCTCCCTTCATCCAAGATGGTAAATTGTTTTCGGTAATGCTGTCCGACAGGATCGCCTTCTGCTGCCCGCCCCAACACCACCAACTGGACATCCAGTGCCAGGATCTCCCGCAGGGCTCGAGCGTTCTCGACCATCAGCAGGCCGTCTTTTTGATCGCTTATCCGCCCGATGCGCCCGATGAGCAACGCCTGCTCGTTTTCCTCCAGGCCACACAACTGTTGCAGCCTTCTCTTATGGAGGGCCTTTCTTTCGACAATAATCTCGGGGCCATCCTCGAGGTCATAGCTCACACTATCGAGGAGCAAGGGCTCGATCTCCGACAACCTGGGCGGCAGTTGCGCCTGGTTAGCCTTGATGAAGCTACAAAGCGCCCGCAGGCTCAGACGGGAATCAGTGGCCGGGTTCCAATAATCGTAATCTATGCCGTTCAGGATGCCTATAAAGGGCTTTTCTTGTTTTCTGCGTCTTATCACCCCATCGAAGCCCAATCCGTTAGGAATCATCAAGCGGTGTTGTATCGCTCTGGCCCCATCCAGCACCTCCAGCGGAGGGAAGTCGAGGATTTGGGCTGACAATTCCAGTTCACGGGCGTAGGTGGGGCTCACGGTGTTAGCCACATCGGCCAGGACCAACGCCCCCTTGCCGAAATTGAACTTTCCAAATAACTCGTGAGGGTGGACGGAGGGAATCAGTTCCAGTCCCAGCCCGGTCTGGCGCAGGGCGCGGGTGCGCAATCCATCCGGTCCAGAATAGACGATGTTATGGGTAGTATACAGGGTGGCCGTGCTCAGAAAATCGTACTTATATACGCTATCCAGGTAGGCCGGGATCAGGCCGGCGTGCCAATCGTTGCAATGAATGACATCGGGCTTCCAGGCGATGGCGTTAAGAAACTCCAGTGTGCCGCGACAGAGGACGATGAAACGCCTGGCATCGTCCGGCCAGCCGTAGATGGCGCCTTTATCCCTGGTACGGCTATAATAGTCTTTATCCACGGGCTCGATAAAGTACACGGGCACATCTGAGTCGGGCAGGTTGGTCGTTTTGACGTATATCGAACCCAGGTGGGGCATTTCGAGGGCGGCACCCAGCCCGGGCACCTCTTCCAGCTTATAGCCCTGCTCTTCGATCATGGCGTAGTTGGGCATGATAACCCGCACGTCGTGTCCCAGCTTTTTCAGTTCTTTGGGCAAGGCGCCGGCCACATCGCCCAGGCCGCCCGTGGCGGCGAAGGGTCGGACCTCAGCAGAGACAAAAGCGATTTTCAACACCGCAGGGTTTGTCATAATACACCAATGGCCCTCGCTCACTCTTTCTCCGAGGGGCCTGGCACTTCAACAGCGAACGTTCGTTGTGAGCGAACGTTCGTTGTGCCAGGCCCCTGATCCTGCTCACTCTTTCTCCCTGGCGATAATGATCGAGCCCACCAGGGCCACCAGCAGCAGCACCGAAGCCACCTCAAAGGGCAGCACGTAAGTGCTCATGAACTGCTGTCCCAGGAGGCTCACAGAGTCGGCCAGCGGCGCGGTATCGCTCACCGGCCAGCCCACCTGGCGAGTGACGATAAAACCCAAAGCGACGAACAGAAGAGAGGCCAGAATGGCTGCGATCCACCACTGCGCGTTTCTCTGCATCTGGCCCTCGGCCATCAGGTGGCGGCTCAGCATCACGGTAAAAAGGATGAGAACGGTGATCGCTCCCACGTAAACCAAAACCTGGATGACCGCCAGAAAGGGCGCTTCCAGAAGCAGGTAAAGGCCGGCCACGCCCACGAAGGCCATGATCATAAAAAGGGCACTGTGGAAAAGATTGCGGTTAGTTACTACCGCCAGAGCTGCCCCCAGGGTAATAAGGCTCAATATTATGAAGACAATATGTACCACGCTCATACACTCTCACCGCCTTCCCTCTCCTTTGCCAGGGCCGCATATTTGTCAAAGATGAAGAGGAGTGTATCCATATCGTAAACCAGCTCTTCGCGCTGGTAAGTGGCATTTTCGTACTCGGGGCTCATCCCCAGAGCATTGAAAGGACAGGCCTCCACGCATAAACCGCACACCATACAATTTTCCAGGTGGGCTTCGTAGCTTACCAGCCCCCGCTGGCCGTTCGGACCGTCGGAGGTCACTATCTTGATGCAACCGTGGGGACAGACCCGGGCACAAACCCCACAGGCAGTACAATTAGGTTCCCCCGTGGCCGGGTTGCGCATCTGCATCAGGCAGCCGCGAAACCGGGGGAACATCTCCATCCGCTCTTCGGGATACTGGATAGTAAAGATGCCTTTCTGATCGGGCTTGTGACGCCGATAGATGCGGTCGGGATAACGGTAACGCTGGAGACGGACCCAATGTTTTAAATCATCAACATAGGTGGCGATAAAATGTGTGAGGGTTACCCCTAACCCTTTAACCATACCTATACCGAACATCTTTTATCTATCTCCTTGAAATCGCATTTATGCACAGGTGCCTGGCACCTCCAGTTATTACTTCAGCTTTGCGGCACGCTCTGAGCAGCGCTCGCTCCGCTTGCTTCTGCTGGAAGCGCGGCCTTATTGAGGTCCCGCCTGATGACCCGCCGGTAAAGCAGCCACAGCCCCGCCAGGGCCAGAATCAGGCCCACCACCAGGAGCACGATGGTCTGAGCACGCGTATCCAGGGGCAGCTTGACCACCAGGCTGGTGACCAGGACGTTAGCCAGGGCCAGGGGCAGGAGAAACTTCCAGGCAAAGCCCATGAGTTGATCGATGCGCAGACGCGGGAAGGTGCCACGCATCCAGATGAAGACGAAAACCACGAAATAGGCTTTGACCAGGAAGTAAATCGTACCCAGGAGGGGCACCTGTCCGGCGAAGGGCCCATGCCAGCCGCCCAGGAAGAGAATGGAGGTCAGAGCTCCAATGGTGAACGTGTTGGTGTACTCAGCTAGGAAGAAAAGAGCAAACTTGAAGGCCCCGTACTCGGTGTGAAAGCCGGCTACCAGCTCCGATTCGGCCTCCGGGAGGTCGAAAGGCGAGCGGTTGGACTCGGCCACCCCCGCCACGAAATAGACCAGCAGGGCCGCCGGCTGGGCAAAGAGGAACCAACGGCCCACGCTCTGGGCCTCGACGATTTTGACCAGCGACATCGAACCGGCCAGGATAACCGGCCCCAGCATAGCCACTACCATTGGAATCTCGTAACTGATCATCTGGGCGGCGGACCGCATCCCTCCCAGCAGAGAATACTTGTTGCGGCTGCCCCAACCGGCCATCACGATGGAGATGGTGGTGATAGAAGCAATGGACACGATGAAGAGAAGGCCCACGTTTATATCGGCGCCCACCACCCCAGGCGCAAAAGGAATGACCGTGTAGATCAGAAAGGCCGGAATGATGATCAGGGCCGGGGCCAGCACGTAAACCCAGCGGTCGGCTTGAGCCGGGGTGATGTCTTCTTTAGTCAGTAGCTTAATCACGTCGGCCACAGCCTGGAGAATGCCATACGGCCCGGTGCGGTTGGGGCCAATGCGGTCGGCCACGCGGCTTATCAGCTTGCGCT
>CAZYHC010000115.1:0-11412 GCA_964646625.1 uncultured Anaerolineales bacterium
GCCGCTTGCGCTTCCTGACCATATCGAGTACAATAACGACGGTAAAGGAGGAACCAGCACCTTGCCGATGCCTGTGCATAATATATTCTTGAAGAACGAGAAACGGCTGGTTATAGCCATCCTGGTCGTACACCTGGGCCTGGGCGTTTTCTACAGCATGGCCGTGCCCATCTGGGAAGCTTACGACGAGACGGGCCATTACGCCTTCGTCAGGCACCTGGCTACGGAGCGTTACCTACCCGCGCCCGGCCAAAAGGTCACGGAAAAGTTCGACGAATCCCATCAACCGCCGCTCTACTACATCCTGGGCGCGTTAGCTACCTTCTGGATCGATACCAGCGATGGGCTGGAATACGTGGAGAACCCCTATTTTTACCGCAGCGATGGGGCAGGAGGGCTGAATTTCGCCATTCATTCCCAGGCGGAGGCTTTTCCCTATCGGGGCACGGTACTGGCTATCCACGTGACGCGGCTGGTATCGGTGCTGATAAGCACAGTGGTGGTGTGGGTCACCTATCTCGTCGGGCGGGCGACGTTCCCGGAACAGGTAGAGATAGCCCTGGGAGCGATGGCCGTCAATGCTTTCTGGCCGCAATTTGTGTTCAACGGCAGCGTGGTCTCCAACGACATTATGATCACTCTGTTCGCCTCGCTGGTGATTCTTTTTTTGACCAGGCTCGCGCTCGCCCCTCTGAACTGGAAGGACGTTTTGGGGCTGGGCCTTTCTCTGGGCGGAGGGCTGCTCTCCAAAAGCAACGGTCTTTCTTTGATACCCCTGGCGGTGCTGGGCTTCGGGATAGCCCTGGTGAGAATGTGGAGGCAGAGAAGGCCCCCAAGGGCCTGGCTGTGGGCTATCCTGGCCGTGCTGGCTGTTGTTATTCCTTTTCTGTGGTATTTCCGCAACGTGCCTTTATATGGGAGCCTGGTCCCCACCTTCCCTGATGCGCTGCCCTTTTTCAGCCCTTATTATTATTGGAGCACGCCCGCAGGACCCAAGTTACATTGGGATAAGCTGCTCGGAGCTTCGAATTTTCTGTTTTACACCAGTTGGGCCTCCTTCGGATGGGGAAACGTGGCCCCCGAACCGAGAGGAATGGTTTACAAGGTGTTCAGCGGGGCGGCTCTGCTCGTCGTCCTGGGGCTGGTCATTTTCCTTTACAGGGCGATGAGGTGCCTGGCACTTTGGAAGTGCCAGGCACCTGAATTGCGTGCCAGACAAACAACGAACGGGAGGAAGCTGATCGCTTTCTCGCTCCTGATTTTGAGCCTGTTGGCGGTGCTGTCTGCGCCCACCTACCTGTCCATAAGGAAGGGTGATGCGCACCTGTTTCCGGGCCGATACGCGCTGCCGGCCATTTCGGCCATCAGCCTCCTGGTTATTCTGGGTCTGGGCAGTCTGGGGCCTGCAAAGTGGGCCGCGAAGTGGATCGGCTTTATACTTGGGGTGGCGATGCTGATTTTTACCACCCTGGCTCCTTTTGTCTACATCATGCCCGCGTACGCCAAGCCTCCCCTCCTCTCCCCGGCCGACGTGCAGGATTTAGAAAACCCCCTCCACGTGAACTTCGACGATAAAGCGGAACTGGTGGGCTATGAGTTGAGCGCGGAGAGGGTCAGGCCCGGCGGGGGGGTGGCTGTCACCCTGTATTGGCGGGCGCTGGCGGAGATGGAGCGAAATTATACCGTAGCGGTCAAGGTGCTGGGCCGCAAGCGCCAGGAATACGGCCAGATCAACGTTTATCCTGGCCGGGGCAATTACGCCACCTCCCTGTGGCGGCCGGGCGACATTATACGCGACACTTACGTGGTGCGCCTGGCAGCTAACGCCTCGGCGCCCTGTCTGGGGCGCATCTACATGGCCCTGTTCATCGACGACCCTGCCCAGGCGCACCTGCCCGTCCTCGACGCCGGGGGGCGGATTGCCGGTTACAGCGCCATCTTTGGCCGCCTCAAGGTGGAGCCCAGAAAAAAGCCTGACTACGAGATCGAGACTGCGGCCTCTTTCGACCTGGGGGGCAGGTTGGCGCTGGTCGGTTTTGAGCTGCCGGCGGCTTCCTTCGTGGGCCAGCCCTCGGACCTCAAATTTTACTGGAAGGCCGCCGAGGAAATGGAGAAAGATTATACCGTTTTCGTCCATCTGCTTGACCAGGAAGGCAAGGTCGTGGAGCAGGCAGACAGCCAGCCCCAGGAGGGCGAGTATCCGACCGGCCTCTGGGACGCCGGAGAAACGGTCGAGGACCGGCACCGCCTGTTTATTCCGCCAGGAGCCCCTCTCGGTCCCTATCGGGTGGCGGTGGGGATGTACCTGCTGGAGACGATGGAACGTCTGCCCGTTTTTGACGCAGAGGGCAACCGTCTGCTCCACGACCAGATCGTGCTGGAAGGAATAAACGTGATCGAAGCCAGCCAGCAAATATTCTTCCCGGTTACTTTCAAGTATTACTGATGTTAGAAGTTGGTGCCAGAAAGGTGCACGGCACGGCCGAAAGTGCCGCGCACTTCATCCACACCACTGTTTTACTTGCTGCTTGCTGCTGAGCACTTGCTGCTGAGGAGGAAGTATGCCCGCCATCAGCGTAGTGGTCTTGAACTACAACGGCAAACGCTACCTGGAGTCCTGTTTGGGTTCGCTGGAGAAACAAACTTTCCGGGACTTCGAGGTCATCCTGGTGGACAACGGCTCCTCCGACGGTTCGGTGGAGTACGTCGAGGACAATTTTCCCTGGGTGCGGGTCATCGCCCTGGAGGAAAACCTCGGTTTCTGCGGCGGGAACAACGTGGGAATCAGGGCGGCGCGTGGGGAATACGTGGCCCTGTTAAACAACGACACGGAAGTCGAGCCCCGCTGGCTGGAGGAGCTAAAAACGGCCCTGAACAATAATGACCAGGTGGGCTTCTGCGCTTCCAGGATGTTGGTGCATGGTCAGCCCCACACTATCGACACGGTGGGCGATGTCTTCTATGCCTGTGGGGTGGGCGGCAAGAGGGGCTATCTGGAACAGGATAATGGACAGTACGATGAGGCGGAGTACGTTTTTGGGGCCTGCGCCGGGGCAGCCATCTACCGACGGGCCATGCTGGATGACGTCGGTCTGCTGGATGAGGATTTCTTCGCCTACGACGAGGACATCGATCTCAGCTTCCGCGCCCAGTTGCGCGGTTACAAGTGCCTGTTCGTCCCTGCGGCCATAGTCTATCACCGGATAGGGAGCACGCTGGGGCGGGATTCCGATTTCTGGCTCTACCTTTCCCGACGCAACATGCTTTACGTTCTGCTCAAGAACATGCCCGCGCCTCTCCTCTTACGCAACCTTCATTACATCCTGGCCTATTTCCTCCTCGGCGACCTGCTATCTGTGCTGCGGGGCAGGGGCAAACAGATCTGGCGGGCCAGGCTCGATAACCTGAAAAATTTGAGCAAGACGCTGGGCAAGAGAAAAGCGATTCAGCGCCGCCGAAGGGTCTCCGACCGCTACATCGCTTCTATGCTGATCGGGGGCCGCAGGATGCGGGAGCGGCTTGGCTCATTTCTAGGCTACAAAGACAGGCCATGAACAAGATTTTGATCGTCGGAACCGATTTTGTGGGCCAGAAGATGGCCGGGCCGGCCATCCGCGATTGGGAATACGCCCGCGTCCTGAGCGAGAGCTTTGAGGTCGTGCTGGCCGTTCCCAACGAGAGCGACCTGGAGCCCGACCGCTTCACCCTGTGCCAGCACGATGCCGGGCGGCTGAAGGCCCTGGCAGCCAGGAGCGACGTGATCATCGTTTCCGGCTACGTCCTGGAGTGGTACCCCTTCCTTAAGGAGATGACCAGGGAGATGGACGTGCCGTTGGTGGTGGGTCTTTCTCACTCCTTCGTCCTGGAAAATTTGCCACTCTGCGACCGCAGGGAGGCCGCTTTTCAACGGGAGACCCACAACAATACTCTGGCTATCCTGAACGAGCAGTTGTTGGCCGGCGATTTCTTCGTCTGCAACAGCGAACGGCAGCGCGATTACTGGCTGGGGATGCTTAGCGCCCTCAATAGGGTCAATCCCCTGACCTACGGCCAGGACCGTTCGCTGCGCGCCCTGATCGACGTCGTGCCCTATGGCCTGCCGGACCGGGCGCCACGCCACAGCCAGAAGGTGCTGAAGGGCGTCTACAAAACGATAGCCCCCGAGGATAAAGTGGCTATCTGGGGCGGGGGGGTATATAACTGGCTCGATCCCCTGACCCTGATCAGGGCCATGCCCCAGGTGATCGAGCGCCAGGCCGGGGTCAAGGTTTTCTTCGCCGGGATAAAGCACCCTAACCCTTACGTTTTCGAGGACCGCATGTGCCTGGAGGCCATCCAGTTGAGCAAAGATTTGGGCTTATACGATAGCCACGTGTTCTTCAACGAGTGGGTGCCCTACCAGCAGCGGGAGAACTATTTGCTGGAGGCCGACGTGGGCCTCAGCCTGCACCTCGATCACGTCGAGACCAGATACGCTTTTCGCACCCGCATCCTCGATTATATCTGGACGGGCCTGCCCATCATCGCCACCGAGGGCGACGTTGCGGCCGAGTTGATCCAACGTCACGGGCTGGGCCGGGTGGTCGGTTACGGGGACGTGGATGGGGTGGCCCAGGCTTTGCGGGAGCTCCTGGCCGTCCCTGACCTGCGCGACCAGTACCAGGCCCGCTTCGCCTCGCTGGTGGACCGTTACCGCTGGAAAAACGCGCTGGCCCCTCTGATCGCCTTCTGCCACGCACCACGCAAAGCGCCGGACCGTAGGGGAAAGGCCGCCGCCAGCTACGCCCTGCCTGACCGCCCCTCGGCAGGGCCATCGACCTGGCGGATGCGTCTGGAGATGAGTGGGCGCCTGCTCCGCGAGAGAGGCCCCGCCGCCCTTCTGACCGAGATCGTTTCTTTCTTGCGACGGCGTTTCGGGCTTTGAGCCCTGCCCCAGTTTTCTCATTTAGTCTGCAATCTTTGGGCCAGCCGTTCGGCAGCCAGGGTCAGGGCCCGTAATTGGCGGGCCAACTGCTCTGCTTCCATTTTGCTGATCTGGGACTCTATGTTGTCCCTATCGGCCCTGATGATTCCGGCGGGTTCCTTCCCAGCGGCCATCGCTTTCCCCAGACGTTCGACTTCAAACCGCGCTTCTCCATAGCGGCGCGAGTTCTCGGTGGAGATGGCCGTGTAATCGGCCAGGATGGAAAGCAGATAACGATCGTTGTCGGTGAAGTCTCTGTCTGGCGCGGTGCTTTTGACCGCCAGCACGCCGGTGACCCTGTCCCCGATTTTCATGGGCACGGCCATGAGGGAGTATTCGCCGTTCCCAGTCAGAGCCTCTTCCGCCGAAAAGCGGCTGATAGTGACCACTTCCCCCGTTTTCACCACCTGGGCGATCAGGTTGTCGTTCGTTTTCTCGCTACAGATGCGGGCGTGCTCGTCGCCTGACCTGTGGGCGGCGCTCAGATAGATGTCTCCCCTTCTCTCGTCCACCAGGAATAACGATCCCTCCTCCGCCTCGGCCAAGAGGATAGCGGTCTCAATCGCCAGACTCAACACTTTGTCCAGGTCCAGAAGAGAAGTCAGTGCCCGGCCCACGTCATGTAGAGCACTCAACTCATCGACGCTCTTTTGCAAAACCTCGTTGATTTCCATGAGCTCGTCCGCCAACTCGACCTTTTCCCAGTCGATATCTGCGCTCGGTGGTTTCTTTTCCTCTAAAGCCTTCTCGATGGCCGTTTGCATTTCCTCTACGGTGAAAGGTTTGATGATGTAGTCCTTGGCGCCCAGACGGAAAGCCTGCACGGCGGCCGTTTCTGAACCGTGGAAAGTCATCACAATCGTAGGAGTATCGTATCCCTCTTCTCGCAGGGCTTCCAGAACTTCCAGGCCGCTCATCCTGGGCATTTTCAGGTCCATGATGATGAGATCAGGCTTCTCCTCCAGGGCTGTTTGCAGTCCTTTCTTGCCGTCCATGGCAGTTACGATGGAATAGCCACTGGGGCGCAGGAGTTTGTTGGCCAGAAAAACGATGTTCTCGCGTTTATCGTCCATAATCAACACTTTTTTCTTTTTGGCCATCCTATATTACCCCCTTCGCATTATCTATTCAGTTTGCCTCTATTCCAGCAGTCTATGGGCCTGGGCCTGGCTTCATCCTTTCCCTCAGGTCCGGAACACCTTCTCTCCCCTGGGCTGTGCCTGTCTTCTATTATATCATAAAAGTCTCGTTTTTTATAGCCTGGCTTCGGAGCAGAGCCGTTTCGCCGTTGGGAAAAAGCGCGGTGAAAAAGCTTCCGCCGCCACAATCTGTAGCAGTTATAGAAGGTGATTCCACAACATCTTGTGGTGAGAGGCGAAACAGCTTGTTTGGACCGCCCTCGGGGACGAGGGCTATGAGCAGTGACCAAAATTTCTGGACGCGCCCGTTGGGAGCACTCCGCTTGACGCCTTACAGAAGATATGATAAAATTTGCTCGGTAGTGGGCTGAAAATGTTGCAATGTAGTCGAAGAGTGTACCAAAACCCCCGCAAGGGGAGTGAAGATGGTCCAGGTTTGGCCGTTCTCCCCAGAGCATGAGCCTGAAGAACGGCCCAATGCTGTCCGTGGACGATCTGGAAAGGAGGTCAGTTTCTCGATTGAAGGGGGAGCGATTTGAAACATTGTGAAGAGCCAGGCAGGTGCTTACCGCACCATCGATGAAAAAGTGTTCAAACCTCTGCCCAAGTTCAAGAGGGAGGCTTAAAATAAACTCAAAGGAGAGGTAGATATGACTGACAATATGGAAAAAACCGCTTATGAGATCGCGGTAGAGCAGTTCGATAACGCGGTGCAGTACCTTGATATCAAATCCGGCATCCGTGATATGCTGCGCATTCCCAAGCGAGAGCTCATAGTCAATTTCCCGGTGAAAATGGATGACGGTTCGGCAAAGATTTTCACCGGCTACAGAGTGCACCATAGCACGGTGCGGGGGCCCAGCAAGGGGGGCATCCGCTATCATCCCGACGTTACCCTGGATGAGGTGCGGGCCCTGGCGATGTGGATGACCTGGAAGTGTGCGGTGGTGGGGCTGCCCTTTGGAGGGGCCAAAGGGGGCGTAATCTGCAACCCCAAAGAGATGTCCTTACAAGAGTTGGAGAACCTGACCCGTCGTTACGCCACCGAGATCTCCATATTAATGAATCCCGAAGGAGATATTCCCGCTCCAGACGTGAATACCAATCCCCAGGTTATGGCCTGGATCATGGATACCTACAGCATGCATCGAGGCTATTCCACCCCGGCAGTCATCACCGGCAAACCGATTGAAATTGGCGGTTCTTTGGGCCGGTTTGAGGCCACGGGACGAGGGGTGATGTTCACCACGCGCCAGGCGCTCAGACACCTGGGTATACCCCTCGAAGGCGCTACAGTAGCCGTGCAGGGCTATGGCAATGTCGGCAGCGTGAGCGCCTACCTCCTGCAGAGCAAAGGGTGCAAGATCATCGCTGCCAGCGACAGCAAGGGCGGCATTTACAATCCCAAAGGCTTTGATGCCCAAGATGTCCTGCGCTTCAAGCGAGAGACGGGTTCGGTGGTGGGCTACCCTGATTCCGAGGCTATCACCAACGAGGAGCTCCTGGAGTTGGAATGTGACGTTCTCGTCCCCTCTGCCCTGGAGAAAGTCATCACCGACAGTAACGCCGACAAGATCAAGGCTAAGGTCTTGGCCGAGGGGGCCAACGGGCCAACCACTCCCGAGGCTGACAAAATACTGGTCGATAAAGGTGTATTTATCATTCCTGATATTCTGGCCAATGCCGGCGGAGTGACGGTCTCCTACTTCGAATGGGTGCAGGGACTTCAGTTCTTCTTCTGGAGTGAGCGCGACGTCAACGTCAAGCTGCGCGAAATAATGGAACATAGCTTCGAGGCGGTGTTGCGCATCGCCGAGGAGAAGAAAGTGGACATGCGCATCGCCGCTTACATCCTGGCCATTGATCGTTGCGCCCAGGCCACGCTGATCCGTGGCATCTACCCCTGACCCCAAACTGTGCCTCTAAATTAAACGTGTGCCTCTGCCTGAGGTTGGCAGAGGCTTTTTTTTTGAGCCGTCCCCCACATCTGCGGCCTGATAAGCAGGTTATGGCAGAGCAAAGTGGCCGTACTATTATCTGTTTTCGATCAGCTTCGAGGTGGGCAGGTGAAAGTCCGCTCCCAGAATGATCCGGATATCGACCTCGCTCTTCAGGTTAGGGCTGCGTCGAATGTTTTCTGGAGCAACGTTGAACGAGTTGGCCAGGTGTTCAATGGTGTGGCTTTTCTCGGTGTAATCGATAATGATCGTTTGCTGGTAATCAAGACGATCGGCATTGCCAAAACCCTGCACCTGAAAACCGCGTTGTTTCAGCAGATTGGCGACCTGTAGCGCCAGTTCTTCCTGGGGGGTGCCGTTTTGAACCAGGATGGTGGCGGCTTCATCGACGACCCCCGCCGGGACCACAATGGGAACGACCGTTACCTGGACGGTGGCTGAGGGCGCGGCGAACATCTCATCGATCAGAGGACGGATTTTGTCGCGAATGGGGAGCAGAACGTCAGCCCCTATGGGCGTGATATGCCGCACCGTCATCGACTCATCGATGACCGCCGTTTGGATGTTCTGCTCATCGACCTGAGAGGCCAGTTGGGCCAGAGCCAGAATATCGCTGGGTTGCATATCGGTTTGAACGGCGTCGGCCAGCATGACCATCAGTTCAGGGACCCTGGGCAGGAGATTCAAGCGTAGGGCCTGATCGCGGATGGCCAAAAGAACCTGCTGTTGACGTTTGGCCCGCTCAAAGTCGTTGCTGTGATGACGGGTACGGGCGTACTTAAGGGCCAGGTCTCCATCCATGTGCTGAAGACCAACCGGTATGTAGAGGGGATCGTAACCATAATCTTCGTCTGGATATTCCTCGTCCTGGATGGGTTCCTTGACCTCGATATCAACGCCGCCTATAGTATCAATCACCTTCCTGAAACCATCGAAATCGACGCGCACGTAATAATGGATGGTGACCCCCAAATTATATTGCACCGTCTTCTTGGCCAGAGCTGGTCCCCCGCCAGGATAGTCTTCCAGATCGCCGGTGTAGTGGGCGGTGTTAATCCGATTCTCCTCGTAGCCGGGGATAGTCGCCCATAGATCGCGTGGAATGGAAAGCATCCCCGCCTTTTTGTTGGCCGGATCGAGGGTGGCCAGGATCATGGTATCGGTCCGCCAGGGCCCCTCCTCTATGGGGCGCTTATCGATGCCGAGCAGCAGGATGTTAACTCTTTCCTTCTCCTCCCAGTTGGGTATTTCCTCCATGACTATTCTATCCTGCCCCCCGCTCTTGCCGGGAACGGGCAGGTGCAGGTTGGGCAACGAAGGCAACTGAGCGTTAGCCACGATCCCCTTGATCGTGAAATAAAATAGGAAGGCAAAGTAGGTCCCCCCTGCCAGAACGAGGGCACAAAGGATACTTAATAGCAGTTGAGTTACCAGGGGAAGACCACGCTTTATAACCCTGGGACCCCGCATAAAAAATCACCTCCTGAGATTTCGACCTGAGGGGTGTTTAACCGCATCTATTATAGCACATTTACCGTCTTAAGGCAAAAAACCCGGGCCAGTTCACTTTCCGCCCCCCGGCCCATTGGCAGTAAGCCCGGGCCTGACGCCAATCCACGTAGACCACCGGGTGATTGGCATAGTTATGATAGCACAAACTGCCGATTTTATCAAGTTCGAACAAGGTGCCTGGCACTTTGGAAGTGCCAGGCACCTCAGGGGCCAACACGGATTTCCCTCACGGATGTCACGGATTTTTAAGGAGCACGCGACTCTAATCCGTGACATCCGTGAACAGAATCCGTGTCGGCTACCTCCCCGATCTGGATAGTTCGCGAAACCATCAAGTTTTTCGAAACTCGCGTAGAGTAGGGGACTGGCGCACCAACAAGACAGGGCTCATCTTGTGAGTAGGAACTTACAAGCCGTTTCCCGCTAACATGCCGTGCGCTCAGCGCACCAGCAAGACGGGGCTCATCTTGAAGATTTCTACCCACAAGCCGTTTCCTGCAAACATGCCGTGTTTCCAGTCCCCCCTCATCGAACCGTGCGTGCGGTTCTCCCGCACACGGCTCTCCGACAGGTTTCTTCAGTCAGCTTTCAGTCCCGTACCGAAGCAACGTCCCCCGTAGCCGGTACAAACCTTTCTCCCCATACAGGTCTCGCGGAAAGTCGCACATCCCGCGTCGGCGTTTCCTGTGCTCTACCCAGTGTCTCCACCGAAGTCGCCACCGTACGTATCGGTCTACCTTCTCAAACTGTTCGAACGAATTGCCGTATCGAAAGTAATTCCCCCATCCTCGCAGGATGGGGTTTACTCGCCGGATGGCCTTGTCTAGATTCCAACCACCTCGGCCTCCGATTGCTCGCCTTACTTTCTCTTTCACCCGGCTCACCGCTTTGGGTGTCGGCCATTTGTAGCAGTTCATTTTCCCACGTCGGCTGCGCTTATACCTGAAGCGCATCCCCAGAAAATCGAACCCCTCCCTGGCATCTACCACCCGCGTTTTCGTTTCGTTCAGTTCTAACCCCAGCCGCTCAATCTCTTGCTTGAACTCTGCATAGTATCGCTCTGCATCTTTCCGACACAGAATGACCATGTCATCTGCGTATCTTACCAGATGCGCCTCGTAGCGGATACTGTTGTACCCGCCTTCTGTCCACACGCGATCTAGCTCATTCAAGTAGACATTCGAAAGTAGGGGCGAGAGCACACCACCTTGGGGCGCGCCCGTGTCGCTGTAAGTGAGGCCATCATTTTCCATCACCCCAGCCTTCAGCCACCACCGGATCAGCCGTAGTACCCACTTGTCACTTATCCGTCGAGCGATAACGTCCATCAGCTTATCGTGCGGTATGCTATCAAAGTACCCCTTCAGATCGGCGTCTATTACTTGCGCACATCCGTAGGTCACGTACTTGGCCACCGCTTCGATGGCTTGATGGGCGTTTCGCCTGGGCCGAAACCCATACGAACAGGGTTGAAAGTCTGCCTCCAAGATAGGTTCGATCACTATCTTGACCGCAGTCTGTACCACCCTGTCTTTTACGACGGGTATTCCCAGTGGACGCTTCTCCGACTTTCCCGGCTTGGGGATATACACCCGCCGAACGCGATTGGGCCGATACCGTTTCTCGCGCAGCTCAGCCGCCAGTTCCTCTAGAAACTGGTCCACGCCTGCCTGCTCGATATCCTGGATAGTCTGCCCATCTACGCCCGCCGCTCCCCTATTGGCGCATACCTGTTCCCAGGCTGCCCGCAGTATGTCGGCCCGGTAGACCTTATCGTACAAAACGCCGAAACGTCGCTCTTTCTGGGCTTTGGCTGCCCGATATAGTCCCCTTTGTAGTA
>CAZYHC010000116.1:0-11264 GCA_964646625.1 uncultured Anaerolineales bacterium
GGGCATCACCCGCATGACCATCGTGGTCGATGAGGACAAAACCGACGTCGATCAGGTGGTCAGACAGCTTTACAAGATCGTGGAGATCACCGAGATCGTCGATGTGACCGATAAACCTCTGGTGCAGCGGGAATTGGCCCTCATCAAAGTGCGGGTCAATGCCCAAACCCGTCGCGAGGTCATGCAACTGGTGGACATCTACCGGGCCAAGATCGTGGATGTGGCCCAGGATTCGCTGATGATCGAGATCACCGGGCCGGAGGAGCGGGTGGAATCCCTCATCAACCTGATGGGCCACTTCGGGATCGAGGAGATGGTGCGTACCGGGAGGGTGGTGGTGGTGCGCGGCGCTGACCATTCAGAAGAGATGACCACCCGCCCGGCTTCCAAGCCTGCTTGATCTTTTCGGCCAGGCGCGATAAGATCAGGTATCGAATGGGAGGATAGTTTGCGTCGTCTGTCACAGTCGGAATTTGAAGCCAGACTGACCAGGATAGTTGAAGCGCTCAGGGCCTACGAACCCCATCAGGTGATCCTCTTCGGCTCTTTTGCCAGAGGGGATTACAATGCCATGAGCGACGTAGACCTCCTGATCGTGAAGGATACTGAGCGCTCTTTCCTCGACCGCATAAGCGACGTTTTAGCCTTATGCGACTATGACATCGCCCTGGAACCCTTGATTTACACGCCGGAGGAACTGCGGCAGATGTTGGAGGAAGGGAATTCCTTCTTGCAAACGGTTTTGGAAGAGGGGATGGTGGTCTATGAACGATAACAAAACCGCCCGGCCTCGTGCCAGCGGTAACGTGCAGGAAGCCAGAAGATGGTTTGAGCAGAGCGGCCACGACGCCAGAGCTGCTGAGGTGAATAGACGGGAGGGTTTCCCCGCTATAGCCTGCTTTCTCTGCCAGCAAGCGGCCGAAAAAGCGCTGAAGGCTTTTCTGTATTACCAGGGCGAGAGGCCGGTTGTCGGACATTCTACCTTTCTGCTGGTCAAAAGGTGTCAGGATTACGAACAAAGTTTCGCCGCCCTCCTGGACGTGTGCCGCACTTTGGATCGCTATTACATCCCCACCAGGTATCCTAACGGTTTGCCGGGCGGGATCCCCCACGAAATCTTCACCGAAGAGGATGCCCAACACGCCCTGAAGGATTTGGAACAGGTTATGGACCTGGTGACATCATACCTCCCTTTCAAGGGGGATTCGAGGTAGAAGCAGGTAGAAACAGAATGAAAGTGCTGGTCACGGGAGGAGCAGGTTACATCGGTTCTAACCTGGCCGATAGGCTGGTGCGAGAAGGCCACGAGGTGTACGTGGTCGATAACCTGTCCGTGGGCAAGCTCGATAACGTCAGGCACCTGCTGGACGGCGAGCGTTTTCACTTCGTGAACGATAGCATACTCGATGAAGTTATGATGAGGCCGCTTGTCCAGCAGGTCGATCCCATCTACCATCTGGCGGCGGTGGTGGGAGTCAAGTACGTGCTCGACGACCTCCTGGCCGGTATTCAGACCAACGTCAGAGGCACAGAGATGGTGCTGGAGTTGGCTTACCAGTATGGGAAGAGAGTCCTGGTGGCTTCCAGTTCTGAGATCTACGGCAAATCGACGGCTGTGCCTCTGAGCGAGGACAGCGACCGGGTATTAGGCCCAACCCGGGCAGAACGTTGGTCTTACTCTGATTCCAAGGCCCTGGACGAGTATCTGGCTCTTGCTTATGCTAAAAAAGGGTTGGCGGTCAGCGTGGTACGCTATTTCAATTCTTACGGCCCCCGTCTCGATCCGCAGGGATATGGTAGCGTGATCGCCAGGTTCATCACCCAGGCCCTATCAGGCAAACCTTTGACCGTCTACGACGATGGCCGCCAGACGCGATGTTTTACCTACATTGATGACACCCTGCAAGGCACCATCCTGGCCGCCACGAGGGAGGAAGCAGCAGGCCAGATTTTCAACATCGGCAGCGCGCAGGAGATCAGCATCCTGTCCCTGGCGGAAAAGATCAAGGGGCTGACCGCTTCCTCTTCGGACATCGTCCGTGTGCCTTACCAGGAAGCCTATAGCCAGAGCGTTAATTTCGAGGAAACGCGACGACGAGTACCTGACGTGAGCAAAGCGGAAAGGATGTTGGGTTTTAAAGCTCGGATCGACCTTGAAACGGGACTGAAACGGACGATTGCGTGGTTTAAGGAGGCAGGCTATGTTGACTAAGTTGAGTGTCTATTGTGATAAAGTCATCGAGGCTGGCTGGCTGGCAGCCGTTATCGTCGCTCCTCTCTTTTTCAATGTCTATTCCAGCCGGGTTTTCGAGCCTGACAAGCTGACCCTGGTGCGCTCTATCGCTTCGGTGATGGCCGTGGCCTGGATCATTAAGGTCGTTGATGGCCTGTATCGGCCCGTGGAAACCGAAGACGAGAGCGATAGGGATACCGCCGATCTGGCGGTGGACGAAGAAGAAGAAGTGGAGGAGGAGGCTGGCGCACCGGAACCTGCCCTGGCCCTGTTCTGGAAACGGGTGACGAGCGTGCCCCTGGCGTTGCCCACTCTGATCCTGGTGGTGGTGTACATCCTGAGTACCGTCACCTCTGTGGTGGCCTCTGTCAGCCTGTGGGGCTCCTATCAGCGTTTGCAAGGCACCTACACCACTTTTTCTTACATCGTAATTTTCTTCATGATCCTGCAAGGGATGCGTAGCCGCGAACAACTGGATCGGCTGGTGACGGTGGTCATTCTGGTCAGCCTGCCCATCTCGCTCTATGGTCTCATCCAACACGCCAAGCTCGACCCCTTGCCCTGGGGCGGAGATGTCACCAGCCGGGTGGCCTCCAACATGGGCAATCCCATCTTTGTGGCGGCCTATCTGATCCTGGCCGTGCCTCTCACCGTCGGACGGCTCATCGAGGCTGCTACCTCCATTGTCGAGGAAGAGAGTATCGCCCATAAGGCCGTTTTCATTATCGTTTACCTCATTCTGCTGGTGGCTCAGATCGCGGTCTGGGTGCAGTTCGGCTTCAAGGCGGGGCTGTGGTCTGGGCTGGCCCTGGTGGTCATCCTGCCCTTTTTCTCGTTGCTCATCCGGAAACCCACCGCCCATTTTGCGCTCCTGGGCTGTTACTCTTTCATCCTGAGTGCGCAGTTGACCTGTGTGTTCTTCAGCCAGAGTCGTGGCCCCTGGCTGGGCCTGATGGGTGGCGCTTACATCTTTGTGCTGGTGGCGCTGACTTCTCTGCGTCGCGCGGCGCAAGATCAATCTCCGTTCGGTCTGCGAGACGTGTTGAGTGCCGTGCTTTTCGTCCTGCCGGAGATCTTGCTCATCCTGATCGGGGTGATAGCCATCCGCCTGAGTCCTGCGGACAGGCTGAATAGTGTGACCCTGGGGTTGCTTCTGGGGCAGGTTTTGCTCATCGGGCTTTACGTCGTCCTTTACGCCGGTCTGATCGTGTTGAATAGAGGCACGCGCTGGCTGTGGCTCAGTTGGCTGGGGCTGGCTCTGACGGGCATTGTGGTGCTGGTCGTTCTTAACCTGCCCCAGACCCCGTTGGCTCCGTTGCGGACCATGCCCTTTTTGAGACGTTTGAGCCGCGTTTTCGATACCGCGACCGGCACCACGGGCCGGGTCAGGGTGCTGATCTGGGAGGGGGCCCTCGATCTGATCGCCCCTCACCCCCCTATCCAGTACCCTGATGGGCGACCGGATACGTTTAACTTTCTGCGCCCGCTGATCGGGTACGGGCCGGAGGCCATGTATGTGGCCTACAACCGTTTCTATCCGCCCGACCTGGCCCACAACGAGGCCCGCAACGCTTCGCCAGATCGCTCCCACAACGAGACCCTGGACGCCCTGGTGACCACCGGGTTTATCGGGTTCGTGGTCTATATGTTCCTCTTTGGCAGCATTTTCTATTATGGCCTGAAGTGGTTGGGGATGATCGCCACCTCCCGACAACGTAACTTTTACATTACCTTGTGGGTGGTCGGCGCCTTGCTGGGGGCGCTGGCCTCCTGGGGGCTGGATGGCACCTGGCGCTTCATCGGGGTAGGGATCCCGACGGGCAGCGTGCTGGGGCTGGCCGTCTACGTAGGGGCCTATGGCTTCGTTTTCTACGACTCCGGCCTGGGTCGAAAGAAAATGAGCTATAACGTTTTGTTTATAAGTATACTGGCTGCTCTGGTGGCCCACTTTATCGAAATCCACTTTGGCATCGCTATCGCGGCCACGCGCACTTATTTCTGGGTTTACGTTGCGCTGCTGGTGATCGTCGGCCATTATCTGTGGCAGGAGGGCGCCCTGGCGGCGGCGCAAGTGCCAGAGCCGGGGAGGGAGGGCCGCCCGGTCGACCGGCGGAGAAGAAAGCGGCGGAAAAGAAGAGACGAGGAGGAACAGGACGCCCTGAATTCCAACCCGGGTTCAAAACCCGCGACCCTCCCCAGGTTGAGGGCCGGGAGCTCGACTATTGCCTTGATAGTCTCCTCGCTGGTGGTGGGTTTGATCCTGGCGACCATGCGCTTCGATTACATTACTTCCCAGTTCAACATTAAAGACGGCGAATATAGTATATTCTGGCTCTTTGCCGTAACCTGGCTCATGGCCGGAGTGATCATCGTGACCGAGTGGAGCAAACATCTGTCCCCTGACCGAAGCGAAGCGGACTGGATTATGGCCCTGGTCACTTACCCGCTGATCTCCCTGGGGTGCTTTGCTCTTTTCAGCGCGGTGCACAGCAACCAGTTGTACATCGGCTTCACCGTGACGGATTTGAACCAGGCCTTGCGGGCGGCCACCAGGGTGGCGGGCATCCTGGTTCTCTATTATATAATCCTCTTCCTCCTGGTTTTCATCATGGCCGGGGTATTGATGAGACAGGTTAAGCTGCCCGCGCTCTCCTGGCGCTATGGCAACTGGTGGCTCTATCCTATTTTGGTGGTAGGCGTGGCCTGGGTCATTATTACCATCAATCTCAAGACCATTATGGCCGACATCTACTACAAGCAGGCCTCGCCCTACGAACAGAACGGCCAGTGGGATGGGAGCATCGAGATGTATCGCCAGGCCTTGAATCTGGCTCCTCAGGAGGATTTCTATTTGCTTTTCCTGGGCCGAGCCTGCCTGGAAAAAGCCCAGAGAATAGAAGACCAGGAGGGTGATGTCACTTTTAATCCCACGCTGGGCACGTTGCTGCGACCCACCCAGCAGGAACGGGAGTGGCTGACCCAGACGGGACGACAGATGTGGCTCAGACTGAGCCAGGTGGCCCTGGCCCGGGCGCGGGAGATCAATCCTCTGAACACCGACCACAGCGCCAACCTGGGACGGCTGTTCCGCACCCGGGGGGGGTTGACCGCCGATCCGACCCAGAGGGGCAGCAACCTGAGCCAGTCGGTAGAATATTATCGCCAGGCCATTTCTCTCAGCCCCCATAATGCCCAGTTGTTCAACGAATGGGGTTCGGTCTTCTATCTTTTGGGACGATTCGACCAGGCCCTGGGCAAATACCGGCGGTCTTTAAGCCTGGATCCCATCTTTGTTGACACTTACGTCTACCTGGGTGATGTATATCAGGCCCTCAATCAGCCGGATAAGGCTCTCGAGGCCCATCTGAGGGCCATAGACCTGGACCCCGGCTCTATACTCGATCAAAGGCTGTTCAGCATCCCGGTGGCCGGGTTCCTGGAATCCCGGCTGGGCTTTTACGTCAACAGCGGCCAGGTCAAACACCTGAGCGCGGCCCTGGAAAGCAAAGAGTACAAAAACTTTTCCGTCTATCATACGCTGGGCAGCATCTACCTTAAACAGGAAAAGTATGACGAAGCCCTGGCTCAGTTCCAGACGGCGGTGGAACTGGCACCTGACGATCTGAGCAGCCACATTGCCCTGGGCTATATCTACGCCCAGAAGGGGCAGCTTGAGGAGGCCGCCCAGGAGTTCCAGCGTTGCGTGGAGATCGCGCCTGACGACCTGGTCAGCCACCGTAACCTGGGGGGCGTCTACCTCCAGATGGGACGGTTGGAAGAAGCGCGCCTCGAGTTCGAGAGAGCGGCCGAAGTAGCACCCGACGATCTCATCACCCGCCAAAACCTGGCCGAAATCTATCGCCAACTGGGCCTGAACGAGGAAGCCATCCGCGAATATCAGAAGGTCGTAGAGTTGGCTCCCAACGATTTCAATGCCTACCGCAACCTGGCCGTCTTCTACCATCAACTGGGGCGTACAGACGAAGCCAGGGCCCAACTGGATAAAGTAGCAGAGATGGCCGGCGACGATCTGATTATCCATCAAAATCTGGCCGCCGTCTACCTGCAAATAGGGCTGCACGAGGAGGCGCTGCGGGAGTACCAGAAATGTGTGGCACTGGCCCCCGACGATTTCAATACCCATAAAGACCTGGCCCTTATCTATCAGCAGTTGGGACGTTTCGACGAAGCCCTGGCCGAGGCCCAGATTGCCCTGGAGCTGGCTCCCGAGGAGCAAAAGCCGGTTATGGAAGCTTTCATCGAGCAATTACAACAGCAGAAGCAGGAAGGAGGTGGAGAGTAGGACTCTCGGGCCTTGAACCATGACTACTTACATGCTCATCTTTGTCGGTGCCTTGCTCTTCGCCATCGGCGGCACGCCTCTGGCCCGCAAGCTGGCCCTGCGCCTGGGAATCATCGACCAGCCCAACGCCCGCAAGCTTCACACCAGTCCCGTGCCCCTGCTGGGGGGAGTAGCCATTTATGGGGCCTGTATTCTGGCCCTGCTGATCTTCGAAGATCGTTTTCGCATCCCGCAGCTCGTTAGTATTTTGTTGGGAGCGACCCTGATATCCTTTTTGGGCGTCTGGGACGATAAATGGGGGCTGCGTCCTATCCTCAAGCTGGGAGGACAGGTGGCGGCGGCCCTTATCCTGGTTCTAACTGGCGTGCAGGTGCAGCTTTTCTCTGCCCCTATCCTGAATGTAGCCATCACCATCGTCTGGGTGGTGGGTATCACCAATGCGCTCAATTTGCTGGACAACATGGATGGCCTCTCCGGCGGGGTAGGGGCGGTGGCGGCTGTTTTTTTCCTGCTGCTGGCCGCTATGAGTGAGCAGTATCTGGTGGGCGGTCTGGCGGCGGCCGTTCTGGGAGCCTGTCTGGGTTTTCTCAGGTACAATTTCAACCCCTCCAGCATCTTCATGGGAGACGCGGGCAGCCTGTTCCTGGGCTTCGTTCTGGCCGCCCTGGGCATCAAGTTACGGTTCCCCTCCCGGCAGCTTATCGTCACCTGGATGGTGCCCATCATGGTGCTCGGCCTGCCCATTTTTGACACTACCCTGGTGGTCATCTCCCGCTTGCGGCGCGGTCTGAATCCGCTGACCAACCCTGGTAAAGATCACGTCTCCCATCGGCTGGTGCGTATGGGCCTTACTCAGCGGGAGACGGTGCTGGTTCTCTACCTGGTGTGTGGTGCGCTGGGAGTGCTGGCTATCTTTCTGACCCAGGCCGACCTGCTCGAAGGCTACGTGGTGGCCGGGGCCACGGCCCTGGCCGCACTGGCGGCGCTGTGGCGTCTGGAGCAGGTGGCCCCCTGATAACCACAAAGGAGTGGAGCGTGGAGCTAAGGACTAAAATCGAAACTAAACAGGCCCACATCTGTGTGGTCGGGCTGGGTTACGTGGGCTTACCGTTGGCGGTGGAGTTGGCCCGTGCAGGATTCAGGGTTACTGGCCTGGACGTGGTCGAAGAACGGGCCGAAGCCATCCGCCAGGGCCAAAGCTACATCGGCGATGTGCGCGGCGAGGATGTGGCGGCCCTGGTCGGCGCAGGGCGGCTGACGGCCACCACCGATTACGAGGTGCTGCGGGGGGTGGACGTTATCTTCATATGCGTGCCCACCCCCTTCACCGAAAACAAAGCCCCTGACCACTCTTTCATTGTGGCCGCCGCCCAGGGTATTGCGGCGCGCCTTAAAGCGGGACAGTTGGTGGTTTTGCAAAGCACCACTCACCCCGGTACCACTGAGGAAGAGGTGTTGCCCATTCTGGAAACCTCAGGGTTGAACGCGGGCCGCGACTTCCATCTGGCCTTCTCCCCGGAGCGGATCAATCCCGGCGACAGACAATACACCGTCAAGAACACCCCCAAGGTGGTGGGCGGACTGACCCCGCCCTGCGGTGAGCTCACCTGTCTGCTTTTTGCTCACCTCACTCCTGAGATTCACCTGGTCTCTTCCCCCCGGGCAGCGGAGATGACCAAGCTCCTGGAAAATATCTATCGCAGCGTCAACATCGCCCTGGTCAACGAACTGGCCCTTTTGGCCGAGCGCATGGACATTGACATCTGGGAGGTCATCGAGGCGGCTTCGACCAAACCTTTCGGGTTCATGCCTTTCTATCCCGGCCCAGGAGTAGGTGGTCACTGCATCCCGGTAGACCCCTATTATCTGTCCTGGAAGGCGCGGGAATACGATTTCTATACCAAGTTCATCGAATTGGCCGCCGAAGTCAACCAGAATATGCCCTATCACGTCGTCGGTAAGATCGGCCAGGGGCTCAATGGACAGGGCAAATGTTTGCATGGAGCCAATTTGCTGATCCTGGGGGTGGCCTTCAAACGGGATGTAGATGACGCCCGTAATTCGCCGGCTCAAAGGGTGATAGAGTTGCTGTTGGCCGGAGGGGCCCGGGTGAAATATAATGACCCTTACGTCCCCCGTTTCACGGTAGGCTCTGACGTGTTTTTACATCGTGAGGTGGTGCTGGAATCGGTGGCGCTGACGGTGGAGAGTCTGGAGAGCAGCGATGGCGTGATCATTGTGACGGGCCATGCCTGTTACGATTATGCCTGGATCGCCCGCCATGCCCCGCTGATTATAGATACCATGAACGTTACCAGGGAGGTGCTGGACGGACGCCAGAAAATCATCCGCCTTGGAGCGCCGCTGAAATGATCGTGAGCGGGGAGAAGTAACGTAAGAGGATGGAGTAGTAACGACCTGAGTCGTTATGAATTGATCCGGAAAGAGCTAAATTTTATGGAAATCGTCGAAAAGACCGCGCAGAGCCAAAAACCCAAAAAAGGGTATTGGCGTCTGCTGGTCATAGGATTTGTGGTTTTTCTCTCGCTGGCAATTATCCTTTTGCGCGATAGGCTTGTGCAGTTCAGTGCTTACGGTTATACGGGCGTTTTCCTGGTCAGCTTGCTGGGTAATGCCACTATTGTTCTGCCTGCTCCCAGTCTGGCTCTGGTCTTCGCTATGGGGGGCGTGCTAAATCCTCTGTTGGTGGGACTGGTGGCGGGCGCAGGCGAAGCGCTGGGCGAACTGACAGGCTATCTGGCCGGTTACGGAGGAGGGGTGGTCATCGAGAATCGAGCCTTGTACGCCCGGCTGGAGGGCTGGATGAGACGTTACGGTCTGATCATCATCGTCGTGCTCTCGGCTGTGCCCAATCCCTTCTTCGATCTGGCCGGCATCGTGGCGGGGGCCTTGCGTTTCCCTCTGTGGCAATTTCTGTTGGCCTGCTGGCTGGGCAAGACGATCAAGACGGTGCTGGTCGCTCAGGCCGGGGCCCACTCGATTTCTTTTATTGAGCGTTTTCTTACCGTGTAAAATGTTTACATAAATCATGTTTAAATCCCAGGCTGAAGGGTAGATAGAAGAGAGCTCGCTCTTCTGTGCACTCCGTGTTGGTCTGTGTACTGCTGAAATTGTTGACAGCGGGGTGAAAAAGGCGTATAATCTTGAATAAGGTTAGATCGCTTATTTTATGTCTGGTTTACGTGAGGAGGAATGCCATGTCAGTATCGGAGCGTTTGAGCGAGAGACAGATGGCCGCCTACACCACCCCTGAGCTTCACGAGATGCGCAGCGGGGTTATGGGGGAGTTGATCGAACATTACCGCAACCGGCTTTTGAAAGAGGCCAGCCTGGAACGGTTGACTGCTTTGCCCCCGCACATCCTGCGGGCCAAGATCGAGAGCCTGATCGGAGCGATGATTCGCGAGGAGGGGCGGGTCATCTCCTACGCCGACCGGGCCCGCCTGATCACTTTTATCACCAACGAGACGGCCGGCTATGGCCCCCTGGAAATCCTGTTGCGCGACCCCACCATCACCGAGATCATGGTCAACCGACCGGATGAGATCTACATCGAGCGCGGCGGGTTGTTGCAGCGCAGGACGGACATCAGCTTTGTGGACGAAGATCACATCCGGCACATCATCGACCGGATCGTGTCTCCCATCGGGCGCCGCATCGACGAAAGCTCACCTTACGTCGATGCCAGGTTGCCCGATGGCAGCCGGGTCAACGCCATCATCCCTCCGCTGGCCCTGAATGGGCCGACCCTCACCATCCGTCGTTTCCGTGAGGACCCCTATGTTCTGGAGGACCTCATTAGATTTGGCACCCTGACGGAGGATATGGCCCTGTTTCTGCAATCTTGCGTGGTAGCCAGGCTCAACATCCTGATCTCCGGCGGCACCGGCTCAGGCAAGACCACCACCCTCAACGTGTTGGGCTCTTTCATTCCCCCTGGAGAGCGAGTGATCACCATCGAGGATGCGGCCGAGCTTCAGTTCTACAAAGCTCATCCCCACGTGTTGCGCCAGGAAGCCCGCCCTCCCAACGTGGAAGGTGAGGGTGAGGTCACCATCCGGCAACTGGTGCGCAATGCTTTGCGTATGAGGCCGGATCGTATCGTAGTCGGAGAGGTGCGCGGGGCCGAGACTCTGGACATGCTTCAGGCCATGAATACCGGCCACGACGGATCCCTGACCACCGTTCACGCCAACAACCCCCACGAAGCTTTCTCCCGCCTGGAAACGATGGTGATGTGGGCCGGGACGGAGCTCCCTTCGCACGCTATCCGCGACCAGATAGTGGGGGCCTTGAACATCGTCGTCCAGCAGGATCGTATGCCCGACGGCAGCCGTAAGCTCACCCACATCGCCGAGATTCGGGGGGTCAAAAAGGGCGAGATCATCTGCCATGATATCTTCTCCTACGAGCAGGTTGGCATTGATGAGGCGACGAGAAAAGTGTATGGCAGCTTCGCCCCTACGGGCATCAAACCCAAATGTCTGCCCCGGCTAAAAGCCGAGGGGGTGGAGGTGCCGCCCGAGATGTTTATCCCCGCCCACAAGATCGTGGAAGACCTGCGGCGTGACCCGGACATCACTGAGATCATGATCAACGGGCCGGATAAGGTGTACGTGGAAAGAGCGGGCAAAATCGAGCAGCGGGACGATATCCGTTTCCGCGACGAGTACCACCTGATCAGCTACATCAACACCATCGTGGTGC
>CAZYHC010000117.1:0-11186 GCA_964646625.1 uncultured Anaerolineales bacterium
GATGATACTTGGGACGCAGGTCCCTGGGAAAGTAGGTCATTGCCAAGGAAGCCTTTTTATTATCTCTCGCACCTTCTCCACCGCCCGCGCCCGATGACTGATGCGGTTCTTAACCTTGGGAGCCAGTTCGGCCATCGTGCACCCGTACTCCGGCAAGTAAAAAACTGGGTCGTAGCCAAAACCGTGTGCCCCCCGCGGCCCGAAAGCAATGAACCCCTCACAGGTGCCCTCTGCCAGATAAACCTCACCGGCGGCGGTGGCTAACGCGATGACGCACCGAAAGCGGGCCGTCCGCTCCGCCCAGGGCATAGCCTCCATCCGCTCCAGCAATAGACCATAGCGGTCCTCGTCGCTGGCTCCCTCTCCCGCATAACGGGCAGTGCGCACGCCTGGCTGGCCCCCCAGGGCGTCCACCTCCAGCCCCGAATCGTCGGCCAGAGTGAGCAACCCGCTGGCCCGGGCGTAGGCCAGGGCTTTGAGCCGCGCATTCTGGGCAAAGGTCTGGCCCGTCTCGGCTACCTCGAAAGCCAGACCCTCCCGCTCCGGATAGGTCAGGGTTAGAGCCAGCCCGCTTAGCAACTCCCTATATTCTTCAACCTTGCCAGGGTTATTGGTGGCTAGCAATAGCTTCATGGCTGCTCCTCGATCTCTAAAATGGGAGGGTCATTTTATCACACATTGTCCATTCTCGCAATGCTGTTGCCTCAGGGTAGCACCTCTCTACTTGCGTAATTGTGCATTGTCGAGTATAATACATACGGTGAGACCGCAAGGTTTTTGTCCATTGTGCTTGTTAGTACCTGAAATGTGTTCAACTGCTTTGATTTGAAGGGAGGTTGTGCTCGTGAGAAACGTGCTGAATGCTCTGGGCATCAGACAGTGGTTGCTCATCGTCCTTCTGTTTTTCTTCAATATTACCATCCTCGGCTGCCTGCTCCTGATGATAACGGGCAGGGTTGTTCCCTGAAACGTGCTCCCTGGACTTGCCACTGAACGCCGCCTGGCTTAAACGTTCTCAAGCCAGGGTGGCGGCTGGCTGGCCTTAGATGAAGTTAATTTGAGGAGATATATTGGTGGAACCACAAGAAAAGCAAGTAATATTAATCATCGCTGATCTTAGCGGTTATACCAGATTTGTAACGTCGAATGAGACCACGTGGATTCATAGCCAGGAGGTTGTAATTGAATTAATCGAAGCGATAATACATCAGGTGGAAATCCCTCTGGAAGTGTCTAAATTGGAAGGTGATGCCGTATTTTTATACGCTGTCACGGCAGAAGACGAAACATCCTGGGGGAATGTTAAGAGGCAGATAGGCAATAAGCTGGTAGATTTTTTTGATATATTCTCCGCTAGAATAGCAGAGTTAAGCAAATCTCGTATATGCGATTGTAATTTTTGTACAAACATCAGTAATTTAAAGCTCAAAATGGTTGTGCATAGCGGCAAAGCAATATTTTATCAAATCGATAGGTTCAATGAATTATCGGGAGTGGATGTCATAATTGTCCATAGACTTTTGAAAAATTCGGTGAAATCAGATCAATACATTCTAATGACCGAGCCAGCCTATAACGACATAGAACTTCCGCAAAAGATTGAGGTGGTTGAAGGTGAGGAGAGATACGATGCACTGGGAAAAATCAAAACTTATACTTATTTACGTATATAACATAAAAATATTTGGAAGAAATTAAAAAGTACAGTAATTATTGATACTAAAATAGGGCAAAAGCAGGTGGAGATCTGTCACCTGCTTTCATCGTTCCTGGGATTTTGGATGGGGGCGATTTGGCAAAAAGGGCCTACATCTGCTATAATTAAATCTCACGGCTCATCGGTTGGACATTCAGTGGATCGGGAAAGGAAAATCTCTTGATGAGAAGCCTGGGTGCGGCCTTCACTGCTTCAGCGAAGGGTGTGAAATCGTTGCTGTCCCTCTCGTTTTTTCTACTGCTGGCTGTGGCGCTGACCTTTGTTCTTTTCAGCCAGCAGAGCGCCGCTATACAGTTTTTTCAGTCTCCTGTATCTCCGCCGGAGGTGCAGCGCGCCCCAGCAGATACGGACGGCGACGGGGTGGCCGACGAGGTGGATGCCTGCCCCAACCAGGCCGGTAAGACCAATTACAAGGGCTGTCCCCCGCCCGATTCCGACGGCGACGGGGTGAACGACGAGGTGGATGCCTGCCCCAACGAAGTCGGCTCCACCAGTTTTAACGGCTGTCCCGCGCCCGATTCCGACAGCGACGGGGTGGTCGATGAGATGGACGCCTGCCCCAACGAGGTCGGTACAACCAACTACGACGGTTGTCCGCCGCCCGACTCCGACGGCGACGGGGTGGCCGACGAGGTGGATGCCTGCCCCAACCAGGCCGGTACGGCCAGCTTTAACGGTTGTCCGTCCCCGCAGGTAGAGACGATGCCCTCGCCGGTCCCCGTACCCCCTCAAGAGCCGCTGGGTAGCCCCCTCCAGCCGACCGAAGCGCCAATTGCCGCCCCCGAAGCCCAACCGACCAGGAGGCCGGAAATGGTCGTCGATCAGGGGCTACTTATCGACACTACCCTGGTCTACGCCGCTTACGTCTGGCTATGCTGTGGGGTCACGACTTTCCTCACCGTCCCTGTCATGTTCCTGGGGCTGTACGTCTGGGGAAAACGCCGCCTGAACCGTATTGAGACTCAGGAATAAAAGCCTATCCCCTGGCGGCGGTCAGGCCAGAAGCCCGACCTGCTTTCTGGCTAGGCCCTAACGCAGGGTCACGTCTCCGGCCAGTATGCGCTGTTGCTCCCCGCCGGGCAGACGCAGGAGAAGAGCGCCATCGGCGTCCACCCCCGTAGCCCAGCCCTCCAGCCGGCCCTGGGGCGTGCTGACCGTCACCGCCCGGCCCAGGGTGACCAGACGGGCCGCCCATTCCTGGTGAGGCACTTTGCCCCTCTGTAGCAGCCTGTAACGCTCCTCAATCCCTTCCATAATGTGACTTAAAAGCTCCAGGCGCGATACCTCCCTACCTGCCTCCTGAGCCACACTGGTGGCCGTCTCGGCCAGTTGCGGCAGAGCCGAGAAGTCCAGGTTGACGTTCAGCCCCATGCCCACCACCGCGTATTCCAGGCGGTCGCCTGCGGTGCCCAGTTCGGTCAGAATGCCGCAGACTTTCTTGTTCCCGACCAGGATGTCGTTGGGCCACTTGAGGGCCGCCGAAAGTCCTGTCACTTCGTGGATGGCGTCGCTCAGCGCCAGGGAACAGATCATGGTCAGCCGTTGAGCCTGGTAAGGGGCCAGGTCGGGGCGAAAAAGCAGAGACATGAGCAGGCTGCTCCCGGCCGGGGCCAGCCATTCTCGTCCCAGGCGGCCCTTGCCGGCCGTCTGCTCGTCGGCCACGACCAGGCTGCCCTCTGGCGCGCCTTTCGCCGCCAGTTCTTTGGCTACTTCGTTGGTCGAGCCGATGGAGGGGTAATAGAGCACCTTCTGGCCCATGAGGGTGGTGCGCAGGTGGGCCTTGATGCTTTCTGCCGATAGCTCCGTCATTCTCGCTCCACCACCTCAGTCCACGCCCGGCTCCCAGAGTGCGCCCGGTTCGCCGTTGGGCTTTGACCGCTTCCTTAAAGGTGACGTTAGGTTTCAGCACTCATGCGCCTGTCAGGGGTCAGGCGGCTACCTTTACGCGTTTTCCCTCCAGAACATAGCGGGTGTATATCCAAGTCAAAACCTCTTGCAGCGTCAAGTTGTCAAGTCCCGCTTCAGGAATGTTGTACCTATCGGGCATGTCAACCTCGCTCAAAGCCTGCAAAATGTCGAAGAAAGTGCGGTCGAAGTTGTGGGCTACAAAGGCCAGATACTCGCCTGTCTGAGCATCTCGGTCTGCCTGGAGGTCGCCTAGCCCAATGGGGCCGAAACCGGTTGAGGAAAGGTTCTCGTCCACTCCTAGCACCCCAAACTCCAGCATGCCCGGAGGCATGAATTGAATGGCTATATCTTTTGCCATAATGTAGCTTCTCGCTTCCTGTGAAAAATATACTTGCTCGCCGAAGACATCCGTGACTGAGTATATGATGGTCTGGGGTGGTATCCCATTGGCGATATGGATAACTTCTCCTCGTCTAGAATAATCAGCACCTTTTAACCCGGCCACCTCAAGATCGTCCTTCAGGAAGTAGCTATTCAACCAGTGCGTGTTCTGGCTGTGTCCCTTAGTATACCATAAACCGTCTGGTCTGGCAAAGAATCGCCCACCACCATTACTATGTGAGAGGCGGGAAGGTTGACACTGATGGTCGAACGTGTTAGAATAGCGGTTAGTGGGGAGATAAGGATGCATGTTACCACATCTGTGAATGGTGTGCCCATTCGTTTGACCGAAGAGCGTTGGGTACACATCACCGAAGAACATACTGAGTTGGCCGGTTTACTATTCGATGTGCTAGAAACCATTGCTGCTCCTCAGATCATCTATAAAGGCACCTTGGGCGAGTTGTTAGCCGTTCGGCCTGTAGAAGAAGGTAAATACCTGGTAGTCATCTATCGCGAGGTCAGCCCTGAAGATGGTTTTATTATCACGGCTTTTCTGACACGCCGCAAGCGACAACTAGAACGGAGGAAACAAGTATGGCCCTCAGCGAGATAAGCTCGGTCGTTCAACTTGCACCCTGGCTGGTGGCTTTACCCTACGACCATCTGTGGTCGAGTTATGATCGCGAGGCCGATGTGCTCTACCTCACTTTTAAACGGCCTAGCCGAGCCGACGACAGCGAACTCACCGACGATGACCTCATTATCCGCTACGAAGGTGATGAGATCGTTGGTATCACCATCCTGCACGCCAGCCGACGCGGCCTGAGTTCGAAATAGGAAGCTAAGTGAGTTGCGCGGTGAAGATTTTCGTTGAGCTGGGCGCGCCGGGCGCAGAACGGGCCGCCGCCAGAGGCGACGTGGTGGTCATCATCGACGCTTTGCGGGCCAGCGTGACCATCGCCAGCGCGCTGGTGGCCGGGGCGGTCAGGGTCATCCCTGTCCTGGAGGTGGAGGAAGCCCTTTCATACCTCGATCGGGAGGGGTATCTGGTGGCCGGCGAGCGGGGTGGAGCCAAGGTGCCTGGCTTCCACTTTGGCAATTCCCCCACCGAACTGCTGAATCAGGCCGCGGCCCTGGCGGGCCGGACCCTGATCCTGACCACCAGCAACGGCACCCGCTGTATCCGGGCCGCCTATCCGGGGGCGGCGGTGCTGGTTGGGTCTCTGCCCAACGCCACCGCCCTGGCCGGGGCCGCTTTGGCCCTGGCCCGGCAGCAAAAGAGGGACATCTCCTTGATAATGGCCGGTCTGCGGGACGAAAAAAGTGTAGAGGACGATTTCAGCGCCGGGTTGCTGGCCCACAAACTGGCGGCGATGGGGGCCGTTCCCGCCGGGGCGGATTTTGAGTCGCCGGCTATCCCAGCTATCGAGGAGGCGTTCGCCCTGTTTGCCGCAGGCGAGGCCGGGCAACGCCTGACGGGCCTGGGCTACGGAGACGATGTGGCTCTCTGCGCTCGTCTCGATATTTTCGACGTGGTGCCAATATATGATGACCAGGATGAAGGGGGCTTTGTGCCTCTCGGTCGGGCAGAGCGGTAGGGATGAATATGACCAGCATTGACATATCACTGGTAATTCCACTGTATAATGAAGAAGAAAGCCTGCGTCCGCTCCACGAGCAGGTGAGTCAGGCTTTGGGGGCGGTGGGGTGCAGCTACGAAATCATCTTCGTCGATGACGGCAGCACGGACGGCTCTTTCGCCGTGCTGGAAGAATTGCACCGGGCCGACGAACACGTCAGGGCCCTCCAGTTTCGGCGCAACTTTGGCAAGTCGGCGGCGCTGTCGGCCGGCTTCCGGGAGGCGAAGGGCGAGATCGTCATCACGATGGATGCCGACCTCCAGGATGACCCCCAGGAGATCCCCCACTTCCTGGCCGCCATCGAGCAGGGGTACGACCTGGTTTCGGGCTGGAAGTTTCCCCGGCGCGATCCCTGGACCAAGACCCTGCCCTCCAGGCTCTTCAACTGGACAACCCGCCTCCTGACCAGGGTGAATCTGCACGATCTCAACTGTGGCTTCAAGGCTTACCGTCGTGAGGTGGTGGAGGAGATATCCATCTACGGGGAGCTATATCGCTATATTCCCGTGCTGGCCCACTGGCAAGGCTTCAGGGTGACGGAGATCAAGGTGCGGCACCATCCCCGGCCCTTCGGTCGTTCCAAATATGGCCTCTCTCGTTTTGGGCGGGGCTTCTTCGATCTGCTCACCGTCCTCTTCCTGACCCAGTATCTCCGCCGCCCGTTGCATCTTTTTGGCTGGCTGGGGGTGCTATTTTTTGCGGCCGGCATGGCCGCCAACCTCTACCTGACCGTGCTGTGGTTCATGGGGGTCCGTCCCATCGGCAACCGGCCGCTGCTCACCCTGGGCGTCCTGTTGCTCATCATCGGGGTGCAATTCGTCTCCTTTGGGCTGCTGGCCGAGTTGATCGCCAAAGTGTCGTCTGCTACCAGCGAGGATTATTCTATTCGTAGAAAATTATGATAGGGCAAGCCCGGTATGGCAACCTTCAGAAATATAAAAGCAGAAACCCGATCCAGCGGGCGCTGATCGACCGTTTCCTGGAAGAGGTCAGCAGCCTGGTCGGTGGTTTGCCAATCCGAACCCTGCTGGATGCTGGCTGTGCTGAAGGTTTCGTACTGAAGCAGCTTTCGCAGAATAGCCCCCACCTGATGGTGCAGGGAGTGGACGTTGACGAAGCAGCCCTGGGGCGGGCGCGGAACTTCCATCCCACCCTTTCCTTCAAGGTAGCCGATATCTACCGCCTGCCTTTCAGGAGCGATTCCTTTGACCTGGTGCTCTGCAACCAGGTCCTGGAACATCTGGCCGACCCGCAGCAGGCATTGATCGAGTTACTGCGGGTGTCTCGCGCCTATTGTCTGCTGAGCGTGCCTCACGAGCCTTTTTTCCGGCTGGCTAACCTGCTGCGGGGCAAAAGCATCACCCGCCTGGGCAACGATATCGGGCATTTCCATAACTGGTCTGAGGCCGCCTTCGTGCGACTGGTGCGGCCTCATCTTGAGATCGTGACGGTCAGAAAATCGTTTCCGTGGCTGATTGTGCTGGGACGGAAAGCGACCTGACCCCTCATCACCAATCGTCTTCCGGTATCTGATCCAGGCCATATCGTTTTTCTATATACGAAATCAGCTCGCTAACACTACTTGCCTGAGCTGACTTGCGGACCTCACCGTAACTCAGCCCCAAAGCGGTGGGGCAAAAGGTTTTCAGAAGTCGGATGGCCTCCTTCTCCTCGCCCTCGATTTGGTTCGTAATGTGCACTGGCACGCCCAGCTTGCCATATTGATCCCTCTGGTTCTCCAAGTGGCGTAGATTCCTCAGATGGATCTTTAGCAGCCCCCACCGGTGCCTGATATCCTCTAGCTCAGCGTCCGTAAACCGGGAAAAGTCTATCGGTGTAGGCTCTGGCTCCTTAGCGACCAGCGGGGCAGGCTCAGGCACTTCAGCGACCGGCGGCACCTCGGAGGGCTTAAACAGCATTCCGTCGGGGGTGCGCATGAAGAGCACCGGCGTGCCCCATTCAAGGGTATTTGGTTCGGCCAGGTAGATGGCCTTGCGGGCCTCGGCCATGGCTGCATCCACCGGCTGTCCCTGGGCCAGCAGCGGGTAGAAGGTCTCGGCAAAGGTCAGGGCCGCCCGGTCGGTGATCTCGAACTGCATGGCTACCACGGCCGGGATGCCGGCCATAACCAGGGCCGTAGCTGCCCCGCTGAAGGGATCGAGCCCTTCTCCCTCGGCGGCCCGCGCCGTCTGGCAGGCGTTGAGACAGACCAGACGCAGGGTAGGCGCGTCTTGCAGCAAGACGCTCAGACTCTCGCCCCCGATCAGGCGGCTGTAGCCTCTTTGGTCTTCGAAGACCAGGCTACCCTGGCCCGTCCTTTCGTCGAAGTCGCCGTGTCCCATGTAGTGCAGCACGTGGAACTGGCTTACGCTCAGTTTACGGTGTAAAGCCTCTGGTGTGGCCTCTCCCAGGAACTCCACCTGGACGTTTTCCTTCTTCCCCCAGGCTGCTTCGATCAGAGCTTTCTCCCGCGCCAGGTCCAACTGCTTGCGGTCGATTGGGTTGGAGATAACTACCAGGATGCGCAAAGGCGGCTCGTAGGACAAAGGGTCAGAAGGAAGAGGTACATCCAGATAGCGTACGATGGGTGTCTGCCGAGAGAGGTTGAGGAAATCACGAGTCTCCCTGCGGTACATGAACTCCCAGGGCAGGCCCGCCAGCGGCCTCAGATCAGGGTCCTCCAGGTCGATGTGCAGCCTGATGCGTAAACCTTTATCGCGCTGGCGAGCTGTAGCCAGGCTGGCGCTGAAGAGGCTGAGCACCGGCCCGGAGAAAAGAGAATTGAAGAGCTGCTCGCCGATGTCCCGCAGCGAGGTCCCGGCGGCCTCCGCCGCTCTTCGGGTGGGCGGCCCCCTGACCTCTTCCGCCAGATTCAGGATGATCCTGTCCACCTCTTTCGGGGCCAGGAGCAGCTTGAAGGTGAAACCAACCTGCCCTTGCGGTGAATTCACGGTGACGTGATATCCATCCTCTTTCAGGGGGCCAATTTTCAAGCCAAAAATTTCGTACTCTAACATTGCTCCTCCTGTCAATTCAGTACATGTACAACCTTTCTAACCCCATCCAACGCGCCAACGCCTTTGGCGATAGCAGGATTGTAATAACGATTTCTCATATTATATTCTATTTATGGGCAAAGAGCAAGCCTCTACAGACATCTGACTGTAGGTGCCTGGCACTTCCAAAGTGCCAGGCACCTGTGATTGTGTGTTAGAGTTCACATTTTTGAAAATAAGCGTTCTTGACAAAGAGCCGTTTCGTGGATATAATCATAGGTGAGAGGTGTATTTCCGCCGCAGAAAATTGGAGAGGATGTCGAGCGAGTCCAGGAGTGGTGGCCGATGAATAACAGACAGTGGAGCATTCTTACCGTCCTGATACTGGTCAACTATATCGTTTTCAGTTCTCTGATTACTTTCTTGGCCGAGAGCAATAAGCCGGCGCCCACGCCCACCAGGACGCCTCTGCCCACTTTCACCGTTACCCTGACCAGCACCCCCACTTCGCCGCCCCCCACCCCTACCGCCACGCTGGTATTTCCTCCTACCTCGACTTCCACCCCTATCCCGCCGCCCGCGGCGGACACTCCTGTCCCCCCGCCATCGACGGATACCCCTGCCCCGCCGCCGCCCCGCACCGAGCGGATAGTCCACGTGGTGCAGCCCGGCGAAAGCGTGTCGGCCATCGCTGCCCGCTACGGGGTATCGGTGAACTCCGTCAAATGGCTCAATGGGCTGACCGACGCCAGCGTCATCCATCCGGGACAGGAGTTGATCATCCCCGCGCCCGGCGAGGTCATTCCCTCGCCCACGCCTGGCCCGGAAGCACCTTCTCCGACCCCGGCTCCGCCTCCTGCTGAGGAGGGCGGGGAGCCGCCCCCCGAGGAACAGCCCCCGCCCGAACCGCCTGCCGAGCAGCATCAATTCACCGGCAGGGTCGAGAAGTGGTGGCCCAATTGCGGGCTGGCCGCGGTGGGCAAGAGCAAGGTCCTGGATGCCAACAGCGGCGAGCCGGTCAATGGGGTGAGGATCCGCATCTGGAACGACGGCGGCTACGAGGCTTTCTCCCTGGTGTCAGGAGTGGGTCATAGTTACGGCGCTGGAGAGTACGATATCGTTTTGAACAACAAACCTATCGAGGCCAAGTTCTACCTGGCCGCCTGGGACTGGGAGACGGCGCCCGGCCAATATACGCGCGTTGATTCGGACGTGATCACCGTCGAATTCAACGCCGGAAACTGCCAGCCCGAAGGAAGCGGACACCAGGTGGTCATCGTGAACTGGTACCGGAATTGGTAGCTTATTCTTGTACTGACAACCACCACGTGCGGCGACATGATCTCCAGGTCGTAATCCCATTCGCCTAGCCCGTCAGCCTTGAAAAACAAACCGAACACGCGGAAGAGCACAGCCTGGCTCCGCAGTTTTTCGTGCCTTCTGCATCCTCTGCGATTGGAAGCGAGCTCAGGTTGCGGATAAATTCACCCTGAGCTATAATAAAGGGGCCTCACTTTTGTAACCAGCAGTGGGCCCCTGGCCCCGCCAAAGGCTTGTTTAAAATGTTTTTGTTTGGAACGCCTCCTGTCGAATCTAAATGCTCGCTTTGTGGCAAAACGTCCATCCTGGTCGCCGCCGAACTCGGAGTGTGCGCCGATTGCATCCGCAAGCATCCCGAGGAAGCTCTGCCTTCTATCCAGGCCCTCCAGGCCGAGACGCGACGGGAGTTCAAGCTGCCTGAAGCGCCGCCCCGCCATCCTGAGGGCGCACACTGTCCCTTGTGTGTCAACGAGTGTTCCATCCCCGAAGGAGAACGGGGTTTCTGCGGATTGCGCACCAATCGAGGAGGCAGACTGGTTCATTTAGCGGGCACTCCTAAAAAGGGCATTCTCCACTGGTATCACGATCCCTTACCCACCAACTGCGTGGCTGACTGGGTTTGCCAGGGGCATACCAAATATGGATGCAATAACCTGGCTGTCTTTTACGGGGCCTGCACGTTTAACTGCCTCTTTTGCCAGAACTGGCACTATCGCCAGATGTCGCCTCGCGGCAAAGGGATGAGCGCCCAGGAGTTGGCCGAGGCCGCCAATCCTCGCACCTTCTGCGTCTGCTACTTTGGCGGCGACCCCTCTGCACAGATGCCCCACGCTTTAGCCACCTCCCGTATTCTGGCCGGGCGCGGGGTGCGCATCTGCTGGGAGACTAACGGCACGATGCATCCCAGGCTGCTGGAGCAGGCCGTAAAACTGGCCCTGGAAACCGGCGGTTGTATCAAGTTCGATCTCAAGGCTTTTGACCAGAACCTGCACCTGGCCCTGACCAGCGTGACCAACAAACGGACGCGGGAGAACTTCGCCCGCGCCGCCAGCTACATCTCTCAGCGTCCCGATCCGCCCCTGGTGGTAGCCAGCACCCTGCTGGTGCCTGGCTATGTCGATGCCCATGAAGTCAGGCAGATTGCCGCCTTCGTGGCTTCCTTCGAGCCGACCATTCCTTATTCCCTGCTGGGTTTCCATCCCCAATTCTACATGACTGACC
>CAZYHC010000118.1:0-10477 GCA_964646625.1 uncultured Anaerolineales bacterium
CCTCTGGAGGTGGCTCAGAACCATGTCCCCAACCAGTGACGCTCACCCACAAAAGTTTGCGAGAAAAGACAGGTTGTGGTACAATGAGGCGGAATTCAAAGGCACTTTATCACAGCCTGAAATAAGCGAAGCCTCGGCGCTGGTGTGGAGCCCGAGGCAGAGGCCAGGGTGGTGATAGCACCCGGCAATGGGAAGTATAGCACAAAATCCCGCTGGAGGCAATCTCACTCTGGTGGGATTTTTGTTTCCCCATTGACTTTAGACGATTTGTGAAAGCTGTCGCGTACAGGGGATGGAACGAGGCCACTATGCCTGAAACCGCTCATCAATTGGTTCTTCCTCTCGAAACCCATCGCAACCACTACCTCTTCTCCGACCACTACCTCAACGAAGTGCTACCGGGACAACCCATCTGGCGTGAGGTGGAGGCCGAAGCGCGTCTGGCCCTGGCAGCCATCAAAAAGCTGTATGGGCGGCAGGCCGACGACCTGCCTCACTACAACGAGGCCCAGACGGAGCAAAACTGGATCCGGCCCATCCTGGACGCCCTGGGACACTTCTACGCCGTGCAACCGACCCTGGCTGATGCGGCAGGCACGCCCGATTACGCCTTCTTCGCTGACGACGCAGCCAGGCAGAAAGCCATGTCCGTCCAGGGACGCCCGGCTTTCTGGAAGGCGACCCTGGCCGTGGGCGACGCCAAACGCTGGGACCGCTCCCTCGATAAGCGCCTCGTCAACGGCGCGCCGGATGCCTTTACCAACGCCAACCCCTCCTACCAGATCGACTACTATCTCAAAAAAACTGGCTGCACCTGGGGACTGATTTCCAATGGCATAATGTGGCGGCTCTATCAGCGTGACACCAGCACCGTCCTGGATCGTTACTACGAGGTCGATCTGGTGAAGCTTATCGAGCAGGAGGAGCCCGGGGCCTTCCGCTACTTTTATCTCTTCTTCCGGCCCCAAGCCTTCCAACTAGATGCCGAAAGACGCTGCTGGCTCGATCACGTCCTGGCCCAAAGCGCCGCCTACGCCGTCCGCGTGGGCGACGAGTTGAAAGACAACGTCTACCAGGCGCTCCAATTGCTGGCCCAGGGCTTCCTCGATTTTCCCACCGCCGACCCCGCCCAGGCCCTCGATCCAGGGCGCGACCTGGCCCACATCCACGACGCCTGCCTGATCCTGCTCTATCGTCTGCTGTTTCTCTTTTACGCCGAAAGCCGGGAGCTGTTGCCCGTGAGGACGAATACCAGTTTCCGGGAGCAATACAGCCTGACGGCCATCAAGGAGGACATCGCCGACAAGCTGAACAGGCAGGTGACGTTCCTCTCTCGCCGGGCCACCATCTGGGACGACCTGCGGACGCTGTTCAGGATCATCTACACCGGCGAAGAGATGCTGGGTGTCCCGGCCTACAACGGCGGCCTGTTCGATCCGGATAAACATCCCTTCCTGGAGGAGCGCACCATCGGCGACCAACATCTGGCCCAGGCCATCGACCTGCTGGCCCGCACCGAAGGCGAGTTCGTGGACTACCGCGACCTGGAAATCCGTCACCTGGGCAGCATCTACGAGGGGCTGCTGGAGTATCGCCTGGAATGTGCTACCGCGCCGCTGGCCGTGGTGAAAGACAAGAAGGGCGAAAGGTACGTCCCCGCTGAAGATGAAGCCAAAGCGGACGTGCGGCCCGGCCAGGTCTACCTGGTCACCGACCGGGGCGAACGCAAGGCCACGGGCAGCTACTACACTCCAGACTACATCGTCGAGTACATCGTGGAGCAAACCCTGGGGCCGCTGGTGGACGAAACCCTCGAAGGGCCACCCAATGAGCCCGAAGAAGCCATCCTGGGGCTGAACGTCCTCGACCCGGCCATGGGCAGCGGCCATTTCCTGGTGGAGGCCACCGACTACCTGGCGCGGCGCATCGTGGAGGCCGGGGCGGTGAGCGAAGCCCTGCTCAACGGCGACGAGGAGAGCGAGATACGCTACTGGCGGCGGCGGGTGGTGGAACGCTGCGTCTACGGCGTGGACCTCAACCCCCTGGCCGTCGAACTGGCCCAACTCTCCCTGTGGCTGGCTACCGTAGCCAGGGGCAAACCGCTCAGCTTCCTCGACCACCACCTGCGGGGCGGCAACTCGCTCATCGGGGCGCGGGTGGCCGACCTCCAGGCCCTCCCCGTGCGCAGGAAGAAGAAAGAAGAACCCGCAGCCCAACAACTGGCGATGTGGGACGAAAGCGCCTTCACGGTGGATATGGGCCAGGCGGTGGGCGGGATGCAGCTCATCCAGGAGACGCTCAGCGAGGCTTTTGACGACATCAAAGACAAGGAAGCCGCTTTCGATGAGGTGGTGGAGGCCAGGCGTGAGCGGTGGCGGCAGATTACCGACCTGTGGACGGCGGCCTACTTCGGGCTGGAACTGACCCCCGAACTCTACCACGCCTGTATGCAGCATGCCCTGGGCAAACCGGTCCTCTTGCAGGCGGCCCAGGCCGAAACCCTGCTGCGACAGGCCCAGGAGATATGGCGGGAAAAACGCTTCTTCCACTGGGAGATCGAGTTCCCGGAAATCTTCTTTGACCAGTATGGGCAGCATAGGAGGGAGGAGGCAGGGTTCGATGCAGTGGTGGGGAATCCGCCGTATGATGTAATAGCCGAGCGAGAGCTAGGCTATTCTGTAGATGAGGAGAAGGGATATTTCAAGGCCATCCCCGCTCTAGCTCCGGCTATCGGATACAAGCTAAACCTATACCGCTTATTTATCTGCATGGCTGTTGAACAGCTTCGTAATAATGGGCGATTTTCGTTCATTGTACCAATGGCTTTACTTGGTGACCTACAAGCGGAACCGCTTCGACGATGGGTACTAGAAAATTTCCAGATCGACCGCATCGAAGCATTTCCCCAAAAAGACGATCCATACAACCGTGTTTTCTTTGATGCCAAATTGTCTACTTGTATTTTTGTCTTGCAAAAGAGCTTTCCAAATAATCTGAGTATATTACGTATCCATCCTGGAAAAGATATTCTTGTTGACCCTCCGACCAATCAACTCTTCACAAGAGACATCTTGGCTTTTGATCCTGACACTGTTTCAATTCCACTTGTAGGACAGCAAGATTGGAATTTGGCATTGAAGCTGGGTAAAGACCCAAAACTTTGTCGCTTTGGGGATATAGCAATCTCTAATCAAGGAGAAGTCAATCTCACTGGAGACAAACAGCATCTTTCGGATGCTCCTCCAGGGAAGGTCGTTTTAAGGGGAGCTCATGTTGGACGCTATGAGTTTTATGAGGAACCGAAACAAGGCAATCCTTACTATCTAAATGTGAGGTCTTTTCTGGAAGGAGCAGGAGAGAATACTAAAAAATATCACCATCGCTACAAACGTATCGGCTATCAGCGCGGCTCGGCTATTGATAATTGGCGGCGAATCATTGCTACTGCTATTAATGAAGGAGAATTTTGCTCTGATACTATAAACTACATTGTCGATACAAAGTATAACTTGTATACGACTCTAGCTTTGCTGAATGCCTCAGTTGCTGAGTGGCGTTTCCGTCTTACAAGTACAAACAACCATGTGAACGTCTACGAAATTGACGCTCTTCCAATGCCCCGCATCTCCTTCACCACGCCGGAGGAGGAGCGGGCAGGGCTGGTGGAGGAGGCGCTGCTGCGCTACGAGGCCTACCTGGAACACGGAGAGGATGTGTTGGTGCGGGCTTTCGTCGTCACCCGACTGATGGAGGAGCCTGAGCAAGCCGACGTTATCCACGACTTCCTGGCTTATCTGGCAGAGCGGATGATCGAGATGAACAAGGAGAAGGGCCGGGAGGTGCGGGATTTCCTGGACTGGCTGGCAAACTACACCGGTCTGGCCCTGGAAGATTGGGCGCTCAAGACCAATCTACGAGCCTATTACGAGCACGATTGGGCCGAGATGCAGCGCGTCCTGGAGCGCAACCAGCGCAAAATGCCCAACGTGGTCCTGGACGTGGAAGCCTACCGCAACGAACCGGCCCAGAAGATACGCGCCGCCTGGGAGACTTCGATGGCGACGCTCAGGCCCTTGCTGGCCGACATCGAGGCCACCGACCGTCTCATTGACCGCATCGTGTATCAGTTGTACGGGCTGACGGAGGAAGAGATTGCAGTGGTGGAGGGGTATCGCTGAACCACCTCACTACCAGAAGAAGATCGTGGTGGCCCTGAAGGAGACCATGCGGTTGATGGAAGAGATAGATGGGGCTATACCGGAATGGCCTATCAGTTGAGCGGTCAGGATACCCTAAAACCTGTTCAGCGGAAAGGTTAGCGAATGGGCTACGTCGGTTTTCGGGTGGTGGCCCTGGCTGCCTGCTGAATCCTGAGCTTTTGACTGCGTGGCCTGCTGGTTTCTGAGGTGCGAACGCAGTGAGCGCCCCCCTGAAGCCCACCGAAGGCGGGTCGCCGCTGGCGAAAAATGAGGTTTTCGCCACTATCCAGCTTTTAGCAAATATTATACGAGGGAGGATGCAAAGAAATGGAAGCCACAACAACCTTGGGGCCGGTCACTGTTCTTTCCGTAACCGGATACATTGATGCGGAGACCCTCCCTCAATTGGTCAGCGAAGCCGACAAAGTGCTGGGCACCGGACATGTCAATCTGGTACTTGACTTGAGTGGTGTGGACTACATCCCTGGTGATGCGTTGCGGGTCAAATGAACCCGCAGGAGATTAATTTATGGAAATCCAAACACATCAGGTGGGCGAGGTTCTGACAGTCGCCCTACAGGGGGAATTGGACGCTTACTGGGCCGAGGAAACGAAACAAACCCTATGGGCCTGCCTGGAAAAAGGCCACTACCGGCTGGTGCTTGACCTTTCCGCTCTCACCTACCTGAGCAGCATGGGCCTACACATCCTGTTGCAACTGCACAGGCATGTCAAGAACCTGGGCGGAGCATTGTTCCTGGCGGCACCGCAACCTTTCGTGCGGAAAGTGTTAGCGACCTCCGGGTTTGATCGCGCCCTTACCACGTTCGAGACCGTAGAAGAGGCATTGGCCGCGGCTGCTCCGGCTGAGGTGGTGACAGAGGAAGTCTGGGCCACAGCAGAGACGCACCTCACACCGGCCGGCGAGTTGCGTTTCCGTCCCGGCGAAAAGGGAGCGGCCCGCCTGCGAGTGGTGGGACAGGCTGACGATTTCCTGTATAGCCGGGCTTCTGCGGAGCGGATGACGACCATTGGCCTGAATGATCTGAACTACGCCCTGGGGGTGGGCGCCCTTGGCGATCCAGGGCCGATAATACTGGATCGTCTGGGTGAGTTGCTGGTGTTGCCCGGTGCTGTATACTGGCTGCCGGGCGATGGTCGCCAGGTGGCCGATTTCCTGATTGCCGGAGTCGAAGCCGGAGAAGGGGGAGCGCGCTTGCCAGTGTATCTACTCTACGGCCTGAGCCTGGAGGGAGCATCCCAGTTTTATGGACGCTTCACCGCTGCCGACCCAGAGGCCGGCGCCCCGCTGGACGAACTGACCCGCAAGTTATTGGACTGGACAGCCGGTCAGGAGGGCTATACGGGGCTGGTAGGGCTGGTGTTGCGGGCCGAGGTCGCCGGTCTGTGGGGGGTGGGACTGAAGCGTTCGCCCCGGGCCGAGCGGGCGCCGGCCAACGGCCAGAAAATCAGCCACCGCGAGAACATCAGGGATTGGTTGCACTTCCCCACCGAGCCAGCCTACGCCAATCATACCTTGTTGGCTGTGGGGGCGCTGGTGGACCGGGCCCAGGCACGCTGCCCGGCTGACCTGTTGCCGGCCGCTTTCGGCACGCCGGAGCCTGGCACAGAGCAGGGAGTTGAAGCTCACCTGCACGGGGCAGTCTTCCACTTTGTGCCGGAACTTGGGGGGAGGCGGCGATTGGAGGATGAAGTGGCCCACGTGGTGCAGCAGGGGGAATTGGTGAGCGTGGCCCATCTGCTGCCGAACACTCGCTTGCGTAAGGCCATCCTGGGCCTGACGATCATTAGCACGCTGGAGCGTTAGTAAAGAAGGCAACGCTGTGAGCCAGCTCGTGGACCTGATCGCCACGGCCTCAACGCCGGCCTTGCAAGCAGCACTGAACGCGCCATCCGAAATCCCCATCGTGTTCAGTGCTGTGTCCGACCCGTACATCCCTGATACTTACGGGCATAGACGGCGAAATTGAGGAGGCGAATCGTCTGGGTATGCCAGTTTTCGCCCCCGATCCCAATCACGTCGAGATCGGGGCAGTGGCCGCCATCGGTTGGGATTACTTCCAGGCAGGATATGATGCCGGAGAGGTCGCAACGCGGGTGCTGAAGGGTGAGAAACCGGCGAATATCCCTTTCAAATCGACGACAAAAGAACATTTCGTCATCAACGCTGAAGCCGCCCGACGTTTCAACATCACCATTCCCCCGGCGGTGCTGGAGCGCGCCGACCGTGTGGTAGGACAGTAGGGCATCACTTTTACTAATAACATGGAGGAGAGCTATGTCACTCATCTTGTGGCTTGGGGCCATTACTCAGGGTCTGGGATTCGCTTTCCTGGCCTGGGGCATTTACCTGTCGTTGCGGGTGCTCCATTTCGCCGACATCACTGTGGACGGCAGCTTCACCCTGGGCGCGGCCGCGGCAGCAGCCCTGATCGTGTTAGGAGTGCATCCGCTGCTGGCTATGGTGGTAGCCATCCTCGTCAGCGCCCTCGCCGGGGCAGCCACTGGCCTCATCAGCACCCGCTTTGAAATTAACGACCTGCTGTCCGGCATCTTGACGATGACCGCCCTCTACTCTATCAACCTGCACGTCATGGGCCGCTCCAATATATCGCTGCTGCGGGAGCGGACGCTCATTACCATGCTGAAGGAGAGCGGCCTGCCGCTGGAGGAGGACTGGCTGGTCTTCGGTTTCTTCCTGCTGCTGGTCATCGCTGGCAATTTTGCCCTGAGCTGGTTCCTGCGCACCGACTTTGGCCTGGCTATGCGGGCCACGGGGGACAACCTGGCGATGATCACTGCCCAGGGGGTGGATACCAGGCGCATGAAGGTGATCGGGCTGGCGATGGCTAACGGGCTGACAGGATTGGCCGGGGCGCTCATCGCCCAGTACCAGGGCTTCGCCGATGTGGGAATGGGTATCGGCTCCCTGGTGGCGGGCATCGCTGCCGTCATCCTGGGCGAGACGCTGGTTGGCCGGCGGACACTGCCCTGGATGGTGGGAGGGGTGGTGTTGGGCTCAGTTGTGTTCCGGCTGCTCATCGCCCTGGCCTTGCAGGTGGGGCTAAACCCCATTGACCTGAAGCTGATGACGGCGGCCTTTGTCTTCGCCGCGCTGGCCCTGCCTCGCCTGAAGGGCCTCACTTGGTGGACATGGGTTCGGCGACCGAAGACGCCCGACAGGAGGACAACCAAATGATTGATCTGGAATTAGTGAACAAAGTCTTCACTCAACCGGGAGGCGACCGGGTACATGCCTTGCGTGACGTAAACCTCCACGTGCCCGAGGGGCAGTTCTTGACGGTCATCGGCACCAACGGCTCTGGCAAGTCTACGCTCTTGAGCGCCATTGCCGGGCATTTCTTCCCCGACTCAGGGAGCATTCGTATCGCTGGTCGGGACGTGACTCGCCAACCAGAACACGAGCGGGCCAGGCTCATCGGGCGAGTGTTCCAGGACCCGTTTAAGGGCACCTGCCCCAGCCTGACAGTGGCGGAGAACCTGCGCCTGGCCGCCGAACGGGGACAGCCCCGGCGCCTACGGCGGGGCCTCTCTCGTCGGGAGCGGGAGAGCTACGCCGAGATGCTAGCCCGCTTTGGCATGGGGTTGGAGGAAAGGTTGGAGGCCTACGTGGGTACCCTCTCCGGGGGGCAGCGCCAGGCGGTCACTTTGCTTATGGCTATCATCCGCCGCCCGCAGATCCTGCTCCTGGATGAGCATACAGCCGCCTTGGATCCAAAAGCGGCCGAACAGATCGCCTCTATAACCAAAGAGATTGTGCGGGAGATGGGCCTGACCACGCTGATGGTCACCCATAGCATGGCCCAGGCCCTGGCCCTAGGTGACCGCACACTGATGATGCATCAGGGACAGTTCGTTGATGACCTGCATGGGGCCGAGCGGCGGCGCACCCGGGTGCAAGACCTTTTGGATCGTTTCGCCCAACTGCGCCGCGAGGAACTACTCAGCGATGAAATGATCACACTGATCGAGGTAAATTATATGTAGATGAAAGGAGCGCAATCATGAAAGAAGTGACGTCCATTTTGCTATCAGTCATGAAATGTGGCGGAGGCCGCTTATGCCCCGGCGTCTCAGTCCAAGGAGACAGACGGGTGCTGCTTGTTTGGGTTTTGATCCCTGTCCTGATAGTAACTCCACTCTTGCTGGTCGGCTGCGGCGGCGGGAAAAAACTCTACACCATCGGCGTATTCCAGTTTTCCAGCAACACCCTGCAAGACAGAACGCGAGAGGGCTTTTTGCAGGCGATGGCAGACGCCGGATACAAGGATGGCGAAAACGTGCGTTACCGGTTCGAGAACGCCCAGGCCGACATCCCTACCTCGCAACTCATCGCCCGAAAACTGGCCTCAGATGTAGACCTGATCTTTGTCATCTCCACACCGGCCCTTCAGGCAGTGCTGACCGAGGTGAAAGATAAACCGGTCGTCTTTGGGGCGATCGCCAACCCATACCTGCTCGGCGCCGGCGAATCAGCCGAAAAGCACCTGCCCAACGTGACCGGGGCCTCATCCACAGCTCCCATGCGCCAGGCGATGGAGCTGATGTTAGAAGTGCTGCCCACGACCAAGCGGATAGGTATCCTGTCGGACCCGGCCAACGCCAACTCCCGCTGGAACATGGATGTAGCTAAAGAAGCCGCAGCCGCCCTGGGCCTGGAGATTTTGGATGTAACCATCAGTGGTTCCAGCGAGGTATTGCAAGCCGCGCAGGTGCTCGCCACCAAGAAAATTGACGCCTTTTTCGTGATCCCGGATCACATCGTCATGGATTCTTTTGACTCCATGATCAAAGTAGCCAATCAACAGAAGGTGCCGGTGATCTCCGCAGTCTCCGACCTGGCCGAGCAGGGGGCAGCAATTGCCATCGGCTGGGATTATTTTGATAATGGCTATCTGTCAGGAAAGTTAGTAGAGCGGGTGATGAAGGGAGAGAAGCCAGCCGATATCCCTTTCCAACCCCTCACCGAGTCATTGCTCTACGTTAACCCGGCTGCGGCCGAAGCGCAAGGGTTTAGCCCCCCTGCGGCAGTAGTCCAACGAGCGGACAAGGTGATTGGTCAATAAATCCATCCCTGGCGCGAGCGCGGGGCCCTCCAATTATCTACTACTCTTCATCTTTGTAGGGAACAGATGAGCAGGGGGCGGCGACAGATTGTGAAGTCTGGGGCTGTGATGCTGCGTGGCGAGAAGCCTCCATATGGCTATCGTGTGTCAGATGATGGTAAGACTTGTTGGGCTATGAGCCGGAAGCCCGCATTGTGCGCCTGATCTTCACCTGGTACGCCGAAGGGGATGAGAACGGCAAAAAGTTAGGCTCGAAGGCTATAGCTCGCAGGCTTACTGAAATGGGTATACCAACCTGGAAGGATACCCACAAGTGTGGGTTTAAGGAACTTGAATTTGGTCAGTGGACGAATGGAACAATTACGCTTATCCTGAGCAATGAGACATATATCGGACTCTGGCACTATGGACGACGAAATAGGGGGAAACTAAACCCGCGTTCGCAATGGCTAACTGAGAACTGCAAAGACCTCTTGGTCGGTCATCTTAATGCTCGAAACTGCAAAGACCTGTTGGTCATCTGCCTCCTCGATCTGCGAAGCAATGTTGTCTATCACGTCCTCACGGTAGACAAGGCGCGGGTTGTCAGGGTGTGGCCTCAACTCTTCGAGCGCAACGTATTGGATCTCGGAAGTCATGCGCTTTTTCCTCCCTCACCTCAAGCTCCTGGCACGTGACGTGGCGGGCCTCGTGAGGTCTCCAACCCTCAGACGAGGCCCTACTTTTATCCGCACAGCTCTGAGGGGCCAAAAAGATGCCCGTCCATCGGCCCCACCAGGGCCTCCAGTTCTTCCAGCGCCTCGTCGGGCAGGTCGAGGGCCAGCAGCCGCCCGTCCTCGGTGACGATCAGCACGGCCTCAACGGGCTTTGACTCGTTTCCTGACATCTTGCCTCACCCTCCGATGGTATTCCGGCTTCTTCACCGTCTGCGTGGGGTCACCCAGCAGGTCGTCCAGGCCGGACAACACCTCGTCCAGACACGTCGGCCCCTGCGCGCCCTTGACATCGGCGGTCAGGTCGCCGGTCTCTTCATCGATGGTGAAGACCACTTCAACCACTTTCTTTGCCACGTTCGCACCTCCTTATGGTCATTGAGCACTCAACCAGCATACAGCCGCACCCGCTTGAAAAAGTAGATGCCTGGGCCACGCGGCCCTCTCTCCCAGTAGA
>CAZYHC010000119.1:0-10398 GCA_964646625.1 uncultured Anaerolineales bacterium
ATACAGGGTACTCCTGGTGGTTGAGCGGGGGCGGGACTATCGTGGGCGGCTCGGACACGCCGACCGTGACCTGGGATGCGCCCCTCGCCAGCCAATGGGTGACCCTCAATCTGAACGTGACCGACGTGGCTGGTTGTGCCGATACCTTCACCCGGCCGGTGTGGGTCAGCCCTGTGCCGACAGGGGAGATCACCGGGCCAGTTGCCGTTTGCATCAATCAGGTGGGTATTACCCACACCTTCCCGGCCAGTTATACAGGGTACTACTGGTGGTTGAGCGGGGGTGGGACTATCGTGGGCGGCTCGGATACGCCGACCGTGACCTGGGATGCGCCCGCTGCCAGCCAGTGGGTGACCCTCAATCTGAACGTGACCGGTGCGGTGGGGTGTACCGACTTTTTCAGCCGGCCGGTGTGGGTCAGCCCCCCGCCGACGGGGGAGATCACCGGGCCACTTGCCGTTTGCGTCAATCAGGTGGGGATCACCCACACCTTCCCGGCCAGTTATACAGGGTACTCCTGGTGGTTGAGCGGAGGAGGGACTATCGTGGGCGGCTCAGGTACGCCGACCGTGACCTGGGATGCGCCCGCTGCCAGCCAATGGGTGACCCTCAATCTGAACGTGACCAATGCGGCGGGGTGTACCGACTTTTTCAGTCGGCCGGTGTGGGTCAGCCCCCTGCCGACGGGAGAGATCAGCGGGCCGCTCACCGTTTGCGTCAACCAGGTGGGGATCACCCACACTTTCCCGGCCAGTTATACAGGGTACTCCTGGTGGTTGGGTGGAGGGGGGACCATCGTGGGCGGCTCAGACACGCCGACCGTGACCTGGGATGCGCCCCTTGCCAGCCAATGGGTGACCCTCAATCTGAACGTGACCGACGTGGCTGGTTGTGCCGATACTTTCAGCCGGCCGGTGTGGGTCAGCCCTGTGCCGACAGGGACCATCAGTGGACCGATCTCGGTGTGCGAGAGCCAGATGAACGTTACCCACAACTTCTCAAGCAGCTATAGTTACCCCGAGTATAGCTGGACGGTGGAGGGGGGCACTCCGGCAGGCAGCTTGACCAACCCTGACGTGACCTGGCACGCACCTCCCACCAGCCAGTGGGTGACGCTCACTGTGGGCGTGACCAGTGGCGTCGGCTGCGCCAGCACCTTTAGTCGGACAGTGTGGGTCGGCCCCCCGCCGACGGGGGAGATCACCGGGCCGCTCACCGTTTGCGTCAGCCAGGTGGGGATCACCCACACCTTCCCGGCCAGCTACACGGGCTACTCCTGGTGGTTGAACGGAGGCGGAACTATTATCGGCGGCTCAGACACGGCCACTGTGACCTGGGATGCGCCCCTCGCCAGCCAATGGGTGACTCTCACTCTGAACGTGACCAGCGCGGTCGGTTGTACGGGCTTTTTCAGCCGGCCGGTGTGGGTCAGTGGACCGATAGGGGCCATCGGGGGGCCGAACGCGGTCTGCGTGAACCAGACAGGCATCACCCACGACTTCCCGGCCGGTTACACCGCTTACGGCTGGACGGTGAACGGGGGCACCCTGGTAGGCGGTGCGACCAATCCTGCCGTGACCTGGGATGCGCCCGGGGCCAGCCAATGGGTGACTCTCACTCTGAACGTGACCGACGTGGCCGGTTGTGTGGGGGTCTTCAGTCGGACGGTGTGGGTCAGCGGACCGCCTACGGGGACCGTCAATGGGCCCACGGCAGTGTGTGCCTACCAGGCAGGTATTGTCCATTCCTTCACTGCGGGTTACATGGGCTATGGCTGGCAGGTGCAGGGCGGAACAATCGTCAGCGGCGCAACCTCTTCGGCTGTAACCTGGAGCGCGCCCTCCACCAGCGGCACGGTGACGGTCACGGTGGTCGTCACCGGGGCGACGGCCTGCGTTGAGACCTTCAGCCAGACGGTGACGGTCGTGGAGGCCCCGTCCCCCAGGCTGGTCATTTCCCCCACGACGGCCTCTGTGCACGAGACCATTTCCTTCAGCGATGCGGGGACGGGGGGAGTGGCCTGGGAATGGAACTTTGGCGATAGCACGGTAGTGACAACGGCCATAACTGCGACCAGCCACTCCTATACCATCGGGGGTCTCTACACGGTTGGGTTGACCAGCACGGCGGCCAGCGGTTGCCTCAGCACAACCTGGGGTACGATAACGATCGGGGGGGGATATCTCTATTTGCCGATCATTCTGAAAGAAACTCTGCCGCAGGCCGATCTGATCGTGGAAGACGTCAGGGTCGATCCTGCCAATCCGACCACCGGCCAACCGGTCGTAGTCTACGCTACGGTCGTGAACCAGGGCAACGAAGCGGCTCATAGCTTCTGGGTTGACCTTTACGTCGATCCGATCGTTACCCCTGAAGTTAACCGTATCTGGCCGGATACCTGTCTGGGTGGAACACAAGACCCTAACTGCTACGGTCTGGCCTGGTTTGTCGAGACCCTTGGGCCAGGGCTGAGTGTAACCCTTGACTCCAATAGTTTTGGCCCACGTTATAGTCACTGGATCGGTTATTTTGCTCAGTCAGGTGCTCACCAATTATATGTTCTGGCCGATTCTTACGGCGCGCCTCAGCCCTATGGTGCGGTTTCAGAAAGAGATGAGACCAATAACCTGTATGGGCCTGTGGTGGTGAATGTGGGCACGAGCGCGGAGGTTATCTTCCCCGACCTTGCATTATTATCCTACCTCCAGGTCAGAGCAGATTATCCACAAGGAGGTTGTTATGTCTTTGATGAGACGGGCTGGTATGACGATCAGCGCCTTGTTTTTGCTGGTAGTTCTGATTCTGTTCCTGGCTTTGCCCGCCCTATCCGCTCCTTCCACGGTCGGTAGGGCCGAGGTGCTCTGCCAGGCAACAACGCCCAGACCAACCTGGGGGTTAGATACTCCCACTGCGGTGTCAACTCCTGGAGTGGGTGTCGAACGGGAAGGCCCCAGCAAACCCCTGGGCGCCAGTCTGTACGGCACGGTTATACACTGGGCTTTCCGTAACGAGCCTCAGTTGAGAGTGCAGTTAGGGGGCGGCGGTTGGGCTTTGGAGGCTCTCAGCGACGACAACGGCTTTTTTGGGTTCAACGATCTGGGCGAGGGAATTGGCGTGCTCAACCCCGTGCTGGTCGAGGGCAGCGGCCTGCTCCCCATGACCAAAGACGTGGTCGTGCTGCTCGTCCCTCCCAGAAGACTGGTGGTCAATCTGGGGCTGTACAGCGGGCATAGGCCGACCACCAACTTGCCGGCCGACCACGCCATGACGGTAGAGCCAGCGGTGACGGCCCCAGGGAGCATAGTGGTCTATACTGTGCGGGTGAAAAACGAGAGGCCCGGCTCTATCTCTCAGGTGATGGTCACCGATTATCTGCCCAGGGAGTTATATTTCGTCAAGGGAAGCACCAGCCAGGGGGAGCTCAGTAGCCAGGGCAGGCTGGTTACAGCCGATATAGGCCGGATGGAGGTAGGGGATGAGGTGGTGGTCACCATCGAGGTACAGGTCAGCGGCGGAGCCATCGAGGGCACGACCATCGAGAATAGAGCCTCCCTCATCTACGCGGAGAGCGTGGCCCTACAGGCCGTGGCTCCCTTGAGCGTGGAAGGCAAACCGCTGTCCCCCAGTTCTTCCAGCCGCGGACAAAGGACGGCTACGCCCACCGTGGAGAACGCCCCTCGTGCCAAAAGTACACCCCCCTCTGAAGCCGAAGAAAAGAGCGCCGTCACGCAAACGGCTACGGTGGTGGCTCACAGAGCCGAATCGCCCGGCAGACGTTTGCCCGTGACCGGCGTTGGTCTGCCCCTGGTCGGAGGAATGGTTTTGGCCCTTTTGGTCTTGCTGTTTAGAAAGATCAGGATGGTGTAATAGACAAGTTTGCAGCCTGAGAGCCTCAGTGCGCTAAATCCTACTCTAAATTATCTCTAAGTATCAAGATTTAGCTTGCTTCAGATTTTGAACTGGGAGTCAAACTCCCAGTTTTTGCTATAAAAATACTCTCCACTCCACGGTGGCCGCCCCCGGGATGGGAGCTGGAGCAGTTGGCCCTGGCCTGACTTTGACAGGGCCCTGGGAGAATCTCGTATCTCGTTGTACATCTTGGCGTGATTGTGGTAAAATCGCGGTGGTGTGACTGCCATAGCAGGAGGGACGGTATGGAGCAGGTGGATCTTTTCTATCGGTTCGGTGTGGCTCTGATCATCGGCATCCTGGTCGGATTGGAGCGAGAGTATGCCCATGGGGGGCCAGGTGAAGAGTCGTTCGCCGGGGTGCGCACTTTTGCCTTGATGGGGCTGGTGGGCTGCACGGCGGCGTTGGTGGCCGAGGTGCTGGCTGCGCCGTGGGCGTTCATCGGGATTATCCTTCTGTTGGGCGCGTTCATCGCCGTGGCCTATTTCGTCAGCGCCTCGCACGGTGAAATAGGGCTGACTACCGAGGTCGCGGCCCTGGTGACCATCCTGACCGGCGCGCTGTGCTACTGGGGTTACCTGGCGTTGGCTGCGGCCATAGCGGTGGCCACCACGGTTCTGCTCTCCCTCAAGCTGGAGATGCGCACCTTCGTGCAGCGCATCACCCGTGAGGACATCTATGCCACGCTCAAGTTCGCGGTCATCACGGCCATCGTCCTGCCGGTGTTGCCCAACCGCACCTTTGGCCCGCCGCCCCTGGATGTGCTGAATCCGTACAAAATCTGGCTGATGGTGGTGTTCATCTCCGGCATCGGCTTCCTGGGCTACGTGCTGATCAAGGTGGTTGGTTCGAGGCAGGGCATTGGGCTAACCGGTCTGTTGGGCGGGCTGGTGTCCAGCACGGCGGTAACGCTCAGCTTTGCCCAGCGCAGCCAGGAAGAGGCGGAGTTGGCCAAACCTTTTACGCTGGCTATCATGGTGGCCTGGACGATAATGTTCTCTCGAGTGTTGGTGGAGGTGGCGGTCCTGAACATCGCGCTGCTGCAAGTGTTGTGGCTGCCGATGGCGGCCTCAGCCGCGGCGGGGTTGGCCTACTGTGCCTATCTTTACTTCTCTGAGCGCACGGATAAGGAGGGGGATGTCGCTTTTTCCAACCCGTTTGAGTTGGGGCCGGCGGTCAAGTTTGGTCTGATCTACGCTGCTATCCTGCTGCTCTCCAAAGCAGCACAGACTTATCTGGGTGACACCGGCGTCTACTTCTCCAGCATCATAGCCGGGTTGGCGGACGTGGATGCTATCACAATCTCGATGGCGGAGTTCAGCAGCACGGCAGGCGGTGTAGACATGAGCACGGCGGTGCGGGCCATTGTGCTGGCGGCTATGTCGAATACCGTGGTCAAAGGAGGCATCGTGCTGACCAGCGGGGCGCCCGCCATGCGCCGAACGTTGCTGCCGGGCTTTTTGTTGATGCTGGTGGCCGGTATCAGTGTCGCTTTTCTCGTCTAAAGGATGATTCATCGTCCAAAGATCCAAATTTGACAACAGATGGGTATTTGTGCTAAAATAACTATGTTGTGGGCGCTCTGCCCACCCTGCCTGCTTTTTCTGTCGTTAATGCTGAGGCCCTGGTCGGAACGGTCGAGGCTTTTTTGTTGTCAATCGCTCGGGTGGGTAGAAATGCTATGAATCACTCATCATAGACCACTACAGGTTGTGCTTGCGGAGCGTTTTTCCCTGGTTATGAAGCGAGCACCCGCCGCCGAAACGCCGAAAAGCCTATTTGACAGCCCGCTAATTCTGTGCTATAATCAGCGTTCGTGGGTCAGAACAGCGTAGAATTGAAGTGAGGCCATCGCATAGTGAGGCAGTAGTTTGGTCTGAAGCTGTCAGAGGTAGAGCGTTTTACTGGATTAGGGGGAGGTTAATTTGCCGACCATCAATCAATTGGTTAGAAAAGGTAGGAAGCGACCGTCCAAGAAAACCAAGGCTCCAGCCCTGCTTTATTCTTATAACGCGCTTACCGGACGTACCGAAAGGAGCAAAGGCTCGCCCCAGCGCAGAGGGGTTTGCACTCAGGTCAAGACCACCACGCCCAAGAAGCCCAACTCGGCTCTTCGTAAGATAGCCAGGGTGCGCTTGACCAACGGTATCGAGGTGACGGCCTATATCCCTGGCGAGGGTCATGGTTTACAGGAGCACTCGGTGGTGCTGATCCGGGGGGGGCGGGTTAAGGACCTGCCTGGCGTTCGTTATCACGTCGTCCGGGGCGCGCTTGATTCCGGTGGAGTTGAAGGACGCCAGCGAGGACGTTCTAAATATGGCGCCAAGCGAGCTAAGAGATCGTCAACGCCGGTCTAGTTTGAATCGGCCAGTTTCAGGTTCGCCCAACGTGTTTCTTAGCCGCACAACAAGAGCTTAGTCACAGAGGAAAAATCTCTTTCTCTGTGGCTTGAGAGAATCTATCCGTCAGGCAGGATGTCCAACCACTTTTCGGATAGACGCTTATTGGCTGAGGTGGCGCGCTTATTTAATAAGCGCCATTTTTATGTTCACGGGCGCATAGCACTAAGAGTTAATTTTAAGGAGAAAAAGCAATGCCAAGACGTACGCGGCCTTCTAAGCGAGAAATACAACCGGATGTCAAATACAATAATGTGATTTTAGCCAGGTTCATTAACAAGATGATGAGGTCTGGTAAAAAAAGTTTGGCCGAAAGGATCGTCTACGATTCCTTTGAGTTGATCGAGAAAAGGACCAATAAAGATCCTTTGGAGATATTTGAGCAAGCCCTCAAGAACGCCACCCCTATTCTGGAGGTGAAGCCCAGGCGGGTGGGTGGAGCTACCTACCAGGTGCCAGTGGAGATCAGGAGCGACCGTCGTTTATCGCTGGCGATGCGTTGGTTGGTGGACACCGCTCGCAAACGTTCGGGCAAATCGATGGCGGAAAAGTTGGCTGCGGAATTGATGGACGCCGCTAACGGCACCGGAGCTACTATTAAGAAGAAGGAAGATACCCATAAGATGGCGGAGGCCAACAAGGCCTTTGCCCATTATCGGTGGTAGCTGGCTTATGGCGGATAGCTGAGCCCAACAGGTTTATGATGGCCGCAAGCCATATGGCCTCACCACTCAAGATGAAGCGAGTCCGCCTATGCCCAGAGAGTATCCTCTGACCAGAACACGCAATATTGGGTTCATCGCCCACATCGACGCCGGCAAAACAACGACCACGGAGAAAATCCTGTTTTATACGCAGAAGATTCATCGGCCGGGCAGCGTGGATGAGGGCACAACCGTTACCGATTGGATGCCGCAGGAACGGGAGCGAGGCATCACCATTACCGCCGCAGCGGTGACCTGTTACTGGCGAGGGCATCAGATCAACATCATCGATACCCCAGGACATATCGATTTCACGGCCGAAGTACAGCGTAGTCTGCGTATCCTCGATGGCGGGGTGGTTATTTTCGATGCCGTAGCCGGGGTGGAACCCCAGTCGGAGACAGTCTGGCATCAGGCCAATCTTTACAGTGTGCCGCGTATCTGTTTCGTTAACAAGATGGATCGGGTGGGGGCCAATCTGTGGCGGACCATCGAGATGATTCAAGAACGACTGGCCGCCAACCCCGTAGCCATCCAGATTCCCATAGGGATAGAAAATAATTTTGAAGGGGTCATCGATCTCATTCGCAGGGAGGCCCTGGTCTATGCCGACGATCAGGGCACCCGCCAGGGTAAAACGGCTATCCCCTCGGCACTCCAGGAAGAAGCGGAATACTATCGAGAACTCCTGGTGGAAAAGATCGCCGAAACCGATGAAGACCTGATCCTTAAGTATCTGGAGGGGGAAGAGATCAGCCAGGATGAGCTCAAGCAGGCCCTGCGGCGGGCTACTCTGCGGGCCGAACTGGTGCCCGTGCTTTGTGGGTCGGCTTTGCGCAACAAGGGCGTTCAACCCGTTCTGGACGCCGTGGTGGATTACCTGCCCTCTCCGCTCGACGTGCCGCCCATCGTGGGCCTTGAGCCCAAAAAAGGCAAGGAACGCGTCTGCCCGGTAGAGGAGTCCGCTCCTTTCGCCGGTTTGATCTTTAAAATCGTCTCAGACCCTTACGTGGACCGCCTGGCTTACCTGCGGGTTTACTCCGGTAAATTGACGGTCGGCACCGCCGTGTTGAACGCTAATAAGAAAAAACGAGAGCGGATCGGAAAACTGCTGCGGATGTATGCCAACCACCGTGAGGAAATCAAGAGCATCTACGTGGGCGATATCGCGGCGGTAGTGGGCCTGAAAGATACCTTCACCGGCGAGACCTTGTGCAGTATAGGCCGTCCCGTAGTGTTAGAATCCATCAAATTCCCGGAGCCTGTCATCTTCGTAGCCATTGAGCCGCGCACCCAGGCCGACCAGGACAAGATGACCAACGCCTTGCGCCGTCTGTCGGAGGAAGATCCGACCTTTAAGGTGCGTATCGATGAGAACACAGGGCAGACCATTATCGCCGGTATGGGGGAGTTGCATCTTGAAGTGCTGATCGATCGCATGTTACGGGAGTTTCGGGTCAGCGCCAACGTGGGGCGTCCTCAAGTGGCCTATCGGGAAACCATCACCCAACCGGCGAGCGCCGAAGGTCGTTTCATCCGCCAGACGGCGACCAGGGGCATGTACGGCCACGTCTGGTTGGAGTTAGAGCCCCTGCCCAAAGGAGAGGGCTTCAAATTCGAGAACCAGGCCAGGGAGGCGGTCATCCCCCCTGAGTTCGTCCCCGCAGTGGAGGAGGGGGTCAAAGAGGCCATGGAGAGCGGTATCTTGGCGGGCTATCCTCTGGTTGATATCAAAGTTACCCTGACGGATGGCTCTTACAACGAAGAGGATTCTTCGGGCATGGCCTTCAAAGTGGCGGCCTCGATGGCGCTTAGAAATGGGGTGCAGCAGGCTGCTCCCGTTCTTCTGGAACCGGTCATGCAGGTCGAGGTGGTGGTGCCCGAAGAGTTCACCGGGGAGGTCATCGGCGACCTGAGCGCCCGTCATGCTCAAATCGAGGGCATGGAACGGCGCAGTGGCGGGATCCAGGCTGTGCGGGCCCACGTGCCCCTGGCCTCCATGTTCGGTTATGCCACTGACCTGCGCTCCATGACCCAGGGACGAGGCGTCTTTACCATGGAGTTTGACCACTACGCCGAAGTGTCGCCCGAAGTGACCGAAAGGCTGGCGCTGGGCGGGCGGTATTGAAGAAGAAGCCGTCTCGATATATTACCGTACCTGTCTATCCGGCAGAGTTGGTTTTGAGCTAAGGGTGGCAAGGAGGTCAATGAATGGGCAAGGTAATGGAGAAGGTCAAAATTACGAATCTGCTTAACCCCACAAAATCTGTTGAGATAGAGGCTATCGTTGATACTGGGGCTATGATGTTGGTTTTGCCCGAGAATATAGTTAATGAACTTGGCTTAGAGAAGATTAAAGAAGTGAAGGCAAAATACGCAAATGGTCGGGTGGGAACAAAGGGAATCTATGGCGTTGTTACTCTGGAGATACAGGGGCGTGTCGGCCATTTTGATGCTCTTGCGGAGGGTGCCGGTTCTCAGCCGCTTATCGGCCAGATTGTCCTGGAGGCACTTGACCTGGTGATCCATCCTGCGACCAAGACGCTCGGTCCCAATCCCGAATCGCCGGAGATGCCCCTGGTGGAGATATTGTGAAGAGAGAAAAAAAAGGTGGATAAAAGGTCTAAGAGGAGCAAAGCGATTATGGTCAGAAAAATAGATAGGGCCAGATTTCCGCACATGACTCCTGACGATTTGTGGATTGTTGAGCATTTTGAAGAGATCATTAATGAATACGCGGGCAAATGCGTGGCTGTGGTGAATGAAAAAATAGTCTGCGTGGGCGATTTCACTTATGAAGTGGATCGTGAAGCCCGATGTCTGTATCCAGATGTCATTCCTTCAGTCCTGCGCGTCCCCTATCCAGAGGATTTGAAATGTCTGTTGTAGAGTTCGATTACTCCTACTACGCAGGCGAAAAAAGTCCGATTGTCCCTATCCATGCGCGAGGTAGGGATGATCGGTGGTATCGGATTTGGATTTATGTGGATTCAGGTGCAACCTGTAGTGTCTTTTTGGAAGAGGAAGCGCAACGTCTGGGGATTGACATTGAAAGCGGCTTCATGGACTTAACCACCGTTGCTGACGGAGGTCTGATGCCGGTTTATTACCATAAGCTTAGGGTTAAGTTTGGTTCGGAGGAGATGGAAGCGGAGATCGGTTTTTCACGGAAATTGGGAGTTGGTATTAACGTGCTCGGCCGCAGAGATTTTTTTGATGAATTCAAAATTTGCTTCGATCAAGCCGAAGACATTATCAGTTTTGAGAGGAAAATTGCCTTGCCTCCCCAGTGAGGAGAAGAATTTAACCGAAAAGGAGAATTTAAATGGCCAAAGCGCATTTTGAGCGAACCAAACCCCACGTGAACGTGGGCACTATCGGACACA
>CAZYHC010000120.1:0-10350 GCA_964646625.1 uncultured Anaerolineales bacterium
AAGGGATCATCGACCCGGCCAAGGTGACCCGTTCGGCCATGGAGAATGCGGCCAGTATTGCGGCCATGATTTTGACCACCGAGGCGCTGATCACCGATATTCCCGAGCCGGAAAAAGCAGTCCCAGCGCCGCCCGATATGGGATATTAAAACGGACAGTTTCAGTTGACCCGAAAAGCCTCTCTCCGAGGAGGGAGGCTTTTTTCATTTCGGGAATCTATGATATACTATGAATATGCCTTTACTTCAGGTTTGGCCGCCCCCTCGATGGGGTGGTCATCAAGGCTATTTCACCCTACGACGGCAAGGAGATCGTCAATTCCCAAAAGAGCAGCAATCGTATTTTCATAAGGAGGAAAAGCATGAATGAGGCAGTAATCGTCAGCGCCGTGCGCACTCCCATCGGGCGCTTCATGGGCTCTCTTTCCACTACTCCGGCTCCCCGGCTGGGAGCGGTGGTCATCGCCGAGGCCGTCAACCGGGCGGGCATCGACCCCAGGATCGTTGACGAAGTGCTCATGGGTTGCGTGGTGCCGGACGGACAGGGCCAGGCCCCGGCCCGGCAGGCAGCTATCTATGGCGGCCTCCCGCCCGAAGTGGGAGCCACGACCGTCAACAAGGTCTGCGGCTCAGGGTTGAAAGCAGTTATGTTGGCGGCGGCCATGGTCAAGGTGGGCGACGCTGAAGTTGTGGTCGCCGGGGGCATGGAAAATATGAGCATGGCCCCTTATATGCTGCTCCAGGGACGGACCGGCTATCGGCTGGGCGATGGCAAACTGGTGGATGCCGTCGTCCACGATGGCCTGTGGTGCCCCTTCGCGGATCAACACATGGGCAACGCCGCCGAGTTCATCGCCGGGCAATACAACCTCACCCGCCAGGAGCTGGACCAGTACGCCCTGCGCAGCCACCAGAAAGCGGTGGCCGCCATCCAGGCCGGTAAATTCAAAGCGGAGATCGTGCCGGTGGCAGTGCCTCAGCGCAAAGGGCCGCCCCTGGTCTGCGACACCGACGAATGCCCCCGGGCCGATACCTCCCTGGAAGCTCTGGCTAAGCTGAAACCAGCTTTCAAGGAGGATGGCATCGTAACCCCCGGCAACTCGCCGGGCATCACCGACGGGGCCGCGGCGGTGGTGGTCATGAGCCGGGATAAGGCCGAAGGTTCGGGTATTACTCCTCTGGCCCGGATCGTCGCTTACGATCAGGCCGCCGTGGAGCCCGACTGGATTTTCATCGCTCCTGTCAAGGCCGTGCGCAAGCTCCTGGAAAAGACGGGCCTCAGTCTGGACGACATCGACCTCATTGAAGCTAACGAGGCTTTCGCGGCCCAGAGCCTGGCCGATGGCAAAGAATTGGGCTGGGACTGGAACCGGGTCAACGTTCACGGTGGGGCGGTGGCTCTGGGCCACCCCATTGGAGCCAGCGGGGCCCGTGTCCTGGTCACGCTCATCTATGCTCTCCAGGATCGAGGTCTCAAGAGGGGGCTGGCCACTTTATGCCTGGGCGGTGGCGAGGCCGTGGCTATGATCGTCGAGGTGATATAGCACATCAGGGGCCTGGCCCTTTGGAAGCGCCGGGCACCTGGAGGTGAGCGATGTTATCTTATAGAGATATATACTTTCTGCTTTCGCGGCGGCTCTCCCGCCGAAAATTTATGGGCCTGCTCTCGGCCTTTGGCCTGGCCCGCTTCTGGCCTGGCGAAACACCTGCTATGAAAGCGGCGGTTTCATCGGAGCATGTGAACAGGTGCACGGCACTGCCAAAGTGCCGCGCACCTGCCATGAATGCTATTTCGTCGGTTATCGTGGCCCACAACCCCCAGGTCACGCACTATCCGGCCTCGCCCCCTTTCGACCCCGGTGCCCCTTACCCGGAATATCCCTACGAAGGAGACGAACTCGCGGCGTCGGGAGAAAACGGCGCTTACGCTCTGGTCAGAGAGGCTTTAAGGCTGATGAACCCCCAAGGGTTTGGAGCAGGGGACTGGAACCCCCTGGGAGCGGTGATCGGGCCCGGCGACACGGTGTTGATCAAGCCCAACTGGGTCGAGGACAACGGCTGGGAGCGGGGCAAGATCACCCCTCCCGCCGTGCTGCGTCCCATCATCGATTACATTTACAAAGCCTGCGGCCCAGAGGGACGCATCCTGCTGGCCGAAGGGCCCTATGCTGTCGGCGTCTTCGAGCGGGTGATAGAGGTGACGGGCACCCGGCACATGGTCGAGCACCTGGCCGGAGGGCACGGCATCCCCCTGGTCTTGCAAGACCTGAACCAGGGCACCAGGGAGACCACGATCCTCGTCGATCTGGGCGCAGCCTCCGAGTTCCACGGGGTAGAGCGCAAATGGCAGGACGGCCATTATAACGAGATGAGCCCAGACCGCGTGGGCCGCTACCGCATAGCCCCGGCCATCCTGGAAGCCGACGTGATCGTCAACGTGCCCAAGGTCAAGGTACACTGCATGGCCGGTGTGACCCTGGCTATGAAGAACATGTTGGGCATCATCCCCAGTTGGGACGGCCCCTATGAAGATTTAGCTCAGAAGGACTGTCCCCACACCAGCGACTTCGATCTACGAACAGGCGATCAGGGGAAATTTCTGGACAACGATACCATCTGGCGCTCCATAGCCGACCTGAACCGCCTGGTGCTTTACGCCGACCGCCAGGGCCGGTTGCAGCCCCAACCACAACGCCGCTACCTGGCTATCGTGGACGGCATCGTCGCCGGCGAGGCAAGCCAGTTCCAACCTCATCCCTATCCCCTGAGCACCATCGTCGTTGGCCGCGAACCTCTCACCGTGGACGCCGTGACCACCCGGCTGATGGGCTTCGATCCCCGCCGGGTCAGGTCGGTGTACAGGGCCGCCGAAAGACAGGATCTGCCCCTGGGCCCCATCGACCCGGCCCGCATCGAGGTCATTATCAACGGCGATCTGAGCACCATCTACCGCCGCTCTCTGACCCCGGAGACCCAGGTTTATTCCTGGCAGGGCCACCTCGAGGCCGACGATTTCGATCCGCCTGAAATCCTGGAACAGACCCGCGACGCCCGATCCGGCAGCCTGACGGTGCGGGCCAGAGATCGGTGCGGGGTGGCCTGCGTCCGGGCCAGCTATACCATTGAGGGCCGGGAATACGTCCAGGATTTGGCCCTGACGGACGGGGACGAAATGGAAGGGCAGTGGAGCGGCCAGTTGCCGCCAGGGGCGAACGAGGCCAGGATAACCGTCTGCGATGCGCTGTTTAACGCCGCGCAAGTGCCAGGCACCTGATAAACGCAGGCCATTATTGCCTGGCATACGTCCCCATCAATTCTGCCTGGGCCAGGATGTGTCCCTCCATGGCCTGGAGCACTTGTTTCTTGTCCGCGCCGGCGTCCAGATCGAGCATGGTATCCAAGGCGTAGAGTTTGAAGAAGTAGCGATGGGTGCCGCCGGGTGGACAGGGGCCGCCATAGCCCAGCCGCGGCCAACTGTTGTTGCCGTGTCGGCCGCCGTCGGCGAGATCAGCATCCGAGGGGACGGCCTCCGGCAAGGCACGGGTTTCAGGCGGCAGGTTATAGAGCACCCAGTGGACCCAGGTGCCCGCCGGCGCGTCGGGGTCATCGGCGATGAGCGCAAAACTTTGGGTCCCCTGGGGCGGATCGCTCCATTGCAGCGGCGGGGAGAGGTCCTCGCCATCGCAGGTATACTTACGGGGAATCGACTCCTCAGGGGCAAAGGCGGTGCTCGTCAATTCCAGTGCTTGCTCTCCCTTCTCCGGTGTCGGCGTGGCCGCTTCAGGGACGGGAGTGGGAGATGGCTTTGGCCCACAGCCACTCATTACAAAGGCCAGACAGGCCACGAAGAGGAAAAGTGAAATGAGCTTTTTCATTTTTCACCTCCTGGTTTGCCTTAGCCTGGGATTCAAATCCCAGGCTGAAAACTGAAGAAAGCTAAAGATTGCTATTTGAAAACACTTTATAGTACGTTTTAGCGCACTTAAGCTATCAGCCTGATGATAGGGACGCTCTCCCCTCCTCGGACCAAAGAGACTTTACTTATACTATCATAAAAGAGTAACAGTGTCAAATGTTCGGTGAGGCACGGTCTCTCTATACGTCAATTGTTTGTAGGGGGTGGATTCGGTTTGATTGGTACTTCACAGTTGACACCAAGTGTGCTATAATACGGAATACCTGCGAGCCTGTCCCGCAGGAGCATCTGGCAGCCATCCACGCTTTGGGAATTAGAGCATGGGCTTTGAAGAAATCGTTTTTGTCACAGGGATCGTTTTTCTCGCTTACTTTACCAGGGGCTTTTCGGGCTTTGGGGCGGCGATAGTAGCTGCGCCGCTCCTGGTGCTCTTCCTGCCCATGCAAACTATGGTGCTGTTGCTGGCTATGCTGGGCATTCCGGCCAACGTGCTGATGGTCTGGCTCACCTGGCAACACGTCGCCTGGGGCGAGGCGCTCCTCATCTCCGCAGGAATGGCGGTGAGCACCTTTCTGGGGATGCAGGTTTTATTTACCCTGGATGACCGGCTGCTCAAACAAATCTTCGCCGTGGCGATGGTCCTGTTAGCCCTTCTCTCCCTCTGGAGGCCCGCCGAAGCGAGCACCAGGCGTCGAAACCCGGCCCTGGAATTTGCGGCCGGCGCGCTGGGCGGGCTGACCGGGGCGCTGTTCGCCATCAATGGCCCGCCGGTGGTGCTGTACCTGACCTACACCATGGATGACAAAGACCGCTTCCGGGGCACGCTGTCGGTCATCTTTTTGTTGGGTGCGCTGTGGAAGGGCGTAGTGTTTCTGGGACGGGGCCTGTTGACGCTCCAGTCGGTCTGGGTCTCTCTGGCCCTGTGGCCAGTTTTGGCTTTAGCTTTGTTTCTGGGCGGGCGCTTGTCAGGCAGGGTGAACATGGAACGTTTCCGTCAGATCGTGGTCGGCCTTTTGGTGCTCAACGCGGCCCTGCTGCTGTTGAAGACCTGGGTCACTTAGCCACAGAGCAAACACGGATTTCGGTCACGGATGACACGGATTTACCCAGAGAAAAAAACCTCTGTGCCCTCAGTGGCTTGATTAAGGAAGATGACTCATGACTCGTAGGACCTGGCTCACCATCGGTGGTATTTTGTTGGCTCTGATTGGCTGTGTTCTTTTGGGAAGTTGTCTGCTGGGCGGCCTGCTGATCCTGCGGGGCGCGCCTACTCCCAAAGCGGTCATCCAACCCGGATACCCCCGCGCTCCAACCGACACGCCGGCCGCGCCCGCTCCCACTCCCACGCCGAGCGTGCCGGGAGGCACCCCTCTGCCCACCACAAGCGGGGCGCCGCTTCCTGCTTCGACCGGGACGGCGGAGCCAATCGCCACGCCGACCACTTCCGGGCTGACCGAAGGAGAGGCGGTCAGCCAAATCCAAAACGCCCTGGCCGATACCGGCCTCGAGATTATCAGCGTGGCTTTCCTCGACGCGGCCACCGGCAGGCGCGTTTTGAGCCTGGAGTATAGAACGGACGTAGAACCCAAAACGGACGAGCTCCTGGCCCAGCTTAAAGAGCTCGTCGGCGGCGCGGCCCCTTTTATGCTTCAAACCGACCCGGCTCCCAGTTCCCTGGTCATCGCCGCCTACAAAGACCGCGACAGAGCGGAAGCACTTGCCACCCTGGTCTTGCCCAGGGATAAGATCGGGGCCTGGCTCAACGGAGAGGTCAGCGACGAAGAATTTGTCTCCTCCTGGGAAGTAAACTACTTTGAAGCGCCGGCTCCCGTGGGGCCGCCGCCTACCCCGGTTGTAGACACTCCGATTCCGCTCTAGAATCGCGGAGGGCACGGGCGGGGCGAAGCTCGCAGAAAAATAGTGTATAAGGGGCCTGGCACTTCAACAGCGAACGTTCGTTGTGCCAGGCCCCTGGGGAGAAAGAGGTTTGAGTGATTCGAGATCGCTCGCTAAAGTTAAGTGGCCCGGCCCGATCTGGGCGGTGGGGGTCTATACGGTCCTTACCCTCCTGATCACCTATCCGGTAATTTTTCGCCTCTCGTCGGTGCTGGCCGGCGTCGAGGGGGAGGATGCCCTGCAACACGTGTGGATCGCCTGGTGGACGCAAGAGGCCCTGATCGACCTGGGGCTCAGTCCAGCCGACGTCACCCTGCTCTATCATCCCGACGGCACCTACCACCCCATGCTGTGGGTCACACCTTACCCCCAGATAGCGGCCCTGCCTCTCTCCCTGCTCTTTGGGCCGGCGGTCGGCCACAACGTCCACCTTCTGCTGTCCTTCCCGCTCACCGGCCTGAGCGCCTACCTCCTGATCCGCTATCTGACCAGGGACGAGAGGGCCGCCTTTATCGGAGGGCTTATCTTCGCTTTCTTTCCCGCCAGGGTCATCCAGGCCACCGCCCACTTAGCCCAGGTGGTGATCTACCCTTTCCCTCTCTACGCCCTGTACCTCTTCAAGCTCTACCGTCGGCCCGGCGGCCGGAATGCCGCGCTATGCGGTCTCTTTCTGGCCCTCTCCCTGGCAGTCAACATCGTGCACATCGCCTATTTTGTCCTGCCTTTCACCGTGCTGTTCGTCATCTACCACCTCTACCGCGCCCGGAGGGAGCCCCGATCCTGGCCCGGCCCTCGTTTCGTCAAGGGGCTGGGCCAGGCCGGGGGGATTGCGTTCTTGCTGACAGGCCCTTTTCTGGGGCCTTTTGCCTTCCGTTCGCTGACGGGGAGGCTCGCTTACCTGGACATGAGCGGGGTGGTGGACTATTCCATTGACCTGTTGGCCTTCTTCACGCCCTCGCCTTTCCACCCTCTTCTGACCGGCTTCGGCCCTTTTCGGGCCTGGGCCATGTCCCTTATCGGCCGCGGCAATCCCCAGGAGAACATCGCTTACCTGGGTCTCGTCCCGCTGTTGCTGGCTATCTGGGGTTTCAGGCGACGGCCAGCACATGGTGGTCTCTGGCTTCTGTTGGGCCTGACGGCAGCCATCATTGCTTTGGGGCCGATCCTCAAGGTGGGCGGCCTGCTCACCGGTCTCCCGCTGCCTTACGCTCTCCTCCAACTTTTGCCCTTCTACAAATGGGGCCGTGTGCCGGGAAGGGCCAGCGTGGCTCTCGTGCTGGCCGTGGCCGTCCTGGCCGGTTACGGGCTTAAGGCCCTTCTGGAGAGGCGAGGAGATAAGGTCGTGCTCATCCTGGCGGCCCTCATCTGTTTGGGCACGGTGCTGGAATATCTGACCATCTGGCCTTTCCCCACCATGCCCGCCGCCGTGCCTGAGTTCTGCCACCGCTGGGGGCGTGAAGAGGACGATTTCGCCGTGCTCGATCTGCCCCAGTGGCCGGTCTGGCTGCGAAGAGGCAGCAACTACGCCATGTATTACCAGACGGTTCATCAGCATCCCATGGTGGGGGGCTACGTCTGGCGCCTGCCGGAGGGGCAGGAAGGAACGATGAAGGCTTTTCAAGAGCTGGTGCTGCCGCCCGTTGGAGTCGATATCATCGCCCGCCCCACAGGTGACGAGGCGCTGCGCATCCTCAATCAATATTATGTAAAGTATGTAGTTTTGCACAAAGGGGTTTGGGAACCCGAGGATGAAGCCCAGGCTATCCAATCTCTGTCGCGCCTTTTGGGCCCCCCGCTTTACGACGGTCCGCAGGCGATGGCCTTCGCCGTTCCTGCCGTTGAGGGTGGGCCTGGCGACGAGCACCTCCTGGCCCTGAGCTATAACTGGTACAACGTGGAGACGGTCGAGGGGCGGCCGGCCCGCTGGCTGAAGAACGACGGGGCAGTGTACGTCCACCTCCGAAGCCACCTGGCCAAAGGGCGCTACCGCCTGAGCTTCGCCGCCTATCCCTTCGCTCCGCCTCGCCGTTTGCAGGTTTTGGTCAACGGAGGGCCTGTGGCCGACGAGGTGGTAGGCGGATGGCGGGAGATCACCACGCCGCCTTTCGACCTGCGGGAAGGCGGCAACGCCATCGTCTTTCACGTGGTAGAAGGCTGCCAGGTCCCGGCCGAGGTCGAACCCGCCAGCCAGGATAGACGCTGCCTGAGCCTGATGTTTCAGGATATCCGTCTCCTGCCCGCAGAAAAGTCAGGTGGCCCATGAACGAAACGAATCGGACGTCAGGACATAAGGTGCCTGGCACTTCCAAAAGTGCCAGGCACCTACCAAAAACTGCCTGGATCGTGGCGATGATCCTGACGTTGTTCGGCTTTATCCTGCGCCTGGTCTATTTGTTTGGAGTCAGTCCCCACGTAGATGAGTATTCGACCATCTGGGCCGCCCAACAGATCATGGAACGAGGCGTCCCCGTGCTGCCCTCCGGTTTCATCTATCTGCAAGGACTACTTTTCACCTACCTGGATGCCCTCTCCCTGGCCCTGTTCGGTTTCAACCAAACAGCGAACGGGATAGAGGTGATAGCCCGGCTTCCCAGCCTGATGGTGGGGCTGGCTTCTATTCCCCTGGTCTACCGGCTGGGCAGACGAATGTTTTCCGGTTACGTGGGCTTCCTGGCCGCCGTTTTGCTGGCCCTGGAGCCGGAGGCCATAATCTGGAGCGGCCGGGCCAGGATGTATGCCCTCCAGACCTTTTTAGTGGCACTGGCCCTTTTTTATCTCCATCGTGGCGTGGCTGAGGATAGCCCGCGTGGGCGCTATCTATTTGCCCTGTGCTTCGTGGGGGCCCTCTTGAGCCAGACGGTGACCGTTCTGCTCTTCCCCGCCCTGGTGTTGGGTCTTCTGGCCTGGAAGGGATGGCGCTGGCTGCTGAAAGGCGAGGTACTTGGGCCTCTGGCTCTGGCTGGTTTGGGGGTGGTGGCCGCCCTGGTTTTGAACGCCGTCGGCGGGCCGGTGAGCAGCGCCGCAGAGCGGCCCTTTATCGATCCCTCCTTGAGCTGGCGTTTAAAGCCTGGCTTTTTCTTTCGAGAGTTTTTCTGGGCCTGGCCCCACCTGCCTTTAACCGTGCTGCTGATAGTCGGTTTTATCGGCCTGGTCTGGGGATTCGTGCGGGCCTGGAAGAAGGGAGAGGGGGCTGCCTTTGGGCAGAGGAAGGCCCCCCTGACCTTCCTGTACGCCCTCTTCGGCCTGTCCATGCTCCAGATGATCTTGCTGGTGGGCGAAAGCTGGCAACGGCCCAGGTACATCACCATGCTGTTGCCCATCTACTTTCTGACGGCGGCGGCGGTCGTAGATGAGCTTCTTTCGGGATATAAGGTGTCTGGCACTTCCAGAAGTGCCAGACACCTGCTGAGGTGGTTGCTGTGCGCGGCGGCGGTCGTTCTGTTTTTGCCTGGGGCCTGGGCCACCACCAGGCAGCCCGAAGCCGGTTACGACCGCGCCTTCCACCACCTGCGAGAACGCTGGCAGCCGGACGACCTGATAATGATGCCTCTACCGGCCATCAGCGCCGTCTACCTGGGCCGCTGCGATTATTACACCTTGCAGCGCGAATACGAGCCTTATCTGGTGGAGGGGAAAAACGGGCCAGTGGATCGCTGGACGGCGGCCCCTTTGCTAAACGACTTGAGCCAGTTGAAAGAGGTGCTGGCTCAAGGACAGCGGGTCTGGTTTGTGGTGGACGATCTGCGCTGGGGACAGAGGTATGAACCCGAGTTCAGGCGCTACGTGGAGGAAAACATGGAGAGGGCTTATCACCAGCAGGGAGTGATAATTTTCGTCTTCACTCCCAGGTAGTCTCTCGGTCATGTGTTGACACGAATGCCGGACCACTTTTGCACCGCCGAGACCGCTGAGAGCGCCGAGAAAATTCAAAAAACTCAGCGAACTCTGCGTGCTCTGCGGTGAGAAAACACATCAACACGGATGAGGAAAGATTATCCACCCCAAGAACACAAATACAGGCTATCTACAAGCGCAGGCCGGGGATGCGGAAGCCCCCTTTTCCCAGCATTCCAGCCAGGCCGCCGAGATTCTTCATCATCCGCTGCATCTGCCGGAACTGGCCGAGAAGCATGTTTACCTCTTGAACGGTGGTACCGCTCCCCCTGGCAATGCGTCGTTTGCGGCTGGCGTTAATGATCCTGGGGGTACGACGTTCCTCTATGGTCATGGAGTGGATGATAGCCTCGATGGTTTTCATCTGCTTATCGGTCAGTTCGGGCGAGACCTCTTCGCTGACCTGGGAAAAGCCAGGGATCATCTCCAAAAGCTGGCTGATAGGCCCCATCTTTTTGACCTCTTGCAGTTGGTTCAGGAAATCTTCCAGGGTGAACTCCCCTTTGCTCAGTTTTGTGACCGTGCTCAGGGCCTTCTCCTGATCCATGGTCTCCTGGGCCTTTTCGATGAGGGACAGGACGTCGCCCATCCCCAGGATGCGTGAAGCCAGGCGGTCAGGGTGGAAAACCTCCAGGGCGTCCAATT
>CAZYHC010000121.1:0-10119 GCA_964646625.1 uncultured Anaerolineales bacterium
ATCTTCTGACGTTCCAGGGCCGCCAGGCGCCGCAGTTGCATGTCCAGGATGGCCTGGGCCTGGACTTCCGTCAGCTTGAATTTCTTCATCAACCTTTGCCGGGCGGTTTCGGCGTCGGGCGACCGGCGAATGGTGTCGATCACGGCGTCCAGGTTGCTCAGGGCGATGCGCAACCCTTCCAGGACGTGGGCGCGCTGCCTGGCCTTCTCCAGCTCGTGTTGGGTGCGACGGGTGATGACCTCCTGACGGTGCTTGAGGTAGTACCGCAAGGCCCGCCTGAGAGACAAAAGGCGCGGCTCACCATCGACCAGAGCCAACATGTTGACCCCAAAGTTGCCCTGTAAAGGAGTGTACTTGAAAAGCTGGTTCAGGGTTTTGCGAGGCTGGGCGCTGCGCTTCAATTCGATGACGACCCGCAGCCCCTCGCGGTCCGACTCGTCCCGCAGATCGGAGATGCCGTCCAGGCGACCGGAACGCACCAGGTCGGCAATCTTCTCGATCAGGCTGGCCTTGTTGACCTGGTAAGGCAATTCGGTGACCAGGATGCGGTAGCGCCCGCCACGCATCTCCTCGATGTGGGTCACCGCCCGCATCACCACCCGTCCCCTGCCGGTCACGTAGGCGTTGCGGATGCCTTCCGTCCCCAGGATCAACCCCCCGGTGGGGAAATCTGGCCCCGGCAGGTGCTCCAACAACTCCTCGACGGAAGCCTCCTGATGGTCGATGAGGTAGATCAGAGCGTCGCACAGTTCGCCCAGATTGTGGGGCGGCACGTTGGTAGCCATGCCCACGGCGATGCCCGCCGCCCCGTTGAGCAGAAAATTGGGCAGCCCGGCTGGCAAAACAGCGGGCTCCATAAGTGTACCATCAAAGTTTTCGACGGAATCGACGGTCTCTTTGTCCAGGTCAAGCAGCATCTCCTCGGCCATGGCCGTCAGCCGGGCTTCGGTGTAGCGCATGGCGGCCGGGCTGTCGCCGTCGATGGAGCCAAAGTTGCCCTGCCCATCGACCAGGGGATAACGCATGGAGAAATCCTGGGCCATGCGCACCATGCTCTCATAAACGGCGGCGTCGCCGTGAGGATGATATTTGCCCAACACCTCGCCTACGATGCGGGCGCTTTTCTTGTAGGGTCGATTGTGCCGCAGCCCCATGTCGTGCATGGCGTACAGGATGCGGCGGTGGACGGGCTTCAGCCCATCGCGCACGTCGGGCAGGGCGCGGGCCACGATGACGCTCATGGCGTAATCCAGGTAGGAGCCCTTCATCTCCCTTTCGATGTCGATCAGTTTAACGGTGCCGATTTCCATAGTCAACTAAAAAAGTACCTCCATATCTCCTCTTATCTTCGTTCCCTCACCCAACGCTCCAAATCACGGCGGTGGACGATATCGAGTATCCAAACCTCATCGTCCACCACCTCATACAACACACGCGGTGATTACCTCGCCTCGTTCAATCTCTTCTCTCGCCTTCTGGCGGCGGGCAGCGAAATAGGGATGGCTGGACAGGATATAGTTATATTATACCACGCTTTCAGAGAATTGCCCACCTACCCGGACGTGAAAAAGCCGCCTGTAGGTTCAAGCGGCTTTTTATCCTTTCTACAGTTGTTTGACTACATCGCTCTCTATCTACTTCTGGCCCTGTGAACGGGCCAGCAAGTCCTCCAGCGGCGGCAAAGATGCCTTCCTGAACTCCTCGACGAAAGCAGCCAGGTAATCGGCCAGCCCTGCGAGCATGGCTTCGCCACGCTCTTTGGTAGCCGCGCTGGGTGGCACGGAGTAATCCGCGCCGGGAGAGATGCCGTACTCGATCATATCGCCGGTCTCCGACATGTCCGCCACGCGCAAGTTCACCAGCACGATCCCGTCGCGGAAACGGGCCTCAAAAGGCGTATCCAGGGATATCTCCTCGGTGAGCGGTTTCGACTCCGGCATTTTGGCGAGGTCTAATTTAACCAGATCCGCGTTGAGGGCCAGCATAGCTGAGGTCTCCACGTAGTCGCCATGCCCAATGGCCTGCCAATCCTTATTCAGCGACCCGACCATCTGCCACCAGGAGGCGCAAGCCACGAGCACCCCTTTCTTGCGCAAGTGCATCCCCGCCTGGACAATGGAAGGGATATTCCCCCCATGACCGTTGACGAACAGGATGTGTGTGATCCCATATTTCACCAGATACCCACAAACCTCGATGAGGACCCTGGTGAGGGTCTCCCGCTCCAGGGACAGTGAGCCCGGGAAATCGGAATGATAGTCGGCGAAGCCGATGGGCAGGGTCGGGGTCACGACCACGTCAGTGCGCGCTCCAATCATATGGGCCAACGCTTTGGCTACCAGGAAATCGGTTCCCAAAGGCATGTGGGGCCCATGCTGCTCGGTGGAGCCGATAGGAATGGCCGCCACATGGGTACGCTGGAAGGCGTCGCGCGCCTCCTGCCAGGTCATTTGTTCGAGAAGGTACTTTTCCATGTTCTTATCTGAACTCCTTTCTGTTGTTCGTTTTTTAGAGTGGTATTAACGGTTCTTCAGGTGAGGATCAAGCGCATCTCGCAAGCCGTCTCCCAACAGGTTGAATCCGATCACCACCAGGAGGATAGCGAGGCCGGGGAAAGTAGCCAGCCATGGGGCGCTGAGCATGTAGTTGCGTCCGACGGCGAGCATCGCCCCCCATTCCGGCCTGGGAGGCTGTGCCCCCAGGCCCAGGAAGGACAGGCCGGCTGTTTGCACGATAGCCCACCCCACAGCCAGGGTAGCCATGACAATGATCGGGGCGAAACAGTTGATTAGCACGTGCCGCAGCATGATGTGCACCGGGGGCACCCCCACGGCGCGGGCCGCCTCCACATAGTCCATCTCTTTCACTGATAGCACCGAGCCCCGCACCAAACGCGCGTATTGGGGCATGTAGACGAACCCGATGGCGATCATGGCGTTGTTCAAGCTCGGCCCCAGGATGGCTACCACGATCATGGCCAGCAGCAGATAAGGGAAGGCCAGCATAACGTCTGTGAAGCGCATGATCACCGTGTCCACCCACCGGCCATAATAACCCGCTACCAAACCCAACACCACACCCATCACCAGGGCGATGGAATCGGCCAGAATGCCCACCATGAGAGCGATGCGAGAGCCATACAACATGCGGCTCAGAATATCGCGCCCAAACTCATCGGTTCCCAGCAAGTGTTTCGCGTTCGGGGGCTGCAACTGCTCACGGAAATTCTGGTCGATGGGATCGTATGGAGTCAATAGCGGAGCAAAAATGGCGGAAACGACCAAAACGATGATGAGCGCCAGGCCAAGCATGGCCGACTTTTGACGACTGAGTTGATGCCAGAGCGAGACTTGAGGTCTGACTCCTCGTTCCCACCAATCATCACGGGCAGCCCAGTCTAATGTCAAAGCGGTCTGGTCATCCATCCCTACCTCTTCCGTCAGATATCATAGATTGCGACAGTTGTGTTCCCGAGCTTGACCCCATAAAAATCAGCGTGGTGGACTACTAGGCATATTTGATGCGCGGATCGAGGAAGGCGTATAAAAGATCGACCAACAGATTGAGGAAAACGATCACTACCGCGATGAACATGACCGCGGCCTGCACCACCGAGTAGTCTCGGGCCAGGAGCGAAGTAATCACCAGGCGCCCCAAACCCGGTAAAGCAAAAACTGTTTCGGTGAGCACTGCGCCGGAGAGCAACATCCCCAATTCCAGGCCGATCATCGTCACCACCGGGATCAAGGCATTGCGGAGAGCGTGTCTGAAAATCACCACCCCTTCGACCAAACCTTTGGCCCGGGCGGTTCGCACGTAGTCCATGCGCATAATTTCCAGCATAGCCGAGCGAGTCATGCGAGCTATCGTAGCCAGAGGGATGCTGCCCAGGGCGATGGCGGGCAAGATCAGATGTTCAGCAGCGGATTTGGTGACCTCCAGGTTGCCAGTGAGCAAGCCATCCAACAGATGAATGCCCGTGACTCTCTTGTAGACGATCCCTTCCGACAAAATACCGCCTATGGGGAGCCAATGGAGGTGTCCACCAAAGAACATCATGAGGATGATTCCGGTCCAGAAGATAGGCATCGACACCCCGATCAAGGCCAGGATCATGGTCACGTTATCAAAGAGAGAGTATTGTTTGGTCGCAGCCAGCACCCCCATAGGCACCCCGACGATGACGGATAGGGCCATAGCCACCACCGACAGCTCGACTGTCATCGGCAAAGCATCCCATAGGTCAGTGAAAGCTTTTTGCCTGGTGCGGAGCGAGACGCCGAAATCCCCTTGTATAGCCCTGCCCATAAAGCGCAGATATTGGACGTAGACAGGCTGGTCCAATCCCAATTCATGCCGCAACCGAACCAAATCCTCTGCTGTAGCTTTGTCTCCCAGGAGAAGCATAGCCACATCACCGGGGACCATATGCATCCCGAAAAAGACGAAAATGCTGACTCCGAGGATAACAGGTATCAATTGGCTCAGCCGCCTCAAGGCATATTTTCCCACCTCGTCTCACTCCATGTCAAACCGATTATCCGCGCTGCCGCGCCGCCATGCCGACACTCGGCTTTGAGAATTGGCTCTTAATAAGAATGTGGTGGAAACAGCGTGGGACAGCGGTTTGCACCACCATGAGGACAATCTCAGTCCTCCAGAGTCACTTCATGCATATTGAAGAACATCTGCAACGGGTTGAGCAGAAAGCCCTTCACCTCTTTACGGGTGGCACGTACCTGCTTGGTGTGATTGACCCAAATCCCGGGCGCTTCGTCGTGGATGATCACGCAGGCTCGCTTGTACAACTCCTCACGCTTGGCCTGATCGGAGGTCTGCCGGGCTTCCAACAAGATGGCATCCAGCTCGTCGTTCTTGAAGTGAGTGGTGTTGCCTACAGGGATGGTGTAGGAGCTGAAGAGCTCGTACAGGAAATTGTCAGGGTCCCCGTTATCGCCGGACCAGCCCCCCATAGCCATGGCCGTATTATCAGCCGAACGGACCGCATCCAGGAAGGCGCCCCACTCCAATTGCTTAAGCTCGACCTCGACGCCCACCTCCTTAAGATACTCTTGAATAGCTACAGCCATCTTACTGCCCACGGCATTGTAGCCACGCGGGTTCTCGTAGACAAGCATATCCCACTCTAAGCCATCCGGGTAGCCGGCTTCGGCCAGAAGCTCTCTGGCCTTATCCGGATCGTAGGGATAGGGCTCAACCTCGTCGTTGTAACCCCACAGAATGGGAGGCATACCGGTAGCCATCGGGATAGCAGCATTCTTATAGAGGAATTCGTTCATCTCATCCTTGTTCACGGCATAGTTCAGAGCCTGACGAATGCGGACATCGGTGAACGGTTCCTGGTCGCAAGGCATACGGATGTAGTTGATGGTCAGGCCCGGCTGCTCCATGTAAACCAGGTCCGGATTGTCCTTGATCCGCTGGTAGTCTTCGGGGTTGACGTCGGCCAGGATATGCACCTCGCCCTGCTCCAGCTTGAGCATCCGCACGGCGCTCTCAGGCACCACGCGGTATATCAGCTTGTCCACGCCAGGTACGCCGCCCCAGTAATCCTTGTTGGCCTCCAGGGTGACGTGGTCATTGCGTACCCACTCCACGAACTTGAAGGGACCCGTTCCCACCGGATTGAACTGGACATCGAAGCCCATCTCCTGCACGGCCGTCGGGCTCATCATCCCGCTCCAGGCCATGGCCAGGCTGGCCAGGAAAGGAGCGTGAGGCTCGGACAGGGTGACCATCACCGTGTAGTCATCGACTTTCTCGTACTTCTCCACCAGCCCCCACGTGAAATTGGCGAAGCTGTGGATGCCCGTTTGATTGTAGACGTAGTACTCGAAGTCCTCGTTGATCACCCGGCCCATCTCGGCCAGGACCGCGTCGGCGTTGAAATCGGTCCCATCGTGGAACTTGACCCCCTGGCGCAGATGGAAAGTATACACCTTGCCATCGTCGGAGATGTCCCAACTCTCGGCCAGACCAGGGGCGACCTCAGAGGTCCCTGGCTTGTACGAGGTCAGGCCGTCGAAGATGGCGGACATAACGAAACCTGACTCGTTATTCATCACCGACTCCGGGTCGAGGCCGGTGGGATCCGCGCCGATGGCGACGACCAGTATCTTCTCCCCTTCCTGGGCAAGCGCAGGGGTGTAGCTGGTGAACACCAGCACCACAGCCAATAGAACGACCGCTAAAACCTGCATCTTCTTACGCATTTTGCTCCTCCTTGCCATAATTAATCAGATGACCAAAACAGTACATTGACAAGAGTATTTCCGCTCACTCTTCCACCAGATAGGCCTCACCTCCCTTCTTCAGTTGTTAATAGAAAGTGCAAGCCTCGCGCCGGCTCTGACGTGAGGGGGTTGGCAGATATTGAACGCATTATATAGACAATATGGCAGAATGTCAAGTTTGATTGCCTCTCCAATCCATAGACTTGAAAAAGCCGCCTGTTAGGTTCAGGCGGCTTTTGGTGGACGAGGGACATTTCACCGATAAGCTCACGGTAGTTTGACCACGTCGCGCTCGTAGCGGGGCAGGAGGTGATATCCTTCCTCATCTTCGTAGGTGTACTGGCTGACTACACCCACCACGCTAAACCGGTCGCCTTCCTCCACCCGAGGGCGCTTGAGCTTTCGGAAGTAAACTTTGGCCTCTCCGCTGCCGTCGTCCAGGTAGAGATTCCGCCCTTTATAGCCCACCACCCGGCCCGTGATTTGCACCAGGAGTCCCTCGCGCTCCTCACCGACCTGGCCCGTTTGGATGGACGTGGGCGGCAGAAGTTTGGCCCCGTCCAGGGCAAAGACGTAATCGGAGTTGAGGGCCCTGACCTCCCGCTCGCCCCGGTAATCTCGCGTCTGGCCCCAGACCTCCACCCAATCGCCCTCAGCGAGAGGGGGAAAACCGCCCCCTTTCAGGTAGATCATGATGCCGCCCGTGGAATCCTGAACGTAGATGGCCGTCTCCCCCAAAAGAGAAGGAGGAACGGTCACCCAGCCGACGACCATGATCGGAGTTTCGTTCGGCAGGGTTCTGATCTCCTCCACGCTCCTCAAACGCCGCGGCTCCGAAGTGGGGGTGAGGGAAGGGGCAGGTGTAGACTCAGGAGAGTGAAAGGAGCCAAAGCGGTTGCTCTGGCCCGGCGTAGGGTTGTGCTCTTTGGTCCAGGATGGGCCGCCGTCTTCGGTGCGGCTCCAGGAGCGGTTGTAGCCGGTGCAGCAGGCATAATGATATTCGTCGGCCACGCGGCCATCGGGACGGAGCAGCCGCACCCAATCCTCGTCGTTGTTGAGAGCCAGGCCCGTTTTCTCCTGGTAGAGAACCAGAAAACCTTTGGGCGGGATGGCCCAGTCCAGCGGAAAGGTATAGGGTTCACTGCCTCCGTTGGCCACGTCGTCCAGTTGCCAGCCGGCCAGGCCGATCACATCCCGGCCGGGATTGTACAACTCTATCCATTCATCCCGATAGTCGGCCACGAAGTTGCCATCCCAATCCATCCCCTTTGGAGCAGGCATGAACTCGTTGATGAACAGGGGCGCGGCCGCCCCCTGGCCCTCGATCCAGATAGGACTGGTGTAGGCTGTGTCGCCGTCGGCCTGCACCGCTTTCACGAAATAGGCGTGGCCCGCCGAGCCAGGCACGACCACCGACCAGGTTCCGGACGAGGGGCCTTCAGCTATAGTTTTGCTGGTCAGAGCCAGGGAACGGTCGTAGAGGGTCAGGGTCAAAGCCTCTCCGTCAGGATCGACAAAATCAAGGTAAAGGGTGAGAGACGAGGCGGGCAGAACGCTCGACCCCATCCAGGCTCCATCCGTCCGTAAGGCCAGGGCCAGGCTGGCGTCCTCGGTGGCGAAAACTCGCCTGGCCCGCAAAGCGGCAAGAAGGTGCTCCCTGGTCAGAGCAGGAGCCACCAGCCCGACACGGTGAGGGCTATCGCCACCCCAGCACGCAGTGCGGGTATTGGCGTTGTTGGTCGGCCCCACGTGCCAACCAGCCTCAAGGCTCTGAAGGTATCGAGCTTCGTAAGTCCGATAATCGGAGTCTGCGCCCTTCCCCACTTCCTGCAAGTGCACCACCTGGTCGGCGGCAGCCTGGTAAGCAAAATCCTCATGCCCTCCGTTGAACTGGGCCACTGCCTGGGAGCGAGCGGCCAGCCAGGCGTACAGCCCGGCCAGGCTGTCGCCCCCCAATCCGCCGGGGGAAATAAAATCCTCTGTGGCGAAAACGCTGAGGCGCCCGGCCTGGGGATGCGCCCACTCAAAGCCCCTCAGGGCCACGAAAACCCCCTCCTGGGTGGCCGTATCGGTGGCCTGACCCAGCGTCCTCCACTCCTCAGCCCCCAGATGGTCAGCCCTGTCGGATAGGCCCAGAAAATGCAGACCATTGGCCCGCGCTACAGCACAGGCGTACGCGGCAGGCCCGGCGCCTTCCGAGAGGCTGGTGCAGGCGTGCAGTTCCCCAAAATAGGCGTTCATCCCCTCCGGCAGAGCAAAGCCCGCTGGCGGGGGACTGGGTGGGGCCGGCCAGACCGTCATCTGGCCGGGGTGGGGGTCGGTGCGCACAAAATCGGCCCTCATGTCGCCACCGTCCTCTGCGCCAATACGTTGCAGGGAATAGGGCTGCGCAGCCGAGGCCCCCCCCTTCAAACCGAAGACATCGAAGCGGCCCTCCCCATAGGCCACAGCATCCACCACGCGGTCACCAGGATCGAGAAGCACGACTTCATCTCCGTCGTTGGACAGACTCCACTGCCTCGAGCCCCAGGCCGAGTACCTGACCAGGTTCAACACCTCGGGCGCGTCGTGATACCTCTCACCGCCGACACACATCTCGAAAGCGGGGTGGAAACCGAAGCGGTCCTGAAACTGGGCCGCATTTTTAGCCACTACCAGGCAGCTTCCTGACCTCAGAATCGTCCCGGCCGGGAAAAGGTACATCCCTTCCTCTCCACCCGCTTCCTCCTCGTCCCCGATCTTATAGCCTTCCAGGGATAGCGCCTGCGAACCGTAGTTACATAGCTCGACGAACTCGTCGCCCTCGGTGCCGGGGGTGGAGCCATCGTAGAGCACCTCACCGATGAGCAGGGAGCCAGACAGCGGAGGAAGAGGGGGGGTGGGAGCAGGCGTGCAGGTGGGGAAGGGTTCCAGGAGCACCGCCAGGGCATTGTTTTCCTCATCGCTTTCCGGGACCTGGTTCTGGCTATCGACGGTGGCGTGGTAGACCGCCGCCTGGGGTATTTCCAGCCCACAGGACAGGCTCTCCGTCGCTCCTGCCGCCAGCCCTTCCAGATGCCAGGTCACCAAGCCGTGGTTCAAGGTGGTGTAGAAACCGCTGGCTTCCCCCTCGCCCCGATTCTCTACCACCACCTGCACCGGCAAAACCGCCGGAGCAGCACATTCGCCTCCTGGATGAGAGACTATGCTGACCACAACCAGGTCAGACAGAAGAGGGCCACGGCCAGGAGAAGGCGAAAGAGCAAAGAAATCGCTTCCCTGATCGGCGTCGCGGCCCGGCGGGACGCGCTCCAGGGAGCGACCAGGGCGTGCGCTCGGCGGCTGGCTGAAGAAAGTGGTGTTATCACCGTAGGAGAAGGCGTCGGCTATCGCTCCTTCGCCGCTGGTCAGGAGCAATTGATCGCCGCTATCGACCAGGCCATTGCCCAGATGACCATCAGCCACGAAGACCACCAGGCCGCCGAAAGAGGGATAACGCTCATAGAAGCCTGGACCAGCAGCCACCACCGCAAAGCCGCCCGGCGCGATAGTCACCTGGGGAATGATATCGGAGGAAAAATCGTCGCTCAGCATCCACCCGGACAGGGTGGCGACCGTCGAACCCCGGTTGTACAACTCGATCCATTCATAGGGGCTGTCATCGTCAACTGCCGGGTCGTCGTAGTAGACTTCATTGATGACTACCTCATTGGGGGGCAGAGCGGGGGTGGGTAGCGCCGTTACAATAGGTCCAGGCGTGAAGGTGGGAGAGGGCGGAATCGTGGCTGTGGGTTCAACGACGGTCGGAGGCGCGGTGGGGTATGGCCCAAACGTCGATGTAAACGCGGGGGTAACGGGTACAGGGGGCGTTTCTGTGGGCCAGGGG
>CAZYHC010000122.1:0-9952 GCA_964646625.1 uncultured Anaerolineales bacterium
CGAACCAGCAGTCCCGGCAAGCCAGGTCTTCCCGGCCAGCCTCGCTGATGTACTCCTCGCCGCACTCCGGGCAGACGTAGGTGGTCAACCCTTCCTGCTTTTTCTCCTTCTTGCGGAGCGTGACCCAAATGCCGTTTACCGTCACCCGCCGCTTCTTCTGCCTCCTGGCGTCCGCTTCGGTGGCCCAGAAGCTCACCCGGTGGCCGTTCTGGGCGGCGAGATAGCGAACGGCGGCCATGACGTGGCAGCAAATGTCGCCGCCGTTGGCGATCCACTCGCAGGTGCAGGTGGCTGTTTCGTAGCCCTGGGCGAAGGTGACGAGGTACTCGACTTTGGGGTTGCTGCCGCTGGTTACGCCGAAGGTGTGGGGGTTGTTGGTGGGGGTGACTTTGAGCTTGAGGCTCTTCTTCTGTATGGCCTTGAGGTTTTTGAGTTTGCGGGGCATTTGGGGGCCCTCCCTCTTTTGGTGATTGGGTGGTCAATCAGGTTTCAGTCTGCTAGACCCAATTCTATGAGTCTGTATATATTATACACCCTCTTTGTCTATTTGTCAAGGGGCGATTTCCCACTTGTTGACATAAGAAAACTTAAAATTAGTCTGAATAGATTGTCTAGACTCTTGACACGGATTCAATTTGAGTGTATAATTAGGCCAGGAGGTAAGTGAGGTAAACATGGCAGGGCAAGTACTTACATTTGAGAGAGGGGGCGGGAAAGTGGACAACATCCACAATCGCGTCTCCGAAATCATGGGGCGCAAGCGAATGAAAATCACCGACTTGCGAGATGAGGCAGGGATTGCCTATGGCACAGCCTATGCCCTCTTTTCTGGTAAAGCAAAGGGGATACAGTTCGACACTCTTGCTAAGTTGTGCCGCGCCCTAGATGTTGAAGTTGGTGAGCTTTTTGAATTTGTGCCCAATGGAAAACAAGACGGAGACGCCTGAGAAAGGCGAATGGCCCCCAAACGGGAGCCATCACCTCTCAGGCGTCTCCAATTGCTCTTTAACGCCTGTCGTGTATAGTCTCTCTGAGCCCGGTTACCGGCGGCCAACCGAGAAGCCGGGCCCGGAGAGATGCATTAACCGGCCCGGAGCCGGGTAGATGCCTATTAATTCAGGAGGTCAGATGTCAGAACCAGCTTTCACGGAAGAGCAGGAGGAGAGAATAAAAGAGTTGTCAATGCAAGCTCTATCCGAGACTTTACATGAGATGGGCGTCACTCTTATTTTAGCCAGAACGGATCAGGCGCGCCCAAATGACGCCCAAGTAGAGCTGCATCCAGATGATGCTCTAATACACTGAGGCCAGCTAAAGTTCCTACATGAGGTCCGGGTGACCGAATAAAGAAAAGAGGCCGGACGAGAGGCCTGGCCCCTGGCCAGACTTTGGTAAACAAAAAGGGCCGGGTGTGAGACCCGGCCCATGCCGAACATTAACAACCGAATATTTTGCCGGGCAATAGTCTTATCAGGCTCCCCGGGCAGGACTCGAACCTACAACCAACCGGTTAACAGCCGGCCGCTCTACCAATTGAGCTACCGAGGAACTTTGTATTAATTATACACCTGAAAGGGGAAATAGTCAAATTAGCCCAGGTAATCGCGCAGTTTGCGGCTGCGGATCGGGTGACGGAGTTTGCGTAGGGCCTTGGCCTCGATCTGGCGGATGCGTTCGCGGGTCACTCCAAATTCCTGTCCCACTTCTTCCAGGGTACGTCCCTGGCCGTCCTTCAGGCCAAAGCGCATCTCCAGCACGGCACGTTCCCGGGGGCTCAGCGAGTCGAGGACGTCCTTCATGTGCTCTCTCAGCAATTGACGTGAGGCGGCGTCAGCCGGCCCGGGTTCGGTCTCATCCTCGATGAAATCGCCCAGATAGCTGTTTTCTTCGGTGCCGATAGGGGTTTCCAGGGACATGGGTTCCTGGGAGACGCGCATAACACGTCGCACTTTGGCTGCGGCCCGACGGAGTTTTCTTTCCAGCGCAGGGTCGAGGACTGTCCCCTCGGTTCGGGCCTCTTCAATGGCTCGTTTATCTTCAGGGGGCAGCAACTCCATTTCTAGCGCGATCTCCTCCGAGGTAGGCTCTCGACCGTACTCCTGAAGCAGACGGCGTTGGGTATGGATCAGGCGGTTGATAGTTTCCACCATGTGCACTGGGATGCGGATGGTGCGGGCCTGATCGGCAATGGCTCGACTGATGGCCTGTCGAATCCACCAGGTAGCGTAGGTCGAAAATTTATAACCTCTATTATAATCGAACTTCTCCACCGCCCGCAGCAGGCCGATGTTGCCCTCCTGGATAAGGTCGAGGAAGGACATCCCCCGGCCGATGTACCGTTTGGCCACACTGACCACCAGACGCAGATTGGCCTCGGCTAGGCGACGGTGAGCCACCTCTCCTTCGCGCACTTCAGTATGGAGTCTGGCCCTATCTCTGGGAGCAAGATCGTCCCTTTTTAAACGCGACCGGGCGCGCTCCCCCCGCTTGATCTTGCGAGCCAGGTCCTTTTCTTCTTCAGCGTTCAGCAGGGACACGCGCCCGATCTCGCGCAGATACATCCGCACAGGGTCGTTACTGAGCTCAGGACCGCTTAAGCTGAGGAGAGGTTCCACCGTCAGGGGCTCCTCGTCACCCTTGGCCTCTTCGCCTTCCGTCTCTTCTGCTCTCAAGTCGGCCTCGATGTCCTCGTCATCCGAGACGCCGGCCAGGTCCAGAAACTCTGCTTCTGCTTCCTCATCATCCACGATCTCGACCTCCATGTCGAAGAGGCGTTTGTAGAGTGCCTTGATCTTCTCCACGTCCGCTCCGGCGTCGGGAGAGCTCCCTGGAACGTCCTGCTGGGACAAAGGATCTTGCTCAGACTGTCTTGATAGGGTCTCTTCCTCGTGCACGTGGTCGGCCTCCATAAAATTCACCGTATGAATTCGCAAATGAGATAACGTTTTACGAGCAATGTCTGGTCGCCAGTTGTGAACTCGTAGCCATTCACTCCAACTGTCCCCGGAGCATTTTCAGCCAGACGATGGTCTGGGTAGAATCTGAAAGCCGCGCCTGTTGAATCTGCCACAACTCAGACCAGCAGGCATCAACCATGGTTTCATAGCGTTCTACCGCCTCATCTAAATTCTGGGCCCTGGCATCATCAAAGAGAAAATGCAACTCCCTGATGCGCTCCTGAAGATTACGCTCGCATAGCCGCAAAGCAGAGTCGGCCACGTCTTTTTCCACTTTTTCCTCAGACAGAGGAGGGGAGGCCTCGAGCTGTTCCAACAGGAAATCAATACGCTCTGGCAAGGGCCGCGTCAGCCCTGCTCTGAACTCGTCCAGGTCCAACTCCTGACCCTCGGCTGCTATACGCTCCCTCAAAGCGGAGAAAATTTGACGATTCTCAGTGACTCTAAAACTGCTCTCGGCCAGCGGCTCCACCCCGACCCCTATCAGCAGGGCATCGACCATGGTCAGAAGATGGGGACGACGCAACAGCCAGGCCAGACAGTATTCTTCCGGGCCAAAAGCCGGAGATTCCAGGTCCAGAGCGCGAGTGGTTTGCCACTCCGAGACCTGGCCCACCCGCCGTCGTTTCTCTGGGGCAAGTTTCTCCCACAGTACTTTCTCCTCGACCTTCACCAGACGAGCGAGTTTCTGAAGATAGTGGGCCTGCTGAATCTTATCCTCGATGTCTCTGATGATGGGCAAAAGCCGTTGCACGGCGATGGATTTACCTTGAGGGGAGGCCAGGTCCAGGTCGGCAGTGACCAGTTGGAAATAGTAATCGATGACGGGCAGGGCTCCTTCAATAATCTGGCGCCAGCTTGCGAGATCCTCGCGGATTACCTGGTCAGGGTCCTTGCCACCCGGCAAGACGGCAATGCGCACGTCGGCCTCACCGCTGTATTGTTTTTCGGTCAAAACGGGGCCAATTTTGATCACCTCGTGCAGGGTGAGCTGTCGGCTCAGCTCCAGGCCCCGCTGGATGGCCTCTTTGCCGGCAGCGTCAGCGTCCAGAGCCAGCACAATGCGGGCGGCGAATCTTTTGAGCAGTTTGACCTGGTCTTCGGTCAGAGCGGTACCCATAGAGGCCACCACGTTGGTCAGACCATGTTGGTGAGCCTGGATAACGTCCATATAACCCTCGGCCACCACCGCCGTATTCTCGGCCTGTATGGCCCCTTTGGCCAGGTCGAGGCCGAACAGGGTACGGCCCTTGTCGAAGAGAGAGGTCTGGGGCGAGTTCAGGTATTTAGGCTGGCCTTCGCCCAGGACGCGCCCTCCGAAGCCCACAGCCCGACCGCGCACGTCGCGAATAGGGATCATCAAACGATGGCGGAAACGGTCGTACCAGCCACTACCATCTTCTTTCTCGATGATGAGGCCCGCATCTCGTACCTCCTCTTGACGGTATCCTTTGTTCAGCAGGTGATGGCCCAACTCCTGCCAGTCCGGGGGCGCGTAACCCAGTTGAAAGCGTTCGATGGTTTCTCGCTCTACGGCTCTTTTTTCCAGGTAGGTGCGGGCTTCTTCTCCCCCGCCAGAAGTGAGCAACAGGTGATGGTAGTAGGTGGCTGCGGCCGCGTTTATCTCTCGCAGCCGCGCCAGGCGTTTATCCTCGGCCTGTTGAGCCTCGCTGCGGGAGGGCAGTTCTACTCCGGCCCGTTGGGCCAGGAAACGCAGCGCCTCGGAGAAGTCCATGTTCTCCCGGCGCATGATGAAGGCAAAAATATCGCCGCCGGTGCCGCAGGCCCCAAAGCAATGCCAGGTGCCACTTTCGGGGAAGACGACGAAGGAGGATGTCTTCTCGGCGTGGAAGGGACACAAACCCTTGAAATTACGTCCTGCCTTCTTGAGAGAGACGTAACCCGAGAGGACCTCCACAATATCCAGCCTGTCCTTGATCTCGTCGATAACGCTCATAGTTGCACCTGCCCTGCTAAGAAGGTATTATACAGGGATAAAGGGTTTGTGTCAAAACGACAGTCACCGCCTGTTTGGCTCCTGGGTGTGTCCCGGCGGCATTCATTTAGCACCCGAAAAGAACGTCTGAGCGATCAACCCGGCAATGGGTGGGAAGAAGAACGTACATGCCAGGCGAATGAGCGTAAATTTCCACCCTAATATCCCTACTTCCATCGGCAGGCGGCTGATGGCCCATAATGACCACCCTGTCAAGAATGCCACCATCGTGCCCACGCCGGCTCCGGCCCGCAACAGACCGGCCACGACGGGTAAACTGACGTAAGGCCCTCCCGGCGACAAACCGCCGGCTACCGTGCCGATGAGTATCCCGCGCATCCCAGATTCCGCCCCCACCCATTTTGATAATAGTTCCCGAGGGAGAAGAACCTGAATCATACCAGCCACGATAAACGCAAACACCAACAATGGTAGGATTTCCACCGTCATGTTCAGGGCCGAGCTCATACCACGAATGTGTTGCCCCTGTCCTTTGCTGTATCCTATGACAAGAAGAACGAAGGCCAGTACCCCCATTATTATTGTTGGAATTAACATAGCCGAATTCCTTCCTTTCTTATTCACATTTTTCCTCCATTCACCATATTGCCCAGGATCACTTGCCCATTCCCATGATCACTCTATCCACCGTTTTACTCAATTCCACGATCTCATAGGGTTTGGCCACCACGCCCCTGAACCCGTATCGCTTAAACTCGGACATTATCGGATCGTTGGAATAGCCGCTGGACACAATGGCTTTAACCCCAGGGTCTATTTCCAGCAGCTTCTTAATGGCCTCCTTGCCCCCCATCCCTCCCGGAATGGTCAGATCCATGAGCACCACCTCAAAAGGCTGGCCGCATTCCAGGGCTTCCTGGTACAACTCTATCGCCTCAGCGCCGTCCCGGGCGAAATCTACCTGGTATCCGACGTGCCTGAGCATCCGGCCTGCAACGCTTCTGACCATCTCCTCGTCGTCCATGACCAGCACCCTGCCCCTGCCCACCAGGAGTTTTTCTTCCTCTTTCTTCTGCGTCGGGAGCTCTTTCTGGGAAGCAGGGAGGTAAACGTAGAAAGTGGTGCCCACTCCCAATTCGGATTCCACCGTAATGTGTCCCTCGTGGTTTCTGACTATGGAGAAAGAGGTCGCCAGCCCCAGACCGCTTCCTTTCTGCTTGGTGGTGAAATAGGGGTCGAATATCTTGGGGAGGTGTTCTTCAGGGATGCCAATCCCCTGGTCTTCGAAGGATACCTTGACGTACTGGCCGCCTTTCAGGGGCAGGGCCTGTTCTGGCCCGACGGTTGCGTTTTCAGCGCGGATCTTGATCGTCCCCCCTTTGGGCATGGCCTGGTCGGCGTTGATGACCAGGTTATTGACCACCTGGCTCATCTGTCCTTCGTCCACCTCGACCGGCCAGAGATCGTTCGGGATGGAAAACTCGCACCGCACGTTGGACCCTCTCAGGGCAAAATCGGCCGAGTCTTTTATCAATTCGGCCATGGAAGCGGTTCTCTTAACCGGCGTTCCGCCCCTGGCGAAGGTGAGCAACTGGCGGGTCAGGTCTTTGGCCCGCAGGGAGGCTTTCTCCGCGGCGGTCAGGGGCTCGAATATTTCGTCTTCGGGGTCCAGCTTCATTCTCGCAAAGGAGACGTTGCCCATAATAGCCATCAGGATGTTGTTGAAATCGTGGGCAATGCCGCCAGCCAGCACCCCGATCGATTCAAGCTTGCTGGCCTTCAGGAGCTCCGCCTCCATTTTCCGTCTTTCGGTGACGTCACGGAAGACCAACACCACGCCGACGATTTTGCTGTCCTTATCGTGAATGGGGGCCCCGCTGTCGGCCAGGATTCTCTCGGTGCCATCCCTGGTCACCAGGACGGTTTGATTGGTCAGGCCCACGATGCCGCCGTCGCTTTCCAGCACTTTCTCCACCGGGTTTTCGCAGGGCTGGCGGGTTTTCTCGTTGATGATGTGGAAGACCTCACCCAGGGGTTGGCCGATAGCTTCTTCCTCCGTCCAGCCGGTGAGCCTTTCTGCCACCTTGTTGATCAAGACTATCGTTCCTTCCGTATCGGTGGTGATGACCCCATCGCCGATGGAGCGCAGGGTGACGGCCAGGCGTTCTTTCTCGGCGGCCAGGGCCTCCTCCGCCTGCTTGCGCTCGGTGATGTCCTTGGTGAAAACAGAGATGCCATCCCTGGAGGGATAGACGCTGATTTCAAAGAAGAAATCCTTGCCTCCAAGCTGGTATTCGTTCACGAAACTCTGGGGCTGCTGCGTTCTTAATGCTTCCAGGTATAACTCTTCAACCTTTGTCCCTCTTATGTCTGGGAAAATCTCACAGAGAGATTTTCCGATGGCATCCTTCGCCGAAATCCCCGTAAGCTCTTCAGATGCTCTGTTCCAATAAATATACCTCAGGTCCTTATCCATCGCAAAGAAGATGTCGGTGATGCTGTCAGCAAGTTCCCTGTAACGCGCCTCGCTCTCCCGCAGGACCGCTTCAGCTCTTACACGAGCAATAACGCTTCCTATCTGGGTGGCAATGACCTCGATCGCATGGCGAGCGCTGACGGGAACCTTGTCGTGAGTATGGGAGGCGAGGTTAAGCACGGCGATAACCTGCCCTTCGTACTGCACCGGGATGACGGTCAGGGAGCGTAGGCTTTCGCGCCGCAGATCTTCTCTGATGGCAAGTGGGAATTCGGAACGGCGTTGGTAGATGGGCTTCCCCGCCATGACGAGACGGACCTGGGGTGAGTCAACGTCGTGGTGGGAGATGCTCTCCACAAACTGGGGAGATAATCCTTTGTGGACTATCAGGTCCAGTCCCCCGGTGAGCCTGTCCACGAGATACACGCCGCCACAATCAATCCCCTCTATCTGGAAGGTGGCTTCCAGTAATCGGTTCAAGATCTCCGTCAGGTCGCTGGTCGCACTGAGGGCCAGGCCAAGATCGCGCTGAATACGCAGCAAGTCCTCCGCCCGTTTGTGCGCGGTGATGTCTCTGGAGATGCCTACTATACCGGTAGCCCGTCCCTCTGTGTCCACGATGGGCACCTTGGTGGCCGAAACCCAGCGAAATTCTCCGTCTGCTCTCCTGATTTTCTCGACCTTGTCGATCAAGGGCTGCCCTGATCGCACAATCTTTTGTTCGTCGGCGTAGGCGTCTCGGGCATGTTCGGCCGTAAAAAAGTCGAAGTCCGTCTTCCCTATGGCTTCCCGGGGATCGTTGACTCCCAGTACCTGCGCTTGTGCTCTATTGATCCTGGTGAAGCGGGAGGCAGCATCTTTAAAGTAAATGGTATCCGGAATATTGTCCATGAGGGCATGCAGCAGATCGCGCTCGTGGGCCAGAGCCTCCTCTACCTGCTTGCGCTCGGCGATCTCCCGTTGGGCCTGTTCAAACAGCCGCGCATTCTCGATGGCCACAGCCGCCTGATTGGCAAAGGTGGTCAACAAGGGAAGCTGGCCGCGGAAGTTGCCAGGGCGCAGGCTGTGCAGGAAGAGCACCCCCAGCAGGCGATCTTTGGCCACCAGCGGCAGGCCGACGAACGACTTGACGCCGGCCTCTATCACGTGCGTATTGGCAGTGCCCGGCGCCCCGTTGGCCGGTCTGGGCTGTATAGTGCCGTCTTCCGCTATGTCATCAACCACTGCGGCCTGACGCGACTGGATGATCCAATTGGCGAAACCCTCCGCTCTGATGCGGCCATCCAAGGCTGGCACGCCCGGCAGGTCTTCGGTGCTCCGGCTCAATCTGCCTTCCTCGTCTACCAGCGCCACGCTGGCATAGTCCAAAGTCACCACTTCTCCAGCCAGGGATACGATCTCGGCCAGCACCTGGTCGAGTTCGAGAGAAGCGGCCACCGCCTGAGAAGCGCGGTTCAAACTGGTCAACTGTTCCAATCTGCGCTTCAGTGTCTCCTCCGCCTGCCCGCGTTCGGTTTCTAACGCTTCCAATTCGGCGATCCGGTGGCGCATTTCTACCAATTCGTTTATGAGCTGCTCTTTTGTCTTGTCTTCAGCGTCCATTCTGTGTCTCCAAATCTGGTAGTTCTGGGACTGACCTGAACCATCGCCAGGCAGTTTGTGGCGGATACACATTTTGCTCAGGTTTACGCTTCTATTATATCAGAGCGGACAGGGAGTGTCAAAACTTCTTTTCTAAATACCCGCTTGTAAAAACCACTGCTTGTATTTTTATGCATAATAGGGATAATTAGCCATGTTATCTCTCATAGCTGAATGGGCTGACCAGGGATGGCCATAGTAAAGGCCATTGTCTTTTTGCGGGCGGGCCTGTCAGGTCAAATGAAAATGTTACCGGAGCGCGATGGTTGACTTACTCAGGCGTATGTCGTATAATTAATCGACCTGGGCAAAAGGTTGTTGTCAAGATTTTGGGGTACAAATCATACCACAGGTGAGTTTGACGGAGAAAATTTGAGGCTTTTATCAGGGGCCTTAGAGAGAGGTGAAGCATGAAAATAAGCGGAGCGCATATCGTCTGCGAAAGCCTGTTACGCGAAGGGGTAGAGGTCATTTTTGGTTTTCCGGGGGGAGCCATTATGAACGTTTACCACGTCCTGCCCGAATATCCTATTCGCCACGTCCTGGTGCGTCACGAACAGGCCGCCGCTCACGCCGCCGACGGCTACGCCCGCACCACCGGCCGGGTGGGAGTGTGCATGGCTACCTCAGGCCCCGGCGCCACCAACCTGGTGACGGGCATCGCTACGGCCTCGATGGACTCCTCGCCCATTGTGGCCATTACCGGCCAGGTGCCGGCGCACCTCATTGGCAAGGACGCTTTCCAGGAAACAGACATCACGGGCATCACTCTGCCCATCACCAAACATAACTACCTGGTAACCGATGCGCGAGAACTGGCCTCGGCCATCAAACGGGCCTTTCACATCGCCCGCACCGGACGGCCGGGGCCGGTCCTGATCGACATCGCCAAGAACGCCCAGATAGAAGAAACGGAATTTG
>CAZYHC010000123.1:0-9781 GCA_964646625.1 uncultured Anaerolineales bacterium
ACCGGCAGCCTGGGCATCGCTATCAGCGAGGCCCTGGAGGATGCGGTCACCACCGAGGGCACCAAGTACTCTCTGGGCAGCGTGGTCAACCACGTCCTGCTGCACCAAACCGTCGTCGGCCTGGAGGCCAAAAAACAAATGGAAATGGCAGACGACTACCCCGACATCCTGGTGGGCTGCGTCGGGGGCGGCAGCAACTTCGCCGGTTTCTTCCTGCCCTTCGTCAAGGACAAGATAGATGGCACCCGCCCGGACCTGCGCGTTATCTGCGTGGAACCTACGGCCTGCCCCAGTATGACCAGGGGCCTTTATGCCTACGACTGGGGCGATACGGCCAAAACGGGCCCGGTGGCCAAGATGCACACTCTGGGCCACGACTTTGTGCCTCCCCCTATCCACGCCGGTGGTCTGCGCTACCACGGCATGGCGCCCCTCATCTGCGCTCTCCACGATCAGGGATACCTGGAGGCCGTGGCTTTGCACCAGACCCCCGTCTTCGAGGGGGCGGTGAAGTTCGCCAGGACGGAGGGCTTCTTGGTCGCTCCCGAAACCGCTCACGCCGTCCAGACCGTCATCCTGGAAGCCTTGAAGTGCAAGGAGACAGGCCAGGCCAAGGTCATTGCCTTCAACAACAGCGGCCACGGTCACTTCGACCTGGCCGCCTACGACGCTTACCTGGCCGGCCAACTGGAGGATTTCGAATATCCAGAGGAGGCCATCAAGAAGGCCCTGGAAAGTTTGCCGCAGGTATAGCCCCGAAGCAAATAAGTGCCAGGCACTTTGGAAGTGCCTGGCACTTTTTCACAAGGAGGAACCAGATCATGAATTTACGCATTCCTGGCCCAACACCCTTGCCGGAGGAAGTAATACAGGCGGTAGGCCAACAGATGATCAATCATCGGGGGCCGGAGTTTGCCGCTCTGCTGGAAGGGATCACCGCCCGCTTGCAGGAATTTTTCCAGACCGAAGGGCAGGTGTTCGTTCTGACTGCTTCGGGCACGGGGGGACAGGAAGCCGCCATCGTCAACCTCATCTCGCCTGGCGACCGGGTCCTGGCCGTGGTCAACGGGGCCTTCGGGGAGCGGCTGGCGGCCATCGCCGCGGTTTTCGGCGCCCGGTTGACCCGGCTGGAGTTCCCGTGGGGGCGGGCCGCCGATCCACAGACCATCGGGGAACAGTTGGCTGGCGATGGCCCTTTCAAGCTGCTCCTGATCGTCCACAACGAGACCTCCACCGGGGTGACCAACGATCTGGCCGCCATTGCCGGGGCGGTTAACTCTCTGGGCGAAGCCAGACCCCTGCTGGTGGTCGATGCCATCAGCTCCCTGGGGGCCATCGAGCTGCCGATGGACGCCCTGGGCTGCGATGCGGTCATCACCGGTTCGCAGAAAGCGTGGATGGCGCCGCCTGGCCTGACCATGCTCGGCCTGAGCGAACGAGCCTGGGCCGCGGTCGAAGAAGCGCAGACCCCCCGTTTTTACTGGGACCTGCGCCCGGTCCGACGTTACCTCCAACAGGGACAAACGCCCTTTACCCCGGCCCTGTCGGCCCTGTACGGTCTGGGTCGCTCCCTGGAATTGATGGCCGCCGAAGGTCTGTCCAACATCTTCGCTCGCCACAAGCGCATAGGCCGCCACACCAGAGAGGGAGTCAAGGCCCTGGGCCTGGAGCTCTTTGTGGAGGATGAGAGCTATGCCTCGAATACCGTTACCGCGGTGCGGCTGCCGCCAGAGGTGGAAGGAGATACGCTTATAAACAGGCTGCGGGAGGAGCGCGGCATTCTGGTGGGAGGAGGCCAGGGGTCGTGGCGAGGCCAGCTGTTGCGCATCGGGCACATGGGTTACGTGAGAGAAGCGGACATAGATGACGTGCTGGAGAATTTATCTGGCCTGTTGTAATGAGGACTTAAACCGCCACCGCAGGCAGGGTGAAATAGAAGGTGCTGCCCTGCTCTGGCTCGCTCTCCACCCAGATACGACCGCCATGTACTTCCACGATGCTCTTGGTGATGGACAGTCCTAACCCCGTGCCGGGCACCTTTTGCACCTCGGGATGGTCGGCGCGGAAAAATTTGGTGAAGATTTTATGCCGGTCCTCTGGAGGGATGCCCACGCCCGTGTCGGCCACGCTGACCAGGACGAAGGGGGACTCTTCGCCATCCTCACTCGACGGTGGCGGTTCAACGATTGTGCGGCTTTCGACGGTGATGTGTCCCCCTTCAGGGGTGTATTTATAGGCGTTGCTCAACAGGTTGTTCATGACCTGGATCAGGCGGGTCTGATCACCCCATACCAGCGGCAGGTCTTCGGGCAGGTTGAGGGTCAGGGTCAGGTTTTTGGCCTCAATTTCCCCCTGCACGACCTGCACGGCCTCGTTGACAACGGCATGGATCACGACCGGCTCTCTGTCCAGCTTCAACCGGCCGGTCTCGATGCGCGAGATTTCCAGCAAGTCTTTGACCAAAGTGTCCATCCGATCCACGTTGGAGATGATGGTGTGCACAAACTCCCGTTGAGTCTCGCTCATCTCGCCAGCCGCCCCCAGTTCCAGGAGCCTGGCGTAACCTTTGATGGAGGTCATGGGTATCTTCAACTCGTGGGAGACGATGGACACAAATTCCGACTTGGCTTCGTTAGCCCGCTTGACGTCGGCGTACAGTTTGGCGTTTTCGATGGCGATGGCGGCGTGGTCAGCCAGACGCATGAGAAAGTTCAGGTCTTCCTGGCTGAAACCGGCTGGTTCTGGGCTTTCCAGGTTGATGACGCCCACGGCCTGCTCTTCGCGCAGGACGGGCACCGTTAACTGAGAACGGGTGGTGGTGACGGCATGAAAGTAATCGGGATCCTGAAACACGTCAGGGATCAGGGCCGGTTTCCCGGTGCGGACCACGCGGCCCATCACTCCCCGGTCGAGGGGCCACAGTTCGGTGCGGTAACGCCCGTATTCTTCGGAATAGCCTCGTTGGACCAGGATCCACATGCCGTTCTGCTCCCGATCCACCACGGCCAGCGCCCCCGTGTCCGCCGCAGTGGTTACCAAAGCCCAATCCAGGGCCAGGTTCATCACCCGCTCAAAATCCAGAGTGGCGTTAAGCTGACGGTCGATCTCCTGCAAGGTACTGAGTTCCTGCACCCTTTTGGCCAGAGCCTGATCGGTCATGGTGTACAGTTGGGCATTTTCGATGGCGATGGCCGCCTGGGCCGCGAAGGAGGATAAAAGCTTCGCTTCTTCTTCGTTAAAAGAGTCACCACCTCGTTTGTTGATGGCCTCGATAACCCCGATAACCCGCTTCCTGCTGATCAGAGGGACGCAGAGGATGCTCTTGGTGGAAAAGCTGGTGGTTTCGTCCACTTTTATCCAGAAGCGGGGATCACGTTGGACGTCGTTGACGATCAGGGGTTCGCCCTGGGCAGCCACCGTGCCGGCGATGCCTGTCCCCACAGGGACACGAATGGACTCAAAATCCTCTCCAAAGGGACTCAGGGCTACCTGAAAGACCAGTTCAGTGCCTTCCTCGTTCATCAGCAGGAGAGAAGCGGCCTCCACATCCAGCAGATCGGCCACTTTGTTCATGATCGAGTCCAACACGGTTTGCAAATCCAGGGTAGAGGCCAGGGTCTGCCCCACCTCGATAAGGGTAGCCAGTTCTCTGGCCCGTTCCTCGGTGCGTTTGTAGAGTCGAGCATTTTCCAAAGCAATGCTGGTCTGGTCGGCCAGGGTGGTCAGAAAAGTCAGATCATCGCGGCTGTAAAGGTCGCCGGAGCGTTTGGACCCCAGGGCCAGCCACCCGATCAACCGCCCCTTGGCTTGAAAGGGAATAAAAAGCGGGGTATTCAGGGCCAGAAAGCGGGCTCTTTCTTCCCCCGGCAGATTTGGAGGGTACGTTTGTCCCTCTTCGCCTTCCAGATAGAACGGTTGGCCCTTGTCTATTAGCCAGCGCAAGGTCTGATTACTTTTATCAAACCGTATGGAACGCGCGGCCCCTTCAGCCATACCTATCACCTGCTGGGCAACGTAGGCCTCGGAGTCCTCCTCGCGCATGAAGATGATAGCCCGTTCGGTGTGGAAAAGTGCCGCCAGGCGGGTCAACAGCATCTCGAAGAGCACAGGGAGTTCCAGGGTAGCGGTCAGGGCGCGGCTGAAATCTTGCAGGACCTGTCGGTAATCCAGGCGATCTTTGTAGAAGACGTTGTCAACGGCGCGCTGTAATCTGTCTTTGAGAGGATTGAGCCCCAGGGCCAGGATCAGCACCAGGACGGCCATGAGAATAGGATTGCTGGCCGGGGAGGCGATGCGGAACAACTGGCCCACAATGTTGACCAAAAGAAAGTAAAAGCCGGTCACGATCACGGTCAGAACCGAGTAGACCAGGCCGCGACTGATCACCAGATTAACGTCCAACAGACGATAGCGCAGGATGGCATAGGCCACAGAAATGGGAAAAAGGATGAGCGGCGGAAAGTACAGCTCCGTGCGGAAGTAAACATTTATTTGTAAGGAGGCCAATACAAACCAGATAGTGGCAGGGGCAAAGGCCAAAACGCTTCCTAATAAGATGATCCTGGCCTGCTGTCTGACGACATCGGAAGATGGCTGGAGACGCGCGTGTACTATCAGGGCCAAAAGGCAGAAAACGCCCAGGCCAATGTAAATGTAGTTCCAACGCCAGAAGACGAAGTAGGCGCGTGGATCGCCAGGGTCGAAAAGGGAACTCTGAGACAGCACGATCAGAACCAGGGCCGGCAGGTAGGGCAGGAACCGTAAAAGAGGATAACGCTTGATCGAGGGCCTCTCTTCGGGGAAAACCAGAGCCAGATGAATGACGCTGGCGGCCAGAACAGACATGGAGGCCGTCCACAGCCGTACAAACCAGTGATTAGTCACCATGTCGAAGAAAAGGCCCGTTACGATAGACAGAAAAGCACAGAAAAAAGCAAAAGCCTGTCCCCCTCCCGTGCCACCCCTGAGCCAGTAGACCCCTAACCCGGCGGCCAGATAGACCAGACCGATAAAGTAAGGCACCCAGAAAAGGGTCACCAGCTCGCGAGGGGGGAAGCTGGTCACCGGCACAGCGACCGAACACTCCTGCCATCCTCCCGCTTCGTCCTCGCATTCCAGGGTGTAAGTCACCGTCTGCCCCAGACCTGCTGCTTCGAGGATGCGGCCCAGTTCAGCCTGGTTGTGCACGGGTTGACCGTCGGCGGCCAGCACGCGCCGGGGATAGGTCAGTCCCTCCGGCGGGGGGCTATGACCCTGGGTAGGGCTGATAACCAGAGTGTGTTCCAACAGCACGCCCATGAAAGGTTGTCCGGCCCAGCGCCAGGCCAGCCAGGGAGCAGCCAGGTTGACGAGGACGGCCAGCGCCAGGGCCAAAACGACCAGCGCACTGATAACTATTTGTCCCAGTCGTTGTGCTGGCTGTTGTCTCTTAGCTTCTTCTATGCTAGTTACCATAGTTGATTCGCCTTATCATCTGCTTGAGGGCCCGAGCCGAAATAAACTAAAGCGGGGAGACAATCTTAGCCGGCCTTCATGGTGGGGATCTATTTACGTGTGGTTAAACGTTCTAAATAAAGTTTACCACAGATAATGAGCTATGTCAAGCTTAACGGGTGGGCCTTTACGCAGCCTGAATGCGATGCGCCGCTTCGATCAAGCCCCCCGTCTCGGGGGCAACTCAGGGGCGAAACAGCTTGTTTGGACCGCCCTCGGGGACGAGGGCCATGAGCCGTGGCCAAAATTTCTGGACGCCCCTGCCCCCGTGCTGCTATTTGACAGCAGATATAATCGCCAGTATAATGCAAGACGCCTAAAAATGGTATATCAGGAGGTGAAAGATGTTAGAGGAACGTGTACGCAAGCTGGCGCAACAGTTACGGGCGCACCACCTGGACTACGCGGCCCTGCTGCCCGGCCCCAGCCTGATTTATCTGACGAGATTGGAGATGATCCTGGTGGAACGTCCTATCGTGGCCCTGTTCGCGGCCGAGGGCCAACCGACCTTCATCGTGCCCAATTTCGAGGCGGATCGTGTCGATCCGGCCTGGGGCGCTGCGGCCTTCTCTTACACCGACGAGGAAGGCCACGAAGGCGCCTTCCAGAGAGCCTGTAGCGATCTGGGGGGCAAACGCATCGGGGTGGAGTATCTGGGTATGCGCGCTCTGGAGCTCAGGCTTTTGGAGAAATATGCCCCCGGCTGCCGCATCGAGGCCCTGGAACCTGTCATGGCCGAGCTGCGCATAACCAAAGATGAAACCGAGATCGAGAATATGCGCGGGGCCGCACGTATCACCGGCCAGGCCCTTGAGGCCCTCACCAACCTCATCCGGCCCGGCCTCAGCGAGCTGGAACTGGCTGCCCGGTTGAAGATAGCCCTGCTGGAGGCGGGCGCGGAAGGGTTCGCCTTCGAGCCTCTGGTGCTGGGTGGCCCTAACAGCGCCCTGCCTCACGGGGCGGCCTCCACGCGCCCCTTCGAGCCTGGCGACGTGATCAGTGTCGATTGTGGCGCGATCTACCGCGGCTACTGCGCCGATGTCACCCGCAATTTCGCCCTGGGCCAGCTCGATCCCAGGCTGGAGGAGGCTTACCAGGCGGTGCAAGAGGCCAACCGCGCCGGTCGGGAAGCGGTGCGCGCCGGACTGCCTGCCCAGGAGGTGGACCGCGCCGTCCGTAAGGTCATCGTCGAGGCCGGCTTCGGGGAGTATTTCATCCACCGCACCGGGCACGGCCTGGGTCTGGAAGTCCACGAACCGCCTTACATCGTGGAGGGCAACGAGATGGTCCTGAGGCCGGGCATGACCTTCACCGTCGAGCCGGGCATCTACTTCCCAGACCTGGGTGGAGTGCGCATCGAGGACAACGTGGCAGTCACAGCCGAAGGCTCGGAGACTTTGACCACTTTCCCCAGAGAGTTGATCCGTATCGATGCCTGACGCCCGAGGCCTGGTTTCAGGGGCCTGGCATTTTGGAAGTGCCAGACCCCTATGCTATAATTGAGTATGCAAACTGACTGCCTCTGCAACCAGGTTCTGAAAGAGCACATCAGGCGAGTGGTGGAGGAGCAGGGGCCGATCACCTTTGCCCACTTCATGGACCTGGCCCTCTACCATCCCGCCGAGGGATATTACACCGCGCCGGGGCGCGACATCGGACCGGCAGGGGACTTTTACACCAGCGCCAACGTCCATCCTCTTTTCGGGACCATGCTCGCCGCGCAGCTCTACGAGATGTGGGAGCTGCTGGGGCGCCCCCGACCGTTCACCATCGTGGAGTACGGGGCTGGTACGGGGCTGCTGGCTGGCGACATCCTGAGCGCCCTGCGGGACCGCTGGCCGCTCTTCCTGGAAGCCGCCTGTTACGTCATAATCGAGATCAGTGCCAACCTGGTCGGGATTCAGAAAGAGAACCTGGCGGCGCGGGGTTTGCCTGGCGGAAAGGTAAAATGGCTGAAGAGCCTGGCCGATTTCGGCCCTGGCTCTTCGTTCCTGGGCTGCGTTCTCTCTAACGAGGTGGTTGACGCCTTTCCCGTGCACCGGGTGAAGCAGGTTGAGGGCCGTTTGCGAGAAATCTACGTCGCGCTGGCGGGCCACCGCTTCGTCGAACTCGACGGGGAGCTCTCACGGCCGGAACTGGCCGACTATTTTGCTCAGGCTGGCGTCCAGTTGGCGGAGGGCCAGGAAGCGGAGGTCAACCTGGCGGCCCTGGCTTGGCTGGAGGAGGTGGCGACCGCCCTCCGTCGGGGCTTCGTGCTGACCATCGATTACGGCTACGAAGCTCGGGAGCTCTACGGCCCACGTTTCCCGCAGGGGACGCTGCTGGGCTATCGGCAACATCGCCCCACGGTCAATCCCTACCAGGCCATAGGGCGCCAGGACCTGACGGCCCACGTCGATTTCAGCGCCCTGAGGCGCAAAGGCCAGGAGGTGGGGCTGGAGACCATCGGCTTCACCACCCAGATGAAATTCCTGCTGGCTCTGGGCATTCTGGAAGAGGCCGACCGCTGGCAGGGAGAGCAGAGGGAAGATGAGGACGTGCTGCGGGCCAAGCTGGCCCTCAAACGCCTGATCATGCCCGGCGGCATGGGCGAGATTTTCAAGGTGCTCATTCAGCACAAAAACGTGGCAAATCCCTACCTGAAGGGCTTGCAGGAACCGTGGTGAACACCTATCAAACGCTCTAGCCCCCGTCCCGGGGGCGGTGACCGTGAAGCCTAGCAACGAACGTTCGCTGAACGTCCCCGAGACGGGGACTGGGAGCGGGCGAAAAGTCGAAAAACTTGTGAAAAAGAAATAGTAGATGACCGTGAAGGAGAGGTATCAATGACTGTAACCATCGCCGTAGCAGGCAAGGGCGGAACGGGCAAAACCACCGTTGCCACCCTGCTGATCAGATATCTGATTGAAAACCGGCTGGGGGCGGTGCTGGCTATCGACGCCGACCCCAGCACCAACCTTAATTTAGCTTTGGGGGTGCCCATCGACGATACGGTGGGCGACATTCGAGAGGAAACCCTGGAGAAGGTCAAGGGCAGCATGGGCAGCATGAGCAAGAGCGATTACCTCGACCTGCGCATCAGCCAATCTCTGGTGGAGGAACAAGGCTTCGATCTGCTGGCTATGGGGCGTCCCGAGGGGCCGGGCTGCTATTGCGCGGCCAACAACATGCTGCGCCTGTGCATCGACCGGCTGGCCAAATCCTACGACTACGTGGTCATCGACAACGAGGCCGGGCTGGAACACCTCAGCCGCCGCACCACCAGGGACGTGGACATCCTGCTCATCGTCTCCGATCCCACCATGCGCGGGCTGGTGGCAGCCGGGCGGGCGGCTGCTCTGGCCCAGGACCTCAAAATATGGGTGGGAGAGATGCACCTCATTGTCAACCGCGTCCCCACCGACGAAGAAGGGAAACCGAGCCTGCCCCCACAACTGGAGCAGGTCATCGCCGAGCAAAAGCTGAACCTGCTGGGCCTTATCCCTCTCGACTCCACCGTGGCCGAGTACGACGCCCTGGGCACGCCCCTGGTGCAATTGCCCCAGGATACGCCAGTGTACCAGGCCGTGCAGGGCATCATCGCTTCCCTGGATGGCCTCAAGCGGTAGTTCCAAAGTATAGCATGAGGAGGTGATGAAATAAGCAGATACTTACGGATGTTTACAACGCGGTTTGCGATGAGACGAACTATGCCAATTAAATTATAGGAGGGATAGAAAAATGCGCAAGAACGCGAGCCAAAACATCCAGACGGCCCCACGGTGGGCCAGAGCAGTTTTCGCTAAAGGATTGCGTCTACTTCTCAGCGCGGCGCTGCTGGCAGTGCTGACCAATGTGAGCGTCCTGCCCGTGCCGGTGGCCCACGCGGCGACCTATGTCGTTGACCGGACTGATGATAATGCCGGTGCTACTGCCTGCACGGCTGCGTCTAATGATTGCAGCCTGCGCGGGGCGATTACTGCCGCCAACGCCAACGCGGGTGCTGACACCATCAACCTTCCTGCCAGCATCTACACCCTGACCGGGGCAGCGGGCGACGACGCTAACAACAGTGGCGACCTGGACATCACAGACGACCTGACCATCAACGGCGCGGGCGCGGGCAGTACCATCATTGACGGCAACGGCAGCGTGACGAATGACCGTGTGCTCCATATCACCACAAGCGGCCTCACCGTCAACATCTCCGGGGTGACCATTCGGAATGGCAACGCATTCGACGGCGGCGGCATCCGCAACAGCGATGGCACATTGACCATCACCGACAGCACCCTCTCCGGCAACCAGG
>CAZYHC010000124.1:0-9348 GCA_964646625.1 uncultured Anaerolineales bacterium
CGGAGTTGCTTTCCCCAATCGGGGCGAGCAATCCGTCCATCGGATGCGATAGGATTGCCCATCAACCGTGAGATAGAAATAGGTATCATCCATCTGAATTGACTGGACAGTGTGTATTTTGTTCATCGGTCAACTCCTTTATGAAACGCCTCGTACTCGGACATGATGTAATCAAAATGCTCGAAAATGATTTTCCGAATAGCGCGGCGGTCGGCAGGATTCAAGTTATATAAATAATCTTCCTCGATTTCAAAAGTATCAGAATACAGCCAATACTTGCATTCTGCATCGCCTTTACGAACATGAATATGTGGTGGTTCATTTCGTTCGTTAGTATAAAAGAACAGTCGCCATCCACGAATATACAAAATCGTAGGCATATTACCTTTCTTGATCTATCTACAGTCGCCCTTGCCCGATAGCTCAGGCGCTTCTTTCCTCGCAGGTTAAGCCGCTCACGATCATCTCGGAGATGTCTTCCGGGGAGACCTGCCCCTTTTCAAAATCGCCCAGCTTGCCGCCGTGGCTCAGGATGGTAAACCGGTCGGCCACGGGATAGACGTGGTAGATGTTGTGAGTGATAAATATCACCGAAAGCCCCTGGCGCTTGGCTTCCGTCACGTAGTTCAGGACCTTGTTGGTCTCCTTGATGGACAGGGCCGAGGTCGGCTCGTCGAGGATGAGCAGCTTGACCCCGAAGTACACCGCCCGCCCGATGGCGATAGATTGCCGCTCGCCTCCAGATAGTATGGAGACCTCCTCGTGGGGAGAGCGAATATGGATGCCGATCTCGGCCAGAGCGTCCCGACAGGTGTGCTCCATATTCTTCTTATCTAAGAACCTGAAGGGGCCTATCTGCCGGATGGGTTCCCGACCCAGGCAGAAGTTGCGGGCGATGCTCATCAACTCCACCAGAGCCAGGTCCTGGTAGACCGTTTCGATGCCCATCTGGCGGGCCTCTTTTGGAGAGGAGAAGCGGACCGGCTGGTCATCGAAGTAAATCTGGCCCGTATCCGGCGGGTAGAGGCCGGTCAGGATTTTAATCAGCGTCGATTTGCCGGCCCCGTTGTCTCCCAACAGGCCCACCACCTCCGGGCGGCCCACCGTGAAATCCACATCGCACAGGGCGTGAACGTGACCAAAGCTCTTGTTGATCCCCATCATTTGTACTAATGGTGTGTTTTCCTGGCTCATCATTTCCCCCTGACCTTGGTATTAATAATGACCGCTATGACCAGAATGACCCCGATAAAAGCCTGATACCAATAGGTAGGAGCACCGGCCAAAACCAGCCCTTGCGCCACCATGCCCATCATCAAAGACCCCAGCAGCGTGCCGACCACGCTTCCGTACCCGCCCGTGAGCATCGCTCCGCCGATGACCGAAGCAGCGATGGCCTCCAACTCCATACCCTGCCCATAAGTAGGCGCGGATGACTTGAAACGACAGAATATCAGGATGCCCACAAAACCGGCCAGCACCGCCGAGATCACGAAATTAATGACCTTGACCTGTCTGACGTTAACCCCCAGGGCACGGGCCGAACCCGGGTTGCCGCCGGTGGCGTACACGGCATTACCGTAACGGGTCTGGGTCAACACTATAGTGAAGGCCACCACTATAGTCGCCAGCCAGAAAGCCGAGGCGCGGAACCCCTGCTTGTTGAGCGGGCCGTTCAGGGCATACATCAGGGTCGAATACCCTCTGTAGCGGACGGGGAATCCCCCGGTCACAGCGAAGATAAGTCCCCGCCACAGCATCATCGCGCCCAGAGTCGCTATAAAAGAAGGGATACGCATCCAGATCACGATCATGCCATTCACAAGTCCGATCAGGGCCGAGAGCGCCAGGGCGATTAACACCGCCAGCAATTGCGGAACGCCGGCGTTGAACATCATGACGGTAGCCATAGCCGCCACCCCGATGACCGAACCGACCGACAGATCGAACTCGCCGGAGATCATCAGGAAGGTGGCGCCTACGGCCACGATGCCCAGTTGGGCGGCGACGGCCAGGATACCGGCCAGGTTGGCCGGGGTCACAAAATGTTCGGCAAAAATAGCAAAACCAATGAAAACGACCAGGAAACCAGCCAGGGCGCCGATTTCCGGGTAACGCTGCAATTCAGCTACGAACAATCGCAGTGGCGAGGCTTGAGGACGACCTCTCCTCGTTGTCTCCATTGTCGAAAGGGTTTCTCCTCCACTGTCCTGGCTCATACAAACCTCCAGACGATAAGAGCCTGGAGAGGGGCCCAGTCCCCTCTCCAGGTTAGATAACCATTATCCTAGCGGTAACCGGCCTCGATCAGTTCGGCAATCATCTCCACGTTGCTGGCGTCCACGAAGCCAGGGCCGGTGAAGATGTCGTTGGCCGGCTGGAGCGAGTACTTGGCCTTCAAGTACAGCCACGCCACGGACATGTAGCCCTGCAAGTACTGCTGCTGGTCGATGGCGAACATGGTCGTGCCGGCGCGGATGGCGTCCAGGGTCTCAGGCCCCAGGTCGAAGGTGCCGTGCATGACCTTCCCGGCCAGCCCTGCCTCCTCGAGGAACTGGACGGCGGGGATGGTGCCCAACGGCCCCAGGGTCAGGACGGTGTCTGTGTCGGGGTTCTTGGCGAAGTAGCTCCTGAAGACCTCCAGCGCGGTGGTGGGGTCGTTGGTGATGTCGATCTCTTCCACCGGCACCCCAGCCGCCTCCATGACCTCCATGAAGCCCCGGCAGCGGGCCTCCAGCCCGACGTGCCCCATCTCCTGGTTGCCGCACACCGCCCGCGTGGGCGTCCCTTCGGCCAGCATCCGCTCGCCTGCCTGCTTGCCTCCCAGGTACTCGTTGGCCCCGATGTAGAACATGTAAGGGATAGCTTCCCCTGCCGGGCGAGGGTCGGCCACGTTGATGGCGATGACCGGGATACCAGCCTCGATGGCCCTCAACAGCGGCTCCTCGACGGCGCTGGGATCGGTGATAGTCACCGCGATGCCGTCCGGCTCGGCGGCGATGGCCGCATCCAACATGCTCACCAACTCCTCAATGGAGTACTTCTCCGGCCCCTGGTAGATGGCGTTGACGCCCAGAGCCTCTCCAGCGTCCTTCACCCCGGTCATCACCACCCCCCAGAAGGGGTCGGCCGGGCCACCGTGCGACACGACATAAAAAGTCATCTCCTCCTGGGCCCCAGCCAGCGGCACCAGCGTGACCAATAGCAGGGCCAGCACGGCCACCAGGGTTGCCCATCGTTTGCACTTTAACATTTTTCTTCCTCCTTCACTCATTTTGTGTTGTGAATTTTAAAGGTTAAAAGAAACGCCACAGGTTAATGAGCCCGATCCATCACCTCCTTCCGACGATCTCTCACCTCAGGCGCTAAGCCTGGCAAGAAGTGGCCCTGGTCTGAGAAAGATCACCGTAAACCGTTATTACAGAGAGGTTAGAAACTTAACAGATGCATCAACGATAGGATAATCGCTTGAGAGGATATTACAACATAACTTGAAGCCTGGCTATGGTTAGTGGAAACGATCGTCGTGCGATCTTTCAGCGCACACGTTTGCACAACCATATTACCATACCTTCATCCCCTTGTCAACAGCGATACCGTACCAGGGGCCTGGCGCTATTGGAAGTGCCAGACTCCTGCACCAGCTTCGTGGTGCCGTGCCTTCCCCGGGGAAATCTCGGAGAATAGCGATCTCCAGCCCAGGGAATGGGGGACACGACCAGTCCATGCTCACCCTTGCTGCTCACTCGGCGCCCGCGGCAGGGAGTTCGATGAAGGTAAGGTCGGCGGGCATTTCGTTCTGGCGCAAGCCCATCCCCTCCACCGGCTGGATAACAACACCGAGGTCATCCTCCAGGACAGCCCGACCTTTGAGCGTGAATGAGTCAATGACGTAGGGAAGGCCCTGGGATGCAAACACAAATGGGCCATCCGAGACGTGGAGGTGCAGGTGTGACATGGAGGTGTTTCCCGAATTTCCAAGAAGCCCAAGCACCTGTCCCCGGCGAACCCGCTCTCCTTCACGCACAGCCACGCTACCTTGTTTCATGTGGGCGTAGTTGACGAAAAACCCGTTGCCGATGTCCAGTATCACGTGATTGCCGTCCATTTCTTCGAGCGTTATGTCGGTCGGTAACGCGCCTGGAGGCACATCGGGAAGTCCATCCAGTGTTTCCACCACGACGCCGTCCGCCACGGCGAGCAGCTTCTGGCCAAATGTTGAGTAGCTCTCATTCTTCGCAGGGTCGCCGGTTACCAGGCGATTCTCATCGTCGATTTTTAGCCAGTCACCACCGAAGCGCTGAGAGATGTACCACTCCCCATTGAAGGGCTTCACTGTAGTCCGGTGGTATGAGTTACCGAGAACGGCTACCATGATCCATCGGTCGCCCTCGACCGGCGGGCCAATGACGACGGGTGGACTGGATATGACCTGGGTTCGAGCAACCCGCTCGGACACGGAGCGACTGTTGATCACATCGATCACATGCTCAAAAACACCATCGAGCACATGATCAAGAACACGGGGCACCTCGTCCAGCGACGGGAAGGTCAGTTCGAGCCAGATGAAGCCGCTCTGGGCGGGGCCGAGCGTCGCCGTTGGGGCGGTGGCGCCGGGGAGATACAGATTGGCGGCGATGTCGTCCTCTGACAGCCTGGCGACGACCGCGTCGGAGTTCTGTGGATCGAGAACCTCCAGAGCTGTAATGGTTGCCTCCTCGCCCATTGTGTTGGTCACGCTGAGTTCGTAGACGAGGTGGAACAACCCATCGGTTAGCTTCACCGGTGTTGGGGGGGTGAGGACCGAGGCCAGGATGGGGGTGTATGCCTCTCCCCCCTCTTGGGGTGAGGGACCGGCGGCGCTGACGACGCTGACCGCTAGCGCGCACAGAAGTATAGTTGTCAATACAGTAATCCTTTTCATTTTCCCCTCCTCCTTTTCATTTGATGTTTGGGCAGACCTGACAGACTTTGCAAATCTGTCGCACCAAATACCTCCCAGGTGCCTGGCACTTCCAAAGTGCCAGGCACCTGTGCCAGCTTTATTTACGGAGCGATCACCACCTTGATGGCCTGGCCGGCGCGGGCCGCGTCGAAGCCTTTATGGATGTCCGCCAGCGGCAACTGGTGGGTGATCAGAGCCGAAGGTTTGACCACCCCGCTCTCCAGCATCTTGATGGCCGGAGGGAAAGTGTTAATGCCGATGAAGGTGCCATAGAGAGTCAGCTCGTTGCGGGTGATGTCGTACTGAGAGACCATCGGGCGGGCCTGTTGATTCATCCCAAAACAGATGATGCGCCCCCCCTTGTTGCAGGCGCTCACCGCCTGGGGCAGCAAAGTACCCACCGCGTCCACCACCACGTCGGCCCCGCAGCCGGTTTCCTCCATGATGACCGGTATCGGGTTCCGTTCCTGGGGGTTGATGACCACGTCAGCTCCGATCTTGCCGGCAAAGCCCAGCCGGTAAGGGGCCACATCGGTCATGATGATCTTCCCTGCCCCGGCCGCTTTAAGGACCAGGGCAAACATCAGCCCCACAGGGCCCGCTCCCAGGATGACTACCGATTCGCCCGGTTGAAGCCGGGCCTTCTGGGTGCCGCCCACCACGCAGGACAGCAGCTCGACAAAGACGGCCTCTTCGCCCGCCAGCTTGGGAGAGATGTGGAACAGGGCCGCTTCTGGAGCGACGTTATACTTGGCAAAACCGCCGTGCAGATATATGCCCAGGGTGGTGAAGTCCTGGCACTGGTTGGGACGCCCTTGCTGACAGAAGGAGCACATTTCACAGAAGAGGTTAGGCGCGATCACCACCCGGTCGCCAGGCTGGAAGTGAGTGACCCCTTCACCTATCGCCAGCACTTGGCCCACGTATTCGTGGCCCAGGATGGTGCCCGGCGTGGCCGGATGGCCGGGCGGCACTTCGCAGATGTGTATATCGGTACCGCACACGCCCGCGATCTCCACTTCCAGCAGCACTTCGTCGGGTTTGGTAATCCTGGGGACGGGCATCTCTTTCACTTCTAATTTGCCTTCGCCCTCAAAGACCGCGGCCAGCATCATTTCTTCCATAGTCCTGTTAAGCCTCCATTTCGAGTTTCAGTATATTCCAAAACCTGAGCCAAAAGGCCCTGATTCAAGCCACAGAGGCCACAGAGAGCACAGAGAAAACTCTGTGTTCTCCGTGGCTATTTGAGCTAGATTTTGACCATGATCTTGCCATCTGCCCGATCACAGGACTGCCTGATGGCCTCCTTCACGCTGTCCAGGTCGTAGCGGGCGGTAATGATGGGCCTCATGTCGATCAGGCCGGCGGCCATCAGGCGGATGACGCTGGGGAAGGTAGCATGGCCCGAATGCCCCTGCGAACCAAACAATTGAGCGCGCCGCACCTGGAAGGTTTCCAGGTACATGGGGACCCGTTCCGCCGCGCGGCCAATCTGCACTATCTTGGCGTTGATAGCCAGGGATTGCTCCATTTCAGGGATAACCTTGGGCGGCGCGCCGGCCGCTTCGACGTGCACATCTGCTCCCTGGCCGTCGGTTATTTCCAGCACCTTTTCGTGGGGTACTACCTCGGTGGGGTCGAAGGCGTAATCGGCCCCCACCTTTTTGGCCAGCTCGAGTCTCTGCGGAGAAATCTCAAAGGCAATCACCTTGGCGGCCCCGGAAGCCTTGCACAGCATGATGGAGGCCAGCCCAATCGGCCCCGCGCCGTAGACGGTCACGTAGGCCCCCGGCCGGAACCCACCGGCCCGCACAAAGATGCCGGTGTAGGCCACGCTGGTAGGCTCGACCATCGCCCCGGCTTCGTAGGCCGTATCCTCGTCGCCGTAACGATCCAGCAGGGCGTCGATCTTCCAGCAGTATTTGGCCCCCACGGCGATGTACTGGGCGAAGGCCCCGTTGATGGTAAAACCGATCTCCTCCAGGTTGGTGCAGTGGTTAGGGAACCCGCTGCGGCAGGGCGTGCAATGCCCACACCAGATCATCTCCTCGGCAGTGACCATGTCGCCGACCTTCAGGTCGTCCACCTCGGCCCCGACTTCCGCCACCCGGCCCGAAAACTCGTGCCCCAGGATGGCCGGGAACTTGGTCAGGCCGGGGTAGAGGATGTAGCCCTCCTGGTCGGTCTCGTAGAAATGCATGTCCGAGCCGCACACCCCACAGGCTTTAACCTCGATGAGCACCTCGTCCGGCTTGAGGGCTGGTTTCTCCACCTCCTCCAGTTTAAGCTCCGGGTAGCGCCACACCATGTACCCGGAAACGATCTTGCCCGTTTCTTTCTCGAAATCGGACAGGATATAGCCCTTCTTGGGCTCCTTCTTGGCGTGTAACATTAAACCCTTCATTAGTGTTTTTCCTCCTTAGAAATTTGAGTATAATATATGGACAGATATCTGTCTCAGGCATGTGCTAACAGTGCATCAATATGTTCCTCTACGGAGCGAAGTCGCTCCTGGCAAGTAAGCATCTCGGCAGCCTGGGGAATATGTGGCCCATAACGTGCTCTCTGGCTGGCCTCTTTCAATTCTCGATAATCAGTCCAGATTGGCCGCAAATCTGCGTTATGGTAGAAAAAACGCTCACGGGTGCGATGTTCCACGAAATGCTGTCCAGCACGAGCGGCCACGTAACGCTCCACTTGATGCAATGCCGTGTAGAACATAGCGGTGATGACCCAATCTGGGAAAGGGGTATCTGGAGGCAGGGCTACCAGGAAGTCATGGTTGTGGGCAATTTTGGCTTCGTGTTCGGCCTGGGTCGGCATCGCTCAATCCCCCAAACGCAAGTACAGGTCCATGTGTTCCACCGTTACCAGGTCATGTAAGGGACGGCCCTCTCGCTCCAGGAGGTTGAAATCGAACCCCAGGCGCGGGAAACATTCCATCAGCGCCCACTCCAATTCGTAAATCTGTTTGCGCAAGGCTTCGTCAGCCCCGTTAACGATGGTCCAGATGACAAAGCCATCCTCGTATAGGGTAGCCATCAAGCCTTCCACCCGATCCAGGCCTCTCAGTAGCTCCCGAAACACATACAGCGGCTCCCACCGATCCATTACCTGTCTGGTTGTGAGTTCTGTTGTTGGCCTGATTTGTTCCATCACTTATCTCCACATAATGCATTTATCAGGGCTGGCCCAACACCGCTTCCAGAGTGTGCGCCAGACTCTCCTCCAACTTTTTGCAACCATGTGTGGTGTCAATCGCCACCGTTCAACAACCTCTCACACGACCTCCGCGCCACCAGCCTGCCGGACAATAGCACATCTTCCACGGCGGCGTCCGCTTCGTCGTTCGCCAGGGTAAGGGCCATCTCGGTCGCCATGCGGCCCATCTCGTATCGCTGCTGGGCGATGGTGGTCAGCGGCGGGTCCACGTAAGCGGCCAGGTCGATGTCGTCGTAACCCATGATCGAGATGTCCTGGGGCACGTGGTAGCCCATCTCTTTGGCCGCCAGCAAGGCCCCGATGGCCGTCATGTCGTTGTAACAAAAAACGGCCGTGGGCGGGGAGGGAGCGGATAGGAGCTTTTGCATCCCGGCCTGTCCTCCATCCGTACAGCCATTGCCTGAAACGATCATATTTAACTCTAATCCCTGTTCCTTGAAAGCCTGTCTGCACCCTTCCAGCCGGTCTGCGCTGGAGGTGATGTCATCCGGCCCGGCGATGTAGCCCACCCGCCGATGCCCCAACTCCAGAAGGTAGCGGCCGGCCAGTTTTCCGCCCTGCACGTTGTCGGTAGCCACCGAGTAGACGTAGCGTCCTTCTTGCTGGTTGTTGATCAGGACGATGGGCACACGTATTTCTTCCAGGAGGGGCATGTACAGGTTGCCCACCCGCGAGGCCGTGACGATGATGGCATCCACCCGTTTCTCCCTCAGCATCTTGACCGCCGCCATCTCCCGCTGCGGTTCGGCCTGGGATTGGCAGAGGATGAGGCTATAGCCATGATCGAGGGCCGTCTCCTCGATGCCGCGCACGATTTCGGCCACAAATGGATCGGCGATGGAGGTAATAACCAGGCCAAAAGTGCGGGTCCGTTTGGTGACCAACCCTCTGGCGATGGCGCTGGGGGAGTAGCCCATCTCCTCGGCCAATTTGAGGATGCGTCGTTTGGTTTCCTCGTTGACCAGGGGGCTGTCGCTGAGCGCACGGGAAACGGTGGAGTGGGAAACGCCAGCCGCTTTGGCAATGTCTTTGATTGAGATAGACATAGCCCCTTCCAAACAACAATGCTTTTGCACACGTGTGCAAAAGCATTGTACCACACTCAGACTGTTTTGTCAATTGACTTTGGGTGAGCGTCACTGGTTGGGGACATGGTTCTGAGCCACCTCCAGAGGCCAGGC
>CAZYHC010000125.1:0-9344 GCA_964646625.1 uncultured Anaerolineales bacterium
TCGCCGGCCGAGACTTCCTGCACCCGTTGGGCGAAGGCGTCTCGGTCCTTGTAGATTTCTTCGACCGTCATCGTACCCAGGATGGCCCGCAGGTGTCCGGCCAGCGTCTCGTGGGCTACATACTCGATATCGGACCGACTCTTGGACAGAAAACGCTCGGCGGCGGTAGTGATGGAGACCTCATCGCTGGCGATCTTGATCTGGGCCACCCCGTCAACGGTGACGGGCACACCCCGAATGGTGTACACGTCTCGAGTCTGGACCTCGATGGTGATCAACTCCAACGAAAGATCATCGACCCGCTCTATTACGGGCCAGATGAAAGCCCGTCCCCCAGTGACGATGCGGTAGCTGCGCACCGTCCTTTCCTCGGTCACCGGGTCGGTGATCCAGCGCTTGCGGCCCGAGATGACCAGGACTTCGTTGGGCCCTACCTTCTTGACCCGGCTGGCATACATGATAGCCAGCACCAGGAGCACGAAGAAGAGCACCAAAATAGCAATACCTGCACCGGCGTAACCCATTGCTCGCTTTGTATACTGGGTCCGGGTGACCTGACCTCTAGTATACGTCCTCCTTTCTTTTTGTTAATGAATAGTATAAATGTCACCCGCTATTATTAAAAGCTGACCTTGAGAGCAAGTTTACCTAACTGTAGCTCATCCCCGCTGCGCAAGGGATGGGGCAGATAAGGGGTCAGCCGCTTGCCGTTAACGAAAGTGCCATTGACGCTGCCCAGATCCTCGACCAGCACCTCGTTTCCGCGGCGCGTGATCTTGGCATGGCGCCGGGACACCCCTTTTTCCAACCCTTTATCGTTGGTTAAGTCCACGTCGGGAAAAGTGGCGCTGGCGGCATCCAGACGGCCGATGTTGATCTCTTTAATCAGGGGGAAGGATAACCTCCGTCCGCTGTCCACAATGGAAAGTGCCAGAGACAGCTCTGAGTCTCCGGGTTTTCTGAACTGGTCCGTCTGCCTTTCTCTCCCTGCCCAGCTAGCGTCGTTCATAGCCAGAGGATCGGTCCCTTTTTGGCTATCCTCAGCCAGATAAAGGCCACACTCCTCGCAGAAAAGAGTGTTTTCTGGATAGGAGACCTGACAAGCGGGACACTGAATCATTGCATACCCTCCTTGGGCAGAATCGATAAACTACGGGTGCCATATTTGAGCTTCTTTTTCCCTTCTGGTGACAAGAGCCCCGTTCTCGATAACCTGCCTGCTTCCAACAAAGCGGCCTTGGCCAGCTCCGGTTCGCCGATATTCAACAACCTGGTGGCCATGGTTTCCAGCCTTTGACTGGCTCTTTGGATTTGGCCTTGTTCCAGGTCTTGCAAGGTTTTTTCTTGCATCTTGAAGATCACCAGTTTACCCAGAGCGGCTACAATAGGGGAGGGCGTTTCCGCATCGCCAGGCAGTTTTTTAACGAAATCGACGGCGATCCTTTTGCGAATCTTACCGGCTTGATCGCCCAGAGCCGGGACATCGCCGCTAAGCTCCAACTGGCAAAGGTCGTAGTGGCCGGGCGGTTTGGGAGGGACCAGCAGTTCCAGCAGATACAGAGCGATGCGGTCGGCGCTCAACGAGCCCAGAGAGATAGTGCCGTCCTGGAAGCGCAACCTGGAGATTCTGGGCGCGACCATGAAAGCCCCTTTCAGGTCTATGCTATCCGCCGAGCGGAGATTGAGCCTCAGCTCCCGGGCAAAAACGTTGCTGAGGTTGTGGAGCTTGTCGCGAAACACGTCCAGCACCTTGGTCGGTGAATCGACGTAAAACGAGACCCCGTCGCTGACAGTGGCCATTTCGTCCAGCAGTTTGTCGTTCCAGTCTGAACCTATGCCCAGCGTGGTGATCCCAATCTGGCGGCGATTGGCCTCCTGGGACCACTCCAGACAGTCGCTCTCATCGCCATAGGTCTGACCGTCCGTGAGCAAAATGACGTGGTTAACGAAATCGGGAGAACGCCATTTCTCCAACTCGTTTATGCCCGCTATCAGACCCTGCAATATCTCCGTGCCACCGCCGCTCTTGAGGGTTCTTACCTTGGCCTTGGCCATTTCCTTGTCTACGTCTACGGTGCTGGGTATAATCACCTCCGCTCTATCGCTGAAAACCACCAACGAGAAAACGTCCTCAGCACGCAACTGCTCGATGACCTGGATGGTGGCCTCCTTTACCCGTTGCAGCCTGGGCCCTTTCATCGAGGTGCTGCGGTCCAGCACCAGGCACAGGTTCAAGGCCAACTGTTTGATCTTCAGGTGTCTGGAGGGCATGATTTCGAGAAGGGCATAGAGAAGTTGCGGTTCATCTAAGGAGGTCAGGGTCTTATGGCTCAAAGTCATCTGTAGATTGACAAAAGGTTCACCCTCTAACCCTTCCTCAATCCGCCAACGGTCGTAGGCCGTGCGCTTTTCTGGATCGCCTAAAACTTCGTAGGCCTCCTGAATCTCGTGGAAGCGCTCCACCGTCGCAGGGCTCTCGCTGGTGTCGGGATGATAACGTCGCGCCAGAGCACGATAGGCTTTTTTTATCTCTTCAGGAGTAGCTGACTTATCAACGCCCAGAATAGCGTAGTAATCTTGCTCACCCCACATCCTTCCGCCCCTTTACATCATGCTGATCAAAATGGCCGTGACGTCGTCTTCGCCTTTATGCTCGTTAGCAGCCTTGATCAACCTGGTACAGGCCTCTTGAGGGTCGGGAGTGGTGACCGCTACGGTAGCGATCTCATTTTGCGGCACCACGCTCCACAGCCCATCGCTACAAAGCAACAGGTGGCTTTCAGGGGGCAGCGGTTGCGAGTAGATATCGACCTCCAGCCCGCCAGCCTGACCCAGGGCCCGATACAGAACGTTACGTTGGGGATGGTTAATAGCTTCCTCTGGCGAGACTTGTCCCAGTTCAACCAGCCGGGCCAGCAGCGAGTGATCCTGGGTGATCTGTCTGGTACTGCCCCGTTTGATGAGATAGGCCCGACTGTCACCCACGTGGGCAATGTAAGCCGTGTTGCCCAGAATCATGGCCGCCGTCAAAGTGGTGCCTGCTTCCGGTACGTTTTCATGTACCACCGTATTGGCGGCCATTACCGCCTCGGTCAGGGCTTCGTTAATAGGTCTGCGAGCCGAAGCAAGTTCTTCATTTCCCAGCAGAGGAAGATATATCTCGCGCACCATGCGATCCGCGGCCGTCCTGGTGGCCAGGAAACTGGCCGTCTCGCCTTTCTCCTGACCCCCCATCCCATCGGCCACAATAAAAAGACCAAAGGGCAGCATCCCTTCTTCGTGGTGCACGATAGACTCCAGGGTAAAAAAGCAGTCCTGGTTCCTGTCCCGCGCTTTGCCTATTCTGCTGCTTTTCCCTACCCGAAAAACGACCTCACTGGATTGATCAGGTTTTTCCTCACTCACTGAAAACACGAATTGCTTCTCCCCGTTCTCATCGATCTCCTTACCGAGTATCGTTCGTAGAAAATCCATGCTCTCTGATACTCCCTTGTCCTTGTCCCTTAACAAAGGGAGGGGAAAGGGGGAGAAACGTCCCCCAGCCTCTTTGTCTGTTGCTGAATGCTTGTCCGAAAAAGGAAGGCCCTCCCTGCCCGACGACAGCCCGGTATCGTCTCAGACTGACAAAGCGTAAACCGCATGATCCGTTGAGCCGATATACACGATGCCATCGATCACTATGGGGGAGGAAGGTACGGGTCCTTCCGTCTTGAAGCGCCACCGTAACGCGCCATTGTGAGCCTCAACGCTGTAGACGTATCCGTCGGTTGAGCCAAAATAAACCACCCCGTCGGCCACCACTGGCGAGGACGTGACCTGTCCCTCAGTCTCGTATTTCCAGCTCACGCGGCCGCTTCTGACGTCCAGCGCATACATATGACCATCCACAGAACCCACGAAAACCCGCTTATCGACCACGGTCGGGGAGGAGATGACCGCCCTGTTCGTTCTATACCGCCATACAGGCCAGCCGGACTGAACGTCCAGAGCGTAGACGTTCCAATCGGACGAACCGATGATCACCAGCCGATCTTCATAAAAGGCTGGTGAGGAAGTCACGCCGCGGTTGGTATTGTTTTTCCACTGCACTTTGCCATCGCCGATGTTCAGAGCGTAGACCGTGGTGTCCTCCGAGCCGAAGAAAACCGTTTCCCCCAGCACGTTCGGAGAGGAGCGAATGGACTGCGCGGTCTGAAACTTCCAGACCATGCGGCCCGTTCGGGCATTCAGGGCATACAGATGGCCATCGTCAGAGCCGAAAAAGACGTGATCGTAGGCCACACAGGCCGAGGAACGGATGCGATCATCGGTGGGACAGGTCCAGGCAATCCGTCCCGTGGTGTAAATGGCGTAAAAGATGTGGTCCTCCGAGCCGATGAAAACCCTATCCTGCCACAGACAGGGGGTGGAGGGTATCCCTCCATCAGTCGGATATTTCCAGATAAACTCTCCCGTCCTGGCGTTCAGGGCATAGAGGTTATTGTCGTAAGCGCCGATGTACAGCACCTTGTCCGCTGAGATCCTTGGGGAGGACCGCACCTCATCCTCGCAGGCAAATTTCCAGATGAGCTGGGTCTCTTCGGGAGCAGCGATGACCGCCGTGGGGATGAGGACCGATCGTTCTCTGGCGGGCAGCAGCCCGAGCAAAGCTTGCTTCATCTCCAGGGCCGAGGCGAAGCGTTTTTCCATGTCGTATTCCAGGGCCTTCGTGATCACGGCTTCCGTGGCCTCAGACACGTTGGGGTTAACGCTCCTGGGCGGTCGTTCGTGGAAGGTAAAAGGAGGCTCCAGACGCGGATCTCGGTTGGTCAGGAGATGGTGTAAAGTAGCTCCCAGGGCATAAATATCCCCCTGGGGCCCGGCCACCCCCCGGTACTGCTCCGGCGGAGAGTACCCTTCGGTGCCAATCATCGTGCCCTTTTGGCCGGTCTCAAAGACCTTGGCGATCCCAAAATCGATCAGCACGATGAGGTTTCTTTTGTTCAGCATGACGTTGGAAGGCTTCAAATCACGGAAAACGATGGGATCAGGTTCGTGGCTATGAAGGTAGGACAGCACATCGCAGATTTGGGCGGCCCATTCCAGCACCCGTTCTTCCGGCAGAGCATCGTCAGAATCCTGGAGAACGGCCTCCAGGTCTTTACCATCGATAAATTCCAGAACCAGATAGCTGCGGTTGCCTTCGCTGAAATAATCGAAGATCTTGGGAATGGAGGGATGACTGAGCCCGGCCAGGATATTGGCCTCCCGTTCGAAATTGGTGATACTGATCTGGCGCAGACGAGGATCGGGCGTGGAGCTTATCATCTCTTTGACCGCGCACAGCTTGGTGGCGCCCGCAAAACGCTGGTCGCGGGCCAGGTAAACCGCGCCCATACCCCCCACCCCGATGATTCTAATGATCTCATAACGATTTTGGAGGACCGTGCCTTGCGGCAGAGTGCCTTCTGGAGCTTCTTCCGACGCCTCCTGTGGCCCTTCTCTGGACACTGCTTCCATCTGCCGGGTCGGGAAATTGCGAGTCTCCTGGCCTTCTTCTACTTTTTGGAGACTCAGTATTTTACTCTTCAACCCTTTAGTCGGGAACTTGCGAGTTTCCTGGCCTTCTTCTGTTGCTTCCACTTTTTGGGGATTCAGTAATTTGCTCTTCAGCAGCCCCCTGGTCGGAAATTGCCTGGTATCTGGAGCAGACTCGGGCTGTGATTGGGAGGGTTTGGAATTCTCTGCCATTGTCACCACCTGCTTTCACTGGCAATATCACAAACGGGCCTGGACATCATACCGCTCTAGCCGCCTGTTTGTCTATTGATTTTGGTACCGGCGGGTGATAATCGCAATAGACAAAAAGGGGAAATGGCCTTCACTTACTAACTATTATACTCGATAAGTTCAAGGAGTGCAAGAATAGCCTCTCTTGATTTTAGCCCCCAGGCTGGAGGCCGCGGAGGTGGCAGGAGAAGGGCGCACGTAGAGGGGGTTGTTCCGCACTCCCGGTAAATCTGGCCCTGTCACGTCCCTTAGTTCCGTTCTAAAGTAGTGACCGCCTCGGTCTCAGGCCTGATCTGCCAGACCGCGGTAGGATGCGCCCCATATTGGGTTTCCCAGCCCTGGAAGGTATAGATGGGGGTGAGGCGGAACCCTCCGACCGCGAACTCCTGGCCCTCCTTTAGTTGAGGGAAGAACCAGTAAGTGCCGTTGTAGGACACGTGCTCGTAGAGCAGGTATTTGATTCCCTGAGTTTCGATGGCCTGCACCCCCGCTTCGGTGAACTCCGAGGTAGCCATGTAATCCTCAATACTATCGGACGATACGAAAGAATCCAGGGGTAGCGTGCTGTAATAGATGCTGACCGGCGCATCGCACCATATCGTGCCCCCGTCGAGCGGCTGTTCCTTCAGGAAGAGGCCCGCTTCCTTCTCCGGAACGATGATGTAGGCCACTTTATCGAGGGCAGGGGCGGCCAGACCCAGGGGAACGACCGCTCCAAAGACGATCAACCCTGCTCCTAATGCCAGACGTTCCCTCCAGCGGATAGAAAGTTGCCCGGCCAGCGAGAGCCAGGTCGGCATCAGCAGGGCCAGGAGCGGCAGATCGGGGACGCTGAAACGCACGTCGGTGTAAGCGACCTCTCCCGCCCAGAAGCCGATAGATAGAGAGAGAAAGTGAAGCCCCACCATGCTGGCTATGAGCGCCAGGGTAGGGTTGTGGGGTTGGTGCTCAGGCGTCCGACTGAGCAAGCTGAGCGCCACGCCCACAAATGCCACACCGAGCAAAGGAAACGCCTGGCGATAATCCACAAAAAAGGCCAGCAGATTCAAAAGTTGGTAAGGGCTTCCCGAGATGAACAGGTGTTCCCAGCGAGTGGCTTGTGCCTGCTCCAGCCAGCCTGTAAGGGGGTTACCTGTCATCCCGTAAATCCATCCTGCCCAGACCGTGAGGGCCAGACCTATGCTGGCCAGGAAGAGCACAGCCCAGGCTTTTTTCCGGCGATACAACCAGTAGGCCAGGGGCGGCAGATAGACCACCATCTCATACCTGGTCAGGGTGGTCAGAAAAGCGATCACGCAAAGGGCCACCAGGTACACATGTTTTTGGCCCTGGGATTCTGGATTTGGGGTTTGGGATTTGGGAGTCGAAGCCTCTGCCCTGGAATCCGCGTGCCGAAGGCCCTCCACGCAATAGATGGCCAGGAGCAGCAGGGTCGCGGCCCAGCCCTCGGTCATGTTGAGGTTGCTGAAAACCAGATGAACGTGGTTAAAGACCATTATCAGGCCCGCCATCAGCCCGGCCAGGAGGGTATTATAAAGCCGCCTGGCTACGTGGAAGACCAGATAGCACGACACCGTGCCCAGCATCAGGTTCAGCCAGTGCAGCGGGGCCAGATCGTAGCGACCGCAGAGCCACATCGCCAGGGCTGACAGGTAATGATAGACGGGCAGCCAGACCAGGTTCATGCCTTTGTAATCTGAGTATACCCAGCGGTTCTCCACCGTTAACCGTGAGATCAACCAGTGGTGATAAGAATCGCCCCAGAAATCGTCGATGCCCTGGGCCATGTACCATAGCCGCATCCCCAGGGCTAAGATTACGATCAGGGTCGGCAGCCCCAGTTTTTTAATCATTGGCCCGTCGCTTTCCGCCGCCGACGAAAGGAGCCAGCTTGACCGCGTCGCCCGGCCGCAGGACGTAACTTTTCAACTGCTGGCGACGGTTGACGATGACCAGGGCCACCAGTTCGTTGGGGATGCCCAGCTCCTCTATTAGTTCGCCGATGGTCTGGCCGGGCTGTGGGGCGGGTGGGGGGTGGGGTGCGTATCGTTTCAGGAGACCGACGACGGTTAGCTGGATGGTGGTTTGGGTGTCCATTTCGGGCTTGCCTTTCGTACTCCTGGGATTTTGGAATAATGGAGGGCACGGAGCCTTGTTCCTTAATTTTTCCGTGCCCTCAGTGTTTCTACATGGATTTAGTATAACAGCTTCCATCAAAAAAGTCAATGTTCGACGGAGGGCGAGACCCCACTAGCACCCTGGCACAAGTCCAAATAACTATTGACAATTAAGCCCAGGTACGGTATATTATAGTTAAGGAAAATGCAGCGACTATGCCGGGCGGAGGTACTCCTATGCCCCTCAAGAAAATAAATATCGGCCAGGAGGCGCGCCGACTAACCAGACCGTTTTCCATGATCGAGTTGACCTATGTTGACGATTTCGCGGTGGATGTGTACATCTGTCAGGGGGCACTGGCCTGGCATAGACATGTCGATCAGGATGAAATGTTTCTGGTGCACAGCGGAGTGATTACCCTGGATAGCGAGTGGGGGAGTGTGCTTCTGCAACCTAATGAGTTGGCCGTAGTGCCCAAGGGAGTTGGGCACCGCTCCTCCTCGTTCGTGTGGTCAGTGGTCCTGCTCTTTCAGTCCAGGTTCATGCCCGACCGTAAGAACGGCGACCGGCGGTTGTTCGTGCCCAAAGGGGAGGATACGCTCCAGAAATTCAACCTGGGTAAGGAAGCGGCCAGGTTACCCCTACCCTTCTCCACCGTAGACCTGGCCTACATCGAGGATTTTGTAGTGCGCCTGGTGGTGTGCCAGGGGAGCTTTCACTGGCATAGACACGCAAATCAGGATGAATTCTTACTGGTCCAGAAGGGAGAGGTCTTTCTGGAAAGCGAAGAAGGCGATGTCACCCTCCAGGAAGGTGAGCTGGTAGTGATGCCCCGAGGCGCGATACACCGGCACGCCTCGATGGAGAGGGCGGAAATCTTAATTTTTGAGCGGCAGAGTGCGGCCCTGACCGGAGATTGACCGGGCGAGAATCCGATCAGGCCAAGAACATAGACGTGGAGAACTCGGCGACGAACCGAGGATCGTTGGTTAATTCGACGTACTCCGCCTGCCGGGCGATGTCCGCGGCCCTGGCCCGCTGTTCCCTGGAGATGAGGGCCAGTTTGGCTCCCATGCCGGCGGCGTTGCCCACCTGTTTGAAGCGTTCCAGGGGGAGGGGGGGAAACATCCCGATGCTGACGGCGCTCTCCACGTTGATATAGGTGCCGAAAGCGCCGGCGATGATGATTTCATCCAGGTCCGCGGCCTCCAGGCCCGTCTCGGCCAGCAGGATGTTCAGGCCAGCCCGCATTGCCCCCTTGGCCAACTGAATCTCGCCCACGTCTTTGCGGGTAAGGACGATCTCCCGTCCGTTCCCGCTCTCCTCTTTATCGACCAAAACAAACTCCGGACCGTTATCCGTGGAGCGCACGCGGGGATGCTGGCTGTCCATTGCTCCCCTACGGTCGATGATCCCGGCCTGGTACAATTGGGCCACGGCGTCCAGAATGCCCGACC
>CAZYHC010000126.1:0-8746 GCA_964646625.1 uncultured Anaerolineales bacterium
GGCAGACGCGCCCCAGGTCGTTGCGGCCCAGGTCTACCAGCATGACGTGCTCGGCCCGCTCTTTGGGGTCGGCCAGGAGCTCCTGGGCCAGGGCCTCGTCTTCGGTGGAAGTGGCGCCCCGGTGGCGGGTGCCAGCGATGGGCCGCACCTCAGCCCGCTTACCCTCCAGGCGCACCAGCATCTCCGGGGAAGCCCCTATCAGGCGCAAATCGTCCGTCAGTTCCAGGTAGAACATGTAGGGGGAAGGGTTCAACATCCGCAGGGCGCGGTAGATGGTAAAAGAGTCCGCCTCCGTCCGCCGGGAAAGCCGCTGCGAAAGCACTACCTGGAAAATGTCGCCGGCGGCGATATATTCTTTGGCCTCTCGGACGGCCCTCTCGAAATCGGCGCGGGCGAAGTTCGAGCTCCAGGGCTCAGCCGTCGCCCTGGTGGGCAGAGCAGTAGCCGGCAGGGGGTGGTGCAGACGGGTCACCAGGGATTCTATCTTTTCCACCGCCGTGCTATAAGCCGCCTCCAGGTTTCCAGCCCCCTCAAGATGGACGTTGGTCAGGAGCAGCAAGCGGTGTTTGACGTGATCGAATATAACCAGGGTATCGGTCAGGAGGAACACCATCTCTGGCAGAGCCGGACATTTGCGCCCTGGCAGCGGCACCGGCTCGAAGAAGCGCACCACGTCGTAGGCCAGATAACCCACCAGGCCGCTGGAAAGGCGCGGCAGGTCAGGCATCCTGGCTGGCTGATAGCGAGTGAGAATCTCCCTTATAGCCGCCAGGGGGTTATATTCCGGGGGGCCGAGCTTCTGACTCAGGCCCTTTTTCTGGCCGTTTTCCTGGAGGAACACCCCTTCTTCTTGAGAGGTGAGGATAGCCAGCGGCTCCACCCCGATGAAGGAGTAGCGCCCCACCTGCTCCCCTTTTTCCACGCTTTCCAGCAGGAAAGAGGGCTGTGCCCCTCGCAGCTTGAGGTATACCGAAACCGGCGTCTCCATGTCAGCCGGTATCTCGCGCCAGACGGGGATCAAATTGCCCCCCGCGGCCAGTTCTCGAAAATCCCGCAAGGACGGGTGATACATTTTCTTCACCTCCATGTTGATGTATTCTCTCACCGCAGCGCACCCAGAGGTCTGGCTGCCAGTCGCCTGCCGCTCGCTGCTATATAAAAATGCGGCCCGTCCGTCCCGGTTCGACCAGGGACGAGAGGGCCGCCAAGAGCCTTCCCGCGGTGCCACCCCGTTTAAGCGGGGCCGGAAAAGAAAAACTCCGTGGTGAAAAGCACGGAGATAATTCCGACCAGCCAGCCTCACTCTTACAGGTACGGGGCACCCACTGCTCCCCTCCGAGTAGCGATACCCGATACCCAGCTCCCAGCTAACGGTGGAGTCGCCGGCGACGCCTACTCAGGAGGGCAAATACTCCCTTTCGGGTCACAACTCCCAGGGCCATTCAACGCCGGCGCTGGTATCGGGCTCGCACCTCACCCCGACTCTCTGGGACCCCGCTTCGACGCCTACTAGTCCTGTTCACAGTCTTTGTGCTATATGAATCTAGGGAAATTCTACCACACCTTGCCCGCTTTGTCAAACAGCGCCGCGCGGCGGTTGTTGACAAAAAAGGCAACGTGTATTATACTGGGTATCAGTGAGAACGCCGAACCGATTCCGCCTGGCCCGATGAGCAGAGTGTGCCAGGAAATGGCGAAGGAGCGAGAGCCTTCGTTTGTAGGTTGGGAAAGGAGACCAAAAAAACCAAAAATTGCAAGTATTTTATGTAAAGCTTTTGGAGGTGAAAATGGCAGGCTCAATTGGGACAGATATAGAGAAAAAGAGGGTGATCCAGAGAAAGCATTGGACAGACTGTGATGACTGCTTGCAAACTGCGGTCTGAATACCACTAAAGCCTGAAGAGGCATTGATACGTTCTCCAGACCCACCCTTTGTGGGATTCTGACCAGGACTTGTCTGAATACCACTAAAGCCTGAAGAGGCATTGATACACAAAAGTTTTAGCCGCCACGCCAATCACCACCAGTGACAGTCTGAATACCACTAAAGCCTGAAGAGGCATTGATACGGAATATTCTACTTTGAATATCTCCGGGTAGAGCCGCCAAGTCTGAATACCACTAAAGCCTGAAGAGGCATTGATACCTTTGGAATCAGTGATCGTATTCGAGCCACAACAGTAGTCTGAATACCACTAAAGCCTGAAGAGGCATTGATACCGCGTCCTGGAGCGTGCCAGGATCGGTCGCTGGGCCGTCTGAATACCACTAAAGCCTGAAGAGGCATTGATACGTGAGGTTTGCTGGGGGGTCGGCCAAGGAGTTGCAAGTCTGAATACCACTAAAGCCTGAAGAGGCATTGATACGGCCCAGCTCTGCCAGCCCCGCCTCTGCGCCGGCGATGTCTGAATACCACTAAAGCCTGAAGAGGCATTGATACGCAAATCGTATTGTTATCCTCTCTGCACTGCCTGCAGTCTGAATACCACTAAAGCCTGAAGAGGCATTGATACAAGATTAAGCCTGTGGCGAGCAAGAAGGCCCTGGACGGTCTGAATACCACTAAAGCCTGAAGAGGCATTGATACCTGGGGGGCATTATTTTTTTGGTTTTTGATGGACTAGGTCTGAATACCACTAAAGCCTGAAGAGGCATTGATACTTGGCAGGCTCAGGCTGCCGGTGAAGGTAGTAGACGAGTCTGAATACCACTAAAGCCTGAAGAGGCATTGATACAGCATCTTCCGCGTAGAGGGCGTAGGCACGGACGAAGTCTGAATACCACTAAAGCCTGAAGAGGCATTGATACGATGGTGGAGGTAATGATGGGAAAGCGAATTAAACTGTCTGAATACCACTAAAGCCTGAAGAGGCATGGGCATCAAAAAAGACGGCTCAAAAGGCCGTCTTTTCTCTTTGCCCGGGTTTGGTAACATCAGGGCTTTCCTACAGTACAAGATTGCACCGCAGAGACCGCTGAGGGCGCAGAGTTTTTTAGTGTTCGCTCCGCAGGTGGCCGCGCGTTTCGCTTTTCCACGTTCTCCGCGATTGGACCGCCCTCGGGGACGAGGGCTATGAGCAGTCGCCAAAATTTCTGGACGCGGCGGCCTGCGGGCAGGATTTGACTTTTGGCGCCATTTGTGCTATCATGCAGGTAAGAACCAGATGGGAGCAATGCCGTGTCGAACAGCGGTCTTACGGACAACCGAGCGCGTTCTCTCCTGACCTCCAGCCAAACAACGCTGGCGGGAGGTATTGCTCCCTGGCGTTTTCCCTGGCGTGAAGATTTTTGGGGCTATTATTACTTTTTTTATGCGTGGCTTTCAGGCCCGTCGCTTCACGCCCTGGAGGGAATGAGAATGCAGCCTCAGTGCTGAAAGAATCTTGAGATAAGCATTTTGCAAGCGTGGAGCGGACGGCTCCACGCTTTTTTATTGGAGGATGAAAGATGTATTGTCGAGCCCTTCGAGGAGCGACCACGGTGGAGAACAACACGGTGGAAGCCATCCTTTCCGCCACCAAAGAGCTGCTGGAGCACCTCATCGCCGCCAACGGCCTGGCCGGGGAGGAAGTGGTCAGCGCTTTCTTCACCGTTACTCCTGACCTGACCGCCGCTTTCCCGGCCCGGGCCGCACGGGAGTTGGGCTGGGAAGGGACGGCTCTCCTCGACGCGCTGGCTCCACCCGTGCCCGGCGCTCCAGAGAAGTGCGTGCGCGTCCTGATTCACTGGAACACGAATAAATCTCAGGAAAAGCTGGCCCACGTTTATCTCAAAGGAGCCAAGGTGCTGCGGCCCGATATAGCCTGTAACGTAAAGGACAGGGAGGGATAGAAAATGACTACCGTTGCTTTCCAGGGAGAGGAAGGAGCTTATTCGCAGGAAGCCACCTATCGCTTCTTTTCATCGGAAGCGAAAATGATGCCCTGCCGCACCTTCGAGGATATCTTTCTGGCGGTGGAGGAGGGGCAGGCCGATTATGGCGTCCTGCCGGCGGAAAACTCGACGGCGGGGTCCATCAATCAGGCTTACGACCTGCTGTTGGAGCACGACCTGAATATCTGGGGCGAGGTGTTGCTGCGGGTGCGTCTCTGCCTGCTGGCCGGGCCAGGGACCACCCTGCAAGACGTGCGGCGGGCGCGCTCCCATCCCCAGGCTCTGGCCCAGTGTGAACGCTACCTGGCCCGGCACGGGATAGAGCCCGAGACGGCTTACAATACAGCCGGCGGGGCGCGCGAGTTGGCCGCGGCCCCTGAGCCTGACGCGGCGGCCATCGCCAGCTCGTTGGCGGCCCAGATTCACGGGCTGAACACTCTGGCGACCGGCATAGAGGATTCGCCTCACAACTACACCCGTTTTTTCGTGCTGGGCACCCAGAGCCCGCCACGCGCCGAACAGAACAAAACTTCGCTGATTTTCGCCGTGCGCCACGTGCCGGGCGCACTCCACGGCTGCCTGGGGGAATTCGCCGAGCGGGGGATCAATCTCACCAAGCTGGAATCGCGCCCTCGCCGCAACCGGCCCTGGCACTACGTGTTCTACCTGGATTTCGAAGGGCACTGGCAGGACCCCCCTTGCGAAAAGGCCCTGGTGGGGCTGTTGCAGCGGGCGGCCTTCGTCAAGCTGTTGGGTTCTTATCCAGCAGCCACAATGGATGAGGAATGAACGCCGGTGCACGGCACTATGAAAATAAAGTGCCGCGCACCAGAAGGAGCGAATTATGCCAGAGTTGAGCGAGGCACGGGTAACGATCATCGGGCTGGGGCTGATGGGGGGCTCCCTGGCCGCGGTGTTGAGCAGCCGCCAGGCCGTTCGAGAACTGGTGGGAGTGAGCAGGCGAGCGGAGACGGTGGCTTACGCCGAAGAGTCAAACTACATCGACTGGGGCACTTGCCACCCGCGCCAGGGGGTGGAAGGAGCAGACGTTGTAATTTTGGCTACGCCCGTGCGCACCATCCTCGAACTCATTTCTGAACTGGGGCCACATCTGAAGCCAGGTTGTCTGCTGCTCGACCTGGGCAGCACCAAGAAGGCCATCGTGGAGGCCATGGCCGGGTTGCCTTCTCCCGTGCAGCCGGTCGGCGGCCATCCTCTTTGCGGCAAGGAGCTTTCTGGCCTCCAGGCGGCCGGGGCGGACCTGTACGAGGGAGCGACTTTCGTCCTCATCCCCCTGCCCCGCACCGCCCCAGAAGCCCTACACCTGGCCGAGGAACTGGTGTGGGCCACCGGCGCTCACCCGCTGACGATGAGCGACGCGGCACGCCACGACCGGCTATTAGCCATCACCAGCCACCTGCCCCACCTGTTGGCTGCGGCGTTGGTGGCGGTGGCCGAAGAGGTAGAAGATGAGTTGATATGGCAGATGGTGGCCGGGGGCTTTCGCGATACCTCTCGCCTGGCCGCCAGCAACGTGGACATGAGGCTGGATATTTTGCTCACCAATCAGGGCCCCGTGCGGGAAGCGCTTGTTCGCTTCAGCCAGCGGCTGGAGGATATGGCCGCGTTATTGTCCGAGGGACAGGAAGAGAAATGGCGCCAGATGATAAAACCAATCTGGCAGCGCAGAAAGGAGATGTTTCGATGATCGTAGTGATGAAAGCAGGTGCTACAGCCAAGCAAATCGGAGCGATACTCAGTAAAGTGGAAAAAGTGGGCGGCCAGGCTTTCCCTGTCCAGAGCAATGGGCATACCAACATCGGTATCGTCAGCTCGGGGCAGGCGGTCAGCCCAGAGACGTTTGAGCAAATGGAAGGGGTAGGGAGGGTGCAACCCTGGCAGCACCCCTACAAACTGGTCAGCCGCGATCTTCACCCTGACGATACCATCATCGCCCTCGATAAAGTCCACATCGGCGGGCAGACGGTGGCGGTGATGGCCGGCCCCTGCGCGGTGGAAAGCCGCCAGCAGTTGTTGGAAACGGCCCAGGCCGTCAAAGAAGCCGGGGCGCGCATCCTGCGCGGCGGGGCCTTCAAGCCCCGCACCTCACCCTACAGCTTTCAAGGATTGGGGCGCGCAGGATTGGAGCTCCTGGCCGAGGCCCGCGCCGCCACCGGGCTGGCGGTGGTAACTGAGGTGATCGCCCCGGAAGACGTGCCCCTGGTGGCCCATTACGCTGATATATTGCAGGTGGGGGCGCGCAATATGCAGAACTATGCTCTCCTCCGCGCCCTCGGCCAGACCAGGCGGCCCGTGCTGCTCAAAAGGGGTATGATGTCCACCATGGAAGAACTGCTCATGGCTGCTGAATACATCCTGGCCCAGGGCAACGGCCAGGTGATGCTCTGTGAGCGAGGCATCCGCACCTTTGAACAATACACCCGCAATACCCTGGACATCAACGCCGTGCCCCTGCTCAAACATCTCACCCACCTGCCCGTTATCGTGGATCCCAGCCACGGCACTGGTCTGCGGGAACTGGTGGGGCCAGTCTCGCGGGCAGCGGTGGCGGCCGGCGCAGATGGGCTGCTCATCGAGGTGCATGCTCACCCCGACCAGGCCCTTTCCGATGGCCCCCAATCCCTGCACCCAGCCGAGTTCGCCAGTTTATTGAAGGAACTACGCCTGATAGCGATGGCCACGGCGCGGGAAATCTGAGATGAGGGATGCGTTGCTCGTCAGGCCGGGCGGGCCTTTGCGAGGGCGATTCCGCCTGCCGGGCGATAAATCCATCTCCCACCGGGCCTTGCTGCTGGGCGCTATCGCCGGGGGCGAGTCGCGGGTGGCAGGCTTCCTGCCGGCCGCCGATTGCCTGGCTACCTTACGTTGTGTGCAGGCTCTGGGCATTAGAGTGGAGCGCCCTGCCCCCTCAAAACTCGTCGTCCAGGGGCGGGGCCTGTGGGGGCTGCGTGCTCCGCCAGCCCCTCTCGATTGCGCTGGTTCCGGCACAACCATGCGCCTGTTGAGTGGCCTCCTGGCCGGACAGCCTTTCTCTGCCGTGCTGACCGGCAACGACCAGCTCCGCCGCCGCCCGATGGAGCGCATCATTGTCCCCTTGCAGGAAATGGGAGCGCACGTCAGCGCCAGCGAAGGCTGTGCCCCCTTACACGTCAAAGGGCAGCGCCTGCGGGGCATAGATTACCATCTCCCCATAGCCAGCGCCCAGGTCAAATCGGCTCTGCTCCTGGCCGGGCTTTACGCTATCGGCCAGACGCGCCTCCGCGAACCAACCCCCAGCCGCGACCACACCGAGCGTATGCTTAAAGCGATGGGGGCGGACTTGAAAACCGACGATAGAACGATAACCCTGTATCCTCTGCCGCAAAATAAATCACTGGAGCCGCTGGATATAGCCGTCCCCGGCGACATCTCTTCAGCCGCTTTCTTCCTGGTAGCGGGCCTGCTGGTGCCCGGTTCGGAGCTCGTCCTTGAGGAAGTAGGGATTAACCCCAGCCGCACCGGCCTGCTTGAGGTGTTGCAGGCTATGGGGGCGGAAATCAGGGTGGAGAACGTGCGCCTGATGGATGGGGAGCCGGTGGCTCAGGTGCCTGGCACTTTGGAAGTGCCAGGCACCCTGGAGAATATAAGCGGTGAGCCGGTGGCCGACCTGGTAGTAAAGTCCGGGGAACTCAGTGGCGTAGAAGTGAGGGGGGCCTTGATTCCCCGCCTCATAGATGAGTTGCCCGTGCTGGCCGTGGCCGCGACCCAGGCGCAAGGGCTGACCATCGTCCGCGATGCAGGCGAGTTGCGGGTCAAGGAGAGCGACCGCATTGCCGTCACTGTGGCCGGGCTGCGCCGCCTGGGGGCCAGCATTGAAGCCCGTCCCGACGGCTTTATCGTCGAAGGGCCTACCCCCTTACGAGGCGCTCCAGTCGAAAGTCACGGCGATCACCGCCTGGCTATGGCTCTGATCGTAGCCGGGCTGCTGGCGGAAGGGGAGACAGTGGTGAAAGGGGCAGCCTGCATCGCCGATTCTTTCCCCGGTTTCAGCAAGCTGCTCGCCAGTACAGGAGGAAATGTGCAATGATCGATGGACATACCAGACTGGTAGGGTTGATAGGCTGGCCGGTGGCCCACAGCCTCTCCCCGGCCATGCACAATGCCGCTTTTGCCGCGCGGGGGATGAACTGGGCTTACGTTCCCCTGCCGGTCCCCCCTGGGCAGGTAGAAGCGGCGGTACGCGGGCTGGTGGCGTTGGGCCTGCGGGGCGCCAACGTCAGCGTGCCGCACAAGCAGGCGGTGATGCCTGTCATGGATGAGCTTAGTGAATCGGTCCGGGCCCTCGGCGCGGTGAACGCCATCGTGGTGCGCGAAGGCCGCCTCATAGGAGAGAACACCGACTGGCGCGGCTTCCTGGTTGCTCTGCGGGCCGGGGGATTCGACCCCGGCGGGCGGCGGGCGCTGGTGTTGGGCGCTGGCGGGGGGGCGCGGGCCGTGGTCTATGCTCTGGCCCGTGAGGGCGTGCCGGTCAGCATCTACAATCGCACCCCGGCCAGGGCGGCCGGGCTGGCCCACGACCTGCAAAAACACCTGCCCCAGGCGGAAATATCTTTGCTGGATGGCTTGCCCTCCGACCTCGACCGGTTCGACCTGCTGGTCAACGCCACGCCGGTAGGCATGTGGCCGGAGACCGATTCCTCTCCCTGGCCGGACGACGTTCCATTGCCTCCCCATCTCGCCGTCTTCGACCTGGTCTACCGCCCTCGCTGGACGAAGCTCCTGCGACAGGCGCGCCAGGCCGGAGGCAGGCCCATCGGCGGGCTGGAGATGCTGGTGCATCAGGGGGCGCTGGCTTTCGAGATGTGGACGGGCA
>CAZYHC010000127.1:0-8514 GCA_964646625.1 uncultured Anaerolineales bacterium
CTCTGCGTGCTCTGCGGTAGAGAAAAGTCATCAACACGAAAGAGGGGGACCACCAGAAGGCAAAGTAGAGTTGAAAATAAATGAAATTCAGATTATAATTATGGCAAATCTGGGTTATGCCAGGCAGGAAGTGCGTGTGGTCCATTTCCACGACATTCCAGCCGAAGCGATGGAGAGGCAAAGAGGGGGGCTGTGAAATGGGAGAGCATACTGTTACCCTGGAGGAAGTTCTATCCCTGGCCCGGCGATTGTCGCCTGTGGACAAGATTCGTTTGGTTCAACAGATAGCACCGGAAGTCGAACGAACTGCAATCGGACAAGCAGTTAAACGGAAGTCGCTATTGGGACTGTGTGCCGACCTGGGGCCAGCTCCTTCGGCCGAAGACATTGACCAGGCTCGTCGTGAGGCCTGGATGGTCATATACAACTTTTGGGTCTGAAGACCATCTGGTGACGCTTTTATACTGGAGGATAAGATACATAACCACCGACCGTCACCTGTAGGAGAATGTTACCATGCCAGTATCTAAAGCGGAATTGCTGCGTTTCCTGCACGGACACGCCGCCGCCAACGCGGTGATTGCCCAGGAGCGGCGACGGCGGTTGGCCTCTTTGAGCGTTGAAGAGGCGCGCCGAGAGTATGAACATTTGTGCGCTCTCTGGGAGGCCGGAGGCCGACGTGAACCACTGGGCGAGCTGGATCGGAAGCGCATTGCCGCACTCGTGGAGTTGAGACACAGCCTGGATCGCATCGCGGGGAGGATGGCCGAGTGATTCCCCAGTTTGAGGCCGCCCAGGTCATGCACCAATTTTTGACAGTCCGAGATGTCCCGTATGCCATCATCGGAGGGGTGGCCGTACAGCGTTGGGGCGAGCCTCGGTTCACCCGCGATTTGGACCTGGTGGTGCTTCTTCCCCCCGGTGAAGAGGCACCCGTTCTCCGCCAGCTTCTGGCCGAGTTTCAGCCGCGTATCCCAGACGCCCTATCCTTTGCCCTCCAGAGACGAGTTGTGCTCCTGACGCTGCCGGGCCTGTGCAACGTGGATATTTCTCTGGGCCTGCCTGGCTATGAGGAACAGGTTATCGCTCGCGCCGTGGACTATGACCTGGGTGCCGGGCGAGTGGTGCAACTCTGCTCCGCCGAGGATCTGGTCATTCACAAAGCCATAGCCGGTCGGCCCCAAGACCTCATGGACATCGAAGGAGTGATTTTACGACAGGGTCGCCGTCTTGATGTGACTTACATCCGTCGCTGGCTGCAAGAGTTCGCCCTGTTACTTGAAACCAACGAGGTGCTTCAACGATTCGAGACCCCGTGGAGACAGTGGGAAGCCGAGCCGCCTTTATCCTCATAGACGACGCTTTGACGACGCTTGCGCCGCAAGCGAGCAGTTTGCGCGTTCTGGGGCGGCGGGCTGGGGGCAAAACGTCAGGCCGCTGGTATTTGAAAGTCAGGTAGGTCAGACAGAAAAGTGGTATAATACCAGGCAGACGGGCTACCCCCCACACCCCATCAATATTATATTACGAGGAGGTAATCTATGTCGTTCAGACAAACCTGGTGGAAGATCGCTCTGGTTGCTATCGTACTGGCTTTTCTATTTTGGAACCCGATCACACGACGAGCCATCCTATGGCTTCTACCACTGGGGAGTGGCATTGATGATCTCATTGTGATCCTGTGTCTGGTCGTAGCCATTGTCGTAGCTTTCGTGAGAGGATGGGTGGCTATCCCATCACTATTCAGAGAAAGGAGAGATTAACTGTGAGAAAGCCCAAAGTGTACCTATCCGCGGTCATCGCTCTGTTGGCGGCCGCCAGCCTGCTATCGGGGTGCTACTGGAACACCCAGGTGGAAGCGTACGAGGTCGGACTGGTGATGCCCGACGGGGTTAAAGTAGAGGCGGTAGTCGGGGCAGGCCGCTACACCCACATGGGGTTCTATGCCGAACTGAGGCAGGTTGATGTCTCGGCTAAAACGGCTGAGTGGGAAGACCCGGATCTGGTCACGGCTGATAAACAGCCCATTGGCCTGAAGATCGCGGTCACCTATGCCCGGATGCGCGACGCCGAAAATTCGAAAGCGATGTACGAACTGTACCACAACGAGGCTATGTCGGATGAGGCCCTTGCCCGGCAGGTGCTCACCCGGATACCGGGGGTGGCAAAAGCGGTGACTGTGCGTTACACCCTGGACGAGATGTTGGGCATCGAGGCTTCTGGGGAGATAACCACTATAGGGCGAGAAAAGATCACCAGTGACCTCTTCGATCTGCTGTCCAAAGAACTGAACGAGGTGTACGTGGCGCTGCTGGACATTCGGGTCAGCAACATCGCGCCCGACCCCGAATACCTGGAGCGGCTGAAGGAGAAGGCGCGCGCTGACGTTGAGAAGGAAGTTGCCCGCCAGCGGACAAAGCAGCTTGAGGAACAGCTTAAGCAAGAAGAGGCGCAAACTGCTATCGAGTTGGAGAAAGCCAGGCGGCAGAATAAGGTCAACGAGGAGCTGGCCAAGGTTTACGAGATTAACCCCCAGTTCTACGAGCTTGAGAGACTCAAGATCATCAAAGAGACCATCGGACCCAACGACAAGCTGATCTTTATCCCGCAGGGCGCCGATCTGACTCTGCTGTTCAGCGGTAAAGAGGACATTGTGCCCGTGAAAGCAGGAGAGTGAGAAACAAGGCTTTGGTCTAATCCTGGTGTATGCCGGCGTACGTTTCCCGGCCAGGCCGTCCAGAACGCGAAAACTGCCCGCTGGCGGGCGAGCGCTAACCGGTTCTTTCCACCGCCCGCCGCAGGGCCGCCACGAATTCCTTGAGCGGGGCTATGGCCTCCAGGCCCCGCCCGGCCATTTTAACCAGGGCACTGCCTACGATGACCCCATCGGCCAGGCGGGCCACCTGGGCCGTTTGCTGCGGCGTGGATATGCCGAACCCTACCGCAAGCGGCTTATCCGTCGTCTGCCGGGCTCGGCTGATGAAAGCGGCCAGGTCAGGCGGCAGGTTTTGGCGTGCCCCGGTTACCCCGGTCAACGAGACCAGATAGATAAACCCCTGCGAACGGTCGGCCACCAGTGCCATTCGTTCCGGCGGGCTGGTGGGAGCCAGCAGATAGACCAGGGCCAGACCGTGCTCCTGGCAGACCCTTTCCAGGTCGCCCCCTTCCTCCGGCGGCAGGTCAGGCACAATGAGCCCATCCACGCCCGCTTCCTGGCACGCCCGACAGAAAGCGCGCTCACCATAGGCCAGGATGGGGTTATAGTAACCCATGAGGAGAAAAGGGACCTCCAGACCACGCTCTCGCAGTGTAAGACCCATTTCCAGGCAGCGATGGACCGACGTGCCCTGTTGCAAAGCGACGTGGGTGGCCTGCTGAATGGTCGAGCCGTCGGCCAGGGGGTCGGAGAAAGGCACACCTAGCTCCAGCAAATCTGCTCCGGCGGCGGCCACCGTCTCCACCAGGGTCAACGAGGTCTCCGGGTCGGGATAACCCAGGGTCAGGTAAGGCATCAGCGCCGCCCGGTTAGCCATCTGTGCTGTTTGGAAGGCGGCGGCGATACGTTGTACTCCGCTTCTATCCACGTTCTACCTCCTTCGCCTGAGCTACGGTGTCAATATCCTTGTCTCCTCGCCCGGAAAGGTTAATGATAACGATGGCCTCCGGGTCGAGTTGGGGGGCCAGCCTTATTGCTTCGGCCACCGCGTGGGCCGATTCTAAGGCAGGGATGATACCTTCCAGGCAGCAGAGCAGATCAAAGGCCGCCAGGGTCTCCTCGTCGGTGGCAGTGGTATAGCGCACCCGACCGCTATCGCGCAGGTAGCTATGTTCCGGCCCCACGCTGGGGTAGTCCAGCCCGGCCGAGATGCTATGGGTGGAGGCAATCTGGCCGTCTTCATCCTGGAGCACGTATGATCTGGTGCCATGTAACACCCCGATGCGCCCCCGGCGGGAGTCGGCAAAGCGGGCCGCGTGACGGCCAGTGGCTACCCCTTCTCCCCCGGCCTCTACCCCGATCATTCCTACCCGGTCACGGCGAAAGGCGTGGAAAAGGCCCAGAGCGTTTGAACCACCCCCCACGCAGGCGATGAGGAAATCCGGCAACCGTCCCTCGACGGCTAAAATCTGCCCTCGCGCCTCCTGTCCGATCACTGCCTGGAAATCACGCACCAGGAGCGGGTAAGGGTGCGGCCCCAGCACCGAGCCCAGCAGGTAATGAGTGGTGCGCACGTTGGTCACCCAGTCGCGGATGGCTTCGTTGATGGCATCTTTGAGGGTGCGGCTCCCGGCATCCACCGGACGCACCTCGGTGCCGAGCAAGCGCATGCGGAAGACGTTGGGACGCTGGCGACGCATGTCCTCGGTACCCATGTAAACCACGCCTTCCATGCCCAGCAGGGCCGCGACGGTGGCCGTGGCCACGCCGTGCTGCCCGGCGCCCGTCTCAGCCACCAGGCGACGTTTACTCATGCGGATCGCCAATAGTCCCTGCCCCAGGGCATTGTTGATTTTGTGCGCCCCGGTGTGGGCCAGGTCTTCGCGTTTAAGGTAAAGTTTTGCCCCGCCGCAGTGCTCCGTCAGGCGGGCGGCGAAGGTCAACGGCGTGGGGCGGCCCGCGTAATCCCGCAGCAAGCCGTCGAGTTGGCGTTGAAAATCAGGGTCGCTGCGGGCGGCGCGATAGGCGCTTTCCAACTCCATCAGGGCGGGCATCAACGTCTCCGGCACAAAGCGGCCTCCGTAAGGGCCGAAGTACCCCCGCTCGTCGGGCAGGCTGGTCGGGCGTTCCAGAATAATTTCCTGTTCCATTACCATTACGCCTCCTTATATGTTCATATGTTCGATGTATTTTTTGAAAGCTCCTGGCCCTCGTCCCCGAGGGCGGATTTACAAGCGATTCCCGTCTGGACGCCCCTGAGGACAGGGGCTATGAGCAGACAGGTCTTGCTGCTACCTGCTATTATGGCTCTTTGCGGCTCGGATGAAACGCCGCACTTTGGCCGCATCTTTCTCCCCCGGCCTGACTTCCACCCCGCTGGACGCGTCCACGGCGTAGGGCCGGACGTGGTGCACAGCCTCGGCCACGTTCTCCGGCGTCAGACCTCCGGCCAGGATGATGCGCCCATAGCCTTTGGCCGCCACCGCCAGCTCCCAGTCGAAGACCTGGCCCGTGCCGCCGGGCCTGTCCGAGCAATAAGCATCCAGCAGAAAAGCAGCGGGTTGATACAACTCCATCCTGTGCAACGAAGATCGGTCGCGCACCCGGAAGGCTTTGATGGCGCGTGGCATAAGCGCGGCCACGTATTCCGGCGGCTCTGAACCGTGCAGTTGGGCGTAATCCAGGCCGCAGCGGGCCATAATCTCCTGCACCTCACCCAGTTTCTCGTCCACAAAAACGCCCACGAAGCGGACGGCAGCGTACCGGGCGCGCACCGCCTCGACAATCGGCCGCACCTGGGCCGGGGCAACGTGGCGCGGACTAGGCGGGTAGAAAATGAAACCCAGGAAGTCGGCTCCGGCGGCCGCGGCGGCCAGGGCCTCGTGCAGGGTGGTGAGTCCGCAGATTTTGACTTTGACCATACTTTTTCCTCCAGCCTTACCTGCCAGCCAGTTCCCGCACTTTCTGGCCCACGTCGGCGGCCGTAACCAGAGCTTCGCCGACGAGCACCGCCTCAACTCCCACCGCGCCCAGCCGTTCAACGTCCTGCCGGTGGCGGATGCCGCTTTCGCTAACCACCACCGTGCCGGCCGGGACGAGGGGGCGCAGGCGGCAGGTGGTCTCCAGATTCACCTGGAAGGTGCTCAGGTCGCGGTTGTTTATGCCGATGAGGTGTGGCTTCAGGGGCAGGACGCGGCCCAGTTCCTCCTCGCTGTGAACTTCCACCAGGGCAGCCAGACCCAATTCCCCTGCCAGGGCCAGCAGTTCGGCCAGGGTCGCTTCGTCCAGGGCCGCAGCGATGAGCAACAGAGCGTCACCCCCCCAGGCGCGTGCTTCGTAGACCTGGTAAGGGGTGAGAATAAAATCCTTGCGCAGGAGGGGCACAGCCAGCCTCTCCCGACGGAGGGCGGCCTTGACGTTGCTCAGATACTCCAGGCTGCCCTGGAAGAAACGCTCTTCGGTGAGGATGGAGATGGCCGCCGCGCCATTCTGAGCATAGGTTAAGGCCAGGTGCAGCGGGTCGAATTCCGGGCAGAGCAGCCCCCGCGAGGGGGAGGCGCGCTTAATCTCGGCAATGAGGGAGACGCCGGGCCCTCGCAGGGCGGCCAGGAAATCGAGCGGTGGGGGGCTATCGGCGCAACGGGCGCGCAGTTCGGCCAGGGGCACGATCTGCTGCCGCCGGGCCACCTCCTCCCGCTGGTGAGCCACGATCCGGGCCAGCCACATTACCCGCCACCCCCATCGTGGCTGTGGCTGAAGGAAATCAGAGCTTCCAGGCAGGCCAGGGCCGCTCCAGAGTCGATGCTATGAGCAGCCAGCGCCAACCCGAGGCGCAGGTCGTCAGTCTTCCCTCCCACCACCAGGGCGGCGGCGGCGTTAAGCAGCACCACGTCCCGCCGGGGGCCGGGCTCTCCGGCCAGGATGGCGCGGGTGATGGTCGCATTCTCCTCGGCAAGACCTCCGGCCAGGTCGGAGAGCCTGGCCCTGGGCAGCTCTAAAGCGGCAGGGTCTAAAGTGAAGGTGCGCAGCCAGCCCTCGCGCAGCTCGGTCACCCGGTTGGGGCCGGTGGTGGAAAGCTCATCCAGCCCATCGGCGCTGTGCACCACGAAAGCAGCGCGCCCCCCCAATGCCCCCAACACCCGGGCCAGGGTTTCCGTGAGCTCGACATCGTAGACCCCTAACACCTGCCCCTGCGCCCCGGCCGGGTTGGTGAGCGGGCCTAAGATGTTGAAAATGGTGCGGACGCCCATCTCGCGGCGAGGGCCGATGGCGTTTTTCATCGCCGGGTGGAGACGCGGCGCGTAGAGAAAGCCGATGCCCGTTTCGTCTATACAGGTAGCCACCGCCTCTGGCGACAGTTCCAGGTTCACCCCCAGGGCCTGGAGCAGGTCGGCGCTGCCACACTGGCTGGAGACGGAGCGGTTGCCGTGCTTAGCCACCGGCACTCCGGCCCCGGCCACCACAAAAGCAGCGGTGGTGGAGATGTTGAACGTCCCGGCCCCATCGCCTCCGGTGCCGCAGGTATCCACCACCGAAGGCTGGCAGCGCGGATTTACGGCAATGGCCCGGCGGCGCATGGCCCGGGCGCAGCCGGTTATCTCCTCCATCGTTTCGCCTTTCATGCGCAGAGCGATCAGAAAGGCCCCAACCTGCGCGGGCGTGGCCTGGCCGGCCATTATCTGCTCCATTACTGCTTCCGCTTCGGCCTCCGCCAGATTCCGGCCTTCCAGCAATTGGGCTATAGCCCCTCTAATGGCGGACATTTTTCACCTCCTCGTCATACTCATCCTTTTGTCGTTTCTGTTCCAGGAAGTTCCGTAACAACTGTTTCCCTTCGGCGGTCAGGATGGATTCAGGATGGAACTGCACGCCGAAAGTAGGATGCAAGCGGTGGCGCAGGCCCATCACTTCCCCCTCCGAAGTGAAGGCCGTTACCTCCAGTTCTGGGGGCAAAGGCTCCTCCACGATGAGGGAATGATAACGGGTGGCGGTGAAGGGATTGGACAGGGTAACAAACAGCCCCTCTCCGGTGTGGTAGATGGCCGAAGTTTTGCCATGCATCAGCCGCGGGGCCCGCACCACCCGCCCCCCGAACACGTGGCCGATGCACTGATGCCCCAGGCAAACCCCCAGAATGGGCACCCGCCGGTGGAAGAGGCGGATCACCTCGTTGGAAATGCCCCCGTCCTCCGGATCGCCTGGCCCCGGCGAAATGACTATGTGCGAGGGCTTCAACTGCTCCAACTCCGCTATGGTCACCGCGTCGTTGCGATAAACCATCAGCTCTGCCCCCAGTTCGCCCAGATATTGGACCAGGTTGTAAGTGAAGCTATCGTAGTTATCAATAACCACAATCATAATCCTCTCCTTTCTCATTCGTAGATTAGCCCCTTTTCGGCAATAGCTACCGCCTCGGCCAGGGCCTGGGCCTTGTTGAGCGTTTCCTGGTATTCCCGCGCCGGATCTGAATCGGCCACGATGCCTGCTCCGGCCTGGACGTGGACTTCATTGCCCTGCATGACGATGGTGCGGATGGCGATGCAGGTATCCATATTGCCTGAGAAATCGAAGTAGCCCACCGCCCCGGCGTAGGGGCCGCGCTGCTCCCCTTCCAGTTCGGTGATGATTTCCATAGCCCGTATCTTGGGCGCGCCGGAGACCGTGCCGGCCGGAAAGGTGGCTTGCAGCAGGTCGCAGGCATCCAGGCCGGGCTGAAGCTCCCCTTCCACGCTGGAGACAATGTGCATCACGTGGGAATAGCGTTCGATGACCATCATCTCCGGCACGCGCACGCTCCCGTAGCGGCAGACGCGCCCCAGGTCGTTGCGGCCCAGGTCTACCAGCATGACGTGCTCGGC
>CAZYHC010000128.1:0-8438 GCA_964646625.1 uncultured Anaerolineales bacterium
TGCTGGAGGCCTCTCTGCGCAGACGCCACGCCCTGATGTGCGAGACGGCGCAGGGTGTGGCTTATGGTATTGGCATGGCGTTCAGCGACCAGGTGAGGCCGCCCACCTGGGAGGAGCTGAAAGAGCGGGCCCGGCGGCTGGAAGAGTTCAGGCACAGCCCGTTCGTGAGGAGAGGTAGATATGGCCATACAGAGCCAGGAACTACGGATACTGGTACGAGCCCTGACTGACCCCTCGGTGCAGGTGGCGGCCAGGGAGGTGGTGGTCTTTCTGCGCCAGATACAGGGCGACCTCCGCGCCGTGAGCCAGGAGGCGCGCAGCACCGAGGGTATCTTTGGGCATATGACAGGAGGCATCGTGGGCTTCCTGCGGGACGTGGCGGCTACGGCCAGCGGCATCCTGGTGCGGGACGTGATTCAAGGCGGCCTGCGGCTGCTCAAAGAGGGCCTCCTGGAATTGGGCGGGGCTTTAATTGAAGTCAACGCCAAATTTGAGCTGCTCACCACCACCATCACCATCATGGCTGGTAGCCAGGAAAAGGCCGCCCAGTTCATGGAAGTCTTCCGCCAGATGGCTAATGAAACCGGGCGCAGCATGAGCGAAATGGTGGAGTTAGGCCAGCCGTTCGTGAGGTTCGCCGGCGGCTCTTCTAAGGCGCTGCAAGACCTGATCAAAGCTTCCACGTTGCTTCAGGCTCTCAAACCTCAAGCCGGACCATATGCGGCCATGATCGCCATTACCGAGGCCCTGTCCGGCCAGTTCCGCAGTTTGCAGATGCGCTTCGAGATCGGCAAGGAGAAAATCCAGGCCGTCCTCGACGAGGGATACAAAGGTGTTGAAGCGCTCCTTGAGGTTCTGAAACGCGAGGGGTCTTCCTGGGAGTTGGTTACGGCTCAGGCCAACACCTTTCAGGGAGTCATCACCACTCTTAAAGGAGCAGTCAGTGACTTCTTCCGCGTGTTGGGCCTGCCGGTGTTCGAAGAGCTGCGCGACGATCTGATATCGGTTCGTGACTGGGTGCGCCAGAACGAAGAGGGCATTATGGCTCTGGCGCAGGTGATAGGCACAGAGTTAGCCAACGCCTACCAGTTCGTGCGCAACACGCTGACAAAATGGTTGGGGCTGGAGGAGCTATCCCTGGACCGCGTGGTGCAGTGGGGGATGAACTTCATCGCCTCCCTGGTGAACGGCATTCTGGACGGCGTTGACCGCTACCTGATGCCCGCCATCGTCGCGGTGGCCAGCCTGATCGCTTCTTTTCTGGCTGGAGCTTCGCCGCCGGAACAGGGGCCGCTTGCTGATATCGACGAAGGTGGAGCGAAGATGCTGGAAGCCTACGTGGAGGGCATCCTGAACTCTGATGCCCCGCAGAAGGTCAGAGAGGTGGCCGAGGAGATACGGCGTGAATTGTTTCAAGACGAGCGCCTGGCCCGGCTGCGGGAGATGGTAGCCGAGGCCCAACGGAGAGGGGCAGTTCTCGTGGAAGCGGCCCAGAAGCGGGTGGCCGCCGCTCAACGGGAGGTCGAGGAGGCCACCAGGCGGGTGCAGGCTGCTCAGGAGAAGCTCAACGAGTTCGCCCGCGACACGGCCGAGATACCGGAGCGCTTCACCAGGGCCCGGAAGCGGCAGTTGGAGGCCGAGCTGCGGGCCGCTCAACAAGAGCAGCAGGGGAAGCAAGAGGCCTTGAAAGCGACTCAGGAAATTATGCGCGCTGCCCAGGAACAGTCCCGGGCGATAGTGGAGGCCGCCCGGCAGCACGAGCAAACCATCAAACAGCAGATGGCCGCCGAGGAAAAACGACTGAGACTGTTGAAAAAGCTCCAGGAAGCCGTAGAGGAGTCAGGGTGGGGTGCGCCAACCACTACCGGCGACCTCGACCAGATCGGCACCAGGATCGACCAGCTCATCGAAAAATACAAGCTGATGTGGCGCATCGCGATGGCTGGCCCGCCGGGAGAGGAAGGGGAAGCCGGGGCGCCGGGCAGATACGCAGAGAGCAAATGGGCCAGTATCACCGGCCAGTTCGAGACCCTCAGTGGCTCAGTTGAGATCATTGCCAGGAACGCCGGGAAGATAGCCGATGCTTTCATGACAGCGGCGGGTTTTGCACAAGACCTGATCGATGGCTTTAACAAATTGCCGCCCTGGGTGCAGAATATCTTGAAGGGCGTGGGGGTAGTGGTGGCCCTTAACCTGGCTACCGGCGGCCTGGTCACCGCCCTGGTCACCGCCCTGGCCAGCGTGGGCATCGCCGCCGGACCAGTGGGGTGGACGCTCATCGGCGGGGCCATGGCCATTTATCTGGTCATCGCCAACCAGGAGGAACTCAAGCGCACCATCAACGAGATCATCTCTATTCCCGGCCTCCTGGTGGCCGAGGCTATACCAGAGGAAGCCGGCCCCCTGAAAGATGCGGCGGTGGAGGCAGGCCAAACCCTGGCTGAAGGGGTCGAGGACGGAGTCTCGCCCCTCCCCGGTGCTCTGGGGCTCATCATGGGGGGCATTCCTGGGATGATTGCCGGGCAGTGGCTCGCCAGCAAGCTCAAGATAGGAGCGGCGGTTAAAGAGGGGTTGCAGGATCCAACTGTGAGCACGGCGGAGGAGACTGCGAAGGAGGTGGTGAGCAGGAGCATCGTCCCCGATATGATAGATGACATCCTGGCCGAGTACGAGCGGCTACGCTACCAGGTCCTGCCCGCGATAGAGAAATTCGTGCAAGATGCCCTCGACCAATTCCGGGAACTATCAGACTGGCTTCTGGAAGAGTTCCCGCTTACCGTCACGCAGGTAGCCGAGTACACGGAACAGATGGGACTTGGCTTCGACCAGTTGACGGCGGAGGTTAACGCTTTGAATCTGGCCCTGGAGCGGCTGGTGGAGCTTTTGGAGCGGCTGCCCGCGCTTCCCAACCTGCCCACAGTGGGAGAGGTGATGACCCGGCAGGCGGCTCAACCGGCGATGGCTACGGCGCTGGCCGGGCGGGCGGCCGGGTTGACCGCCAGGGCCGGGATGGGTGAGACCCCTTATCTGCACGTCGGTTTGATCGACCAGCGCGGCTGGCAGATCAGCGCAGACGTGGATGAAATAACTGTGAAGCGATGGTCCCGTGAGAGCGCGCTGGCGGCGATCAGGCAGGTGCTTCGAGAGGCAAGGTGATGTACCCCCGCTCGGCGCTCAAGCTCGGCTCCACTCAGGTGACCATGCTTTCGCTGCGGGCCTGGGGTTTCGACTATCCACCCTGCACGTCCTTTCAGCCCTATGCGCTCGTACTGGACGAGCGCACGGGCACCGGCAAGCGGGTGCGGCGCGGCTTGCCGCGCGCTCGTTGGTCTTTTGCAGAACTGACTCCCACGCAGATGGAGGTCTTCGACAGCCTGTTGCACGAGAAGGGGTCCTATCCAGTTTACGTAACCACGCTGGAGGACGACGGCGAGACCTACGCCACCTACTACGTTCTGATGCACGTCACCGAAAGAACCTGGTCGTCGGGCTGGAAGTGGACGGACGTGACAATAGAATTTACCAGAATGGAGGCAGTGTGATGTACAGACTGATAGTAGTTCAAGACGGTGGGATAGAAGTGGTCAACGATGAGACGCTCGGAGAAGATGATCTCGACGGCTTCCGGCGCTCGCTGTTTGGCGAGTATTCCTCAGAAGATGAAGCTTACGCGGCGGCTGACGTGGCTCGAGCTGCTGTCTGCGCCATTGAGTACGGACAGACCGCGGTTGGCCTCCGGGTTATACTTGCATTTTGCCGAGCGGAGCTTTAGCGGGATGCCGCAGCTATCCAGCGCGGCGACGGCTATGGAGATAGTATAGATGGGCAAAAACCTGTGGCCCGCCGTTGGGGGGCTATGGCTTATCCTGGCGGTGCTCGAAGCCCTCGCGGTGCGCTGCCCCTTCATCCTGCCCTGGCCCGTGCGCTACCAACTCGCGCTCCCGGCTGGCTACGATGAAGAATTGGGCGTGGTACAGCCGCCGGGCTTAGACGTAACGCTACGCGGCCCTGAATTTGAGTACTCGGTTGCCACCACTGACCTGAAGTTGGGGAGTAACGTCGGGTTTCGTGACGATGGCCTCGACAGCCGGCCCATCGTTCTGGCCCTGGGCGACTCCTTCACCTGGGGGGCGGGGGTAGAGGCAGAACGCACCTGGCCTGAAGTGCTGGAGAATTTGTCGGGCGTGGACGTGGTGAACGCCGGTATGGCCGGCGCCTCTACGTGGTTTGAAGCTCGCCTGCTGGAGCGGTATGGGCCACAGCTCGGGCCCGAGCTGGTGATCGTGGGGTTCTTCCCCAACGATATTGCCGACAACCTGAGAGAGCCTGGGCCATCGATGCCCCTGAGGGTGTGGCTGCACAACCACGTTGCGCTCTACGAGATCGGTAAGTACGGCCTGGGGGCACTGGGCATCGGGCCTTACGCACCGCCGCCAGAGACGGCGTTCCTGGACGTAAGCCAGGCGGGGTTGAAGCTGCGCTTGCTCAGCAGGCCGCTGCTGCTGTGGAAAGGCAACCCGGCTTTCGAGCGCGGCTGGCAGGCCACCGAACAGGCCCTGCGGCAGATACAAAGAGAGTGCCGGGCCATCGATAGCGACCTCCTGATCGTGGCCATTCCCACCAAAGAGCAGGTATATTGGCGCTTCCTGGAAGCCGGAGAGCAATACGACGTCAGCCGCCCCAACAGGTTATTGAGGGAATTCGGCCAGCGGGCGGGCATTCCCGTGCTGGACTTACTGCCTGCTTTTCGGGCGCGGAGTGACGAGCAGCTCTACTGGAGCATCGATGGGCATTGGAACGAGGGCGGGCATCGTCTGGCCGCTCAGACCATCCACGCCTGGCTGGATACACATAAGGGGGCATCATGCCTCTCCCGACCGCTGCTGAAAAGACAAAACTGAGAGAAGCTGACCACGCTTCGAGCCTGTACATGTACGTCGTCCGGCCTCCTGTGGCGGCCACGGCGACGGTGAACGGCGCACACGACCCGGCGGCCACCATCGTCAACGTCACGGGCTGGAACAACCCCAAAGCGGTGGAGAGCCACTACCAGGTGGAGATAGACGGCCGCCGGGCGCTGTTCCAGGCTTACAACCCTGCCACTTTAGAGCTGTCCCTCTCCCGCAACGACCTGCCCGCCTTGAGCGGGGGCGAAGCGGTAATTATCAGGGAGTACGTCCCCCCTGCCGTGCTGCTGCCCCGCGTGGAGGAAGACGGCACGATCTACGAGGATAACGCCAAAGCCTACACCGACGAGAATACGAAGATGCACCCCGTGTCTCGCATTGGGCCGCGCGTGGTGGTCGCCCGGTTCGTGGATGGCTCTGCTACAGTGAACTGGTACTCGCAGTCCATTGGGATGGACGGCTCACTTCCACCTGAAACAGCCCACTACTGGCAGTTCGAGGGCGGCAACCCTGCCACCTCAACAGCGGAGGGCTCGGAGATAAGCCCCATCGTGGTGACCTACGACACGCCGGGGCAGTATTTAACGAAGTATACAGCCACCGACACCAATGGCAAGACCCACACCGCCTACGCCTGGACGATCGTCGTGGACGAGAGTGTGAACCCACCTTACTCAGACAGCGACTTCGAGCTGTCCGAGGTGAAAGGCAGTTGGGACCGAGGTTATTGGGACTTCGACATCGACGTGCGTGGGCCAGCTTACGCCGACGAGTTTCCCGACCTGGCTATGGTGGCCCTGTTCGCCAGGGACTTTTTCGACGGCGAAGAGGTCAGCATCGGGGGGCGGTGGAAGTACCGCGAGAACCTGGTGGCCACAGGCTACGTGGTGGCTGGCTCGGTATCGCGCGACGACGAGACCTCCACCACCACTTTCGAGGTCAAGGGTTTAGGAGGGATCGCTGAAGAGTTGCTGGTATGGCCCGCCAACTTGCAGAGCGTGGGCGATGCGGGCTGGCACACCATTCCCGACATGGACTTCAGGCGCGCCGCCTTCCACCTCCTGACCGAGCACTCCACTTTAGACCACGTCGCCGACGTCAACTTCCCAACTATCGTGGACTTCGACAGGCTGCTGTACGGGATCGATCTGCCGGAAACTGACCTGTACGATGCCCTGGACGCTCAACTGTGGAGCGCGCTGCGCTGCCGGTTCCTGACCAGTCGGCAGGGGACGATCTACTTCTGCCCCGACCCACAGTTGCTCACAGAGCTTGATAGGCCGCTCTCGGTGGTGATGGAGATCACCGACGACGACTGGGTGGGGAAGCTCGACCTGGGCGACGAGCGGTTTACCTGCCGCGTCAGCCAGGTGGACTTCGTAGGCTTCGGGGGCACTGCGGAGCTGAAGGAGTATTGCAGCCTGGCCCCGCCGCACCAGCACGCCACCGGCAACGTGGACCGCGTCACGGGCATCCGCGTCGATACCCAGAGCGAGGCCGACCAGGTGGCCGGGTTCTGGGAGGCGGCCCGCAACAACGAGTTCGAGGCCATCCGCCTCACGCTGCGGGGAAATTATCGGGTCTTCGACGTCGTGCCCGATGAGGCCGTGACGCTGACCACGTCGGCGGCCCGCAACAACCGGGGGCTGGACTGGGACGCGGCCAGGTGCTACGTGCGCGAGGTGTCCATCGCCTACGACTACGAAGGTGAAGGATTCTCGGTAGTGGTGGTGCTGGAAAAGGACGTGGTGGGCGCGCCGGGAGAGGCTAACCCCATCGACCCAGGGCCGCCTGGCCCGCCGTCGCCGCCGCTGCCTCCGCCCCAGCCTCCCCCTTCTCCGCCCTGGCCCGTCCCGGAGCCTTCGCCGGAAGGGGTGGGGCGTTACTACCTGGGATGTAACGGCGAGGGCGCATTCGTGACCGAAGACCGGGGCGAGACCTGGGCGGACATCACCACTGCCGAGGGAGCGCCGAAAAATATCACCCAACTGTTCGCCGACTCGTGGTCGGTGCGGCGGTACGGGTGGGCCCGGATACTGTGGGCGGCCACCAGCGACGACGGCGTTCACCGCTGGGACGGCGAGACCCAGACGTGGACGAAGATCACGGCCGACCTCATCACGCCCCCGATGGCCCTGGAGGACGACAAGGGCTACGGCGACGTGGCCTGGGTTTCGGGCAGCAGCAACATGTGCCGCCAGGGGTACGTGGTCTTTGCGGGTCACTACCAAAACGATGCCGGGGAGTGGCGGGTGGTGCTTCTCTATTCCATCGACGACGGCCAGACGTGGCGTTACTGGACGCCCAATACGTCGGTGTGCTATTTCCGGGTGCTGGAGCTGGTCGATCCCTGGCGCTGCTGCACGAAAGAGGTTGGCGGAGAGTCCAGGAATAACCAGGGTTCGGTATGGCGACCAGACAATGTAGTTACAGAAATCCTTGCCAGGGACCCGTACCGTCTATGCTGGTACGACTACTTCTTCGTGGCCGGCACGTTCTGCAAACACATTCCCTGCGACGCGGGGGTGAAGATTTGGCTCAGGGCCAAAGCTTACTACCCCGCCAAGCCAGGCGCCTGGGAGCACTCCATAGCCTGGGCCAATGCTGATCCTTGCCAGGGGGGGTCGCTCAAGCTCGTTTGTAACCTTCAGCACGCAACCTGGATGCTGAAGGATACCAACGTCGTCTGCAGTAGCTACCCGGGAGGCATCGATATCCTGTACGTAACTGTCAAGTCGCAGTTCTCTGGCATTCCACCGGGGAACGGGGTCTGGATCGACGGCATTTGGGCCGCCACCCCTCCGCCCGACTCGTACGTCTACAACGTCGAGTGCGACAAGGACGTGGGACAGTACGCTTACTTCACAGTGTGGAATAAGTACTCTCCCACTGAAGCGTTCATTTACCTGTGGCGATTGGACTTCGACCTGATAGAGCAGATCGCGGCAGGGGAGGTGGACGATACGGTAGAGCCTGCCGAGCAGGTGTCGGGGCCGCTGAAGTACGGCTCGGTCGGAGCCGGGCACCTGACGGAATATGGATACGACTACCCCTGGCATCACCTGTACGTGCACCACCCCTACGGGCTGTCGAAGGACGAGCTGATCATCTTCGGAGGGCAGAACGCTCAACAGGCCGCGTTGCTGTGGAACTGGAGTCACAGCTTCGACGACGTGACGCCCGTGGTGGCCTGGCTGACTATCACCGAGGACGCCGACCTGGGGGTGCCGGTCGCCTCTGTGTCGCAGCGGCATCCCATCGTGGCCGAAGGGAAATACACTGCCCATTGCAGCGCGGCCACGAAGGAAGCCGGCGACCTGATCGCCTTCGTGAACGATCGCGTGTCAGGGGGCTTGCAGCTTTACCGCTCGCACGTGGGGGGCGCGAGCTGGCTGACGCCGCTAGATGCTCCCAGTGGCCCATTGAGACACAACGCCTGCCACCGCTACCCGGCGCTGGCCGACCGCTGGCTGTTTGCGCCCCTGAACGCCGTGCAGGAGACCGAAGACGGCGGCGAGACCTGGCTGGACC
>CAZYHC010000129.1:0-8005 GCA_964646625.1 uncultured Anaerolineales bacterium
GCTGATCACCGACGACAAGGCCGATTTCCTGATCAGCCCCTACAGCAGCGGCCTGGCCGACGCCGCCGCCGTGATCGCGGAGCAGAACGGCAAGATCATGATCACCACCGGGGCCGCTTCCGACGCCACCTACCAAAAGGGCTATCAACTGGTCTTCCAGCTCTACACGCCCGCCAGCCGTTATCTGACCGGGGCCTTCGACCTGTTAGGTGAACTGGACTCTGAGGCCAGGAAAGTGGCCATCGTCCACGAAAACGACAAGTTCTCCACCGACGTGGCGAACGCGGCCAAAGAATACGGCGAAGGCCTGGGCTACGAAATCGTGCTCTTCGAGGGTTACGATTCGGGCACGACCGAGTTCGGCCCCTTCATCAACAAAATCAGCGCCGCCGAACCCGATGCCCTCATGGGCGGCGGACACTTCCAGGACGGCAGCACCTTCGCCAGGCAACTGTACGAAAAGGAAGTGGCGGCCAGGTTCATCGCCATCCTGGTCGCTCCACCCGAGCCGACCTTCGCCGAACTGGGCGAGGCGGCGCTGGGCGTGGTGGGGCCGAGCCAGTGGGAGCCGCTGGCCCAGTACACGGCCGAATCGGCTGAGGAAACCGGCCTGGAGTGGTACGGGCCGAGCGTGGATGACTTCGTGTCGGACTTCACCGCCGAATTCAGTGACGAATATCTCGGCTATCACGCCGCCGGGGGATACGCGGCCGGCCTGATCCTCCAGAGGGCCATCGAGGAGGCCGACTCCGTAGAGCTGGAAAAGGTCAAAGAGGCGCTGGACAACGTGGACCTGCTGACCTTCTACGGCCACGTCAAGTTCGACACCACGGAAGAAGCGCACGGGCTGCAACTCGGCCACGACATGGTCTACATCCAGTGGCAGCAGGATGAGGAGGGCAACCTGGTCAAGCAGGTGGTCTGGCCGTTGGAAGGCAAGTCGGCCGACGCCCTTTACCCCCTGTCCCGCTAGTACCTTCTTGCCCTGACACCCCCTCCCGCAGGGTTTGGCCCCTGCGGGAGGGTGGTTCAACCCGTCTCACATCTGTGAGCATGACCTGCTGCATAGCAAAGGAGGCTGCATGTTTGATCTTCTCCTGGCTTCTCTGACCGATGGCCTGTTGATCGGCTTCGTGTACGGCCTGGCGGCCATGGGCCTGTCGCTGATCTGGGGCGTGATGGAGGTCATCAACCTGGCGCATGGCCCGATAATCGCCCTGGGCATGTTTGGGGTGTTCCTGATCTCCACCGGCCTGGGGCTGAACCCTTACCTGGCTTTGCTGCCGGTGGCGTTGTTGGGGCTGCTGTTCGGCTTTCTGATGTACGGCGCGGCGGTCCATCGCGTGCTGGGTGGCCCGCACCTTTCCACGCTGCTGGCTACCTTCTCCGTGAACATGATGCTCATCGGCGTGGGCACGGCGGTGTTCACCACCACGCCGCGCAACGTGGACTTTTCGCTGGGGCGGCTGCAATTGGGGCCGGTGACGTTGTTGGGCACGCGCCTGTTAGCGGCCCTGATCGCTGTGGGCGTGGCGGCCGGGCTTTATCTGTTCCTCTACCGCACCGCGCCAGGCAAGGCCATTCGGGCCGTGGCCAATAACCGGGCCGCGGCCGAACTGATGGGCATCCCCTCGGCCCAGGTGCTGGCCCTGAGCTTCGGTCTGGGCACGATGCTGGCCGCCGCGGCGGGGGGGCTCATCGCCACCTTTTTCCCTTTCACTATCCTGGCCGGCGGCACCTACGAACTGAAGAGCTTCGTCATCTGCGTGCTGGGTGGGCTGGGCAACCCCACCGGGGCGTTGATCGGCGGCCTGGTGTTGGGCCTGCTGGAAGGACTGATCCCGGTCTTTCTGCCGGTCACCTGGGTGCCGGTGTTCGAGTTTGTGCTGTTCGTCCTGATCCTGCTGGTACGTCCCAGCGGCCTGTTAGGAGAGCGATAAATGAACGCCTGGCGATACCCTGCATTCTGGTTGACGCTCGGCCTGGTGGCCGCAGGGGGTCTGTCGGCGTTCGTGACGGGCTCCGCCACCATGCGCGAGGACATGTTTCTGCTGCTGATGTTCGTGGCCCTGGCCTCCAGCCTCAACATCCTGCTGGGCTACACCGGCTACGTAAGTTTCGGCCACATCGTGTTTTTTGGCCTGGGGGGGTACGTGGGCTTCTACCTGATAAGCCAACTGGGATGGTCGCTGTGGCCGGCGGCGCTGGTCGGAGGACTGGCCTCGTCGCTGCTGGCTGGACTGTTGGGGCTGGCCCTCCTGCGCCTGCGCGGGGCGTACTTCGCCCTGGCTACCATCGGCATCAACGAAGCGATGCGGGCCTTAATCAACAACTTCAAGCCTTTCGGGGGGCCGACCGGCATGTGGCTCAATTTTGCGGCCTACAAAGCCTACGGCGGGGCGGCTAACGCCCTGTGGGTGACTTATGGCACGTTACTGGCCGTGACCCTGCTGGTGCTGATCGCCAGCTACGTGATCAAATACTCACGCTTCGGGCTGGGCTTGATCGCCATCCGTGAGGACGAGGACGCGGCGATGGTCATGGGCGTGCGCGCCCCGGCGGCCAAGACCTGGGCTTTTGTGCTTTCGGCCTTTGTCCCTGGCATCGTCGGGGTGTTGTTCTTTTTCAAGAACGGCAACGTCGAGCCCGGCGACGCTTTCCGCCTGCACATGTCCATTGAGACCATTGTGATGGTGATGCTGGGCGGCCAGGGGTTAGTGCTGGGGCCGGTGGTGGGCGCCACCACCTACGAGCGGTTGCGTGGTTTTCTGTTGACCAGCCCCCTGTTCAAGAACCTGCACCTGGCCTTCGCCGGCTTGTTGTTGCTGATCATCGTGCTGTTCGTCCCGGCGGGGATGGTGGGCTGGCTGCGCAGTCGCTTCCCGCGTCTGAGGAGGGTGTTGGAATGACTCATAATATCCTTCAAACAAAAGAGGTCTCCAAGCGATTTGGCGGCCTGCAAGCTCTGTGTAACATCACCTTCGACCTGCCCGAAGGCCAGATTCTAGGGCTGATCGGCCCCAACGGCGCAGGCAAGACCACCCTGTTCAACGTGATCAACGGGGTGTACCCTCCCGAAAAGGGGCGGGTGTTCTTTCAAGGCCAGGACATCACCGGCTGGCAACCTTACGACGTGGCGCGGACGGGGCTGGCCCGCACCCACCAGATCGTGCGTCCCCTCAACGAATTGTCGGTGCGGGAAAACGTGATGGTGGGGGCTTGCTTTGGACACGAGAGTCGCCACCTGGGCCAGGCGCGCCAGATCGCCGAGGAGATGCTGGCCTTCGTGGGGCTGACCGAACGGGGGGACGAACTGGCGGCCAGCCTCAACCTGGCCCAGAAGAAGCGCCTGGAACTGGCCCGCGCCCTGGCGGCCCGGCCCCGCCTGCTCCTGCTGGACGAAGTCCTGGCCGGGTTGAACCCCGCCGAAATCACCGAGATGGTGCAGGTGGTGCGCCAGATCCGCGACCAGGGCGTGACCATCCTGATCATCGAGCACGTGATGCACGCCCTGATGAATGTCTCGGATCGGGTGATTGTGTTAGACTATGGGGAACAGATCGCCGCAGGCACTCCAGAGGAAGTGGCCGCTGATCCGCGCGTGATCGAAGCCTACCTGGGCGATCCCAAACTGGCCGAGAGCCTGCTGGCCTCATGAGGGTGGGAGAAAAGACAATGGCTTTACTGGAAACTCGCGATCTATCTTCCGGCTACGGCGAGGTGCAAATCCTGTGGGACGTCTCGCTGAGCCTGGAAAAAGGCAAGCTGACCACCCTGGTCGGCTCCAACGGAGTGGGCAAGACTACCCTGCTGCGCACCGTGATGGGGCTGGTCAAACCCTGGCGCGGCACCATTAGCTTCGACGGCCGCGACCTCACCAACCTCTCGACCCACGGCAAGGCCGCCCAGGGGTTGGTGCTGGTGCCCGAAGGCCGCCAGTTGTTCACGGATATGACCGTCTACGAGAACCTGGAGATGGGGGCCTTCACGGCCCGCGCCAAAGCGGATTTCGAGCGCAACCTGGGCTGGGTGCACGAGATGTTCCCACGCCTGAAAGAGCGCAACACCCAGCAGGCAGGCACACTCTCCGGCGGGGAGCAGCAGATGTTGGCCCTGGCGCGCGGGCTGATGGCCCAGCCCGAGATCTTAATGTTCGACGAACCATCGCTGGGGCTGGCCCCTCTGCTGGTGATGGAACTGTTCGAAGTCTTGAAGCGGTTGAAAGCCGAGGGCCTGACCATGCTGCTGGTGGAGCAGAACGTTCACCTGGCGCTGGCCATCAGCGACTATGCCTACGTGATGGGCGACGGACGCATTGCCCTGGAGGGCCAGTCACGCCGCGTCGCTCAAGACGAGCACGTGCGTAAAGCCTACCTGGGGATTTGATGCGTGCTGGCGGGGAAAGAAGAGAGCCAGCCAGCGGCGAAAAACAAAAAGAGACCCCGCTAACGGGGTCTCTTCCTCTGCTACTGGCTGGCTTGGTTATAAATCCCCCGGCTCAACGGGCGCTATGTTCAGTACAAGGCGCAGCAACCTCGACCGCAACACCATAGCGTGCCTGCAGATAGCATCCCCAGGCGACCAGCCGTAGCCCCAGCCAGGTCAGTACCCGACGGTGGAGGCCATCTCTCCTTCCACGTCCTGCCGCCGCCTGTCTGACGAGCTGGGCCTTTTCCGCCTCACGCAGCAGATCTTTGTAGCGCTCCTGCTGTGCCAGCACATCGTTCCAATTTACCATCTCACACCTCCTCCATCATAGATCTCAACAGGCTGATCGCCCCTTCATCCAGTGCCGTGTAGTCCAACACGACCAGCTCCTGGCCTGGTTGGAGCAGGGGTCGCACCTCATCGGCAACGAAGTCGGAGGCGATAATCACGGGAAAAGCCGGCAGCGTCTCGGCCAGCTTACCCCGGTCATCTACGCCAGCCAGAGAGGTATCCAGACCCTTTATGCCGGCGTTCTCCAGGGATCGCTTCATGTCCAGGGCGCAGGCTTCGCTGCAGCATACCAGGGCCGCAGACGTGCCCCGCGGAATCTGAGCGATCTGGATCAGCTTCTCCAGGTGCGGCTTCACCACCAGGCCCACCACTTCTTTCTTCGCTCCGGCCAGCAGCCGCCTGACCTCCTGGATGTGAAAGAAGGTTGTGGCTACCAGATGGGCCTCGCGAAGCTGTTCCGCAACCTCGGCCGTGGGCGGCCGCAAATCTTGCAGAAGGACCGGCCTCACCTCAATGCCCAGTCTCTCCTGAATGGCCTGAGCGAGGGTGGCGGCGATGAGCGCTTCACACTCCACAAATACAAGCCGGCGCTTCACCTGGACATCCCCCCGTTGTCTGGCGCGGGCATAGATAAAGGCAGCAAAGTCATCGGGGCTGACCCCGAGTTCGCCGGCCTGCTCGATAGCCCTGTCGATGATCGCCAGTGTTTGGGGAGAGACAGCCGGAGCGGTAGCGGTGATTCGCTCCGCTACCACACAGCCGCGGCCCTGCCGACACTCAATCAGTCCCTCCTGTCCCAACTCCTGATAGGCTTTCTGAACAGTGTTGCGATTGATCTTGAGAAAACCAGCCAACTGACGGGTAGTGGGCAACCTGGTCCCAGGCTCCAGTTCACCGTTGAGGATCAGGAACTTGATCTGTTCCTTGAGCTGGGCGTATACTGGTAGATAGCTATCGGGCTCGATCCTGATTTTCATCTGACACCCCCCAAAGGGCTCCAGGCTTCAGCGCCAGGGCACTTGCCTGCTGAAATAGGACATTGTCCTAGTGTACTACTCCAATGGACAGTATAACATATTTGGCCACGGTTGTCAAGTCTGGGGGCGTCCAGAAATTTTGGCCACTGCTCATCGCCCTTGTCCCCGAGGGCGGTCCAAAAAAGAAAGACGACCCATACAGAGCCGTCCATCCCGAGGTTCGCCTTGGTTTTTATAGCCAGGTAGACACCAACCTGAATGGCGGATTCTCTCCGAGGCACCCCTGGAGGGATTCGAACCCCCGACCCACTGCTTAGAAGGCAGTAGGACAATCCTCGTTATTACAGTAATTGTTCTCCCTTGCCTAACAGGTTGTCAATGGGAGACGCCACCTCGTACTTTTGTACCAGATTTTCTATAGAGTTGTCACCGGTGTATCGAACCGTAGATTCGACATCTTCATGGCCTAGAATCTGCTGACACTCCTGAATGTGGCCGCCGAGGTTTCGAAAATCCTGCGCTGCTGTATGCCGTGCTAGATGCGGATACAGTTTGATGCCAGTTTTCTTGCTGACGCGGTAGACCACGCGGTAGAGCCCATCCCAGGACAGCCGTTTTCCCTTACATTCTCCTTTGTCGGACAAGAAAAGGGGGCCGGTTTTTCTACTGCCTATGTACCTCCGAATAGCTACCAGGGTCACTCTGCCTACCGGAACCTTGCGGTACTTTTTGCCCTTGCCGCGCTTCACCCGGATTGTGCGCGTAGTGAAATCTACATCCCTGATATCGAGTCCAGTAGCTTCACCACGCCGGATCATCGTATCAAATAGAACGCACATGATCGCGTAGTCTCTGGGGTTATTTCGGACTGCCTTCAGCACGATCCGTCTCTCTTCGTCAGTTAACCGGGGTACCTCATCTTTCGGTAGCCTGATTTTTCTGACACGGGTGATCGGATTGTACTTTAGCCAGCCTTCCCGCACCAGCCAGCCAAAGAAAGTGCCGCACGTTCGCCTGACCTGGTGTGCCGTGTAAGGGCTTTTCCCAGCCTGTTCTAACTCTGAAAGGCATTGCCTGATCGCTTTGGCTAGATGGTCGGCTGCCTTAGCTCGATGCTTCTTCTTCTTTTTGAGCTCTATATTCCCAGCCGCGGCTAGCAGTTTTTTTAGGCCATATCGGTACGCTTGAATTGTTTTCAGTGCGAGTCCCTCACCGATTAAGTACTCTTCAATAGCGTCCGCCAGCCCGTATCCGTTACCCTTTAAATAAGTCTCGAATCGCCGAAGGGTGTGGGAATAGAGGTCATACATCTTCTCTGAGGCCCACCTGGCTTCTCGACTGGTCAGAAAGCCAGTGATAGCTTCATGCATCACTCTCTTCTCCGGGCCAGATAGATGCTGGGCAAGCTGGCCCAGCCTTTGTCGATACCACTTTTCTGTGGATACCGCACAGCCATCGGCCAGAATTGCTTCCAAGAATTCATCAATAGCTTCCGCGAACAACATTGCATCCTCCTTGTAGTGGTATAGTTTATGGGAGCAAGCTCCCATAAAATTATACCACAATAAGGTCACGATTAGGTAAAAATTAGGTAAAGATTCGGTTAAAAATTTCAGAACACACGTTCGGATGCCCTGTCAGCAGGGAGGGACGCCCTGCCCGCCGTCCAGGGCCAGACGCTCCGGCGCACCCAGAGCCAGAGCGGGCGACCATTGCCCTCCCTGCTGAACCCATCAAAGCATCGAGGCCGGATTCTCGACCAGAATCCCCTCCTCGACGCACCAGCCAAAGAACCGCTTGAGCGCCCGAACGTGGCCCTCGACCGTCTCCGGGGAAAGACGGTCGCACAGGTGGGCCACGTAGCGCAGGAGGCCATCCCGTTCGACTTCGCTGACCGGGCAGCGGAAGAAGTGAGCGCATTGCACCAGCCGCCCTCTGTACCAGGCTATAGTCGCCGCAGAGGGGCCTTGCGCTCGTAGACTGAAAAGAAACATGACGATGCTCTCTTCCACAGTTGCCTCCCGGTCGAACATTAACAGGGCAAGGCAGGAGACGAACTTTCCCCGTTCATCTCCTGTGGCCACATAGCCCGCCTCGCCCCTGAGACCCCCGCTATTCTGGGGAGGGTGACGGGGCGAGGCGGACACCCTGACGTTACTTCAGCGCTCCACCGAATCCCTGTAGTGAAGAAAGGCGGTCATCGCTCCGAAAGGGAAAAAGGCCAGGCTTATCACCGCCAGCCCTTTCAGAAACTCGTCGTCCACGTACCCAACGTACCTGGCCCACAACGCCCAGAGCCAGGCCGGGAC
>CAZYHC010000130.1:0-1293 GCA_964646625.1 uncultured Anaerolineales bacterium
GAGATCGGCGAGGAGATTATCGAGGAGATGGAACACGATATGGGCCTCGAGATCCAGGGCGAGACTCCTCAGGACATCCTGACCGAGCTTGAACGCATCTACGTAGACGAGGTAGGCGGCGCGCAGGCAGCCGACCTGAAGATCAAGGACGAGCGCCTTGACGTCTTCATCGAGGGCTGCATCCTGTTGCACGCCTGCACCGACTTGCAGAAGGAAGGCGTTAAGCCCTTCACCTGCGTGCCGATGATGATCGCGGCCGCGGCCCTGCGCGAACGCCTGGGCCTCAAGGAGCGCCTGGATGCAATCGTCATCGAAGGCAACAAGTGCGACATAGATTTCGTCATGGTGTAAAGCACAAGTAGCAAGTAGCAAGTGGCAGAAGTTGCTGCGCCATTTGCTACTTGCCACTCAGAGAAAGGAGATTACGATTATGGGTCAGAATATACATGCTAATGTAGTTGCTCCCTTCAGCCCGACGACTGTGGAGCCGCATATGGATCCTACGGCCTACGTCCATCCCCTGGCCGCCGTTATCGGGGCTGTGCGCATCGGCAAGCGGGTGATGGTCTCACCCTGCGCTTCGGTGCGGGGCGATGAGGGGCAGCCCATCTGGGTGGGGGACGAGACGAACGTCCAGGACGGAGTGATCCTGCACGCCTTGGAAACGTGGTCCCACGGCGCGCCGGTGGAGAAGAACCTGGTCACGGTCAACGACAGGAAATACGCCATCTACATTGGCGACCGGGTGTCAATGGCTCACCAGTGCCAGGTTCATGGCCCGGCTGCGGTCGGCGACGACACGTTCGTCGGTATGCAGTCGCTGGTATTCAAAGCCGAAGTAGGCCAGGGCTGCGTGATCGAGCCTCAGTGCCTGGTGCTGGGCGTCAAGATTGCCGACGGGCGCTATGTGCCGGCCGGGTCGGTGATCAGGACGCAGGCTGATGCCGATGCTCTGCCAGTCATCACCGACGATTACTCCTTTAAGGATCTGAACAAGGGTGTGGTGCACGTCAACGTGCATCTGGCCGATAGGTACAATGCAGTGGGTAAGTAGCAAGCAGCAGGTGACAGGTAGCATCTGCTGCCTGTTACCTGCTACTACAACTGTTCGGGTGAGCTTAACGGAGTGCCTGGCTTACCAGGAGGGGCCGTCCAGTAAACCGGGCGATCCCAGAGCCAGGAAGAGCCATAGTAAGTAAAAATAAAGGAGGTAACAAAATGTCTCCCAGGAAGAAGCACAATAAATGGAGCACCGCGGTGGAGGGCGAAGAACCAGGCGTGGAGGTGAGCATC
>CAZYHC010000130.1:1393-7818 GCA_964646625.1 uncultured Anaerolineales bacterium
GAGGCAGTGAGCGCCGAGGTGGTCGCCGAAACGGAAGGCGCGGAGGTAGGTGCCGCGGTGGAGGGTGAAAAACCAGGTGCGGAGGTGAGCGTCGAGGCAGTGAGCGCCGAGGTGGTCGCCGAAACGGAAGGCGCGGAGGTAGGTGCCGGAGTGGAAGGTGAAAAACCAGGCGTGGAGGTGAGCGTCGAGGCAGTGAGCGCCGAGGCCGTGAGCGAAGGAGGGGACATCAAGACGATGGCTCGGGTTTTGTACCGCCTGGGACTTGAGGCCGGGTTAGGGCGTGATGAGGCTGCTCTCCAGGCAAGCGAGACGAAATTTCCCGCTTTTATCGGGGAAGAAGATTATAGAAAGTTCAAGGAGGAGCTGTTCGATGCCTACCGGGAGGCTTTCGAGAACCATCTGCAAGACCTCAGGCGACAGATGGATATTTAAGACCAGGACACAGGTTAGCCGGTGCTCTGCTTTTCGGCTTCGTAGATGACAAGGCCGGTGCGCTTGATCTCGCCCAGGAAAGTGAGGTGATGGGCGTTCTCGTATTCTTCCAGGCTGTAACCGATGGGCTCCAGATATGAGCTACAGCCGACGTGCCTTTTGGCTAACATTCCCTGTATATCAAGCCTGTTTTTCCCCTCGAAGTCGCGGGAAATGACGGCGATGTCTATATCGCTCCACTCAGTAGGGTGGCCGTCGGCGTAGGAACCATACAATATAATCTTATCTACCGTGATGATTGAGGAGAGAGCTTCGGCATACTCTTCTATCAGTTGTCTCACTTCAGCTTTTGTTTTAACCATACGAAGACCTCCCGGGTACTTTCCAGGCACGCCTGCGCCCTTTCGCAGGTGTATACCCCCAGGTCGTCAGGATAGCGGGTCACGATGCTTTTATCAGCCAGCTCGGTCACGAATGTATACATCGGTGCGGGAAACTCGAGGCCGGCGATTTCGGCCAGACGCACCAGGTTGTGGATTTTGGGCGGGAAGCGGTCAGCGAATTCGACCACACAACCCTTGAGCAACTTCTCAAGACACAGGTGGCACATGAAGATGACGTAGACGTATCGGGCCGTTTGGAACATGGCCTCAGCCGTTTCCAGATCGTAGATGGCGCTCTCGACCCAGTATTCCGTCTGCTTCTTCATAAATTTCCGACTCCTCCGGGATACATTGGGTGAGACTGATCAGTATTCAGATTATCACATTGTATCGGCTTTGTCAAGTCGGGTGCCTATGGCGAACTGTCAACGGATTAAGAAAACGGATTTAACAGATGTGAAGCGGTGCAATTCGTTAAATCCGTTCCAAATCCGTTGACCGCTTGCCCCACCTGACAAAATCAACCGTTAAAGATACATCATCGGAGCAAATGAAATGAAAGAACCGATCCTCTTTCGCCGCGACGACACCCTCAGCCACGAGGCCGCGATGTATTGGAAAGACCTGTTCTACCGCACGGTGAAGATCGGCGCCGAGGTCGAATTTGCCATGCCCAAGGGGATTCGGAAGAAAGACTTCATACCCTCCCTGGTCGAGGCCCTGCAACCATCCAAAGATCTGGGCCACCTGGGCAAATACGGTGTGCTGGACGTGGTCAGCGAGCACTGTGGCATCGAGATCCAGATCATCGGGCGGCAGCCCTACTATTCGGCTCTGCTCCAGCAATACCGGGACATCTTCGCCCTGCTGCCGCCGGGAATACGCGCCCGCCCCACCTGCGGCCTGCACTACCACGTGCTGACCGTCGGCCTGTCGGAGCCGGTGCCGGAGATCATCCTGGCCAACGTGTGGAACCTGACCCGCCGCTACGCCCCGGAGCTAAAATTCATGGCCAGCGCCGGGGAGCGGATGGAAGCCCTTTGTCGCCGCCGCAACTATACCAGCCACCTGGAAATGGTCAAGCTGACGCCGGGTTCGATGAGTATGGCCCAGATTCAGCAGCACCTGCGTGACAGTCGGATGGTGCCTGAACACAACAACTTTTTCAACCTGGAACACGTCGTCTTCAACGAGGATGGCTCCATCAAGGACTTTCATTACGAGAAGCGATTCCCCGACGCCGACTTATCGCCGACCTCTATTGTGGCCAAGGCCTTTCTATTCCTGGCTATGCTGCTCAAAGCAGTAGAAATGAGCCAGCACGGGGTTATCCACGTCGGACGGATACGGGAGTGGCGGCGCAAAGTGGAGCTTCTGGATATGCTCAGCAACAACGATGGCAATCTGGCCACCAGCGATACCAGCCAGGTCACCCCAGAAATCATCGAGGAGCTACGGGTGGGCGGCCGGGAGTTGCTGGAACTGATCAAGCCCGTCTTCGCTCGCTTCGAGAACAATCCCAGCTTCGAGGTGCTCTCTCTGCTGGCCGAGACCCCGATATCGTTGTTGCGGGCCAGTGGACGTGATTGGGATGAGATCGAGGACATGCTGGCCGAACGGGCGACCATCCAGGCCGGAAGCTGGGACAAGACTGACAAGCGCCTCATCCGTCATATCGAGTTGGCCGAAATGGTGGGGTATCCTGCTCTGGAGGCTTGGAAGTGGGCCGCGGCGCGGGAGCTGTTTCTCACCCCGCAGGAATTGGAGCGGCGCTTAGACGCACTTGACGCCTGGCGAGGGTTGCAGTGGGATGCTGAATTGGGCACGCTGATTTTCCTCCGTTAAGGGAAAAATCTGTAAAGAAGGGAGAATTGATTAAACAATGTGTGGATTAGCCGGTCTTCTGCTTTACCCGGCCCAACACTCAGCGGCTGACTGGCAGGAGCTAAGAGAGATTTTCACCAGAAATCTGGTGTTCAACGAGGAAAGGGGGCGGAATGCCTCCGGCGTGGCTCTGATTCAGCTTGATGGCAGCTATCGCCTCCTCAAAGGCCCCTGGCCGGCTTCAGAATTGGTGCGGATGGATGAATATCAGCACCTGATGAGCCAGATAGATCGAGAAACAGTCTGTCTGCTGGGCCATGCTCGGATGCCAACCAAAGGTAGCAGCCAGTATAACGTCAACAATCACCCTATCGTGGTAGGCCAAACTATTGGCATTCACAACGGTTTTATCCGCAACGACGATTTCCTCTTTGCCCGATACGAGTTGCCCCGCAGCGGGGAAGTGGATAGCGAAATCATCTTCCGGCTTCTGGATAGCATCAATCCTCTCAACTACAACGGCACTTATTGTCTCCTGGTCAGGAAGCGAATCAACCTTCTCGACGGCCTCTTCGCCACCCTTTCCGTTGATTTGCGGCAACCAACTAAATTGCTGGTTTTGAAGAATCTCATGCCCCTCTGTCTGCATTATGAAGAGCGGCTGGGGGCCCTCTTCTTTTCCTCACGCTACCTCTTTCTGCGCAAGGCCTTTGGTCGGTCCGTGACCACCGAGGCTCTCCCCGCGGAGCAGGGCTTCTGTTTCGAAGCCGAGCGCTTGCCTGACCTGGGCCAGATCCCTGCCCATGCCTTCCCCATCAATCCCAGAACTGATACAGCTTTGCGGCCCGAATTTGACGACACCTGCCGGATAAAGGAATGAGATGATGAAAGGTCTCGTTTTGCCAGCCGACCTGATGGATGAGATTGACCGTGTCCTGAACCAGTTGCAGGGCAAGACCCAGGCCGCTTGCATCCTGCTGGCCGACATTAGCGGCCAATTGATCGGCCAGCAGGGGAGTATAAACCATGTGGACACAGATATCTTCTCTGCCCTGATAGCCGGCAGCATGGCGGCCACAGCAGAAATAGCCAGGATGCTCGGTGAGGGGGAGCGCTTCAAACTCCTCTTCCACGAGGGGGAACGACAAAACCTCCATCTCGCTAAAGTGGGGGACAGCTTCTTGTTGGTTGTGGTCTTCAACACGACCGTGCAGATTGGCCTGGTGCGTCTTTATACCAGGCAGGCGATCCAGCAGTTGCTCCCTCTGGCTGAAGAGTTCGAGACGCTACAGGCCCAACCCGGCGAGGCTATTGATGCCGACTTCGGCGACGCTCTGGCCGCCGAAATGGAGAGCGCCTTCGGTGATTGGGAATAGCCATGATTATCAGGTAAGGAGATGGATTTATCATGAATGACAACCAGTACGAAGCAGCACCGTTCGAGCCGACGCCTTTCGAGGAAGTGTTGCAAAAGATGAACGATCAGGGGCACTTTCGAGCGGCAGTCCTGGCCGGTAAAGACGGTCTGCCCATTGCCACTGTGTCTTCCATATACGACACTGACACCGCAGCGGCTATGGTGGCCCTACTCCAGAGTGTGAGCAAGGAAGCGCGAGAGCAGTTGGGCATGGCCGAGATGGATGAGGTCACTATTTTCGACCGCGACCGGATGCGGTTGGTCTGTCGTTATCTGATCGTTGACGGAGAGGAACTGATCCTGGCCGTGATAGTCCCTCCCAACAGGTACTACCGCCGCCTGACCACCTGGGCCATGCGGGAGATCCAGAAACTCTGGGAAACGTGAGTGGGAGTTGTTAAGCACAAAAGCTTCTGAAAAACGCTCCAACTCCCTCTCAAAACATTCGTAGCCGCACCACCTCAGCCGGGTCGAAGTCCACCTGCGGCCTCGGAGACAGGCTCCGTTTCTTTTCATCTCCACCTCTGAGCCTGATTGAACTCTATCACGGCGTAGGAACTCCGTGCTTTTCCAAAACCTTCTGCCACGTCCAAACGAGCGCGGCCTTTACTGCCCTGGCCTGCTTCCTCAAAGGCGTTTCCTCGGCTAAGGCGCGAATCAGATCGACTATGCCCTGGGACAGCCGGACAGTAATGCCTCTCACGTTCCTGCCTTTTGGCGCTTCAGGGATAGCATCCTGCTCTTCCAGCGCCGCCTGGAGACACCGCACTGCCCAGCTAACCGTCCAGGCTTGCGAGGCCTGATAATGCTCCATCAAGCCCTCCAGGGCCTCAAGGCTCTGGCTATTCAAGGCCACGTTGTAGGCAATTGTTTTCGGCTCTTTAGGCACGATCTCCCTCCTCCACCTCCAAGCTTACGTTGGGGTTGTCGCTCAAAAACACCCAATGACCATCCAGATGTCCACAGCCCAGAATACACATCTCCCTGAGCCGGTAGGCGTTGCGGTTCTCACGCACCCCTTCCATAGCCCTCGGAAGCGGATGCTTGTTATCATCGTGGCTGCGGTTGCAGGTGGCGATGGCGCCCGCTGGAAACATAACGGTGTCGGGCAGCTCACGCTCCCCTGCTTCTTCCTCGTCCGGCAGAAGCTTAACGGTGCGCCAGGGCATGAAGTACTCAGTCTGTCGCACCAACACCCTGCGTCCGTAGAAGATGATCTCCCCTTCGGCTTCTGCGTGGTCACGTACCCAACGCAGGTTACGGACGGCCCGTCTCACCACACGGTGACCATTGGTCGTGCGGCTGAATTGGTATCCCACCACGCTGCCGATGACGTCCACTTCCTGGCTGGACAGCCTTTCGACCTCAACCTCTTCGATGCCTGCTGGCTCTGCGTGTTCGGGCCATTTCTCGTTCAGCTCTTCCAGGTGGTTGACGTGGCTTCTCGCCTGTCCCTGCCAGATGTACGGGCCGAAAGTATCATCGCCCGATCTAACCTGATAAGCTTTCACGTCGCACTCTCCTTTGTCGGTTTGTTGCTCAATCACCACGTTTGGCAATTGAGCTTGTGTACCCCGCTGCCAGTCGGGGCGGCAAGCAGCGCCGCCCCGTTTACTCACAGAGCCCGGATGAGATATCCTGGCGAGGGTTTTCTGAACCGCCTGTCCGGCCAGCGGAGCTTGTGGTACTCGGCCATGGCCTCGGCGTAGGCGCGGGCCAGGTGGTGAAGCTCGTCGATGGAGATGCCGCCTGTAGCCAGGCGAGCCTTCCCGGCCAGGAAAGCATCGCGGGCCTGCTGCACCTTCTGCTGTTTCAAGCTCAAGTCAGTACGTTCGTTCATCAGTATCCTCCTCCGTTCGTTCTTTTCTGCTCACCCACACCGTCGGGCCGAGTCCCTCATTGTGTGACGGTTTGGTGGCCTTGCCTCGGTCACGGGAGCAGGCTCAAGTAGCCTGCTCCACTAATTCCTCAATGTCGCTGCCGGTCAACATATTCAGCAGACTTTGGATACTGCCGGCCTGGTATCGGCCGTCAACCCAATTCTGGAGTCCAGGGATGGTGTAGGCATCCATCTGGGCGATGAGCAACTGAATATCGCTGTCCGGCTCCTGCTCCCTGGCCAGGGCCTGCACTTCTTCGGCCTGCGCCACCACGTCCTGAAGCGTTTCCCGCAAGTCGCACAACGCCTGAACCAATTCTACTGTCATTTTAGTTCCCCCCTGCTTCCACCAAAATGAGCTGATCCTCGTGAAGGTTGCATCGAAAGTCTGCGCTACCATCAGGCCGTGGGTTCAACACGCATCCGTACCACACCTTCTCTGGCACGAAGCACTCTGGCCGGTGGCCCCCGATGCACGTATGGTCCAGGT
>CAZYHC010000131.1:0-7727 GCA_964646625.1 uncultured Anaerolineales bacterium
CCCCCCCCCCCCCCCCCCCCCCCCCCCCCCCCCCCCCCCCCCCCCCCCCAAAATAAAAACGTAGCGCATGGCAGGATTCCTACATACTTATGCGCTACGTTTGGGTGCTGTCTTGCCCCAACCACCACGACCGCCTGGACAGAGAGGCTCGCGTGTGACTGTTGTGAGACCTGAAATTTTTAACCAAATCTTAACCTGAGCTTTACCCGGTTATAACCTTTGTGTGGTATAATATTAGAGAGGACCAGGTTCTGAGGGAGGCGATCTCCTGCGAAAGAGCAGCCTCGATGCCGACAACAAAACGACAACGCAGCGGCAGTTGCAACGTTGTCTCAATACAATGCCGTTCTTTTCCTGGAACAGGGAGAGGACGGTTTTTTTTTACCACCCTCTCCATATCATTTTGTGAGGAGGTCAAAAATGAAAAAGTATTTGATAGCCTTACTGTCGATAGTTCTGCTGACTCCGTGGGTCGGTTCCGCCCCGCCGATGGAAGCGGCCCAGTCCCCGCCCGTCAGCAGTGATTCCACCAGCGAAGCGCTCAAGCAACGGGCCATGGACGTTTACCTGAACATGCCCCTGTACTTCGTCGCCAACCAGGGACAGGTAGATGAGAGTGTCGGCTACTACGCCCAGGGCGGCGGGCACAGCCTCTACTTCACCGCCGAGGAGGTGGTCATGGCCCTGGAGGAGACCACCCTGCGGATGCGCTTCGTGGGAGCCAACGCCACCTCACCGGTCGGCGCGGAGCAGGCGGCGGCCAAAGTCAACTACTTCATCGGCAGCGACCCGGCGCAGTGGCAGACGGACGTCCCCACCTACGGCCAGGTGGTCTACCACAACCTCTACCCCGGCGTTGACCTGCGCTACGGCGGGCAGGCAGGGGCGCTCAAGTACACCTTCGTGGTGCAGCCTGGGGCGGACGTTTCGCAAATCCGGCTGGCCTACGGGGGCGCGGCTGGCTTGCGTCTGGACGAAGCGGGCAATTTGCTCATCCTGGCCGGCGGGAGGGAGTTGAAGGACGCCAGGCCCTACGCCTACCAGGAGATTGGCGGGCGGCGGGTGGAAGTGGAGACGGAGTTTGTGCTGCATGGGGTACGCACCTATGGCTTTGCGGTGCAGAGCGCTTACGATCCTCGCCACCCCCTGGTCATTGACCCTGTCCTGATCACTTTGCTTTACTCCACTTACCTGGGGGGGAGCGGCTTTGACGAAGGCAAGAGCATCGCCGTGGATGGGGCGGGCAACGTTTACGTAACGGGACGGACTTCTTCCACCGACTTCCCCACCAAGAATGCCTATCAGGGAGACCAGGGGGACGCTGATGCCTTTGTCACCAAGATAGACCCCGCGCAAAGTGGCGCCGCCTCCCTGCTCTACTCCACCTACCTGGGGGGGAGCAATATGGATGAAGGCAATAGCATCACTGTGGACGAGTCCGGCCACGCTTACGTGACGGGAGATACCTTATCCACCAACTTCCCCACCAAGAACGCCTATCAGTCCAACCAGGCGGCCGGCACTGATGCCTTTGTCGCCAAACTCAACGCCGCCGGGAACGCTCTGCTCTACTCCACTTACCTGGTGGGGAGCGGTTATGACTATAGCTATGACATCGCCGTGGATGGCTTCGGCAACGCTTACGTGACGGGCAGCACTAGGTCCACCGACTTCCCTACCCAGAAGCCCTATCAGGGGACGCATGGCGGTATTTATGATGCCTTTGTCGCCAAGATAGACACCACACAAAGCGGCCATGCCTCCCTGGTCTACTCCACCTACCTGGGGGGGAGCGAGTGGGACGAAGGCTATGGCATCGCCCTGGACGGGGCCGGCAACGCTTATGTGGCGGGCAACACTCGGTCCACCGACTTCCCCACCCAGAACCCCTATCAGGGGACATGTGGTGGTTGTCCTACTTACTTCGATGCCTTTGTCACCAAGATAGACACCACGCAAAGCGGCGCCGCCTCCCTCGTCTACTCCACCTACCTGGGGGGGAGCGGTAGTGATTATGGCTCTGGCATCGCCCTGGACGGGGCCGGCAACGCTTACGTGACGGGCAGCACTGGGTCCACCGACTTCCCTACCCAGAACACTTATCATGATAGCCTGGGCGGTAGTAGCGTTGATGCCTTTGTCACCAAGATAGACACCACGCAAAGTGGCGCCGCCTCCCTCGTCTACTCCACCTACCTGGGGGGGAGCGAGTGGGACGAAGGCTATGGCATCGCCGTGGACGGGACCGGCAACGCTTACGTGACGGGCGGCACTTTGTCCACCGACTTTCCCACCCAGAACCCCTATCAAGGGACGTGCAGTAGTTGTCTCAATCACGCCTTTGATGTCTTTGTCACCAAATTTAACACCGCCGGCAGCGCCCTCATCTACTCCACTTACCTGGGGGGAAGCGGTTATGACCGTGGCTTTGGCATCGCCGTGGATGGGGCCGGCCACGCTTACGTGACGGGCTATGCTTATTCCACCGACTTTCCCACCCAGAACCCCTTTCAGGGGACGTATGGCGGTGGTTGGTCTGATGCCTTTGTCGCCAGGCTCGCGGAGTTGCCTGAAGCAGTCTACCTGCCCGCCATTATGAAAAGCTACGCTCCCTTCCGCTGAAATTAAGATTGAGGACACGACCGTTTTCGAGGACATCCTCACCTGGGCCACCTCCTACGGCTGCGACGGGCCACCCAACGACGGTGGGTGGCAGCAGGTAACGCTCGATCTGAGCGCCTACAAGGGCCAGACTATTACCCTCCATTTCGAGGTCTGGAACCGGGCTGACAACTGGTACAACACCTGGGCCTACGTCGACGACGTCAGTGTGCAATAGAGCTTCTCTTGCCGCTCCAAATTCCAACGGGCGAGACTATAGAAGCCTCGCCCATTTTTGTCGTTTGGCGAAATTTTTCCTCCCTCGCTTACACTTTCTCAAAACATTCTCAGTTGCACTGCCTCAGCCGGATCAAATTCCACTTTCGGCAAAGAGATAGGCTCCACCTTTTCCTTCGCTTCTGTCTCTTCTTCCGCGATAACCGCCTCCCGGAACAGGCTTCCCAGGTCAACTGGAAGGCCCTCCATCACCGACCTCATGAGCTGCGAGGTGAAGTCCTCGGCGGCGTTCATGGCCGCCAGCCCCTCTGCTATTTCCCCATCTATCAGGCTGGCCGCCCGCAGCTTGGCCGCGATCAGGGCCAAAGCCTGCTCCTGCATGCTCTCGGTGTAGTGCAGAAAGATGACCCTCACCGGCTTCTCCTGCCCCAACCGCCACGACCGCCGGGACGACTGGCGCAGCGTGTAGAGGCTGTACTCGATGCCGTAGTACACGATGGTCGGAAAGTCCACCAGGTCCAGGCCCGTCGCCACCAGACCAGGGTTGCAAAACAGCACATCGCAGCCATCTTTCACCGCCCTGCGCAGCCACTCTTCCCTTTTGGCCGGGGCCACCGACTGCCGCAGTATGGCCACCCGGTAGCCGAAGGCCTCCAAGAGCTTCGCCACCCTGGGCATCGGGTCGCGCTTCCTGACCTGGGAGAAGTACACCAACACCCGCCGCCCCCTCACCTGCTCGTGGCGCACCAATTCCACCAAAGCCTTGTCCTTCGCCCAGCCGCCTTTGGGGGAAGGCAGCGGGCCGATGCTCACCTGGTCGTGCTCGTTTTCGTAAACCTCTTCTTTGTCCGGGCAGTCCGGCCAGCCCAGGGCGCACTGGAGGTAAGACGACAGCAGGCTCATATCCCCCTGGTGCATGGCCGCCAGGCCCAGGTCTTTCAGCTTGTCTATCTGCTTGTGCTCTTCTTTCAACGCCTGGTCCATCTCCACCGCCAGGCGCTCCTCGGCGTAGTCTGGCAGGTCCACCCCCAGGTCGGAGAGGCGCAGGAAGGCGGCGTAGGGCAGCAGGTGGGACACCATGCCAGGAGCCGCGCCCGGTATCTCCTTGCGTCTGACGCTTTCCCTCCAATAGCCGCCACGAGAGTGATACCGCTCCTGCCGCTTCTCCTTGCGCACCTCCTGCCGCAGCCCGTAGTGATCGATGAACCGCTCCACGTCGTCGTAGCTGTAGGCCAGGCGAAACTCAGGCAAGGCCCGGTACAGCAGGTGGAAGATCGAACTCGCCCGCCCGCCATAGATCGTACCCGTCATGACCACCGCCTTGCGGCAGGCGGAGAGCAGGTCCTGGGCGGCGTAACCTTGATCGGTGTCGGCTCCCTTTACTTGATGCACTTCGTCTAGGATGAGGTCAAACTTCCCGGCATAGCGGCGGTTCAGATACTTGGCCAGCGGCCAGCGGCGATAGCCCACGGCCAGCTTCTTGCCCCTGCCCTCTGCCGTCTGGTGGCCCTGGCCCAGACGCCGATAGTCGCCTCCGGCCTCCCCGTCGGTGAAGAGCGCCGCATGGCATTCTGGACAGCGCCTCTTCCGCCGGCCCAGATCATCGAGGGAGAGCGGCCTCCCACCTTCGCCCTCGAATTGATAGCCGCAGTCCGGGCACTCGCAGACGCTCACGATGGCCTCACGCCGCACCGTCTGGTACTCACCACCGTCGTAGCGATAGCGCTCGTAATATCCCACCCGCCTGGTCTCCTGCCAGGTGATCTTCCGCTGCCGCACCCGCAGCCGATGCGCCCACCCTGGCCGCAGCTTGGCCTTCTCCTTGGAGATGACCAGGAAGCCCAACCCCGGCCTCTCCATCGCCTGGTCCACCTCCGAGGGCGTGGCTACGATCTCCGCCCACCCGCCCACCTCCCGCAGGGCAGCCTTGACCTCCCGCCTCCACTTCCGCACCAGGTGGCCGGGACACATCACCACCACCTTCTTGTTGACGGCCTCGTTCCTCTCCACCGCCTGGGCGTGGCGCAGGTAGGCCGCTGCTATGGAGGTGAGAGTTTTTCCACATCCCATCTCGCCCACTATGATGAGGGTCTTGTAACGCCTCCAGCCCTCGGCCAACGCCGCCGCCACGTGAGCCTGGGCCGGCAACAGGCCGTTGGCCTGGCGGCCAGGGAGAGGCTGCGGAGAGCGCACCCGGCCCAGGTAAGGGCCAAACCGCCTGTGCTCGAAGTCGTACAGCGGCGGGTACTGCTCCTGCATCAAGGCCGACAGCGCCTCCACGTGGCGGTCGAGGAACGCCTGGTACTCCTCCTTCTGGCGAGAGCCGTAGGTCTCCAGCTCTCCCGTCTCCAGGTTCAGGGCGTTGATGGCCGTCGCCAGGCGCTCGGGTTCGATGGTTTTCCTGGCCTCGCCCTCCGTCTCCTCGCTGGTCTCGGTGTACTTCACGGTGCAGCCCTTGAGGAGCAGGTCGCCGCTTTCGCCCGGCACCTCCACCCCGTCCAGGAAGCCGGCGGCCATGAGCAGGGCCGTGTGCCCGGCCCGCAGGGGCATGAGCGGCTGAAAGTGCCCCACCCCCTCCTGGGGAGCGACGAACGCCTGCCAGGTTTCGCCCGCCAGGACACCTTCTACCTGAGCCGCTTCTATGGCCTGGCCCACGTCGGGCATGGACAACTCGAAGCGGGCGGGATGGGCGTAAGGGATGACGTATGGAGCAGTGACGTAAGGCTCCAGCACCGGGAACTCCTCGGTCTCGACCAGGGAGTTGGTGGCCTCATAGGTGTACCGGGCCTCCTCCTCTCTTCTCACGGCCAGAAAGAGCACCTGGTGGAAGCGTTCGTACTCACCCGGTGGGAAGCGGTAGACCTGGAGGTCGCAATACCCTGCCACCAGGCTGCCCGCAAAGCCCCAGCAGCGGAGAGTGCTTTCGGGAACGATCCCGATGAGCAGGCCGCCCGGCGTCAGCCAGGGGGTGGCCAGCTCCAGGAAGCTGGTCTCCAGCCGGCCGCCGCCGTCTACGTCCACGTCGTAGGGTGGGTTGAATAGGCAGGCCCCGAACTGTCCCTCTACCTCCAGGAACTCAGCCGGGCCGTGCAGGGCCACGTCCAGGGTTGCCTTTGCTTCGGCGGCCCGCTCTCCCTCGATCTCCACCCCGTAAGTCTTCAGCCCCCAGGCTCTTCCCAGGGCGGCCACAGCTCTGCCTGCGCCACAACAAGGGTCGAGAATAGCTCCACCCTCCGGGGCCCGAGCCAGGGTCTGGACCATCTCCACTACTGCGGGCGGGGTGGGATAATACCCCGCCTTGGCGATGCTAGCCAGCCGTGCCATCGTGGTCCTCCCGCTTCCACTCCACAGCAAGGTCGAACTCTCGCCGCTGGCCCGATAGAGCATCCGCCACGAGCAGCCTGCCGTCCTCGACGACGTAGAACCAGTACTGGCTGTCCTCGCTGATAGCCAGCGACTCGCCATCCTCCAGACAGCCGGCCTCGACCAGCATCTTCAGGACGTTCTCCAGGGTGTCCATAGTGACCCAATCCCACTGGAAACAGAACAATCCGTCCTCCAGGTCCTGCTCGAGCAGCCACCAGTGTTCGTGGTCCTCGAGCACCTCTCTCACCTGGCCCGATTCAAGGGCATTCTGGACGAAAGAAAAACTGTCCATCAACTTGATCTCATACGCCATTTCCGTTTACCTCCTCGTATCATTTCTGGAGATAGTATCACCTGAGCAAAGCGACGGCGACGACCTTCCACTGCTCGACCACCAGGCCGATCTCCAGGATGAGCATAGCATGGACGTCCAGCCCCACTTCATCGGCATCTTCGGGAAAAGTACGCCCCAGCTCCACCCACGTTCCCTCCGGCAGATCGAGCCATTCTTCGACAACGTCGGCAACCATTACCTCCACCTGGTTATTGTCCACGACCTCGCCAGCTTCCCAGGCCCAACCTTCGTGGTGGGGCGGAAACTCGAAAACCACTCTGGCTATCACGCTGCTGCCTCCCCGAACGAACAGCCGTCCAGGTATCGCTCGCACTCGGCCACGAAGTCTGGCTCCTGCCCGGCCATGAAGTCCCGATACTCCTCGCCGGACATCCACGACTGCCACCGCCCGGCCTGGAAGCTGAGCCAGTCTTTGACGTGTTGGGCCAGGTCTGGCGGCTCACGCTTCGGGTTCAAGAGGTCGTAGCGGCCCTGGTAGACCTCGAAGCCCTGCCACTTGACCCAGAAGTCGATCTTGTCGTAGGTCCGTCCGGTGCGGTCAGAGGACTCGCCCCACTTGCGCAGCATCTCGTCAGCTTCAGCGAAGCTGTGGCAGGCGAAAGTGGGCAGCAGGCCATCGTCCAGCGGCCCCTCGGCTCTGAACGCGACGATGAACTCAATTTTTGCTCTCATCAAATGCTCCTCTCTCGGCGCTCGACCCCGACCGGCCTCCCTTTCGCGCCGCAGTGTTTTTGGTCGGGCAGGCGATGGCCGTGTACCAGTACATCACCATCGCCCCCAGGGACTTATCGGGCTGTCTACTCCCCTCTGACGATCTCCTGCACCACCCTCAGCCACCACGAGGGCTGCCGATGGAGGACGTAACCCTGCACGTCCCCCTGGCTGCTCAGCTTCCGCACCAGGTCGCTATGGTGGGTGTAAGTTCTGTCGCTATAGCTATACTGCCTCTCCTCCTCGACCCCTGCCAGACCCCTCTCCCAGAGCTCCCCGGCCCACGCTGCTTTGAAAGGGATAGGGACAGCCCGGTTGAGTCGGGCGAAGAAGCCAGCGGGCGGCCCCTGGTGGCCTGCCGGGGACAGCAGATACACCGGCGGCTCTACGGAGATGCCTGCCGCCCTGGGGTGCACCATCACCATATCCAGGAGATCTTCGACTCTGCTGGTGAAGG
>CAZYHC010000132.1:0-7155 GCA_964646625.1 uncultured Anaerolineales bacterium
ATAGGTTTCCGACCGTGCAAACCCGTTCTGAAACTATCGCAGTTCTCCGGTGCGGAGGGGCAAAATAAAAACGTAGCGCATGGCAGGATTCCTACATACTTATGCACTACGTTTACCCTCCTTCAAAACATCCATAGCTGCACCATCCCAGCCGGTGTGAGACCTGAAATTTTTAACCAAATCTTAACCTGAGCTTTACCCGGTTATAACCTTTGTGTGGTATAATATTAGAGAGGGCCAGGTTCTGAGGGAGGCGATCTCCTGCGAAGGAGCAGCCTCGATTCCGACAACAAAGCGACAACGCAGCGGCCTCGTTTTCAAAGATCAAATGGTCCTGTTTTCGGTGATCAAGATTCAAGCGAGATGTCCAAAGTGGTCCTGTTTTCGGTGATCAAATGGTCCTATTTTCGCTTGACAAAAACAAAAATGCCGCTCTTTTCCTGTGGACAGGAAGAGAGTGGTTCTTCTAACCACTCTCTTCAGTATATTACACAAAGGGAGGAGTTAAAATGCAAAAGTATTTGATAGTCTTACTGTCGATAGCCTTGCTGACTCCGTGGGTCGGTTTTGCCCCGCCGATGGAGGCCGCCCATGCCCCACCCGCTGGCGACAATCTCACCAGCCAGGAACTCAAGCAGCGGGCCATGGATGCTTACCTGAACCTGCCCCTGTACTTCGTCGCCAACCAGGGACAGGTAGATGAGAGTGTCGGCTACTACGCCCAGGGCGGGGGGCATAGCATCTACTTCACTGCCGAAGAGGTGGTCATGGCCCTGGACGAAACCGTGCTGCGGATGCGCTTCGTGAGGGCCGAAGCTACCCCACCGGTCGGCGTGGGGAAGAGGGCGGCCAAAGTCAACTACTTTATCGGGAACGACCCCGAAAAGTGGCGGACGGACATCCCCACCTACGGCCAGGTGGTCTATCATGAGCTCTACCCCGACATCGACCTGCGCTACGGCGGGCAAAACGGGGCGCTCAAGTACACCTTCGTGGTGCAGCCCGGCGCGGACGTTTCCCAAATCCGGCTGGCCTGCGGGGGCGCGGCTGGCCTGCGTCTGGACGAAGCGGGCAACCTGCTCATCCTGGCCGGGGGGCAGGAGTTGAAGGACACCAGGCCCTACGCCTACCAGGAGATCGGCGGGCGGCGGGTGGAGATAGAGGCGGAGTTTGTGCTGCACGGGGTGCGCACCTATGGCTTTGCAGTGCGGGGCAGCTACGACCCTCGCTACCTCCTCATCATTGACCCCACCCTGCTCTATTCCACCTACCTGGGGGGAAACGGTGATGACCATGGCAACGACATTGCCGTGGACGGGGCCGGCAATGCTTACGTGACGGGACATACTAATTCCACCAACTTCCCCACCCAGAGTGCTTATCAGGGAAACCAGCCTGGCGAGGACGTTTTTGTCACCAAGATAGACCTCACACAAAGTGGCGCTGCCTCCCTGGTCTACTCCACCCACCTGGGGGGGGATGGTGATGATAGCGGTATTGGTATCGCCGTAGATGGGGCAGGCAATGCCTACGTGATAGGAGGAACTCAATCCACCAACTTTCCCACCGAGAACGCCTATCAGGGGACACATGGCGGCGGTACCTTTGATGCCCTTGTCACCAAACTCAACGCCTCTGGCAATGGCCTACTCTACTCCACTTACCTGGGGGGGAGCAGTGATGACATAGGCAAGGGCATCGCCGTGGATGGGAATGGCCACGCTTACGTGACAGGAGAGACTCACTCTAACAACTTCCCTACCCAGAACTACTATGATAACAGCCTGGGTGGAAGCGAAGACGCCTTTGTCACCAGGATAGATACTATGCAAAGTGGCGCCACCTCCCTCATCTACTCCACCTATCTTGGGGGGAGCAATGGTGATAGTGGCATGGAAATCGCTGCGGATGGGGCCGGCCACGCTTACGTGACGGGACAGACTATCTCCCCCAACTTCCCCACCCAGAATGCCTATCAGGGGCATGGCGGTGGCTATGACGCCTTTGTCACCAAACTCTACATCACCGACGTCGGCAGCCTCTTGCTTTACTCCACCTATCTGGGGGGTAGCGTTGATGACGCAGGTCGAGGCATCGCTCTGGATGGGGACGGCAATGCTTACGTCACGGGCCATGCCTTTTCCACCAATTTCCCCACCACCGAGAATGCTTATCAGGGGACGTGCGGTGGCTGCGCCAGCGGGGACGTTTTTGTCGCCAGGATAGACGCCATGCAGAGCGGTGAGGCCTCCCTGGTCTACTCCACCTTCCTGGGGGGGAGCCTGGGCGACAATGGCCGGGACATCGCCGTGGATGAGGATGGCAACGCTTACGTCACGGGATTGACTGATTCCTCTAACTTCCCCACCCACAACCCCTATGACGATAGCCTGGGCGGGGGCAGGGACGCCTTTATCGCCAAGTTCAACGCCACGGGCAGTGACCTGCTCTATTCCACTTACCTGGGGGGAGGGAGCGGTGACGAGATCGGCTATGGCATCGCCGTGGATGGAGCCGGCCACGTTTACGTGACGGGAGAGACTTCTTCCTCCACCGACTTTCCCACCACCACGAATGCCTATCAGGGAACACATGGCGGCGGTACCCTCGATGCCTTTGTCGTTAAGCTCGTCCTGCCTGTGCAGTCCAAAACCACCTTCACCAACCAGGCCGGGGAAGTGGTCAGCGGCTACTACGTCGGCGGCGGCATCTACGTCACTGTCAACGACCCCGACGAGAACGAGAACCCCTCGGCCCAGGAGAGCGTGAACGTCACCGTCTCGGACGCCGCCACAGGCGATAGCGAGACCCTGGCCCTGACCGAGATGGGCAACAACACAGGAATCTTCCACAACACGACGGCCCTGCCCTCCAGCGAGAATGCGACAGGCGCACCCGGCAACGGCACCCTGGAGACCCAAGCTGGAGACACCATCAAAGTCAGCTACACCGACCCCGATGACAGCGCAGACAAAAGCTCCGATACCGCCACCATGCTGGCCCTCGGCTCCAGCCTGACCACTTTCACCGGCGCCGACGGGGGAGAGGTAAACGGCTACGTCATCGGCGTAGACCCCATCTACGTGACGGTCATTGATGCCGACGAGAACACCAATCCTGCTGGCCGACAGGCGGTGTCGGCGGTCATCTCTGATACCAACACGGGAGATAGCGAAACGCTGGCCCTCCTGGAGACGGGGGACGATACGGGCCAGTTTCGTAACACGATGGGGCTTTCCTCCACAGACAGCGCCACGGGCACGCCAGGCAACGGCGCCCTGGAGACCAAAGTCGGCCACATCATCGGGGCCAGCTACACCGACGACGACGATAGCAGCGACAAAAGCTCAGACACAGCAGCCATCACCAGCCTCTTCAACGCGCATCTGCCCGTCATTATGAAAAGCTACGCTCCCTTCTGCAACGGCGATTTCGAGCAGGGGACCTCGTGTTGGAGCTTTGGGGGGATGGAGCGCCACACCGTCTCCACGGCCATGCCCCACGGCGGAAGCCAGGCTGCCCTGCTGGGTGGGGATAAGAGTGTCTACGGATGTGACGGTGGCGTCCCTCAGGGTAGCGCCTGGATGGAGCAGACTTTCAACGTGCCCGACGAAGGCAGCCCCAAGCTGTCCTTCTGGTATCGCCTATATAGCTACGACAAGACGAAAGAAAGAGCGCGCGTCGATTCCTTTGAAGTTAAGATTGATGGCACGATTGTTTTCGAGGACCTCCTCACCTGGGCCACCGCCTATGGCTGCGACGGGCCGCCCAACGATGGTGGGTGGCAGCAGGTAACGCTCGATCTGAGCGCCTACAAGGGCCAGACTATCACCCTGCACTTCGAGGTCTGGGACCGGGCCGACAACTGGTACAACACCTGGGCCTACATTGACGACGTCAGCATACAATAAAGCTCTTCCCACCGCTCCAAATTCCAACGGACGGGGTTATAGAAGCCTCGCCCGTTTTTGTCGTTTGGCGAAATTCTTCCTCCCTCACTTACACCTTATCAAAACATCCTGAGCTGCACTGCCTCAGCCGGATCAAATTCCACCTTCGGCACAACGATAGGCTTCGTCTTTTCCTCTACCTCTCCCTCCCTGATAACCGCCTCCCGGAACAAACTCTCCAGGTCGACCGGCACCCCCTCCATCACTGACTTCATGAGCTGGGCGGTGAAGTCCTCGGTGGCATTCATGACCGCCAACCCCTCCGCTATTTCCCCATCTATCAGGCTGGCCGCCCGCAGCCTGGCCGCGATCAGGGCCAACGCCTGCTCCTGCATACTCTCGGTGTAATGCAGAAAGATGACCCTCACCGGCTTCTCCTGCCCCAACCGCCACGACCGCCGGGACGACTGGCGCAGAGTATAAGTGGAGGCTGTACTCGATCACCCGCTTACGCAGTTATGGGTTTCCGCTGCCAAAAACCCATGCTGAAACTATCGCCAGCCGCGAGCAAAAAAGCACCGCTCCCTATTGGGACGGTGCTTCATATAGCCAGTAGCCAGGGACCAGAAAGACGCTTCTGTTAAGTCTCAGCCCCAGACCCGCTTAACCTGCTCTCCCAGACTGGACGGCCATCCCAGCTCGGCCAGGGTCGCTTTACTGCGAATGATACGCGTGTAAATGCAAACCGCCGATTTGCTTATCCCCAGGGAGAGGCCGATCTCACGATAGCTTTTGCCCTGGGCCAGCCCATCGAGAACCTGCTTTTCCCGCTCCGTTAGATAGGAAGCATCTGACTCCGGCCAGGGAAGGCTGTCTCCCCCCAAAACCCTGACCAAAATCTTTTGGCGCAGTTCTCGTTGTGCCAGATACACGGTGGATTCCCGTTTGCCAAGTACTTCGCCCAATTCGGAAATAGACAGCCCCTCCCGATACCCTCGCAAAAGGACTCGTTGGGTGTCGGAGTAATCCTGGTGGGCATAGATGCGTTCGATAATCTCCCGCAGAGCAACTATCATCGGGATTTGATCGGCACGCTCGTCCCCCCCCAACCACTCCAGCGGAGATGAGCCGTCGGGATCCCCATCTGGCCGGGGCGACAGATCGCTGATGTTCTGAGTGCGGACGTGCCGCTTGCGTTGATGAGTCGGCCAGGTACGATCCACCGAACTACCCCGACAGGCGGCGCGGTGCATGGCGCACCTGGCCTCCCTGAATAGCCAACGTTCGTTCGTTACGTTCTTCTGTTGAGCCTCCCAGACAGCCATTGCCGCCTCTTGCAGCAGATCGTCAGGCTCCACGTAAGCCTGGGCGTATTTGCGGGCCAGGGAGCGCAGCGCAGGGTGGGTATAAACCTCCTGATAGGAAGCCACTTCTGGTTTAAGCGCCATCGTCGCACCCCCTGGGAAGAAGAATTTCCTGCACCACCCTCAGCCACCACGATGGCTGCCGATGGAGGACGTAACCCTGCACGTCTCCCTGGGAAGACAGCTTCCTCACCAGGTCGCCGTGGTGGGTGTAGGTCCTGTCGCTGTAGCTATACTTCCTCTCCTCTTCGACCCCTGCCAGGCCCCTCTCCCAGAGCTCCCTGGCCCACTCCGCTTTAAAAGGGATGGGCACGGCCCGGTTTAAGCGGGCGAAGAAGCCAGCGGGCGGCCCCTGGTGGCCTGCCGGGGATAGCAGATACACCGGCGGCTCTACGGAGATGCCTGCTGCCCTGGGGTGCACCATCACCATATCCAGGAGATCTTCGACTCTGCTGGTGAAGGTGCGGTAGCGCACTCCTTTCTCCAGGCGGGGGTAGCTGTGGTCGTCTATTCTCACCTCGTAGGAGCGGCCGCGCCTCTTTTCGGAGAGCGCCGCCCAGATAGCCCGGACAGTGGCCGTGGGGCCCAGGAGGTGCAGGTAGACCACGTGGTCGTCGCGGACGAAGCCCAGGCAGGCAGCGGCGAAGCCCTTGTACGTTATCTTCGATAGCATGACGGTCTCCTCACAGCAGAAGCCCCCGCTCATTTGGCGGGGGCCTCTTTACTCACTGGCCTGGCGACATCATCGCCCCAGTCGTTCTCTCAGCTCCTCTTCTTTCTCTGCCAGCTCTCTCCCTGTTCTGGACACGGCCTGGCTCAGCGAAGCCAGCACCTCTTGAAGCCTGTACTGGCGCAGCATATCGGCGACATCCCACTCACCTGTAAGCGTGAATGTCCTGGCCTCCTTCGGCTCGAGCGGCGGGGCGCTCCACTCTCCACCAGCCTCGAACTCCAGGAAGCGCCCTGCGGCGTCTAGCACCAGCAGCCGCCCTCGGAACTCTCCTGCCGCGTCCTCATAAGGGTGCGGCCCATTCGCCACCCTCTCCGTGTGATCGGCCAGGACGATGCCCGAAGACTCGCCGCAGTCCAGGTCCTGGGCCAGGTGGGGCAGAAGCGGCCTCAGCACGACCAGCACGCCCTGAAGAGCCGTCGCCTCCCTGCCCACTACCTCCTCCTCCAGTTGGGCCAGGGCTTCGAGCTGACCGGCCAGCTTCTCCGCCGTCTTTTCAAGTTCGCTCAGGTCTACCACAGCCAGCCTCCCTTCTAATGCCCTAACATGGCCTTGATCTGCTGCCGCTCCAGCCGCTCCACCTGCACCTGACCGAACCGCGACAGCTTCCGCCGCACCTTGCGGGCCACGTCGGTGATGCGCAGGCTCTGGGCATGGCCGTTGCCGCCTGCCATGCCCAGGACGGCCTCGTTGTCGCCGTAGATGATCAGGGCGCAGCTACGAGCGTCTATCTTCTGGCGCTGGAGGTGCTTGCGCAGGGCCTCCACTCCTTTGAGCAGGGCCAGGAACTCGGCCCTGGTGTTGTCGAAGTGGGGGCCGAAGGTCAGGGCTTCGTGGCCGTTCAAGACCTTCCCGTCCGGGCCGACGATGACGTAGGAGCCGTAGCCCCATTGCTGCTCGCCTGAGACGCCGCCATCGAAGAAAAGTGTGTATCTTCGCACGTTCAACTCCTTTCGTGGTGTAGGCCCCAACGACGAAAGGAGAGCGGCGGCATTGCAGCCACCGCTCCCCAGGTTGGTCGCTCAGGCAGCCTCTTAGTGGGCCTCTTGCTCCTGGCTGGCCGCTCGCTCCTCGCGCCGCTTCAACAGCCGCGCTTTCAGCCGGGCCAGCTCCACAGGCTCGAACAGGCTCAGCGGGTCTTTGGCCAGGGCCACGCCGCAGAAGAAGGCGG
>CAZYHC010000133.1:0-6553 GCA_964646625.1 uncultured Anaerolineales bacterium
TCTTGCTTTTGTCAAGCGTTTCTTCCGAGTTGCACCGAAACTTTAAAGATACGGCTTATTTCTGGCCTTTTAGATGGTCGAAGACTACCAACATTCTTACACGTTCTTACATTCGGTCGCATTATTATAGGTTTCCGACCGTGTTCGATGGCCGTGAAACTACCGCCATCTTATAGTAAACTCCTACAATGGCATTGCAGACCTTACCCACCCTTTATCACAGTGCGGCAAAAGAGCATGGGCCAGCCTTGCGTTCCTGGCTAAGCGGCACAGCGTACCCTATACGAAGCATCTGGGTAGACAAAGCCCGCCCGGTCTGGAGTCTCCTGCTTTGACTTCTATGGGAAAGGTGATTATAATATATTCACATTTACCTCACGTTATACATAAGCTATAACCTGCTTACGCTCGCTCATTGACCTGTGCCTGGAACTGCAAGTCGGAGGCACGCAGCATGGAGCGGATACCCGAATCCATCAAGTTAATAAAGGCCCGACTGGAACAGCACAAAGCAAACCTGCGGAGGCTCGAATTGGAGGCCGCTATCTACGCCGTAGGAGAGAGACCCATCCACCTGCTCAACCAGATCGCGGCCGAGGAAAAAGTTATCGCTGATCTGCAAGCCGAGCTGGCTGACTTCGAAGCCAGGCCCAAAGTATGTCCCTATCGTGGGCTGCTGGCCTTCCGCGAGGAGCACGCCAGGTTCTTCTTCGGGCGGGAGGAGTTCACCGAAAGACTGGTGGAGGCAGTGGAGCGCACGCCTTTTCTGGCGGTGGTGGGGCCTTCGGGGAGCGGCAAGTCCTCGGTGGTGCAGGCTGGCCTGATTCCGGCTTTGCGCCAAGGGGCCCTGGCTGGGAGCGAACCCTGGGAGTTCGCCATTTTCAGGCCGGGCAGGAATCCTCTCAGGCAACTGGCAGTCCCGCTCGTTTCCCTGTTGGAGCCGGAGATGGACGAAGTAACGCGCCTGGCAAAAGTGGACGAACTGGCCATCCATTTCAGAGAAGGTCGGGTGAGCCTGTCCGATGCCGCCGGGCGCGTCTTGGAAAAACATTCGGGTATGGAACGGCTGGTGCTGGTGGCCGACCAGTTCGAGGAGCTTTTCACTTACGAAGAGAGCGAGCCGGAGCGGAAGATTTTCCTGAGCCATCTTCTGGAGGCGACGGAGAAGCGAGATGGATCGCCTACTGCTATCCTCACCCTGCGGGCCGACTTCTACAGCCATTGCCTGGGGTATCGCCCTCTGGCCGACCGGCTGGAGAGGCGGGTGGTCAACCTTGGGCCGATGACGGAGGAGGAGCTTCGCCGCGCTATCGAAGAACCGGCCAAGAGTGTTGGGATGGGTTTTGAGACGGGCCTGGTAGAGCGCATCCTGGAGGAGGTGCGTGGTGAGCCGGGAGCATTGCCGCTCCTGGAATTTGCCCTGACAGAGCTTTGGGAGGGACAGCGAGGGGGGCTTTTGACCCATGAAGCCTATGAGGAATTTGGCGGCGTAGGTGGGGCTATCGCTCAGCGGGCAGAGAGGGAGTATGGTCGTTTCAGTGAAGAAGAAAAAGGGTCCGCCAGGCGGATTTTCCTGAACCTGATAACTCCTGGGGAGGAGACCGAGGATGTCCGCCGTCAGGCAGCGCTGGCGGAGATCCTGCCGGAAGAGCCAGCCCGTGTCGAGGCCGTGCATAAGTTGGTGAAAATGCTGGCCGACGCCCGGCTTATCACCACCGGGCGGGAGGAGGCCAGCGGCGAGGAGACATTGGAGGTGGCGCATGAGGCTCTGATCAGGGGCTGGGAACGGCTGAAAGGTTGGGTGCAGGAGGACAGGGCTTTTCTGGAATGGCTGAAGGGCTTGCGGGTAGACCTGGCGCGCTGGAAGGAATCCGGGGAGCTTTTGCGGGGCAAGCCGTTGACCTACGCTTTAGACTGGCTGGAGAAGAAGGGCGAAGACCTGAGCGCCGAAGCCCGCCGCTTCATCCAAGCTAGTGCCCGCCGCGAGAGGCAACGCCGGATTCTTACTTTCACCGCTGTGGCCGTGGCTTTCGTTTTGATAAGCTTTGCCGCGCTATATGCCTGGGGACAGCGTAACGTGGCGATTGAACAGAGGCAAGTTGCTGTAGCCGCACAAACCGCAGAGGCTAAACAGGCATCTACGGCTATCGCTGAACGTAATATATCTTTCTCTCGCGAGCTGGCCGCTGCTGCCATAAGCCATCTGGAGGTAGCCCCGGAGCTTAGCCTGCTGCTGGCCATAGAAGCGGTAGAAACAGAGCGCACGGTGCAGGCCGAGGACGCCCTGCGCCAGGCAGTGACTTCGCCCTGGCGGGCCACGCTGCGCGGGCACACAGGCCACATCGTTTCGGCAGCCTACAGTCCGGACGGGCGGTGGATCGTGACCACCGGTGAGGATGTCGGGGAATGGAGTGGCTTAATAAGTGAGGACAGGACGGTGCGGGTGTGGGACGCCCAGAGCGGGCAGCAGAAGATGGTGTTGACGCACACAGACATTGTCAATTCGGCGGCCTACAGCCCGGACGGGCGATGGATCGTGACCGCTAGCAATGATGGAACGGCACGGGTGTGGGACGCCCAGAGCGGGCAGCAGAAGATGGTGTTGCGGGGGCACACAAACGCTGTCATTTCGGCGGCCTACAGCCCGGACGGGCGGCGGATCGTGACCGCCAGTTGGGACAAGACGGCACGGGTGTGGGAGGCCGCGAGCGGGCAGCAGAAGATGGTGTTGCAAGGGCATTTGGCGGTCTACAGCCCGGATGGACAGTGGATCGTGACCGCCAGTGGGGACGGGACGGCGCGGGTGTGGGACGCCGCGAGCGGGCAGCAGAAGAGGGTGTTGAAGGGGCACACGGAATCTGTCAGGTCGGTGGCCTACAGCCCGGATGGACAGTGGATCGTGACCGCTAGTAATGACGGAACGGCACGGGTGTGGGAGGCCGCGAGCGGGCAGCAGAAGATGGTGTTGCAGCACCCGGACGATTTCGCTGTCGAGTCGATAGCCTACAGCCCGGACGGGCAGTGGATCGTGACCACCAGTTCTAGCTGGGCTGCTCGGATAGTGCTGGTCTGGGACGCCGGGAACGGGCAGCGGAAGATGGAGTTGTCGGGGGGTACTCCAGCGTATAGCCCGGACGGGCGCTGGTTCGTGACCGCCGGCGGTACGGCGCAGGTGTGGGACGCCCAGAGCGGACAGCAGAAGATGGAGTTAGAGCACACGTCTGGGGTTCTTTCAGCAGCCTACAGCCCGGACGGGCGGTGGATCGTGACTACCAGTGCGGACGGAACGGCGCGGGTGTGGCCGTGGGAGGTAGATTTTGGGGAATTGCTGGCGGCAGCCAAGTCTCGCGTCACCCGTGAACTTGCCTGCCAGGAGCGGGTGCAGTATCTACACGAGCAGCGGAACTGCAAAGCGGAGACCCCGCCTATTGATACGCCTTTGCCGACGGATACACCATCACCCACGCTCACCGATACACCCTGGCCGATGGATACGCCCACGCCTGACCCTACGCAGACTCTGTCACCGCTCTTCCCGCCGCCATCTACAGCGCCTCCCTCCTTCGTCTCACCGCCTCCCACGCCGGGGGAGTAGAAGCGTTTATCCATCTTCAGGTGGAGAACCTCTTGTAGTTACTCTGGAAAGCATCGTGATTTGTTCCTCAATGACGAAGTCCGCCTTCACTTTATACCCTCTCAAAACATCCTCAACTGCACCATCCTAGCCGGGTCGAAGTCCACCTTCGGCCTGGGGATAGGTTTCGCCTCTACTTCCTCTCCCTCCACGATAACCGCCTCCCGGAACAGGCTCCCCAGGTCGACCGGCACCCCCTCCATCACTGACTTCATAAGCTGCGAGGTGAAGTCCTCGGTGGCGTTCATGGCCGCCAGCCCTTCCGCTACCTCGCCATCTATCAAGCTGGCGGCCCGCAGCTTGGCCGCGATCAGGGCCAACGCCTGTTCCTGCATACTCTCCACGTAATGCAGGAAGATGACCCTCACCGGCTTCTCCTGCCCCAGCCGCCACGACCGCCTGGACGACTGGCGCAGGGTGTACAGGCTGTACTCGATCACCCGCTTACGCAGTTATAGGTTTCCGCTGCCAAAAACCCATGCTGAAACTATCCCCAACGCCGGCCAAAAGCGCCAACCAGAGCGTGGCCGGTGGGGGTCTGTTAACTCTCAGCCGACGACGCTCTCACTCAGCCCCACACCCGCTTAACCTGCTCTCCCAGACTGGGCGGCCACCCAAGCTCGGCCAGGGTCGCTTTACTGCGAATGATACGCGTGTAAACGCAAACCGCCGATTTGCTTATTCCCAGGGAGAGGCCGATCTCACGATAGCTTTTGCCCTGGGCCAGCCCATCGAGAACCTGCTTTTCCCGCTCCGTTAGATAGGAAGCATCTGACTCCGGCCAGGGAAGGCTGTCTCCCCCCAAAACCCTGACCAAAATCTTTTGGCGCAGTTCTCGTTGTGCCAGATACACGGTGGATTCCCGTTTGCCAAGTACTTCGCCCAATTCGGAAATAGACAGCCCCTCCCGATACCCTCGCAAAAGGACTCGTTGGGTGTCGGAGTAATCCTGGTGGGCATAGATGCGTTCGATAATCTCCCGCAGAGCAACTATCATCGGGATTTGATCGGCACGCTCGTCCCCCCCCAACCACTCCAGCGGAGATGAGCCGTCGGGATCCCCATCTGGCCGGGGCGACAGATCGCTGATGTTCTGAGTGCGGACGTGCCGCTTGCGTTGATGAGTCGGCCAGGTACGATCCACCGAACTACCCCGACAGGCGGCGCGGTGCATGGCGCACCTGGCCTCCCTGAATAGCCAACGTTCGTTCGTTACGTTCTTCTGTTGAGCCTCCCAGACAGCCATTGCCGCCTCTTGCAGCAGATCGTCAGGCTCCACGTAAGCCTGGGCGTATTTGCGGGCCAGGGAGCGCAGCGCAGGGTGGGTATAAACCTCCTGATAGGAAGCCACTTCTGGTTTAAGCGCCATCGTCGCACCCCCTGGGAAGAAGAATTTCCTGCACCACCCTCAGCCACCACGATGGCTGCCGATGGAGGACGTAACCCTGCACGTCCCCCTGGGAAGACAGCTTCCTCACCAGGTCGCCGTGGCGGGTGTAGGTCTTGCCGCCATAGCTGGTCAGCGTTTCCTCTTTGATCCCTGCCAGACCCCTCTCCCAAAGCTCCCCGGCCCACGCCTCTTTGAACGGGATAGGGACGGCCCGGTTTAGTCGGGCGAAGAAGCCGTCGGGCGGCCCCTGGTGGCCTGCCGGGGATAGCAGATACACCGGCGGCTCTACGGAGATGCCTGCTGCCCTGGGGTGCACCATCACCATATCCAGGAGATCTTCGACTCTGCTGGTGAAGGTGCGGTAGCGGACTCCTTTCTCCAGGCGGGGATAGCTGTGGTCGTCTATCTTCACCTCATAGGAGCGGCCGCGCCTCTTCTCGGAGAGCGCCGCCCAGATAGCCCGGACAGTAGCCGTGGGGCCTAACAGGTGCAGGTAAACCAGGTGGTCGTCGCCGATGAAGCCCAGGCAGGCAGCAGAGAAGCCCTTGTAAGTTATCTTGGATAGCATGATGATCTCCTCACAGCAGAAGCCCCCGCCTGTTCAGCGGGGGCTTCTCTACTCGGCCTGGCGACATCTCATCGCCCCAGTCGTTCTCTCAGCGCCTCTTCCTTCGCCGCCAGCTCTCTCCCTGCCCTGGCCACGGCCTGGCCCAGGGCGGCCAGCACCTCTTGAAGCCTGTAGCGGCGCAGCACGTCGGAGGCGTTCCAATCTCCGAGGAGGGTGAGCATTCTCTCCTCCTTCGGCTCGAGCGGCGGCGCACTCCACTCTCCGCTGGCCTCGAACTCCAGGAAGCGCCCTTCGGCGTCCAGCATCAGCAGCCGCCCTCGGAACGTTCCCGCCGCGTCCTCATAGGGGTGCGGGCCGCTCGCTATCCTTTCCGTGCCGTCTGCCAAGACGATGCCTTGAGCCCCGCCGCAGTCCAGATCCTGGGCCAGGTGCGGCAAGAGCGGCTTCAGCACGTCCAGCACGCCCTGAAGAGCCGTCGCCTCCCTGCCCACCACCTCCTCTTCCAGCGCAGCCAGGGCCTCGAGCTGCCCGGCCAGCTTCTCCGCTGTCTTTTCCAGCTCAGTCAAGTCCATCGCAAGTGGCCTCCTCTCTAATGCCCCAGCATGGCCTTGATCTGCGCCCGCTCCAGCCTCTCCACCTGCACCTTCCCGAACCTGGACAGCTTGCGCCGCACCTTGCGGGCCACGTCGGTGATGCGCAGGCTTTGAGCCTGGCCGTTGCCGCCTGCCACGCCGAGGACGGCCTCGTTGTCGCCGTAGATGATGAGGGCGCAAGTCTGGGTGTCTATCTTCTGGCGCTGGAGGTGCTTGCGCAGGGCCTCCACGCCCTCGAGCAAAGCCAGGAACTCGGCCCTGGTGTTGTCGAAGTGGGGGCCGAAGGTCAGGGCTTCGTGGCCGTTCAAGACCTTCCCGTCCGGGCCGACGATGACGTAGGAGCCGTAGCCCCATTGCTGCTCGCCTGA
>CAZYHC010000134.1:0-6524 GCA_964646625.1 uncultured Anaerolineales bacterium
CCCGGTCCAGCACTTCGCCGATCTTCTCCGAGATGGTGGGGTCCTCGGCGTTGCACAGCACCAGGTCTCCGATCAGAAAGCCTACGTCCTCTTTGGTCATTGTGCCGAACATTTTGCATCGCTCCTTTTCTTGGTAGTGGGGGCGCAAAAACGAAAAGCGCCCGTTTCTGGTGGCGATGCAACCCAGGCGCTTGAAATTCGCAAGTGAGTGTGATATAATTTGCTCAGGTTGGGCGATTCAGGCTTTGGTCGCATCGTCCGACTTAGGCCGGTGTTAGCTGTTCACAGCAGCTAGCACCGGCTGCCCTGTTATTCAGGGCCTTCGTCTACTTTTGGAATTTGAATTTTTACATCCCTCCTTTCTATGAGAGAGGCAGTGGTTAGAAAACCGCTCCCCACTACTTATTTCAACCGCCTGGCGGATGATTGTAACTCATTCGGTCTCTTCATCGCAATCCTTCACGAATGCCTCTAGTGCTTGACGAACGACCTCGCTTAATGAAACATCTTTCTCAATGGCGCGAATCTTTGCTTGGCGTTTTAGTTCCTCATCTATGCTGACAGTCAGGTTGGTTCTTTTTCCCATTTTGCCTCTCCTCTTTTGCAATAATGAACTAGTGCTCACGTATATACTATACCACAACTTCACAGCTTTGTCAAGCCCCAATTCGCCCTTTTCCAGAAATTTTAAAGTTTCTGTGAAGAATTTCACGGGGCTACAACTGATGAAAACCGCTCGCAGGCGCTCGGAGTTTCCCCGGTAGGGGATACATTAGACAACTTCGCACGTGCGAAGCCTGCTCAAAAAGAAAAAACCATTCGCGTGTGCGAATGGGGCATACAGATGTTGCGGCTCAATCCTCAATTGCGCTGGGCGGCATCGGCAAGCTAGGCTGCTGAATATACGGTTCGCAAATGTGAATACCTATCATGGTCTCATATTTTCTCAGGCTTTCATCGTAAGTGTGAAACTCTTCCACGGGGTCAGCGTTTCGGTTTACCCACATAGCGGTTGCTAAATGCATTGCATCACGCGGTTTGAGCACCCAGCCATTCGGGATGGCATCGCGCATAAGGTCTCTGGCCATAAGTAAGATTGGTTGCGAAGCTTCAACCAATAATATCGAGGGATTACTCCACATAGCGTCTATAGTTGACTCCACTTCCGGGTCTAATGCATCTTGCTCCTTTTCGTAGCGGCTATATGCAACTTCAACAATGCTGACAGTAGAGGTAATGATCTTTGCGTCTTTGTCTTGAGCAATTTCGCGCCAGAGGTCATCTATAATTTGCACCCTGCCTGGCGTCTTTTGAATGTAATCCAGAAAAACACAACTGTCCCAATAAATGTAGTGGGGTTGTTTAGGTTGCATCTCTCGACCGCCTGATAATTACTTCGGATGGTTCGTCTCCTTCTTTCCAAGGCAGCACCCCTCTTGCACGCTCGTAGCTGTCTGGCGGCACGTCCTCCAGTACTTCTATGCGTCTTACGTTGAACACCCTGATTGGCCTGCCGCTGTACGGGTCTCTGACGATTCTCCCCGCAACGGAGACACGCTTGCCCCAAACCTCGCGTATTTTTTCCCGTTGTTCTTCATTAAAGTAACAATATACCGCTTTATCGAACAAGGAGTCATACAGCGTGAATTTGAGGCCGCGCCGACTCGAAACTGTCTCTATAACGCCAGTCACGGTGCCTAAAGAGTATAGCCCCTCGGCTTCTTCTTCGATAATCGCTTCATTAATAAATGCCTCATAGCCATCCGTAACAAATCCGACAGACGTTACTTTGCCATTTAAGAAGGATAATAGGGATTTAGCTCTGGCTTCAACATCCTCGGAGTACGGGATCGGGCTTCGGTTCTTTAAGGCCCTGCCCACACTATTATACGCCTCAATAACTCTCTCCACCGGCTCTATTTTGGGACAGATGCCCCTGGCTACTGTGGTTGCACTTCCCCCTTCCAGGCGGGCAATCTCCCATTCTATTTCATCCGCGCCCGCAACCTCATCAGATAGGAGTTCTACAAGCGCGTTGAAGTGTTCCATTGCTTCTGCAAATGCAGCAAGGGGTATATCTCCATTAAGCACAAGGGCCAGCGTATCTTTGGGCATTGCTCGTATTCCATCATAAATTTTATCCAGCTACACTCCCAATTTAATTATATCACGGCTTGTCTATTCTGTCCAATACCAAAGCCTGAGCCCGACACTTTGCCCAACTTCGCACATGCGAAGTCCACCTCAAAAAGAAAAGCTCCGCCCCCACACAGGAACAGGACCCACGAAGGCTCGTTACCTCTTCAGTCCCTTCTCCAAACACTCGAGCAGATCAGCTTCAAACTGAGTGCCACGTGGGTTGATGAGGCGAAAATTCTTGTCGGCGTCTACCTTCAAAATGCGCACTGACTTCCCATCAAAGTAGGCCCACTGATTCCACTTGTCGCTGTTCCTTCTCTCCACCGTAACGATAATTGGGCCTCCACCATCGTCAGGGCCAATGTACAGGTCGGCCCTGGCAGGCAGCCGCTCCGATGGGTCCACCTTCGCCACAAGTCTAAAGGCCGCCGTCTCTGGCGTGATCCAAAAGCCATCTGGCCCTTCAATATGGGGATACAATTCCCGCAGGTTGTTCACCAGAACATCCCTGATCTCGTCTGCAATTGCTTCACGATCAATGCGGGGCATCTGTTCTTTCCTCCTCGTTTAAATTAGTGTCTTATCTTCGTCCTCGTACTGAGGATGGCTCTGCTTTTCCTGGAGTCGCTGGAGGGCATTCCTGGCCGCTTGGCGCACTCGTGCATCCGGGTCATGCTCCGCTACCTCACGCAGTCCAGAAAGCACGGCTTCGGTTGGCTGTCTCAATTCGCCCAGTTCATACGCCGCCCAATAGCGCACTGCGATGTTCACCCGTTCGTCGCGAGCAAGAGCTAGCAGGATGTCGGTGGCGACCTCGGTCTGGCCCAGGCGGCCCAGCGCCTCTGCCGCCAAGACACGCATCCCAGCCGCAGCAGTTTACTTCACCACGTAGATATCCAGGTACACCCACGCCGCCACCACCAGCCAGACCAGGCTGACGATCAACAGCCCCAGGGCTACCATCAGCAGGCGGTATTTCCAGGATAGCGCCTGCTTTATGACGTTCTCAGCCTGTTCGGGGTCGTAGGGGCTTAGCTCAAAGCGGTCAGGGACTAAGACCAGGGTATTTGCCAGCAAACACAAGGCCCACAGCCCCAGCGGGCCGACGAAGAGCACTTTCAGATCCACGTCGCCTTTAGGCACCTGACCGAAAGTGATGGCGTGGAAGTAGAGGCCCGACAGCAGCGTGACCAGGCCGATGAGCTGTTTGGCCGCGTCCTTAACCGTCTTGACCGAGTCCTTGCGGATCTCCTGGATGGCCTGCCGCCAGAACAGGTGCTCCGGGGACGGAGGCCGGCCCTCGACCTCTATCTCTTTCATAGCTTCACCTCGTTCTCCGTGCCGCAGTAGGGGCAGGGCACGGTATAGCTCTTGGGTCGGATCAGCTTCGCCCCCAGCTCGACGTCGTCCTCGCCCAGGTAGACCACCCGCTCCTTCTTGATCGTGCTCATAAGAAAGCTGAACTTGCGGTCACATTGTGGGTTGCAGCAGATGACCGTGACCTTGATCTCTTCTTCCTTCCTTTCAGCCATGCGTACCTCCTTTGTCTTCTATCCCTTGTCGTATCCGCCGCCACGCCTGATCGAAAGGCGCTTCCAATTCGACTTCGCCCGCCCGTCCTCCCTCCAGGAGGTAGCGCACCGCATCCAGGAAGGCCACCAGCCCGCCCAGCTCCTCCTGCCCGGCGGCCTGGCTGCGCAGTTGGCCCAACGCCTCCCACAGTTGCCCGCGCTGCGCCGCATCGCCCTGAGTCATGACGAAGATGGTATCTTCAGCGATCCTGTCGAGCGCCTGGCCCAGGGTCATGGCCTGCGCTTCGTCTTCAGCGGATGCGGCGACTTCCCCCGGCGCCAAAGCTACGGCCTCGCCGCCCAACTGGGTCGAAAGCTCCTCCCCCCAGGCCGCAAACTGTGCCTCTCCCACCTCGGCCTTGATCTCGTCCAGCAATCTGGCAGCCAGTTGAGCGTAGGGCGAGTTGAGCGCCTGGAACAGGGCCAGGGCGCGCAGGTAGTAGCCCATCGCTTCTTTGTAATGCCCCTGGGCCTGGGCCAGTTTACCCATCTGGCCCCAAGTGAGAGCTATTCCGTGCTTGTCCCCCAACTCTTCTTTGCTCTTGAGGCTCTGCTCATAGAGACGCCCCGCCTCGGCGTAGTTCCCTTGCGAATACTGGATCATCCCCAGTTGATGCAAGGTTTGAGCCACCCCACGCTTGTCCCCCAACTCTTCTTTGCTCTTGAGGCTCTGCTCATAGAGACGCCCCGCCTCGGCGTAGTTCCCTTGATCCTGCTGGATCATCCCCAGTTGATGCAAGGTTTGAGCCACCCCACGCTTGTCCCCCAACTCTTCCGCTAGCTTGAGGCTCTGCTCATAGAGACGCCCCGCCTCGGCGTAGTTCCCTTGAGCCTGCTCCACGATGCCCCAGTGGTGCAGGGCCACTGCCCGCGCTGCACCTGTAGCGTGTTTTGCCGTCTGGCGGTTCAGTTCGCGGGCCGTGTCCAGCAGCCCCCAGGTCACCAGGGGCTCGGTAACGTTCTGATCAATCTTCCCAGCCTCCTGGTACTCGCCGGCCTCGAAGTAGTAGTGCCGTGCCTCCAGCCGGTTGAACACGTCAAGGTCACGATAGCGCGTCTCGTCGGCCCGCTCCTCGAAGTAGCTCGCCAGGGCCAGCAGCGCCTCCTGCCGCTCCTTCTTCTTCAGCCGCTCCCCGGCGTGCTCCCGCACCAGGGCGTGCAGTCCGTAGCGGGTTTCGGGCTCGGCGCACAGCTCGTCGTCGTACGCGGCGCGCACGATCAGCCCCCAGCCCAGCAGCTCGTCCAGCAAATCGCCGATGCGGTGCGTCCCGGCCAGGGCCTCCCACGCTCCGCGACATCCTGCTCGCCGCAGCACGCTGGCCCGCTCCAAAAGCCGCCGCGCCGCCGCGCCCAGGTCATCCACGATCTGCCCCAGCAGCAGCCGCCCTGCTTTCTCGGCCTCACGGTGCAGGTCTCGCACGTCGGCCAGTACGTGCTCCACCCCGTCCCGCTCCGCCCGTTGAGCGAAGAGGTTCAGCACGAAGGGATGGCCGCCCACTTTCTCGAAGACTCGCAGCCGTGTGCTGTAGTCCGTCTCCCGCAGCGCAGGCAGCGTGCCCATCAGCCGCACGGCCTCGCCCCGGCTCAACTCGCCCAGGTTCACCTTCAACACCTGGCCAGTCAGCCGCCCCGCAGGCAGCAGGTCGAACTCGTAGCGGCCCGTCAGGAGCAGCTTGCTGCCCCGCTCCAGGGCGGTGACCAGCCCGGCCAGCAGGGACGCCACCTCGGCGTCCTGCACCCGGTGATCCCCCTCCACCGCCTCCAGCCAGTCCTCGCAGTTGTCGAACAGCACCACCAGCCGCACCTGGCGCAATATCTGGGCCAAAACGTCCACCTTCTGCGCCAGCGACGCCGGGGAGCGCATGATGGGGTCGAACTGCTCCAGGCCGTGCTGGAGGAAGAAGTCGTTGAAAGCGCGCAGCACCTCGTCGGCCTTGAGGTCACTCCGCACGCGCACGGCGAAGATGCCGTCGAAGCGCTCCATCTCGGCCAGCCGCCGGGCCAGGCGGGTAGCCAGCACCGTCTTGCCGATGCCCCCGAAGCCGTGGATCAAGGCCGCCCGCGCCTCGTCCCGCAGGAAGGCCCGCCGAATGCGCCGCTGCTCCCGCCCCCGGCCCACGAAGCCCCGCTCCATCACCTCCAGCCCGCCCAGGGCCGATAGCTCTACCTTCGGCGCCGGAGGAGGGGCCGCCCGCACGTCAACGCCCAGCCGCCAGGCCCCCATCCCACGGGAGAAAAGGGCCGGCGTGGCCCAGTCCAGGCTGACCCGTCCCCGCTCCAGGTAGAGCGCCTGCTGCCCCTCGGCCACCGCCACGTCCAGAGGCCGGTTGGCTGCCAGCGCCCGATAGACGGTGCGGTAGAACTTCCTCGCCGAGTCGATCAGGATGGGATACTGCATGGCTACCACGGCCGGCAGCCCCCGCCGCAGCAGCGCCCCGGCCACGCTGCGGTAAGCCTGGGTCGGCGAGCCGCGGGCGGTGAGACAACTGCTCAACAGCACCAGCCGCACCCCCCGCCCGGCCAGCAGCCCGGCGAAGCGCGCCCCGTCCAAGGGGGTGGCGTTCCCTTCTTCGTCCTCGATCACCAGGTAGCCGCCTTCCTTCTCGGTGAAGCTCCCGTGCCCGACGAAGTGCACCACCTGGTAGTCGCGCTCGATCAGGGCGCGCTGCATCTCCCCCACCGAAGCTTCGTCCACCACCTCAAGGTGTATCTGGCCGCCCCGCAAAGGCTCGTCCAACGCCTGGTAGATCACGGCCAGTTCTTCGTCCGGCTCGAAAGCCTGGTGGTCGGGCAGGTCCAGCGGGGTGGACACCA
>CAZYHC010000135.1:0-6458 GCA_964646625.1 uncultured Anaerolineales bacterium
TTTCCATGAAGGCTTTGCGCCCGATGAAGTAGGGCTTGTGCAGCTTGACGTAGGAACCAAAGCCAGCCGCCAGGGGGTCGATGTTGAACTCTCCAGCCAATTCGTGGCCGTAGAGGGGCAATCCGGCCTCGGTGCGCGTCGAGTCCCTGGCCCCCAGACCGGCAGGTTTGATGCCGAAAGGCTCTCCTGCCTCCAGAAGCAGGTTCCATAGCCTGGGGGCGTGGTCGGGATGGACGAAGATCTCGTAGCCGATTTCTTCGCCGCAATAGCCCGTTTGAGCGATGACCAGGTCCAGGCCGCCCAGTTCGGCCTCGATCAGCCGGGTACGTTTCATCCTGGCCAGCCGGTTTTTCAGTTCATGGTCATCGGTCAGGCTCTGCAAAATAGCCAGCGAGTTCGGCCCCTGGAGGGCAATATCGACTCTCTGCCGCTGGCCGGAAGAAGGGTCTTTCAGGTTCCTGAGAATGGTCTGTTCCACCACTTCCTTATCCGGGTGGTCGCGGTCGATGATCACGCGCCGCTCATTGACGGCGTTCAGCCAATCCCAATCCTTATCAGCGTTGGCGGCGTTAATCACCATCAGGTAGAGATCCTGCCGGCGACGGTAGATCATGATGTCATCTATAACGTTGCCGTCGGGATCGAAGAGGTAGGCGTAGAGAGAACGGCCATCCTCCAGTTGGTGCACGTAATTGGAACACACAGTATCTAGGAAATCGGTGGCGTGCTCGCCAGCGATCTCCAGGATGCCCATGTGCGATACGTCGAAGAGGCCCGCCGTTTCCCGCACGGCTTTATGTTCGTCGCTGACGCTGGTGTACCAGACGGGCATCTCCCAACCGGCGAAAGGAATGATCTTCCTGGTCCGCTTTACGTGTTCGTCGTAAAGGCAGGTACGTTTGGGCTGGCTTTCCTCTGGCTCCACCCACGTCCATTCTTCTTTTTCCACCCTGGGGCGGACGCCTGCCAGGTTTTTCTGGCCGATGAAGTAGGGCTTTGAGAGATAGAACAGGTCCTGGTGACCGGCCTGGTAGAAAGACAGGCCATCGGGCCTCTCTTCTCCCTGGTACAGCGGTTCGATATCTTCCAGGCTGTCACGAAAGGCCAGGGCTTTGGACTTCACTTCGCCATGCCCATCGGAGTCCAACAGATCGACGACCGTCACCGGCCCCTCAATTTTGGCGTAGAGGTCATCTCCATCGAAGGTGATGTAACCATCGGACAGGTTGCGGAACCAGCTTTTGACTTGCCCATGGCCGTCGGGGGTGGTACTGACGACATAACGGTCGCGCCCGATTGCGTCGGGCTCCAGGCGTTGGATGAAGACCTCGTCCATGAGCATCCCATCATTGTCCAGAAGCAGGGAACGCTGGCTCTGGCCCGGCTGGAGAGCAGCCACGTTGTTGGTGCTCACCTCCTGGAGGAAGGGTTTAGCCCGCCAGCCGCCGACATAGAGCAGCCCCCGGCCATCCAACGGGGGTTGCTCGGCAGCAAGGCAGTAATGAGGGTAGCCCCGGCCCCTGGAAACGGTCTCGGCCTTCGTGCCGGCCGCCAGGGTGGCTACCTCACACTTAAGCTCCTCCAGAATGTCCTGCTCGATCTTGCCTCTGGGCAGTTCTCCACTCAGGCCCACGTAGGTGTAGGGCTGAATGTTGGTCAGCGCCCGTTGGATAATCTCGGCGATTTTTTTCATCTCGGCCTGGCCCATTCCGCGCTGGGTGATCCAGGGGGTACCCAGACGCACGCCAGTGCCCAGGGCAGTGGCCTCGTCGCCGGGAATGGTGTTCTTGTTAGCCACAATGCCGATCAGGTCCAGGAGGCGCACCGCGATCTCGCCGTGCAAGGGACGCCCATTGGCGGTTTTGATGCTTTTCAGATCGATCATCAGCAGATGAGTATCCGTTCCGCCGTAGGCCAGGCGGAGCCCCTGATCCTCCAGAGCCCGGGCCAGATGTTGGGCGTTCTCCTTGATGCGTCGTTGAAGATCGCAGAAACAATCCGTCTGGGCGATCTTGAAGGCCACCGCCATGGCGGCAAACTTGTTGACGTGAGGGCCGCCCTGCTCGCCGGGGAACACAGCCTGGTCGATAAGTTTGGCTTTATCCGCATCGGTGGTCACGATGACCGCTCCGCGCGGGCCGCAGATGGTCTTGTGGGTGGTGAAAGTGATCACGTCGGCCAGCCCCACCGGGCTGGGATATACGCCGGCGACGACCATTCCGGCCGGGTGAGCGATATCGGCCATCAGGATGGCTCCCACGGCATCGGCAATCTCCCTGAATTTCTCCCAATCCGGCGCCCAGGGATAAGAGGTGTACCCGGCTACGATGACCTTGGGCCGGTACTCCAGCGCCAAAGCCCGGATGTCGTCGTAGTCCAGACGTTCGGTGGCCCGGCTAACGCCGTAGGATGCCACTTTATAGCGTTTGCCGGAGATGTTGAACTCACTGCCGTGAGTCAGGTGCCCACCCTGGAAGAGGTCCATGCCCATCAAAGTGTCGCCGGGCTCCATAAAAGCCTCGTAAACAGCCAGGTTGGCCGCGGCGCCAGAAAGGGGCTGGACGTTGACGTAAATCTTATCGGCGCTGACGCGCTCGTTGGCGAAGCACTGGGCCGCCCGTCGCTGGGCCAGAGTTTCCACAAAGTGCACGTAGTCATCGCCCTTGTAGAAACGGCGGTCGGCATAGCGGCGGTAGTAAGCCAACTGGTGATCGAAGTCCAGAATCAGGTTTTCATCATCGCGGGTCATGCGCAGAGGGGGATACCCTTCGGCGTAGACGTTGTTGAACACTGAGCTGAGAGCCTGACGCACCGCCCTGGGAGCTATGCTTTCCGAGGGGATCATCACCAGCTTGCGGGCCTGGCGCTCCTCTTCGAGATCGATGATGTGCCCGATGTCGGGGTCGATATCGGCCATGTCCACCCCGAAACAGTAGTCTGAATAACCTTGTTTCGTCATTTGTCAACACTCCTTTGTTTGACCAATTATTTCCACAAGCTGTGGAGAGGTGATTGTTACTTTTTGCGCAATCCATATCATAAACCAAAGCGAGGCTTTTGTCAAGGAGCACTCAGTTTTCTCTCTTCCCATTCTCCTCAAAATGTGATATAATTAGATTGATTGGACAATGGTTTAAGTTACAGGTTAGGGTAGTGGTACCTTAATAAGGGTATACGTGAAAGGGGTGAGGCGATGACACTTTGCTGATATCCGCTGTTTTAACAGGCCAAGTCAGACGAGATCATTCCTGGTCAATCCGTCTGCATAGCAGTAGCATGAGGTAAGGAGGAGCGAAAAATGATAAAATCGGAGAAGCAACAAACACCTGGAAAATGGAGAGCGCGTCTGGCTCTGATAGCGGCTTTGGGGTTGGGCCTGGCCATGGTGCTGGTTCTCTCCATGGCGGCTCAGGGGTTGGAGCCTACGCCTGTGTGGGAGGACCTGGAAACGGGTCGGCCAGTCTCCACCGAACTGTACACCCAGACAATGCCCTCTTTGGCATACGACGGCAGTGGCGGCGGCATCATCGTCTGGGAGGATAGACGTGACCCTCTCCAGGCGGACATCTTTGCCCAGCGGGTGGACATGGTCGGCAACATACGATGGATTCCTACCCGGGGGGTCACCATTTGTGCCATGATCGGAGATCAACTGTATCCCAGGGCAGTGCCCGACGGACAGGGAGGAGCCATTGTCGGCTGGCAGGATAACCGCACTGGAGGCCGGGACATCTACGTTCGGAGGGCGACCTCCAATGGCGAGGTGCGGTGGGGCACCTCCGGCAACATCGTCTGTGGAGCTGGGGGCACCCAGGGAGACCTTCAAATGAACCCTACCGCGTGGGGGGGAGCCTTCCTGGTCTGGGAGGACAGCCGCGCTGGATGGAACATCTATGCCCATCGGGTGCTCTCCGATGGCACACCGGTCTGGCTTTGGCCGGAACCTAACCCGCCCAACTCGGATTACGGCATTACCGTCTGCGCCGCCTTACTTGACCAGAGACATCCACGGATGATAAGCGACGACGGTCAAGACGTGATCGTCGTCTGGGAGGACAGGCGCAACAACTGGAACTACGACATCTTCGCCGCCAAGCTGAACCAAAACGGTCAGCCGCAGTGGTTGATGGCGGGCGCCCCATCGCCTACCAACACCTGGGGCATCACCATTTGCGACGAGTCTCATGCCCAGAGATATCCTGAGTTGGTCAGTGATGGAGCGGGAGGAGCGATCATCGTCTGGCAGGACGACCGTGACGGCAACTGGGATATCTACGGCCAGTGGGTGGACAAAGATGGCAACCTGCACTGGCTGGGCACGGATGGCACCGTTATTTACCAGGGGGCTGAAAACCAGGTCTACCCCAGGGCGGTAAGCGATGGCGCCGGCGGGGCCACTGCCTTCTGGCAGGACTTCCGCAACGGCGGCACCAACCCCGACATCTACGCCCGCACTATAAGGAGTAATGGCGATCTCGATCCACGTGATCCGCCTGTGGGTACGGGCCCCAATGTCGTCTGTAGCGCGGCCCACACCCAAACCTCTCCTTCGGTGTGGACTGACGGGGCAGGAGGCGCCTACCTTGCCTGGGAGGATCACCGCAGCGGGGGCGGCACCCTGGCAAACCCTGACATCTACGCCCAGCACGTGGACGCCAGTAGAGCGAGCCAGTGGGCGGCCAATGGCAGGGTTCTCTGCAATGCCGTCCACACCCAGACCAACCTCTATCTCGGCAGCGATGGGTGGGAGGGGGTTATCGTCGCCTGGCAAGACATCCGGGACGGCCACTACGACATCTACGCTCAACGCCTGGGCATATTCCGTGGTTTCTTGCCCACCATCCAAAAAGGTTTCACCGGGGTGGTCTCGGCTACTGTCGTGACTCGATAAGTCGGTGGTTTTCTATCTGGAAGGGCCGGCCGCTGGTGGCCGGCCCTGTTTTCATCATGAATTTTCAACCAAAGAGGAGTCGATCAAATTGTCCAAAAGTAAGGGCTTGTTTCTCTCTCAGGAGGACATCGAGACCATCCACCACACCAGCATGAACCTTCTGGAAAACGTGGGGGTTGAGTTCCCGTCGCAGGAGGCCCTGAGCATCTTCAAGGCGCATGGGGTGGGCCTGGAGGGCGGCCGCGTCTTCCTGGAACGCAGAATGGTAGAGGAGGCTGTGAAACAGGCCCCTTCCCAATTCACCGTCCACGCCCGCAACCCCGCACTTGACGTCGTGATCGGGGGGGATAACCAGGTTTTTGCGCCTGGGTATGGGGCCCCTTTTCTGATCGATCCGGAAGTCGGGAAGCGCGAAGCCACGCTGGAAGATTATGATAACCTGGCGCGCCTGGCAGATGCTCTGCCCAACCAGGATATGAGCGGCCACCTGCTGGCGGAGCCGTCGGACGTGCCCGCCGAAAGCGCCCACCTTTACATGCTTCGCTCCCACATGGTGCATTCCGATAAACCCTTTATCGGCAGTACCGCGGGATACCCTGGAGCGCGCCATTCGCTGGAGATGGCCGCTATTCTGTTTGGCTTCGACGACCAGGAGAGACTGAAAGGCAGACCGCTGATGATGGGCCTCATCAACAGCCTGAGTCCCCTGGGATACAGCCCGGAAATGCTGGACGCCCTGATCGAGTATGCCAGGTGGCGTCAGCCAGTGACCATCGCCCCTATGGTCATGGCCGGCTTCACCGGGCCTATTACCATCGCCGGGGTGCTGGCCCAACAAAACGCCGAAATCCTGGCCGGTCTGACCCTGACCCAACTCGTCAGTCCGGGGACGCCGGTGGTCTACGGTTCTACTTCGACCAACATGGACATGAATACCGCCGGGCTGGCTATCGGCAGTCCAGAACTGTCCATCTTTATTGCCTCCCACGCCCAGATGGCCCGTTATTACAATTTGCCCTGTCGTGGTGGCGGTTGTCTGACCGATTCTCATCAGCTAGACGCCCAGGCCGGGCTCGAGTCGATGATGAGCATGTTGACGGCGGCGACCAGCGGAGTACATTTCGTGCTCCACGCGTGTGGGATCCTTAGCTCCTACCTGGCCTTTTCTTACGAGAAGATGGTAGTGGACGATGAGATCTGCGGTATGGTGCGACGCTTCAAGCAAGGCTTCAGCGTGGAACCGGATACCCTGGCTTACGATCTGATAGCCGCAGTGGGCCCAGGGGGGAATTTCATAAGCGAAGCGCACACCCTGGAACGCTGCCGTACCGAGTTCTGGCGCCCCAGGCTGTTCAGACGCCTGAGCCTCGAGAACTGGCAGGAGGCAGGGGCCCCGCAAGCAACTTACCGGGCCAGAACTCGCTGGCAGGAGTTACTGGCTGCACGTGAGCCTCCCAGGCCAGACCCGGAGGTTGAGCAACGCCTGAACGACTACGTTGAAGCCCATCTATAATCAGTATTTACGCAGTTAGGTTAGGCGGCCCGAGCCCGCAGAGGCTCAGGGGGC
>CAZYHC010000136.1:0-6361 GCA_964646625.1 uncultured Anaerolineales bacterium
ATAGGTTTCCGACCGTGCAAACCCGTTCTGAAACTATCGCAGTTCTCCGGTGCGGGTGGGCAAAATAAAAACGTAGTGCATGGCAGGATTCCTACATACTTATGCGCTACGTTTACCCTCCTTCAAAACATCTTCAGTTGCGTCATCCCCACCGGGTCGAAGTCCACCTGCGGCCTGGGGATAGGTTTCATCTCCTCCTTTGCTCCTACCTCTTCCTCCGCCATAACCGCCTCCCAGAACAAACTCCCCAGGTCAACCGGCACCCCCTCCATCACCGACCTCATGAGCTGCGAGGTGAAGTCCTCGGCGGCGTTCATGGCTGCCAACCCCTCGGCCACCTCACCGTCTATCAGGCTGGCTGCCCGCAGCTTGGCCGCGATCAGGGCCAACGCCTGCTCCTGCATACTCTCGGTGTAATGCAGGAAGATGACCCTCACCGGCTTCTCCTGCCCCAACCGCCACGACCGCCGGGACGACTGGCGCAGCGTGTAGAGGCTGTACTCAATGCCGTAGTACACGATGGTGGGAAAGTCCACCAGGTCCAGCCCCGTGCTTACTAAATTGGGGTTACAAAACAGCGCGTCGCAGCCATCTTTCACCGCCTTGCGCAGCCACTCTTCCCTTTTGGCCGGAGCCACCGACTGCCGCAGTATGGCCACCCGGTAGCCGAAGGTCTCCAGCAGCTTCGCCACCCTGGGCATGGGATCACGCTTCCTGACCTGGGAGAAGTACACCAGCACCCGCCGCCCTTTCAACTGCTCGTGGCGCACCAGCTCCACCAGAGCTTTGTCCTTCGCCCAGCCGCCTTTGGGCGAGGGCAGCGGGCCGATGCTCACTGAGTCGCGCTCGTTTTCGTAAACCTCTTCTTTGTCCGGGCAGTCCGGCCAGCCCAGGGCGCACTGGAGGTAAGACGACAGCAGGCTCATATCCCCCTGGTGCATGGCCGCCAGGCCCAGGTCTTTCAGCTTGTCTATCTGCTTGTGCTCTTCTTTCAACGCCTGGTCCATCTCCACCGCCAGGCGCTCCTCGGCGTAGTCTGGCAGGTCCACCCCCAGGTCGGAGAGGCGCAGGAAGGCGGCGTAGGGCAGCAGGTGGGACACCATGCCAGGAGCCGCGCCCGGTATCTCCTTGCGTCTGACGCTTTCCCTCCAATAGCCGCCACGAGAGTGGTATCGCTCCTGCCGCTTCTCCTTGCGCACCTCCTGCCGCAGCCCGTAGTGGTCGATGAACCGCTCCACGTCGTCGTAGCTGTAGGCCAGGCGGAATTCGGGCAACGCCCGGTACAGCAGGTGGAAAATTGAACTCGGTGGAGTAGGGACGAGGCGCACCTTTCTGCCTTACGACAGACGTGTTTCCTCATCCCTCTCCCCAAACCGGACGTGAAAGTTTCCCTTCATCCGGCTTTCCATTATTCGTTTTTGCGCGGTCTGCCGTAGCCACCTCTTGCCACATGGCACTTCTCGCAGAGCGTTATCAGGTTGTCGAGGGTGTCTTTTCCGCCTTTGCGTCTGGGTGTGAGGTGGTGGATGTCCAGATTCTCGCGGCTGCCGCACTCTGTGCAGCAGTATCCGTCTCGCCCTAACACCTTGTCTCTGGTGTTGCGCCAGTCAGTCATTTCTGACCAACCGTTCCAGGGGTTATCCGGTACAGGTATATCTGGTTTCTCCACTTTGGTTCGGGTTGGTATAGCCTGCATGTAGGGGTTGGTGCGCTTCCTGGGTCGGTACGGGGTGATATGTATATCCTTTATCATGAAGAGAAACAGGTCCGAGCCATCTGAACGTTTCACGGCAAAGTTCTTCCTGCTCCCTTCCTGCTTGAGGTACTGTCTGAGTATCTCCCGGTAACACGACTTATGTCGACGCACCAGCCACCTGGCTACCCGCAGGTGTACCCAGTGGTCTATCCAGCTTGCTATTTGGCTGGTATTGCAATGGCGATAGTAGTTCATCCACCCTCGCAGCACTGCGTTCAGGGCCATGAACTTGAGCATCGGATTATCTCGGTAGCATTTGCGGCTGGTCATGTCACGTATTTTGTCCTTGAGTCGTCGGATGCTTTTGTCCGATGGGCGTACCAGCGTTATCGCCTTCTGCCCCTTGTGCGCCGGGTAGTGCTGAATGTGAAAGCCCAGGAAATCGAACCCGTCGCCAACGTGCGTGACGGCCGTCTTCTCTTCGGACAGTTCCAGTTTCAGGGTGTCCTCCAGGAAGTCTCGTATCTCGTCTCGAATAGCTTCTACCTGTGCCTTCGTGCCATTGCACAAGGCAATCCAGTCGTCTGCATATCGGACGTAGATGCAGTTGCCCTGGCCTTTCACCCGCCGCCATGATCTTGCCCCTCTAGTCAGCTTGCCATATTTCTCCCACCACCACTCATCCAGTTCGTGGAGGTAGATATTGGCAAGTAAGGGTGACAGGATACCGCCCTGAGGCGTTCCTTCAGGCGTGCGTTGAAAGACCTGTCCTTCCATTACCCCTGCTTTCAGAAACCGCCCGATCAAGCTTAATACCTTGACGTCGGCCACTCGCCGGGCCACCAATGTTAACAGGACATTATGGTTAACCTGGTCAAAGCAAGCTCGGATATCGCCCTCTATCACCCAGTAGTACCTGTTGCGTGGGTTGATAAGCCGATAGCAAACTGCGATGGCGTCCATCGTCCGCCGTTGGGGTCGAAACCCAATCGAACAGTCCAGAAAGTCACTCTCAAAGATAGGTTCTAATACCATCTTGAGCATCATCTGTACCACTCGATCACGGATAGTCAGTATCCCCAGGGGGCGCTGCTTACCGTTGGCCTTGGGGATGTACTGGCGTCTGACAGGTTGTGGCTGATATCTCCCGGTGGCTAGCTCGGCTTTGAGGTCGGCCAGGAATTGCTCCCGAAAACCCTGTTTCTCGAAGTGTTTGCGGGTGATTCCATCCACGCCCCCTGTGCGAGCGCCCGTGTTTGCCAGTACTGCCTCCAACGCGGCATTCAGCCAGTCATCCCGTCTAAGCAGGTAATAGAGGTTTTGAAACCGATGCTCCGTGTGACTTGCGGCTTTCCTTACGAAACTGTGTTGAGTCTTGAGTATCTCGTCCAACATCTTTAGGACCTCCTCGTCAACTATCAGTTCTCTCCGAATAACTGTCTTCCTTCGCCCTGCCACGAGCGCTACTACCTACTCACGGCGTGTGGACGGCTTTCCCGTCCCCAGACTACTATGAAGACTCCGACTGGCAATGCTCACTTCAACCGCAGGTAGTCCAGTCCTTTGCAGGACGGAGCATTGCCTCTCTCTTGTTCCCATAACAGCACTCTACGTCTGGTTTTAGGCCCCATCTCTACACCCATAAGACCCTCTCTGGGTCCTCGTTGCAGCCCGCTAGCTTATATCCCTGTAGCATCGCGGTCCAGTCGATTAAGACCTCTTCGCCCCACGTAGGGAGATGGGACTTAGCTGCAACTCACTCCACAGCCTTTTGGGCTAACCATCCTTAGCGGAGTGTCTACGGCTTCGGATGCTTCAAACGATGGTTTCTCTCGTAGCCATGACCAAACTTAAGCTGGCGGCCATCGGGCCAGATGGCTTGGCCCTTATCCGCTTTTGTCCCCGCAGCTCTTTCACAGGTTCCTCCTCCTTGTCCCCTGCTACGCGGGTAGCTTTACCAGCTCTGGGATGAGCGGGTAGCCTACTGGCTCTTTGTTTCATCATCTCCTTATGTGAGCCGTTCGGCATTGCTGTTATGAGCTTCAAGACGCACCCCTGCCACCGTAGATCGTTCCCGTCATGACTACTGCCTTGCGGCAGGCAGAGAGCAGGTCCTGGGCGGCGTAACCCTGGTCAGTATCGGCCCCCTTCACCTGGTGCACTTCGTCCAGTATAAGATCGAACCGGCCCGCATGGTGGCGGTTCAGGTACTTGGCCAGCGGCCAGCGGCGATAGCCCACGGCCAGCTTCTTGCCCCTGCCCGCTGCCGTCTGGTGGCCCTGGCCCAGGTGGCGAAAACTACCCTCCGCTTCGCCATCGGTAAACAGCGCCGCCTTACACTCCGGGCAGCGCCTCTTCCGCCGGCCCAGGTCGTCGAGGGACAGCGGCCTCCCACCTTCGCCCTCGAACTGGTGGCCGCAGTCCGGGCACTCGCAGACGCTCACGATGGCCTCACGCGGCACCGTCTCGTACTCACTGCCGTCGTAGCGATAGCGCTCGTAGTAGCCCACCCGCCTGGTCTCTTGCCAGGTGATCTTCCGCTGCCGCACCCGCAGCCGATGCGCCCACCCTGGCCGCAGCTTGGCCTTCTCTTTGGAGATGACCAGGAAGCCCAACCCCGGCCTCTCCATGGCCTGGTCCACCTCCGAGGGCGTGGTCACGATCTCCGCCCACCCACCCACCTCCCGCAGGGCAGCCTTGACCTCTCGCCTCCACTTCCGCACCAGGTGGCCGGGACACATCACCACCACCTTCTTGTTGACGGCCTCGTTCCTCTCCACCGCCTGGGCGTGGCGCAGGTAGGCCGCTGCTATGGAGGTGAGAGTTTTTCCACATCCCATCTCGCCCACTATGATGAGGGTCTTGTAACGCCTCCAGCCCTCGGCCAACGCCGCCGCCACGTGAGCCTGGGCCGGCAACAGGCCGTTGGCCTGGCGGCCAGGGAGAGGCTGCGGAGAGCGCACCCGGCCCAGGTAAGGGCCAAACCGCCTGTGCTCGAAGTCGTACAGCGGCGGGTACTGCTCCTGCATCAAGGCCGACAGCGCCTCCACGTGGCGGTCGAGGAACGCCTGGTACTCCTCTTTCTGGCGGGAGTCGTAAGTCTCCAACTCTCCCGTCTCCAGGTTCAGGGCGTTGATGGCCGTCGCCAGGCGCTCGGTCTCGATGGTCTTCCTGGCTTCACCCTCCGTCTCCTCGCTGGTCTCGGTGTACTTCACGGTGCAGCCCTTGAGCAGCAGGTCGCCGCTTTCGCCCGGCACCTCCACCCCGTCCAGGAAGCCAGCGGCCATGAGCAGGGCGGTGTGCCCGGCCCGCAGGGGCATGAGCGGCTGAAAGTGCCCGACGCCCTCCTGGGGAGCGACGAACGCCTGCCAGGTTTCGCCCGCCAGGACGCCCTCTACCTGAGCCGCTTCTATGGCCTGGCCCACGTCGGGCATGGACAACTCGAAGCGGACAGGGCAGGCGTAAGGGATGACGTACCGGGCAGCGTGCGGCTCCAGGACGGGGAACTCCTCGGTCTCGACCAGGGAGTTGGTGGCTTCATAGGTGTACCGGGCCTCCTCCTCTCTTCTCACGGCCAGGAAGAGCACCTGGTGGAAGCGTTCGTACTCTTCAGGTGGGAAGCGGTACATCTGCATGTCGCAATACCCTGCCGCCAGGCTGCTGGCAAAGCCCCAGCAGCGGAGGGTGCTTTCGGGCACGATGCCCACGAGCAGGCCGCCCGGCGTCAGCCAGGGAGTGGCCAGCTCCAGGAAGCTGGTCTCCAGCCGCTCCCCACCGCCGTCTGCGTCCACGTCGTAGGGTGGGTTGAACAGGCAGGCCCCGAACTCTCCCTCCACCTCCAGGAACTCGGCCGGCCCGTGCAGGGCCACGTCCAGGGCCGCCTTTGCTTCGGCGGCCCGCTCTCCCTCGATCTCCACTCCGTAAGTCTTCAGACCCCAGGCTCTTCCCAGGGCGGCCACCGCTCTGCCCGCGCCACTACATGGATCGAGAATAGCTCCACCCTGCGGGGCGCGAGCCAGGGTCTCGACCACCTCCACTACTGCGGGCGGGGTGGGATAATACCCTGCCTTGGCGATGCTAGCCAGCCGTGCCATCGTGGTCCTCCCGCTTCCACTCCACAGCAAGGTCGAACTCTCGCCGCTGGCCCGATAGAGCATCCGCCACGAGCAGCCTGCCGTCCTCGACGACGTAGAACCAGTACTGGCTGTCCTCGCTGATAGCCAGCGACTCGCCATCCTCCAGACAGCCGGCCTCGACCAGCATCTTCAGGACGTTCTCCAGGGTGTCCATAGTGACCCAATCCCACTGGAAACAGAACAATCCGTCCTCCAGGTCCTGCTCGAGCAGCCACCAGTGTTCGTGGTCCTCGAGCACCTCTCTCACCTGGCCCGATTCAAGGGCATTCTGGACGAAAGAAAAACTGTCCATGAATTTGATCTCATACGCCATTTTCGTTTACCTCCTCGTACCATTTCTGAAGATAGTATCACCTGAGCAGGGTGACGTTGACGACTTTCCACTGCTCGACCACCAGGCCGATCTCCAGGATGAGCATAGCCTGGATGTCCAGCCCCACTTCATCGGCATCTTCAGAAAAAGCACGGTCCAGTTCCACCCACGTTCCCGCCGGGAGATCGAGCCATTCCTCGTCAGCGTCGGCCACCT
>CAZYHC010000137.1:0-6239 GCA_964646625.1 uncultured Anaerolineales bacterium
TGTCCGTGGGCTTCTCTTTGGGTCTCTAGGTGGGATTCTAGGTGGCTGTCTCTGTGGGCGTCTCCGCGGGCTTCTCGGTGGGTTTCTCGGTCGGCTTCTCAGCGGGCTTCTCGGTGGGTTTCTCGGTCGGCTTCTCGCTCGGTTCCTCGGTGGGCTTCTCGGTCGGTTTCTCGGCGGGCGTGGCCGTCGGCGCAGGGCCACAACTGGCGAGCAGCATGGAGATGATTACCAGAATGGCAAGTGGTAACAAAAATTTTCTGAACATCCTTCTCCTCCTTATTCTTATTATTGTAAGTATATTTTAGTTTGTTGTCCGCTTATTGAGCGGAAATCTGTCCTGAAAGCCTCTCTTCTTTCTACAGCGGATGGTTCAACAACCTTAGCCCTGCCTTTTGAATTGGCGTCTATTATAACATGGAAAAAAGAGAAAGTCAAAGATTTATATGACCATCACGAACGCAAGCTGCGCACCTCCATAGCCAGTTCTTTAGGCACGATCAGGGTGACAACCGCCGTGTGGTCGAATCTGGCGGGTTTTTGCACTCTGAGCACCGTGGCCTGGCAGACGACTTCCCCGGCTCGATTCACGGCCTGGACCACCTCTCCCTTCTGGGGCAGGGGCAGAAACTCGTAGGGGAAAGCAACGGTGGCTTCGTTCGGCGAATAGGTCAGGTCCACACGGAAGATAGCCTGACCGGGGCAGATAGGGATGCACAGACCACAGGCATCGCACTTGCTGGCGTCGAAGCGCGGCAGGTTGGTGATCGGCTCACCCACCACGATAGCCCCCTTTGGACAGATTTCGCAGGGGTTACAGGGGATATCCTGCACGCACTCGATAACTACCAGGGGGCCTTTGGTCAGGTCTTCCTGTTTTGGATAGCCGGGCGAAGCCTCCAACTCCGCTTTGGACGGTATGCCGGTGTATTCTATTCCTTCTTTCACCTTTTATCCTTTCCTGATTTATCTGTTCTGGCGGGCCTCGCTTACGATGTTCTCTTTAGCCTGTGCCCGTCCCTCCCCAAAGGAGCCCAGGCGCAGCGCGGCCAGACGGCGACGCACCTCGGCTTTTTTCTCCTCGGCCTCTGCCTCGTCCAGATAGCCCAGGGTCTGGGCGGCAGACAGTCCGGCCAGGCGCCCTTCTTCCATAGCGGTCGAGGCCTCCTCGATACCGGCCAGGTCGCCAGCCACGTACAGGCCGGGCAGGTTGCTTTCCATGTCCTCGTCGTGCACGGGCACGAAACCGCCCAGCCCTGGCAGATAGGTGAAGCGACAACCGGCCATCCAGGCCAACTCGGCCAGGGGCGAAAGCCCCACGGCCAGGCAGATGGTATCCACTTCAAAGACGATCTCGCTGCCGGGCACAGGCTGCCATTTTTCGTCCACCGCGACCACGATGGCGCGTTCTATCCCTTCCTTTCCTTCGGCCCGCAGGATAGTGTGGCCGGTCAGGATGGGCACCCCGGCCCGCCGCACCTTAGAGGCGTGCACCCCGTAGCCGCCGATTTTGGGCAGAGCTTCCACGATAGCCACTACCTCGGCGCCGGCCTGCAACAGTTGATAGCTGACGATGAGGCCCACGTTGCCGGACCCGATCATCAGCACCCGACGGCCAGGCAGGGTGCGGTGGATGTTAATCAGGGTTTGGGCTGCTCCGGCGCCCATCACTCCCGGCAGGGTCCAGCCGGGGAAGGCCAGGGCGTTCTCGAGCGCGCCGGTAGCCAGGATGATGACCCGCGCCTGGAGCAGTTCGGTATGTCTTTCCCGTATCAGGCCCACCTGTTTGTCTCCGTCCTCGACGAAGAGGCCATAGGCTACGGTGGAAAGCAGGGTTTCCACGCCGGCCTCTTCGGCCTGAGCCAGCAGAGCCTCCCCGATTTTGTAGCCCCGCACGCCGGCTTGATGTTCCTCGGAGCCAAAAAATTTGTGAATCTGCTTGAAGAGTTGGCCGCCCGGCCGCTCATTCTCGTCGATGAGCGTGACCTGTGCGCCGGCTTGCGCCGCTTCGATGGCCGCCGTCAGCCCGGCCGCTCCCGCCCCCACTACGGCAATTTCTGTGCTCCTGGTTTTCATCGTTTTTCCTCCCACTTGCCCAGACCGAGCTGGGTTTCGATGACCATGCCCTCCTGGGCAGGCGTGACGCAGGTGCGCACGTTTGGCTGACCATCCACGATCATGACGCAATCGGTGCAGCGTCCCAGGGCGCAGAACACCCCGCGCGGTTCGTCACGTTTCGGGGTGCGGTGAAAGACGCGAATGCCAGCCGCCAGCAGAGCGGCGGCAATAGGCTCGCCTTCGTAAGCCTGGACGAGCCTGCCATCCACTTGCAGGGTGATGGGTTGGCCCTTTTCCAATTTGCCTAAAATGGGATGATCCTCTATACGCATAGGATCCTTTCTCCTTCTCCCTAATTGAATTTTCTCTCTTTACATCCAGGCCCGTTTTCGCATCCACAGGTACATCCCGACCGGCACCAGGACCATGGCCACAATCATCAATATAAACGCCCAATGGCTTGTCCAGACCTCCTTAGGCGCGACGGGCTGGAAGAAGTTCATGCCGAAGAACGCGGCCAGGAACGAGATGGGCATGAACAGCGTGGTGATGACGGTCAGCGTTTTCATCACTTCGTTCATCCGGTTGCTGACCACGGAAAGGTAGGTGTCCAGTGCGCCGCCCATCAGGTCGCGCAGGCTTTCGGTGATGTCGTACAGCCGCACGAGGTGGTCGTACACGTCGCGAAAAAAGATGCGGTCTTCGGGGTCGATCACGGCGAAGTCGCCACGGGCCAGCTTGTTTAGCACCTCTCGCTGAGGCATGATGATGCGCCGCAGATGGAGCAAGGCGCGCTTGAGGGTAAAGATACGCTCCAGCAGAGATGGTCCAGGATTGTCGAAAACCTGATCCTCGATTTGGTCAATCGCTTCGTCCATGCCCTCGACTACCGGCATATAGTCAGCTACTAGCTCGTCGGTCAACGTGTACAATAGATGCGTTGTTCCCTTCTGGAGATGACGTTCATCCCGATGGCAAGCTGTCCACACGCGGTCAACGGCCTCGATAGGTTGCGCCTGATACGTGACCAGATAGTTCTTGCCCAGGAATATGTCTAGTTCCAACGTATTCACCGGTTCATCGTCTTGCGGATCAAAGACGACGGCGTGCAGGACAAGGTACACGTACTCTTCCCAGTCGTCCACCTTGGGGACGTGCGTTTCTTCGAGGGCATCATCCACAGCCAGGGGGTGGAAGCCGAACGTCTGGCGCAGGATGGGTCTGCACGCATATGTTGGCTCGTCCATAAAGTCCACCCACAGCAGACCGCTCGCATCCTGGAGCGCAGCAGAGAGTTCGTCCGTTCCCAAATCGGCGTGCAAATGTCCGTCTTGGGTGCGATATAATGAGCGGATCATATCGTCTCCTCCTTACGCACATTTGTTTTATAGCACCGTCGAAGCCTCTTTGAAATCTTCGGCCTGGAAGCGGGCCAGGGCAAAGTCGTCCAGGGGCATGGAGGTCTCCCCTTCGAGCAGTAGCTCCGAGACGAGCTTGCCCGTGATAGGCCCCAGGGCAAAACCGTGCCCGGAGAACCCGGCCGCGATCAGCAGATTATCCACGTTCGGGGCCCAATCGACGATGTGGCAGGCGTCGGGGGTGACGTCGTATACGCCGGCCCAACAGCGCACGATCTGCGCCCCGGCCAGGGCGGGCACCAGATCGAGGACACCCTGGGCCGCTTCGTGCATCCAATCTGGCGAAGTGTGCTGGTTGAAGCTGGGCGGCTCGTGCGGGTCGCCGAAACCGATCTGCACCTGGCCCGTCCGCGTCTGGCGAAACCACGAACCGGAATCCAGGTGAATGACGAACTGCTCGATCAGAGGGGGGAGAGGCTCGGTGACCATCACGTGATGGCGGTAGGGGACGATGGGCAATTCCAGCCCCACATCACGGGCCAGAGATAAAGACCAGGGCCCGGCGGCCAGGATCACCGTGTCGGCCCGCACCTTCCCGTCGGGGATGGCTACGCCGACGACCCGCTGGCCCTCGAGCTCGATGCCCCGCACCTCGGTGTGAGTGCGGATGGTGGCCCCGTGACGTTTGGCGGCGCGGGCGTACCCGAAGGTGACGGCCAGAGGATCACAACTGCCGTCGCTGGAGCAGTAGCGAGCGCCGATGAAAGGCCCGGCCGGGTTCAGATTCGGAGCCAGCGCCAGGACCTCCTCCCGGCTCAGAATGCAGGTATCCAAAAGCCCCTGGGCGCGCTGCTCCTCCACGCTCTGGCGGTGTTCTTCCAGCTCTTCCTCGTTGGCCGCCAGCAGAAAATTGCCTCCCTGGTAATACTGGCTCTCGATGTCCAGTTCCTGGTCGATGGTCTCGAACATCTTGACGCTGGCTATAGCCCAGGGCAACTCGGTGTGAAAACGCCACTGCTGGCGTACCCCGCCCCCGTTGCGGCCCGAACCGCCGTAGGCCACGCTTTCCTTCTCCAGAACCAGCACGTCCACTCCGGCCCGGGCCAGATAATAGGCCATGGCACAGCCCATAATGCCGGCTCCGATGATGACCACTTCGGCCTGCATCTTTTGGTCAGCTTTCATCGCTCTCACCTGCCAAAACACCGAGCTCCACCGCTCTTACAGGGGGACGGGCGGTGGAAGGAGTTATCTGGGCCGGTTTCTGGCCTGTCTCCTGGGCCAGAATGTGCCTCACCAGCCGTCCACAGGTTTTGCCCTGGCACAGCCCCATTCCCGCCCGCGTGTACCTTTTGACCTCGTTCACAGTGGTCAGGCCCAGGGCGATGGCTTCCTTGATCTGACCCAGAGTGACCTCCTCGCAACGGCAAATAATCAGATCGTCATTTTCCATAAACAGTCTGGCCCCTCTCTGCTTTGCTTTTGGCGTGCATGACGGCTATACTTTACCAGGAAAATGGGCTTTTGTCAACAATTTCACAACCTGGCTTTGGGCGCAGAAGCAAACGGCCAACGGATTTTGGAACGAATTTAGCGGATTGCACCGCATCACGTCCGTTAAATTCGTTTTTTATCCGTTGACCGCTCGCTCTGGCCTGTGGCGATGATAGGCCGCACTACCAGGTCTGGTTCTTCAGGATGACGGGCAGGTGGAGGGGCGGCCTCTCGCCGACCGTCAACACAAAGGTGTCGCTGGCGGTGTCGGTTCCGTCGCTCACGGTGACGGTCGCGGTGTTGGTGATCATCGTGCCCACGCTCAGCCCGGCATCGACCGTGAGCGGGAAGGTGAGGGTGAGGCGCTCCCCGTTGGTGATGGTCAGGCCGCTGGCCAGGATGGGCGGTGTTCCTGTCGTGCCCGCCCCCGGCGGGTCGAGCGTGACCGGCCCGGCGAAGGTCAGGCCGCCGGGCAGGGTGTCGGAAATGAGGCCGTTGGTGGCGCTGACCGTGCCGCTGTTTGTAACGGTGATGGTGCAGGTGATCCTCTGGCTGGCGTATGGAGTGTCGTGGTCGAAGGACTTGGTCAGGGAAAGGAAGGGCACCTGGAACTCAAACGAGCCGATGTCGCAGCCATCAGCCGCATTGGGGATGTGAAGTACGTCTATGGGCCGGGGCCTGCCGCGCTGGTCAAGGGTGAGGCCGCTGCAACTGCCAGCATCAATGGCCGGACTGCTGAGTTGCAGGGCGTGGGTGAAGGTGGGGCCGCCGTTGTCGGCCAGGGGGTCAAGATTGGGGTCCTGGGCGGTGAGGTCGTTAGGGCCGTTGAAAGTACAGGTGCCGGGAGCTTCTACCAGGTTGTAGTCCTGGGTGGTGAGGGTATCGTTGTTCTCGCAATCTGTGATGCCTGCGATCTGGCTGTTGGCGATGATGCTGTTTTTCACGGTCGCCGAAGCTGAACCGACGCCATGCTTGTAGTTGTAAATGCCGCCGCCGCTGGCGTTACCGGCCGCGCCGCCTCCGCCTCCGCCGGCGCCGGCCATGACGGTGTTGCTGACGATGGTGCTGTTGACCACGGCCACCGTGCCGTTCAGGTTGAAGAGGCCGCCGCCGTGGCCGCTCCCGCCGCCGGCGGCGTTGTTGCCGCCCGCGCCGCCCGTGGCGATGTTGTTGGAGAGGGTGGTGTTGGTGATGGCCACCGTGCCTCCCAGGTTGAAGATAGCGCCGCCCAGGCCGCCACCTCCTCCGCCCCCGCCGCCGGGGCCGAGGCCGCCGACTCCGCCACCGAAGCCGCCAGCGCCGCCCCCACCGCCGCCGAAGCCGCCTCCGCCC
>CAZYHC010000138.1:0-6228 GCA_964646625.1 uncultured Anaerolineales bacterium
TGGCCTGGCCTCTGGAGGTGGCTCAGAACCATGTCCCCAACCAGTGACGCTCACAGATTATAGCTTGATTGTAGGCTTGAGATGTGGTAAAATCACCTTAACCGAAATCCAATCTATGCTGTACAGCCGGGGGGGGGAGAAAGGACTTTGCGGCGGAATTAGCCGGGGATAAATACAGACTCGCCGAGGAGATCAGTAAGTGACAGATGCTATGAAGTGTCCAAGTTGTGGAGAGGAGATCGAGACAGGGACAGATTTCTGTCCAGAATGCGACCAGCCCTTATGCCCACAGTGCGGGGTGGCAGTGAGTGAGGATGCTCTGACCTGCCCGGCCTGCGGTCACCAGTTCACCTTCATCTGCCCCGATTGTGAGGCCGAGGTGGGGCTCGACGATACGGTGTGCCCCCATTGCGGCCTGGCCTTCTTCGAGGAGGATGAAGAGCCTGCCGTAGAAATTGTCCCAGAGCTTGAGGAAGCTGAGGAAACGGAACAAGCGCTGCCCTGTCCCCGCTGTGGGACCGCGCTTCCGGCCGGGGTAGACCTCTGCCCCACCTGCGAGCAGGAATTATGCCCCAAATGCGGGGCGGCGGTGGAGGGGCAGTGGCTGGCCTGTCAGGTCTGCGGCTACCAGTTCACTTTTGCCTGTCCCGATTGTGGAACCGAGGTCGAACAGGCGGATACGTTCTGTCCCCACTGTGGCCTGGAATTTGTCCCGGTTCTGGAATGCCCTCAATGTGGGCTTAAAATTCTGGCAGAAGAGGTGGAGCTCTGTCCTGAGTGCGGCTATGATCTCACCAGCCTTGTGGAAGAAGAAACGGAAGAAGAGGAGTAAAAATGCCCGATTCTCCCCGGTTCAGGGTGGGCGACCAGGTTGAATGCATCCACTCTCCCCAATGGGGCGCGGGCCAGATCATCAGGATCAACACCGTGGCCGGCGTACCACACTACAGGGTCTTTTTCGAGCAACAAAAGAGCGTCCAGGTGCTAACCGCCGATGACCTCCGGATCGTAGGCGACTCCCTCGAACTGCTTACCGAAGAAAAACAAGACCTGGAAAAGCTGCTGAGGGCTTACGAAAAAAACCTGAATCTGAGGGCCAGGGCCCCCCACCTCACCGGCCAGACGCAACGCCGGATGAGAGTGGAAATGGCGGAGGTGCGGCGCATCCTGGAAAGGCTCCTAGAAATCCATAACCTCATTCTGAGCAGGCTGGAAAAGGAAGCAGCCTGCTACGAAGGGCCAAGGCTCCCGCCCCAACTCTCTATCCAGATCGCCGGGGAGAAAGCTGACATCGCCAGGCTGGAGGAGAAGGTACAGACTCCCCTGGAGAGCAAACTGTATAGACGGCAGATGGGGGTGGGGTTGGGCTGGCTGGCAGCGGCCATTATAGCAGGAGCGGTGATCATCGCGGCCCTGGGCTACTATCAAGAATATACGGCCCGACAGCGTTCCCTGATCCCCCCAGACAAGTTTGGCCTCGTGCTGGCCGAGTTTGGGGGAGGCCCCCGATTCGAGACAGTGAGCGTGGGCCAGGATACCACCGACCTGCTGTACGACCATCTGACCAGACGCCTGAAGGAAACCGACCTGGACGGAGAGGTGATCCTGAGAAGGATAGACCTCATCGACAGCGAAGAACGGGCCAGGCAGACGGGTAAGGAGATGGGAGCCCAAATGGTGGTATGGGGCTGGGTGCCGGCCGGCGGCAAGGGGGCTTTGGTGCCCAGCTTCAGCCTCATCAAGAGGCAGGCGCAGAGGGCAGGCTTTGAAACTATACGTTTGAGCGAGCAGCCAACCACCCGCACAAAAACTCTGACTACATTCATCGTGGGCCTGGTCTACCTTCTGAAGGACACCCCCCACAAAGCAGTGGATACCTTCACGGAAGCCCTGAACATCGCCGACAGAGAGGCTGGAGGAGGGCCAGGAGCTCCTGGCCTCAACGGGTATCTGGCCGTTCTGCACCTGTTCCGAGGCCGGGCCTACGCCGCCCAGAACCATCTTGAGGCCGCCAGGACCGATTACGAAAAGGCCATCGAACTGGACGCCGAATACGCGCGGCCACACATCGATCTGGGTAACGTCCATTTTCTCCAGGGACAGTTCCAGGAAAGCATCGAGGAGTACCGGCAGGTGGTCGAGAGCCGGACGGCCAGGGATGAGGAGCGCGCCCTGGCCTACTATTCGATGGGACTGGCTTACGTGGCCCTGGGCCAGGACGGGCAGGCCATACAAGCCTTCCAGCAAGCCGCCGAGTTGGCCGGTTCGGACGAAACCCTGCGGGCTATGGCCCAGAAAGAGTTGCGCTCTCTGCCGACTCCTACAGCCACGCTAACTCCCAGCCCCACCGCCGTGCCCGCTACCGAGACATTGACCCCTGCTCCCACCTTCACGTCAGTGCCGCCCATAGCCACCCCGACGCCGGTGAGGCCCACGCCGGTTCCTTCTTCGACGCCAACTCCACCACCGCCATCGCCCAGCCCCACTTTGGTCCCGACGACCTTGCCTACCGAAACCGTGACTGCCCTGCCGACCGAGACAGAAACGACCCTGCCGACCGAGACAGAAACCGCTCCGCCGACAGAACCGCCCACCGTCGAGCCCAGCCCGACATCCACGGAAGCGCCGACCGAGCAGCCCACTGTCGAACCCGGCCCGACATCCACAGAGGCGCCAACCGAGCCACCCACCGTCGAACCCGGCCCGACGTTGCCGCCCGCCACCAAACCCCTCCCGACGGCACCGCCGCCCACCCAGGAACCGCAGACAAAAGAGACCCCAAAGGAGACACCGAAGGAGACACCAGCGCCCATCATCCCCCCGCCACCGCCGCCCACCGCCGAACCCCTCCCGACCGCGCCGTCGCCCACTCAGGAACCGTAAACACTCTGCATCGATGCCGCATTTCTCCAAAAAAATCAAAGCCCCCATCTTCCGCAGAAGGTGGGGGCTTCTCAGGTAAAAGAACCTCTTTGACCTGCGGCCAGGGAATGGGACGCTACTTCAGGATGACGGGCAGGTAAATGCCCCCGCCTGCGCCCGTTCCGGGCCAGTAACCGGCGGCCAGTTGGTAGTTGCTGCTCTGGGAAGAGCCGAAGATGCCCTGGCCGATGGTGCTGTTCAGGGTATAGCCGGTGGAAGCCATCGGCCCGCCCCCGTCGCCGGTCACGTCCCAGTTTATGGCATAATTGGTGGAAGACATGGCCCACACCGCCCCCGCCAGAACCAGGCCGCACAACAGGAGGGCCAAAGAAAACCGCATCTTACGCATCGTTTTCCTCCTAATCTGCCTACTGCAACATGACCAGCAGCTCGATCACGCCGGTGCCTTCTGCCAGCGGCTCAAGGGCCTTGCCCACCACCGTGCCCAGGGGCGGGTCGTCCCCGGCCCGCATGGCGCGGCCCGGCGTGCTGCTGGTGGTCAACAGGTCGCCCGGCACGATGGGGCCATTTTCGGCGCTGGCCTTGACCGGCACGATGCCCACGATAGCCAGCGGCACGTAGCCCTCCTGCCCGACTTTAGCCCCGCCGCCCAGGTAGCTGGGCTTGGTGGAGTAGACGCCCACCACGTTGGAGGCGTAAGGAGTGGTGGCCGGGATCAGGCGTCCTTCGGCGTCGATGACCAGTACGTCGCCGGGCACGGGGTCGCCGCTGGCAGCCATCATCTCGGCGAAGTCGGCGGCATCGCTGTCGTCTTTCAGACAGGGCTCAATCTCAATCTCGTCCAAAGTGCCAGCGACATCGTTTATGGAGCTGCCGCAGTTGTAACCGCCGTCGGCGAAAACTTCTCCCGTATTGCTGATGGAGAACCGAAGGTTGCTGCCGATTCCATCCCACGAATCCCAGGCTTCGATAATGTTGGCGTCCTGGCTGTAAAATATGCCACCGACGCCGTTGGTGCTTGAGCCTTGCACGCCGTAGTTGTTGGCGCTGTAGCCGTACGCGCCTATGCCGCTGGTGCTGACGCCGTACAGGGCAGTGTCGTTGGAACTGCTGCCCACCACGCCCATGTGGTTCTGGGAGTCGCCCCACACGCCTGCTCGAAAGAAGCCCGTTTGCCCCGAGGGGTTACCGACCTGGCCTTTCACGCCGTAGTTGTTGACGCTGGTGCCCACCACACCGAGTCCGCTCTGGGAGTCGCCCCACACCCCTGCTCGAGGGGGCGTTATCCCCGAGAGGGTAACGGACCAGCCGCGCACGCCGTGGCTGCTGGAGCTGTAGCCAGACACGCCGTAGCTGCTGTTGCTTTGGCCGAGCACGCCGTAGTAGCTGTTGCCCTGGCCGAACACGCCTACGTTGCCGAAGCTGTAGGCGTACAGGCCATGGCCGCTGCCGTAGTTGGAGACGTCCAGGAGCATTGAGGAAGACGTGTCGCTAATCAACGCTCCGGGCCGCAGCCCGGCGGCGTAGGGCGCGGGCAACACCTCCTGGCGGGGGGTCATCTCCGCGTCGCTCCCCACCTTCACTCCCAGCCACAGCGCCCGGCCGTCGAAGAGATTAGCCGATAGAGCGGTGGTATCCCCCAGTTGGGTGGCGAAAAGCCCGTCGCTGTCCGGGGTGATGGTTTTGGTTTCGGTCCACAGGGCCGTGCCTCCGCCTGAGGCACCGTAGAGGCTGAAGGTCACGCTGGTGGCCGCGCTGATGGGCGAGCCTTTAGAATCCGTCAGCTTGCCCTGGTAGCTGATTTTGAGGCCCACCGTGGCCGCGGTCACTCCATCTCCTTCGCCCTCCGGCTCCTGGGCCAGGGCGATGGCAGTAGCCCCCACCAGGCTCAGAACCAATACCAGCGCCAGGATCAGCCCCCCAACGCGAGGGCCATTTGTTGCTACCCCACTTTTGATTTTTCCGTGCATTTTTGCCTCCTTCTTATTTTTTGCCGCGAAAGCGCGGTTTACCGAAATTCGCCTTTAATTATACAATCAACCACAACCGTTTGTCAAGCATTTTATGTTAAGTATTAAGGTTTGTGAGCGCCATACAATTTCTGCTCATTTACAAAAAAAGCCAGCCTGCCAACGAGTAGCCTGGCAGGCTGGCCTGAATTAGCACTTGATAAGTTTTTTTTAACCTTCTGCCGGTTCGCCGCGCAGGTAGCGGTCTATATCGGCTGCGGCCTGTTTTCCGGCCCCCATGGCGCTGATGACCGTGGCCGCTCCGGTGACGATGTCGCCCCCGGCCCAGACCCGATCCTTGGTGGTGCGGCCCGTCTGCTCGTCGGCCACCACCGTGCCCCACCTGGTCCGCTCCAGGCCGCCGGATTCGGTGAAGACCAGGGGGTTAGGTTGGGTGCCCAGGGCCATGATCACGATGTCCACTTCCATGTCGAACTCCGAGCCTTCGATGGGGATAGGCCGCCGCCGACCGCTGGCGTCCGGCTCGCCCAATTCCATCTGAATGCACCTCATGCCCCGCACCCAACCTTTATCATCGCCGTAAATTTCCACCGGGTTGGTGAGAAACTTGAAGATGATGCCCTCCTCTTCGGCGTGATGCACCTCTTCGGCGCGGGCAGGCACCTCTTTGGCCGACCGCCGATAGACGATGTAAACCTCCTCCGCTCCCAGGCGCAAAGAGCAACGGGCGGCGTCCATAGCCACGTTGCCGGCTCCCACCACCGCCACCCGGCGCTTGACCCTGACGGGCGTATCGTAATCCGGGAAGAGGTAGGCTTTCATCAAATTGGTGCGGGTCAGGAACTCGTTGGCCGAGTAGACGCCGTTGTAGTTTTCGCCGGGGATGCGCATGAACATGGGCAGGCCCGCGCCCGTGCCCAGGAAAACGGCATCGTAGCCCTGATGGTTCAGAAGCTCGTCGATGGTGAAGAGCTTGCCGATGACAGCGTCGAGGCGAAGCTCCGCCCCCAGGCTGCACACGTAATCGACCTCGGCTCGGACTACGTCCTTGGGCAAACGGAATTCGGGGATGCCGTAGATGAGCACCCCCCCCGGGGCGTGCAGCGACTCGAAAATAGTCACGGCGTGGCCGTAGCGGGCCAGGTCGGCGGCGCAGGTCAGCCCGGCCGGGCCGGAACCGATGACCGCCACCCGCCTGCCCGTGGGAGGCGCGGTCGGCGGGGTTTTGACCCCCTGTTCCAGTTCCCAATCGGCCACAAAGCGTTCCAGCCGCCCGATGGCTACGGGGTCGCCCTTTTTGCTCAGCACACATTTGATCTCGCACTGGGTTTCCTGGGGGCAGACCCGTCCGCAGATGGCCGGCAGGTTGTTCTTG
>CAZYHC010000139.1:0-6215 GCA_964646625.1 uncultured Anaerolineales bacterium
CCCGGTCCAGCACTTCGCCGATCTTCTCCGAGATGGTGGGGTCTTCGGCGTTGCAGAGCACCAGGTCTCCGATCAGAAAGCCTACGTCCTCTTTGGTCATCGTGCCAAACATTTTGCATCGCTCCTTTTGTTGGTAGTGGGGGCGCAAAAACGAAAAGCGCCCGTTTCTGGTGGCGATGCAACCCAGGCGCTTGATGTTTGATGTACGTGAGTAATTGTGATATAATTCTACTCAGGTTGGGCGATTTCGGCTTAGGTCACATCGTCCGACTTAGGCCGGTGTTAGTTGCGTCAACAACTAGCGCCGGCTGCCCTGTTATTCAGGGCCTTCGTCAGAATTTGAGTTTTGTCATCCCCCCTTTCTGTGCCTGTGATAGTTACAACTTCCTTTACCCTACACTTGGTATTATACACCAACTTTCCCTATTTGTCAAGGGGATAAACCTTAAAATTTTCTATAAATAGCAAAGCTGCTGTTGCCCAATCCGACCTTTTATGGTATAATGGCAATGGGAAGATCGAGTAAAGGAGAGATGAAAGGAGGACCGCGTGGACATCAAGTGCAAGTTACGGTTTCTGATCAAGAAGAAAGAGATAGAGGAAGAGCGCGAGCTGACCTACGATATCATTTACGAAGAGACCGGGATACATCCTGCTACCCTGTCGGCGTTAGTGAATGACAAGACGCGCCGCTTTGACGCCCACGTTTTGGCCCGGCTCTGCAAGTATCTCAACTGCCAGGTGGGAGACCTGTTGGTTTACGTGCCTGATGAGGAAGAAGGGCAATGAAAACCGCCCGAATGTACAATGACGCAAAAGCGCGAGACGGTCTCTAACGTAAAAGCTGCCTACGACGACTGGGCTGAGTTTTACGATATCGACGCGAACTCCACGCGAGACCTCAATGCCGCAGTGCTTCGACGCCAGCCGCTCGAACTCGACAACCGCGACGTTTTGGAGTTTGGATGTGGCACGGGGTTAAATACCGCCTGGCTTGCCCGGCAGAGCCGACACCTCGTTGCAATGGATCTGTCCGAGGGCATGTTGAAGCGGGCGAGCGTCCGAGTGAAGTCGTCCCGCGTTGACTTTGTGCAGCATGACATCACCGAACCGTGGCCCTTCGAAGCGAACACCTTCGACCTCGTGGTGGGCAACCTGGTACTCGAGCACGTAGCCGATCTTCGTCCCGTTTTTAACGAAGCCTATCGCGTGCTGAGGTTGAAGGGAGAACTCTACATTTGCGAGTTGCACCCTTTCCGGCAGCTAGATGGGGCTGGGGCGCGGTTTGTCAATCCAGAAACGGGCGAGCGCACATGTGTGCCCAGCTTTGTGCACGACGTTGCGGAATACATCAATGCGGGATTAGAGGCAGGATTCTACGTCAAGCATGTCGGCGAGTGGCGCGACGATGAGGAAGCGCGTGAAGGGATACCTCGGCTTTTTTCTGTGCTGTTCAGTCGCAGTCATCAGGGGCCCGTAACACTGTTATCGAAACAGGCAAGCGGCACGTAACTTGCGCTTGCACCCGATGTGCTTCGCTCCATCCAAATGCTGGCTTTACCTGCCCATTTGTGAACTTCCGCGCTCCTGAAATGCACTGACGCACAAAACCGTTATGGTATCCAACAGAGACGTTCATCGACCCATCCCCGGACGCTCTCTTCATCCACCGGCCGGGCATTGATTTCACCACCGATATCGAAGAGCTTCTGCAGGTCACTGCCATCCGGTCGAACCATCCATACAGCCCATGCTCCGTCACGGTCAGAGACAAAAGCGATGATCTGCCCATCAGGTGACCAAGCAGGCATACCATCATTCGCCTTAGGGTTCCGGGATAGGTTCAGGAGACCACTGCCGTCGGCGTTGATGACGTACACCTCAGGATTGCCACCATCCCGCTCAGAGGAGATGAACGCCACCTGGCTGTTATCCGGGGAAGGGACAGGAGCGGTATCGCGAGGTTCGTCGGTTAGCCTCTTTACATCTTGACCGTTGGTGTTTATAATGTAGAGACCAAAGCAGTTGCCCCATACGTTGCATTTTTTGCAGACGATGTTGCCATCGGGCATCCAGTAGGGCGCCTCACCGAAAACCGGGCCGGACAACTCGCTGCGGTTCTGTCCATCCCTGTCGATCAAGTAGAGGCGCGGCACTTTTTTCGGCGTGTCCATGGAGAAGTAAACGAGCGCTTGACCATCGGGTGACCAGGAAGGCATGGAAGTGGGAATCTCCCTGGTGAGTCGGAATTCCTCATTAGTGACCAGATTCCTGGTGCGGAGACCCCAATCTTCTTCTTCTATCCGCCAGGAGCGATACGCCAACCAGGTGCCATCGGGACTGATACTGGGCTGACTGGCCCGGTCCTGGAGACGGGTGCGTTTGCCGCTGGCAAGATCAAAGCTCCAGATATCGTAATTGTTGCGTTGTTGCATTGTATCAAACAGGGGGAAGACGACTTGGCCCGACAGAACGGTTTCCTCCGCGCTGGTTGTCGGGGATGAAGGTTGAGTCTCCACGACCCTGATGACCGCCTCGGCCATGGCTACGTTCTGATGGCTGTCCTGCACCTGGATAGTGAACATGTCGTACACTTCAAAATCGGGAGCGGTGTAGGAGATGGTGTTGCTGTCGCTCATTTCCATCGGGACTTTGCCATAGAGAGCCGACCAACTATAGAGCAAGGCGTCGTTCTCCGGATCCTCCGCCATGATGGTCAGCATGGTCGTCTCACCCAGGATCACGCTGACCGGGAAGAGGATATCCACCAGCCGGGGCGGCTGATTTTCCGCTGGTTCAGAAGTGGTGGGAAGCGGTTGTATAATTTTGATGCTATGATATCCTACCGCTATCCCACCCCAACCATCATCAACGCTCACCGTGATCTGATCATAAACCAGATCATAATCCGGGGGGATATCGGGAGCTGTGTAGAAAACAGTGTTCTCTGGCGTCTTTACGTCGGGAGAGAATTTTCCCTTCATAGCTGCGCAGAAGTAAGTCAAAGGATCCCCATCAGGATCATAGGCGTTGATCGCGATCACAATCGTCTCTCCTGGCAATACCTCCCCTTGCGAAATGATGCTGCGGATTTCGGGGTTGCGGTTCTCCCCCGTGTAGGGAGCCTCTTGGGGAATAGGCGTGGGTGTGGGTGTCTGCACCATGATCACCACTGTGACTCTGTGACCGAATAGTTGGCCGGAAGGGTCTTGCATTTGCCAGATGCCGGTGTAGGTGCCATCCGTCTGTGGCGCGTACATCATGACGCTGATGTCGGCTGTTTCGTCCGGGGCGGTGGCCGGTACAGACTGAGAAGACGGCGCGCCCATCTGGTTGCCAGAGACGAAGACCAGCTCGTAGCCCTCCCCCCAGGGGCAGGTGCCGCTGTTCCGCAGGCGCCATACCTTCTCGAACTCCTCGCCCGGCTCGAAGACGGTGTTGTCGGGGACGGTCACGTCGGCCACGAACGCGGCATCAGGGACACAGGTGGGCGTTGGCGTGTCGGTTGGTGTAGCGATCTCGGTGGGCGTGGCGATGGGAGGAATAGGAGTATCGGTCGGCGGTATAGGGGTGTCCGGGGCTTTGGGAGTGGCAACTATCGGCGTGCTGGTCGGCTCTGCGCCGCCCCAGGCCAGGACGAACAGCGGGAAGGCGGTATAGTTGGTCGAAGTTTCGGTCGTGGGGTGCTGAGCGCCGCCAGTTAGCTCCTTCACCTGGGTCGTCACGTAGGTATCCAGTTCCACCGTGTAGACGATGCCGTTCCCATCGTAGTCGGCTCCGCCCGCCAGCCCCTCCAGGATAGCTTTGGTGAACGCGCCGTGCCCCCAGGCCGGGTCTTCCCACGAGAACTCCTCGCCCGTGCTGGAGGCCATGACCATCGCCCCCCGACCAGCCGTGGCGAAGTCCTGGATGGCTTCCAGGTTCACAGCCATGCTTTTCGCTCCTGCGCCTGTGACTCCTCCGGCATGGCAGGTGTCCATCAGGAGCACCGTCTTCCCCGGCAGGGCTTGCAGCATGCGCTCGAACTCGAACCAGAGGATAGCGGTGTCAATTATGCTCGCCGGGTCGCTGTCGTAGGGCAGGAAGTAGTAATCACCCCACAACTCGTGGCGGACGCCGTGCCCAGAGACGAAGATGATAGCCAGATCATTCTGGGTGACCTCGCGTCGCACCCATTCCAGGTCGCTTAAAACCTTACCCCTGGTTGCTTCTTCATTCAACAGCAGGCGGGCCTCGACCTCCCCGAACAGGGGACCTTCTTGCGTGGCGAAAGCGTCCGAGATATCTTGAGCGTCTACGTCCGCATACGAGAGGTCGAATTCGTCCCGCTCGTAGTCGGCCACCCCGATGGCCAGAATGTAGAGGTTGGGTCTATGCACAAAAGGAGCGTAAGTCACAGTGATGGCCTGCCCCGCGCTCCCCAGGTCGTTGACCGCAATGATGACTAACTCGTTTTTCCCCTCCTCCAACAGGATGTCAATGTTGATTTCGCCTGGTAGAACGGGGTCCACACCCTTGTCTTTCCACAATACCGGGAACCCATTGACCAGCACCTCCAGGTGCTCCAGGGGATGCCCTTCCGGCGACTCGACTGCGGCCCGCAGAGTGATCGTCGGCGTTTGGACCGTTATCCCATCCAGCGGCTCGTAGATGGTGATCGTCGGCCCCTGGGCGGCGACGTAAAGGCTAACTGTTAGCACCAGCAGGATGACACACACTACAACCAGTAAGACTTTGCGTTTCATTCGCTCTCCTCCCTCGGAAGGCTCTCGGCGAAACTCACTTCACGTGAGCAAAGGTGATCTTCTCGTGAAAGAAGCGGTCTTCTCTCAATTCCAGCAGCTTCAACACCGGCTCAACGCCTCTGCCGCCTGGCAATGGCTTCGGGTGCAGGTGTGGCTCTACGTCCTCGTCGTAAGAGAACGGTTGGGTCGAGGCTACGGCGAAAAACTGCTCCCAACCCTCTCTGTCATCGAGCTCAAACTCGATGGTCTGGTAGTCCTCGCCGGCCTCGACCTGCCCGGCCTCGCGGCTGGTGTAATCCGGCCATAGCGGGGTGAACTTCCCGGCGGTGTCCAGACTGAACAAATAAGCGTAGCCATTAGTTGTAGGAGTAAAGTGAAAGCGAAGCGTTTCTCCAGACCTGTACTTCCCTCCCTCGACGCCTGGGACGAACTCATTGGCATCGCTTGCCTTGACCTCAAACCAGAAGTCAAGTTTAACGTCTGAGGTCAGAGCAACGGTCGGCGGGCTGGTAGCTGCGGGCGTAAACGTAGCTGGGAGTGTAGCAGGAGTAGCCGTAGCGGCAGGAGTCCCGAACAGGTAAGAGCCTGCATTTGGTATCAACCACGCCGCCAGAGCGATCAACAAGCCTATCGCGCCAGCTATGGCCCCTACCTGCTCCCAGTTTATGCCGCGCCTGGCAGACTCCGCCTGGGATGGAACAGGTTGTGCCTGCGGCCCTGGCGTAACGGCTGGTGGCTCAAGAGCCTCTGTCTCAGGTGGCCCTCCCGACACCTCCGCAGCCTTCCCCACATCCACTTTCTCGCCGGTTACCACGTCGCCATGCACGTCACCGCCCACAGCCGCAGCCCTATCGCCGGAAGCGACCACCTGTGGTCCTTCAAACCAGACAGGGACAGCTTGCTCTGCGGCAACCTCCGCTGGCCCTTCTCCCCGAAGGGCGGCCAGCTCTTCTTCCACCTGCCGCAACTGTTCCTGTTCAAGCTCCAACTTGTTGAGCAGGTTCAAAGGACTTTCCAGCGGACCATATCCGGCCAGCATCTTTTCCAGCTTGCGGATATTCGCCTTATGCCTGGCCCGCAGCCTCTCCAGATGTTCGATCTCCTGCTCTCTATCCGACATAGCTCCTCCCCGGACTCTTCACGAAAAGAAAAAGAGCCTGCACCGAATTTGCACCAGGCAGGCTCCTGTGGTATAATGTCTTCAGAAAGTCGGGCTGCCTACCGCATCCCGGCCATAAACTTTGGTTAAGCCTCGGTTGGTTTCGCGACCTGCGAGGCTTTATTCTTTATATACCCATTATACTGGCTTTTATCTTTCTTAGCAACCTCCGGCATAATGGTATTCGCTATCAGCAAAAGCGGGCCAGGCCACATTTCGCGGGAGGCTCTACTCTATCCGTAAATATTATACCACAACAGTACTTACGCAGTTCGTTAGGAGGTAGATCAGAGTAGACGAAGGACGCCGAA
>CAZYHC010000140.1:0-5762 GCA_964646625.1 uncultured Anaerolineales bacterium
GCTGCCCCGATTGCAACCGCCCCTTCTACAACGAGCGGCCCGGCGGGGTAATGTACAATTATCCCCGCCCTCTGACCCCCACCGAGGTGGAGAGGGCTGTGGCAGAGTTGGGCATAGAGATCTGAGTACAGCGTATCAGGTGCCTGGCACAACGAACGTTCGCTAACGAACGTTCGCTGTTGAAAGTGCCAGGCACCTTGGAAATCTCTTTGCCCTTTTCTCTCGTCTATGTTATAATCAAACCCAATCTATAAAACAAGATTATGGAGGTGCGAATAATGTATAAGGTGCTCGTTTTTGGGCTGCTGGCTTTTATACTGCTGGCCTGTTGCGGCCCGTGCTCGCTGAGCAATCTGGCTAACCTGATGCCTACCCTTGAAGCCGTAGGTACTACTGTAGCCGCTACCGCGACTGTTGAAGCAGGAGGGGAGGTGGTGCCTCCCACCCCTCCCATAAGGGGCAGGGAAGGGGGAAGCGGAGGAGAGGAGGAGGGCGGTGGTGGAGGGGGCATCTTCACCGAAGGCGATCTGCCCGACGTCCCGCGCTATCCAGGCTCCAAACAGGTGACGGCAGAAGAGCTCAGACTCCCCCCACTGCTTCAGGGCAAAGCCGACGAAATGAAGAACACGGATTCCAAGATGTACACCACCGGGGACAAGCCCCCCAAGGTCTCCAGGTGGTACCAGGATGAGTTGCCCAGGCACGGCTGGACGAGCCGGATAAATATGGACGTGTCTGAAGGGAGCATGTTGATCTTCAGCAAGGGCGAAGACGATGATATCATGGTCACCTTTTTCATCAGTTGGGACCAGAGCAAAAACCTGACCAACATCGTCATCATACGCGGCGAGGGGGGCTGATAACGCGACAAATGCCCTATCCTCGCGCTACCTGGCGCCTGTTAAACACCGATCACGACGACGGCTTCACCAACATGGCTGTCGATGAAGCCATCATGTTGGCGGTGGCCGAAGGACGAGCTCCGCCCACCATCCGCTTTTACGGCTGGGAACCGCCCTGCCTGTCTATCGGCTATGCTCAGTCGATGGACAGGGAAGTCGATGTGGCCCTTTGCTGCCAGCGGGGCGTCGATTGTGTGCGGCGGCCCACCGGCGGACGGGCCATTTTGCACACCGATGAATTGACCTACAGCCTGGCCGCCTCCCAGGAAGAGCCGCGCGTGGCTGGTGGGGTGGTGGAATCCTATCGCCGCCTCAGTGTGGGGCTGGTGCTGGGCCTGCGCTCGCTGGGAGCAGACGCGGCCCAGGCCCAACGGGGCAAAACCAGGGGAGGCACGGCGGCCTGCTTCGATGCGCCCTCCCACTACGAGGTCACGGCGGAGGGCAAAAAACTGGTGGGCAGCGCCCAGGTGCGGCGCAAGGGCGCGGTCCTTCAGCACGGCTCGGTGCCCCTGCAAGGCGACATAACCAGGATATTTGATTACCTGAAGGTATCTTCAGAAGAGGAGCGGGAGGCGCTGCGTGAGGAACTGAGGCAAAAGGCCACCTCCCTGGAACTGGTTATGGGACGAGTTGTGCCCTTTGCTCAGGTGGCCGAGGCCCTGGCCTACGGCTTTGCCGAAGCCCTGAACCTGGAGTTGAAAGCAGGGGGGTTGAGCACCTATGAGTTAGACTTAATAGAGGAGTTGAGGGAGGGAAAATACGCCACGCCGGAGTGGAACTTTAAAAAATAGTAAGGGGTATTAACCCTGGTCTCTGGGCCGGATATCTCTATAGCCATCGAGCAACCTCCTATTTTTCCTCCTGTTTTTCTAAGACGGCTTTCAGCCTGTCGTAAGTATCGTCCAGCAGTTCGGGCACGACCCGCGTCTCAGCGCAGATGGTCATAAAATTGGTATCGCCCTCCCAGCGGGGGACGATGTGGATGTGAATATGCTCGTCAATGCCCGCTCCAGCCGCCTTGCCAACGTTGATGCCTATGTTGAAACCGTCAGGCGCCATGGCCTGGCGCAAGGCGGTCAGGCTTTTTCTGACCATCAGAATTACCTCCAACAGGGTCTCTTCGCTCAGGTCCTCGAGGGTAGCGGCGTGCTCGCGGGGGATGACCATCAGGTGGCCGGTATTGTAGGGGTAGAGATTGAGCACCAGACAGCATCTCGCCCCCCGATGAAGGATATAGTTCTCTTTATCTTTGTCGGCTGCCATCTCGTTGCAGAAGATACAGCCTTCCGGCTTTTCGCTGGTCAGGTATTCCATCCGCCAGGGAGTCCACATTCTTTTCATTATCGTTAGCCTTGCCTTTCAGTGTTAGGTAAACCTTCTAATAATATTATACCACAGATGGGGAAGGCTCACAAACTTCTTGGTCTGAGCGAACGGTCAACGGATTCTGAACGGATTAAACGGATTGCGGCGATTTTTTGCCGTGTCAGGCAACAAGAGCCGACCAAAGCGGCCGGCTCTTGTTTGTCAAAATCATCACTACAGCGGCAATTCCACCGGCCGGCCTTCATTAAAAGATATGGTCGCCGCCAACCCAATCTCCACTGCCGCCCGCCCATCCACCCCGCCCACCTCGGGCTCCTGGCCTTGCTGTATGCAGTCCACGAAGTGCCGAACCTGGGTACGGTACGCCTCCCCAAACCTCTCGATGATGTAGGGGACCATATCGTGGGTTATGCCCTGTTTGGTCAGGAGCAGGAGGGGGGTCTGCTGGAAATAGCCGATCATCAGCCCGCCCTCGGAGCCGAGCACCTCGGTGCGGATATCGTAGCCATAGAGGGCGTTGCGGCTGACCTCCACGTTGCCCAGAGCCCCGTTCTCGAACAGCAAGCTGACCACGGCGTTATCGATATCCCCCACCGTATTAAGCTCCGGGAAAACCAGGGTGCCACCCTCGGAATAGACCCGTTTCACTTCGCTGCCCATCAGCCAGCGGGCCAGGTCGAAATCGTGGATAGCCATGTCCAGGATCAACCCTCCGCTGACGTTAGGGTCGGCATACTCCAGTTTGGGGCAGAAGGGGTCGCGGCCAATGGCCTTGAAAGTGACCGGCTTTCCGATGGCCCCCTCGTCGATCTTCTTTTTGGCGGCGGCGTAGCCGGCGTCGAACCGCCGCATAAAGCCGAGCTGGAGCTTGACGCCCGCTTTTTCCACCGCTTCCAGGGCGGCGTCCGTATCTTCCAGGGTCAGGGCGATGGGCTTCTCGCAGAAGATATCCTTTCCGGCCTGCGCCGCCTGGATGATGACCTGGCGGTGGGTACTGGTGGGACTGGCGATCACCACCGCCTGGATGTCTTCCTGAGCCAACAGGGCGCGGTGGTCAGCGTACCAGTGGGGGACGCCGTATTCCCGGGCTTTGGCCTCGGCCAGTTCGGCCTGCACGTCAGCTATGGCCGCCAGATTAGCGTTTGGCGTCCGACGAGCCAGACAGTCGAGGTAGATGCTCCCCATCCGACCCAGCCCAATGAGCCCTACGTTCACTTTCTGCTGCATTTTTCTGGACCTCCTTGATTGCTTGTTGAATCCTGTTCAATCTCTCCTCCCGGTCACTTCCAAGACGTTCGCCGCCCTTCGACGACCATTTCGGCGGGAGGTGGGCTTTCTCCTCGACCTCATCCACCGTGTCTCCTATCCGCCAGCGATTGTCCCAGGCGAAGATCCCGAATATCGCGATTTTAGCACACCTCAAGCCTAAAATCAAGCGTTGTGTCAGTTGCCGGGAAGAGGCAGTTGTGGTATTGTATAGCGGAAAGCAAAGAAGTGTCTCAGTAGCTAGAGAACGATGGACATCGAACTTCCTGTCTTGACGAAAGATAAACCCCTCATCTGGCTGGAGGGGTATCTGGCCCGGCTGGAGGGGCCAGGGGAGGCGGATGACAGGCCGCGCCTGATGCTCTCCGGGAGCATCATCGACCAACTGGAGATCGTCGATCTCATCGAGGAGACGGGGCTGGTGGTGGTGGAAGACCTTTGCACTGGTCACCGCTATCTCCACGGCCTGGTGGAGGGCGGCTTCTTAGAGGATCCTGCCCAGGTGCTTTCCAGGCGGCGTAACCTGCCCGATGTGGTCACGTTGTCGGGGCGTGCTGTGGTGATCATCTCACGCCCAGATAAGCCTTCCGCACCTCGTCGTTCTCGGCCAACTCCTTACCTGGCCCCTCCAGGACGACCTGGCCGGTTTCCAGGATGTAGCCGTAGTCGGCCACCTGGAGGGCGGCGCGGGCGTTCTGTTCGATGAGCAGGATCGTCCGTCCCTCCTGGTGGATGCGCTCGATGATGCCGAAGACCTGCTGCACCAGGATGGGAGCCAACCCCAGCGAAGGTTCGTCCATCATCAACAATCTGGGCCTGGACATCAGCGCCCGGCCCACGGCCAGCATCTGCTGCTCACCCCCCGACAGGGTGCCCGCGCTCTGGGAGGCCCTTTCTTTAAGGATGGGGAATAAGCTGTACATCCATTCCAGGTCTTCTTGTACGCCGGCCGGGTCTGGCCGGGTGTGGGCCCCCAGGTAGAGGTTTTCCAATACCGACATGTCGGTGAATACTCTGCGCCCCTCAGGCACCATGGCGATCCCCAGTTCGACGATCTCGTGGGCCTCCAGGCGGCCGATATCCTGGCTCTCGAACAGGATGTGCCCTGCGCTGGCCCGCACGATGCCGGAGATGGCCCGCAGCGTGGTGCTCTTGCCTGCCCCGTTGGCTCCGATGAGGGTCACGATCTGACCTTCCGGCACCTCCAGAGAGATGCCCCGCAGGGCGTGAATGCCGCCGTAGTGGACGTTAAGGTTCTCGATTTTAAGCATTTTCACTGGCTCCCAGGTAGGCTCCGATGACCTTGGGGTCGTTCTGGATCTCCTCTGGCAGACCGTGGGCGATGGTGACCCCGTAGTTCAAAACCAGGATGCGCTGACAGATGCCCATGACCAGCCGCATCTGATGCTCGATCAGGAAGATAGCCAGGTCGAACTCCTCCAGGATTCTGAGGATGAAATCCATCAACTCGTGGGTCTCTTCCGGGTTCATGCCCGCTGCGGGCTCATCCAGGAGGAGCAGCCTCGGCTCTGTAGCCAGGGCGCGGCCGATTTCCAGCTTCCGTTGCTGTCCATAGGGCAGGCTCCCGGCCTCTTCGTGCGCCACCTCGGTCAGGCCCACCGTCTCCAACAGTTGCAGCGACTTCTCTTGAATTTGCCTTTCTTCCCGGGCATAGTTGGGCAGCCAGAGAGCCGCGGCGAAGGGGGAAGCTTGCAACCGCAGGTGATGACCGACCATCACGTTTTCCAGGACGCTGAGGTTGGAGAACAGACGGATGTTCTGAAAAGTGCGAGCGATGCCCAGGCCGGTGATCTTATCCGGCCTCATGCCGGTGATGTCGTCTCCGTTCAGACGGACGCGGCCCGTGGTAGGCTTGTAGATGCCTGTGATCAGGTTGAAAACGGTGGTCTTGCCTGAACCGTTGGGGCCGATGAGGCCCACCAACTCCCCCTTCTCCAGTTCTACGCGGAAGTTGGAGACCGCCACCAGGCCGCCGAATTGTTTGGTTAAATCTTTGACTGTTAGTACGCTCACTTCTCTACTCCCCCCATACTAAGCCTGCCTGGGAGTCAAACTCCCAGGCTCAAAGCTGAAGCAAGCTAAAACTTGCTATTTGGCGATGCTTGAGAGTGCGCTTTAGCGCACTTAAGCTATCAGCCTGGAAATTTATTTCCAGGATTTTTGGACAGCCCTAACTTGGAGAGCAGCCATTTCCAGGAGAACTCACTGGAGCCCATCAGCCCCTGCCGATAAAAGAGGATGACCGCC
>CAZYHC010000141.1:0-5582 GCA_964646625.1 uncultured Anaerolineales bacterium
TCGATGACCAGGTAGGCTCTGTGGACGTTCACCTGAATTTGGTCCATCTCTCTACTCTCCTTGTAAAGTTTTATTTAACATTCCTCTAGTTTGTGGATTTCAAAACAGGCATGGTGCCTTTCAGAAAAACGACGTCGGCCTCGCGCGCTTCCGCGCTGCGCCGCTCCTCTTCATCTGAAGCGGCCAGCCTGATGAACAGGACGACCAGGCCGTCCAGCCAGGCTTGAGCGGACTTGACGTACCGCTTTCCGTCGGTGGCGGTGAAGACCACCCGGGTGCCCAACAATTCGGGGATGGTGAAGGGCAGGCCCACCTTGACGGGGACAGGGTTGTCCAGCAGGGCGGTTAGCTCGACCTCGTAGCCCGGCTCGCCGTCGTAAATGCAGGCCGTGTAGAAATGCAGTGATGACCGCCGTTTCTTCTGCGCCTTCTTCGCCACGCTACACCTCCAGGAAGTCGAACATGGATGGCCCAAGGGCCTGCACTCGCTCGGTGGCCGCTTCTTCGAGCTGGTCCAGCGTCCGACTGATGGCCGCCACGTCCAGGGCCTCGCCCGTCTGCTTCTGGGCCAGGCCGCCCAGCTTCTCGGCCAGCTCCTCCAGCCGCACGTCCCCGGCCAGCGATAGGAGCGGCCCCAGGTCGTCCACCAGGCTGCGCACCTGCCGCACCGTCGGGCCAGGCAGCTTCCCTTTCCGCTGAATGGCCCTGGTCGCTCCAGCAGCCACCTCCGAGACGAGCGACTGGATGCGCCCCGCTATCTCCCTGATCATGGGGTCCAGGGCCTCCTCCTTCCGACGGAGTTCGGCCTCGAGCGCCTGGCGCTGCGCCTCCAGGATCATCTTCTGCCGCTTGTGGGCCACGTCGCGTATCAACTGCTGCTTCTCCCAGGCTTCGTCGCGAAGAAGCCGGCGGGCAACTTCAGCCTGCTGGCGAGACAGCCTGCTGGCTTCATCGATCTGCTGACGCTCGAAAGCCAGCTCACGCTTGCGGAGCAGGTCCGTCTCGAACTGGCTGGGCATGGGATAGGCTTTGTACTCGATGCGGAAGTACGCCTGCTCCCGCACCCGCTCCGCGGTGGGGAAGCTGGCCTCCACGAAACGCTTCAGCCCTGTCACGAAGGTCTCTGGGGTGTCCTCCACCTCCCCGTCCAGCCGGGCATAGATGAGGGGCGCCGCCTCCTCCACCGCCACCAGGGTCTCGGCCTTGTGCTGCTCGACGTGGGCCGCCACCTCCTCGACGTACTGGAGGTAGGCCGCCTGGTACTCCTCCAGCTTCGCTTTGACGGCCTGGAGGCCCTGGTCTTCGTCCATCACGATGGGCACCCATATCCACCCCGGTTCAAACTCGAAGCCGAATTTGCGGCCCACCTTGTGGCGCAGGTAGTTGCGGGCCTGGTTGGCCAGGTTCGAGAACTGGCGGACGACCTCACGCGGGGCCAGGAAGAACTCTCCCAGGTCGACGTGGCTGTCGTGGAGTTGGCGCTCCTTGTCGGAGAGGGCCAGCCCCAGGAGGCGGTAGTCCAGGTTGCAGCGGAACAGGGTGCTGCCCCCGACGTGTAGCCGGACTCCCAGGCCCTGGCAGAGCAAGAGGTCGTATTGGGCCAGCCTGCTGGTCATGATGGCTTCCGGGTCGAGGCCGCACTGCTCGGCCAGGCGGACTTTGAGCTTCTCGATCTCGGTCAGTTCCTCTTCTTCTGGCGAGTCGATAGTTATTGACTGGCCAATGACCATCGCCGCCGATGCTGTTGCTGTTGTGGTGGTCACGTGTTTTTTCTCCCTTCTTACCAGGATATCTCTTCCTCTTCTAAAAACGGTAACCCTTCCTGCCGAGGCTCAGGCGGCTCTACTCCGGCCACCTGCGCGCCGTAGCGGTTGACGGCGGCCTGGATGACCGGGTCAGCCTGCGGCACGTCTGCGGGCGGGCTGGCCTCCTCTTCCACCGCTTCAGGCTCTTCGTCAGTTGGCTCAGGAGTAGGGGCCTGGTCCGCGTTCGCTGCTGCCTCTGCTTCAGGCTCTTCAGACGGCGGCCCGGCTTCCTCTTCGGCTGGCCCAGACTCGGGCTCGGCAACCTGCTCTCCGGGCCGAAACCGCAGGAGCGCCTCCACCGCCTCAGCCCACTGGCCGTTGTTCGTGCCCAGCTTGTTCTGCATCGCCATCGCCTGGGCTTTGGTCACCTCTTCCAGGGAGATGACTCCAAACACCGCCTGGGCTATCCTGTCCGCTGCGCCCTCGCCATGCTTCTTATTCAGTGAAGAACGCACCGCACGAACCATGCCCGCCGGCGCAGGGTCGCTGGCGAAAGGCGAGGCAGCGGCCCATTCCTGGAGCTCGACGCACATCTCCTGTACACTTTCTGGCCACCCTCCCTCACCTGTTAGCTCCGGCGGGGCTTCTGGAGCGGGTTCGGCCTGCTTTTCTGCCCAGGCAGGCAGGGAGCGCGGCCCAGGCTGTGCTTCAGGGTACGGCCCACCTGGAGGCTCAACGATCTCGCCCTCTAACGCCCCATCAAAAATGTCTTCCGGCATCCCTTCCGGCGGCTCTCCCTCCTCGTCCCCCTGCCGAGGTGCTGGCAAGGCAGGCACTCTCTGCGGCTGCGGGAACGACTGCTGCCGATCCCGCCTGATCAGGGCTTCCACCCACTTCTCATCGGGCCACAGATGCAGAATGTACTTGGTCTGCATCTTCCTGGTGGGTCGTCCGTCAATCACCATCGGACACGAAATCTCCTCCGGCCTCAGTTCCAGGATGAACGGAATGCCCGTCAGTTGTCCAAACCGCTCCAGCACCCAATGCAGCGTGCCCATCAGGTTGAGCATGGAGTTGATCGAGCCGGTGGCGATCTGCCAATAGCCCAAACGGAAGATGCGGTCTATCATCACCCGCAAATTGGCCACCGGGCGGCAGTGCTGGCACCTGTCGTAGTCGTGGGTGAAGCCTGGACACCTCACCGCCTGCCCCGGCTCGAAGATGTGCTCACCCTCCTTAAAAGTCACCAGCGCCCGCCCACCCTGCACCTGGACCTGGCTGGTTTGGGGGTCAACGCAGTAGTCGATAAAGTTCCCATCGCCACGACATAGCAGACCCTTCTTGACGTACAGGCGGTGGTAGGCATCCAGTACCCGCTCAGGCTCGTCGAAGGGCAGATATACCCGCAGTTGTGTGGGTCTGTCCTGCCTAATGGCCTTTTGCACCTCGTCGGGACACACAAAATACTCGGTAGCTTTTGGGTTGAAGCGAGGGTTGCCATATTTGTCCACACGCTGGCGGCCCCTTTCATCAACATCCGGCTCTTTGATGCCCAAACGGATACTGCCCAGGCGCTCGAACCGCAGCTCGCTTCCCTTCAATAGATCGTTTATCGGCATGATGCCCTCCTTTCAGTCGAATCCTTCAAAGTCCGGGTCGCCCCGGAGCAAATGGACGTTCTCTTCCAACTGCTCTCTGGTAGGCGGCGGCCCCACAACTTCCTCTCGCAGCCAGGGGTAGGCGCAGAGCACCTGGTCGGCCTCGATGACCTCCCTATACTCCTGCCACCTGCCCCGCGTGATGATGCCTTCGTGGGCGGGGTTGAGGGAGCAGCGCACCGCCGGGTCGTGCCAGCACGTTTCTCCCTCAGCGGGATCAAGTTGCTCCAACTGTCCGCCGCACACGGCGCAGACGTAGACCTGCACCTTCGGCAGCAGCTTCCACTCAGGGATGATGCGGGTGGTGATGGTCACGCTCTTTCTTCCTCTCTCGACGCAGCGTACCGCCTGCCTCGACAGCAGCGGCCAGGATGTACATTACGTCAGCAGGGCCGTAAGCTGGCCGGGCAGGTACGTCGCGGCCTGCTTCCCGCAGGGCCTGGTTGTGCTTCTCGGTGGCGATGGCGGCCACCACTGAAAAGTCCACGTTCGTGAGGCCGGTTACTCCTCTGCTCATGGTTCACCTACCTCCAACGATCCTGTCAGGTGTGAGCAACCGCAAACCCTGGTAGAGCTGCTCCATCGGCGAGGTGGGCTGCTCTTGCTTCTTCTCCTGTTTCTGCCGCTGGCTCAACTCAGCCGCCACAGCCCAAAGAGCTTCCAGAATATTCTCCACGTCCTCCGGGCCGTAAACGTCGCCGCCATCTTTAGGAATGAGGTTCTGGCGCCCCCTGGCCCTGGCCTTCTCCACGTAGATTGCGCTGGCCCGCTCGGCTATCTCCTGCGGGTCAACCTGGGCCTGGCCGGGCACGCCCAGGCTCAACCCTGGCGGCTTTTCAGGTGAAGCATCTTTCAGCATCCTGGAAACGGCCTGCGTCCTCCGCTCCAGGGCCTCCGTGTAGCTCCCGGCGTGGCCTACCACCTGGCCGTTGACCCGGTAAACGTAGTCGCCGGGGCCCAGGCGCTCAACCTCGTCTGGTTCTGCTTCGGACTCTTCGGACATAGTGATGGTGGCTACGTGGTTGCCGCCATTCCTGATGGGTATCTCCCGCACGTGCTCACGGACGGTCACGGGCCTGGTCTCTGGCTCGGTTTGGCACTGAACGCTGGCCGGTCGCATCTTGCCATCGGCCCCTTGGCGAACATCCAACTTCGCAATTTGCGAAGTTGATTCCAGCTCCCGCCGGTATTTTCTGACGGTGTGGTCGCTCACACCTAACTCTTTGGCAATAAGGTTGTCGCTCCATTCAGGATGAAGCCCGAGCAGCCGCTTCACGGCTCTGGCCTTCTCCGCATTGGTCAGCGGAATACCGTGTTTGGCGTTGGCCCTGGCCGCGTGCTCCAGCGCCGCCGCTCGCCCGCCAAGAGAGACGGTGGCCTCAATACTCTCTCGCCCGGCCAGCCTGGCGGACTCTATCCGATGAAACCCATCTCCCAGGTAAAGCCGACCATCTTCTTCAAAGAGGGCCACAGGGGGAAGCTGGTCCAGGACCTGGGCGTATTCCTCAACTTTGTCCCGGTTCAGGCCGTCCCGGATTTGCACCTGGGGGTCAATGATGATGTCAGCTAATAAAACCTTTCTCATGATCGCGTCTCCTTTCAGGCCGCACGCTGCGCCTTCTTCAAAAGCCGTTGCCAGTCTTCTTCCTTCATCGAGGTGAAGCCAAAGCCATTCTCGCGCTCGAAGTCGGTACGCTCAACGGCCTCAAAGACCCGCCAGCCATCCTCAACGATCTCCCTGGGCCGATAGTGACCCTTCCAAAACACCACAATACTGCCAGGGAGGATGCTGACCCGACGGCGCTTGCTCCTGCGCCATTCCCTGCCCCAATACAGGTAACGGAAGGTGGCGTTAATGCCGACCGCCTTCCCGACCTGGGGCACTTTCGTGCCCTCAGGGTCTTCGACAATGACCGGCTTCGGCTCTGGATCGGCGAGTTGAGCGGCCATTTCGTCAATTTGAGGCTTTAGTGCTGTCAAGTTTAGGCTCACCTTTGCGCTCCTCTCAAAACAATAGAGGCGCTCCCCGCGCAGCCTAAGCCGCACAGGGTTGCGCCTCTTCTTCCTGCGTTTCCTCGTCCAGAAGCCTATGCAGAGCCTCGATCTCGCGCCCGAGGCTTCCGATCTGGTGCTCATCATCGATGAAGGCTTCGACGTTGCGGGCGGCGTATAACTCAAG
>CAZYHC010000142.1:0-5469 GCA_964646625.1 uncultured Anaerolineales bacterium
GTGTGGGGTCCACAGGGTTGGCCTCTCCGGGCGCGCCCACCACGTCCTTCTCCAGTACGACCACCACTGAAAACCCTTCGCCCTGGTAGTCGTAGGCGATGGACACCTCACGCACGTAGCACCTGGCCGCGTCCCAGTCCAGCCCCCGGTTGTTGTAAGCGGCGGCGGTGGTCAGCGTCACGGCCTCATCGGGCACGACGTCGAAAACCCGATAGTTCCCCCGCAGCGTGAGGCGGATGGCCTCGAACTCGTTGTTGCGGGCCGCCTCCCAGAACCCGGCCACCTGGTCGGCCTCGCTCTGGGTATCGACGCGGATGCCCGTGACGCGGTCCACGTTGCCGGTGGCGTGCTGGTGCGGCGGGGCCAGGCTGCAATACTCCTTCAGCTCCGCAGTGCCCCCGAAGCCTACGAAGTCCACCTGGCTGACGCGGCAGGTAAACCGCTCGTCGCCCAGGTCGAGCTTCCCCACCCAGTCGTCGTCGGTGATCTCCATCACCACCGAGAGCGGCCTATCAAGCTCTGTGAGCAACTGTGGGTCGGGGCAGAAGTAGATCGTCCCCTGCCGACTGGTCAGGAACCGGCAGCGCAGCGCGCTCCACAGTTGAGCGTCCAGGGCATCGTACAGGTCGGTCTCCGGCAGGTCGATCCCGTACAGCGGTTTGTCGAAGCCTACGATGGCCGGAAAGTTAACGTCCGCGACGTGGTCCAGGGTGGAGTGCTCGGTCAGGAGGTGGAAGGCGGCGCGCCTGAAGTCCATATCGGGAATGGTGTGCCAGCCCGCCTCGCCCACGCTCTGGAGGTTGGCGGGCCACGTCAGCAACTCTTCGGCGATGCCTCCTAAACCCTTGACCTCGAAAGTGGTGGTGGAGGTCTCGTCGTCGCGTGACACCGAGCCGGCCACCACGTAGCCTGTGGCCACCAGGTTCTCGCGGTATTTCCACCGCCCTCCGATGCTGACCTCTTCGCCGTCGAAAAAGTCCCTGGCGAAGAGGGCCACCAGCGCCAGGTCGGGAAACTCGTCGGCGCAGGCCGGGCCGCGCACGTCGACTCGAAAGTCCCAATAACCCCGGTCCCAACTGCCTTTCACCTCGGACAGCTCGAAGTCGCTGTCTGAGTAAGGTGGGTTCACGCTCTCATCTATGATGATCGTCCAGGCGTAGGCGGTGTGGGACTTGCCGTTGGTGTCGGTGGCGGTGTATTTGGTCAAATATTGCCCCGGCGTATCGTAGGTCACCACGATGGGGCTTATCTCCGAGCCTTCAGCCGTCGAGGTGGCGGGTGCGCCGCTTTCGAACTGCCAGTAGTGCGCTGACTCAGGCGGGAGAGAGCCACCCATCCCGATGGACTGCGAGTACCAGTTCACTGTAGCAGAGCCATCCACGAACCGGGCGACCACCACGCGCGGCCCAATGCGAGACACGGGGTGCATCTTCGTATTCTCGTCGGTGTAGGCTTTGGCGTTATCCTCGTAGATCGTGCCGTCTTCCTCCACGCGGGGCAGCAGCACGGCAGGGGGGACGTACTCCCTGATAATTACCGCTTCGCCCCCGCTCAAGGCGGGCAGGTCGTTGCGGGAGAGGGACAGCTCTAAAGTGGCAGGGTTGTAAGCCTGGAACAGCGCCCGGCGGCCGTCTATCTCCACCTGGTAGTGGCTCTCCACCGCTTTGGGGTTGTTCCAGCCCGTGACGTTGATGATGGTAGAGCCAGCCTCGTGCGCGCCGTTCACGGTGGCCGTGGCCGCCACGGGTGGACGGACCACGTACATGTACAAACTCGAAGCGTGATCGGCGTCGCGCAGCGTGGCAACGTCTGCACCGGATAACTGCGGCATCCTGCTAAAGCTCCCCTCGACAAAACGCAAGTATAGCCCGGAGGCCAACTCCTGTCTGTCCGCTCTCAATGGCGCAGACCGCGGCGCGGGCCACGTCAGCCGCCGCGTAAGCTTCATCTTCTGAGGAATACTCACCGAACAGCGAGCGCCGGAAGCCGTCGAGATCATCTTCTCCGAGCGTCTCATCGTTGACCACTTCTATCCCACCGTCTTGAACTACTATCAGTCTGTACATCACACTGCCTCCATTCTGGTAAATTCTATTGTCACGTCCGTCCACTTCCAGCCCGACGACCAGGTTCTTTCGGTGACGTGCATCAGAACGTAGTAGGTGGCGTAGGTCTCGCCGTCGTCCTCCAGCGTGGTTACGTAAACTGGATAGGACCCCTTCTCGTGCAACAGGCTGTCGAAGACCTCCATCTGCGTGGGAGTCAGTTCTGCAAAAGACCAACGAGCGCGCGGCAAGCCGCGCCGCACCCGCTTGCCGGTGCCCGTGCGCTCGTCCAGTACGAGCGCATAGGGCTGAAAGGACGTGCAGGGTGGATAGTCGAAACCCCAGGCCCGCAGCGAAAGCATGGTCACCTGAGTGGAGCCGAGCTTGAGCGCCGAGCGGGGGTACATCACCTTGCCTCTCGAAGCACCTGCCTGATCGCCGCCAGCGCGCTCTCACGGGACCATCGCTTCACAGTTATTTCATCCACGTCTGCGCTGATCTGCCAGCCGCGCTGGTCGATCAAACCGACGTGCAGATAAGGGGTCTCACCCATCCCGGCCCTGGCGGTCAACCCGGCCGCCCGCCCGGCCAGCGCCGTAGCCATCGCCGGTTGAGCCGCCTGCCGGGTCATCACCTCTCCCACTGTGGGCAGGTTGGGAAGCGCGGGCAGCCTTTCCAAAAGCTCCACCAGCCGCTCCAGAGCCAGGTTCAGGGCCTTAACCTCCGCCGTCAACTGGTCGAAGCCAAGTCCCATCTGTTCCGTGTACTCAGCTATCTGCGCGACGGTAAGCGGAAGTTCTTCCAGCACCCAGTCTGACAATCTCTGGAATTGAGCGAGGGCATCTTGCACGAATTTCTCTATCACGGGCAAAACGTCACTCCGCAGCCGCTCATATTGCCGCAGAATCTCGCCCAGCATGTCCGGTATGATCGAGCGGCCCACCAGGGCTTTGTACAATTCTTCAGCCTTTGAGAGAACCGGGGCAAGTAAGCTTTCTTGCGCCGCTTTCGCCATTTTAGACTTGCCTGCCAAAAGCTCGAATATCACCGACCCGGCTGGCCCATAAAGAATAGAGCCGATCACGGGGGGCAGCTTGCCTACATCCTCCTCCACACTTTTGGCAATGCCCAGGTCTTGCGCTTTCTGCTTGAGGCGGTCGAAGATGTCGAAGATAGCCGTCCCCAGAGGCCCACCTGAAGGCAGTCCGCCCGGCCCCTTACCCCACCCCCCCAGGATGTTCGGAAGCGTGAGCTGGCCGCTCAGGGCGTCTTTGAGCCAGTCCGGCAGCTTGTCGTAGGCATCGATGACGGATTGCACGGTTCCGGCGATCTTCTCCATATCAGCGGTAATGTTCCTGACATTCGTAGCGATAGTGCCGCTCAGGGTGGAAAGGGTCTCGAACTGGGCGGTGATACTGGCCCATTTGCTCTCTGCGTATCTGCCCGGCGCCCCGGCTTCCCCTTCCTCTCCCGGCGGGCCAGCCATCGCGATGCGCCACATCAGCTTGTATTTTTCGATGAGCTGGTCGATCTTGCCACCAACCGCCTCGATATCGCCAGTAACGCCCGTCTGAAATCCCCCTGACTCCTCTACGGCTTTCTGGAGCTTTTCCAGCAGCTTCAGCCGCTTTTCCTCCGCAGACATCTGCTGTTTCACGGCCTGCTCGTGCTGCCGGGCAGCCTCCACTATCGCCCGGGACTGCTCCTGGGCGGCCCGCAGAATTTCCTGAGTCGCTTTCAGGGCGTCCTGTTTCCCCTGCTGCTCTTGCTGAGCGGCCCGCAGCTCTGCCTCCAACTGTCGCTTTCTGGCCCTGGTGAAACGCTCTGGTATCTCCGCCGTGTCGCGGGCGAACTCGTTGAGCCGCTCCTGGGCGGCCTGCACCCGTTTGGTGGCCTCCTCGACCTCCCGCTGGGCGGCGGCCACCCGCTTCTGGGCCGCTTCTACGAGGGCCGCTCCCCGCTGCTCGGCCCTGGCTACCAGTTCTCTCAACCTGGCTACCCGTTCGTCTTGCAGTAGCTCGCGTCGTATCTCCTCGGCCACCTCCCTGACCTTCTTCGGGGCATCGGAGTTCAGGATGCCGTCTACGTAGGCTTCCAGCATGTTCGCTCCGCCTTCGTCGATGTCCGAGAGCGGCCCAACTTCAGGCGGCGAAGCTCCAGCCAGGAAAGAGGCGATCAGGCTGGCCACCGCGACGATGGCGGGCATCAGGTAGCGGTCAACGCCGTCCAGAATGCCGTTCACCAGGGAGGCGATGAAGTTCATCCCCCACTGCACCACGCGGTCCAGGGATAGCTCCTCCAGCCCCAACCATTTTGTCAGCGTGTTGCGCACGAACTGGTAGGCGTTGGCTAACTCTGTGCCTATCACCTGCGCCAGAGCCATAATGCCCTCTTCGTTCTGGCGTACCCAATTGCGCACGGCCATCAAATCTGCGCTCAGGCCCTTGAATACAGGCTCGCCCAGCAGACGGAAGAAGTCCTGGCTGACACCTTTGAGAGTGGTCAGCATCCCCACGAAAGTATCAGCCTGGGCGGTGACCAGGTCCCAACCCACCCCCTGCTTTTCCAGGGCGGCCAGGATCAGCTCTAAACCACGCTTACCCTCATCTTTCAACTGCTGTATCGTTCGCAGGGGGATGTTGTAAAGCCTGGCCAGGCTCACGTACTGGTCGGCCATGGCCTCGGTGATGGCCCGCATCGCGCCCCACGTTCCTTTCTCAGGCATGTAAGCCTGAAGCGCCAACGTGGCGCGCAGCATCTCGTACAGCGCCTGGCTCGACCCCTGGGCAAAGGGTATGAGCGGTTGAGACATCCTGACCATCTCGGAATAGCCCATGCCGACTTCTTTGGACGCCTTGCGCACTGCGTCCATCATCGCGCCGGCCTTCTCCATCCCCCCGGCCATGACCGAAATGGCGGTGGTCGCCTGCTCATAGAGCGCGTTGGAGCCTATCATAACCTGGTTTAGTTCCAAGAAGCCCTCTTTGAGCAGCCGCAGGCCGCCTTGAACCACGTCCCGCACCAGGATGCCGCTGGCCGTAGCCGCCACGTCCCGCAGGAAACCCACGATGCCTCCTGTCACGTGGCCGAAGGCACCCTCGGTGCTACGCGCCTCCTGGCTCACGGCGCGGAGGTCGCCCTGTATCTGGCGCAGAAAGACCACCACCTCCCTGGCCGCCACCTGCACCGAGGGGTCAGTCAGGGCCCGCACCAATATCCGTAGTTCCTGGCTCTGTATAGCCATATCTGCCTCTCCTCACGAACGGGCTGCGCCTGAACTCTTCCAACCGCCGGGCCCGCTCTTGCAGCTCTTCCCAGGTGGGCGGCCTCACCTGGTCGCTGAACGCCATGCCGATGCCATAAGCCACGCCCTGCGCCGTCTCGCACATCAGGGCGTGGCGTCTGCGCAGAGAGGCCTCCAGCA
>CAZYHC010000143.1:0-5428 GCA_964646625.1 uncultured Anaerolineales bacterium
TCCAGGTAGGTGTCCTGGGTCAGTTTCTTTGCTTCGTTCGACATGTCTACTCCTCAACCTCTCTTTCTCCACCGTTTCGGAAACGGCAGATGCCAGTTCTTTACGACTACTTCCCAGTCAATCTCACTTTGGTCGGCATCGGCTTGCCCGATGATCAGCAGCGTACCAAATTGTTCCTGCACGTGTGGCGTCAGTAATATCTCCGGGCCATTCTTTTCAATGGCGTGTGCCATTGGCTCAACACTGAGGATAAAGTCAGTTATGGCGCAATTCGGGCATAGCCCGGCTGCTGGGTCGCTGGCTCGCCTCATGAGCCTGGCATCGAGATTCTTTGGGCCCGTGGCCTGGCATAAGCGCCCGCAGCGTGGACAATGGCCGACTCTCGCTCCAAAGAGAGATAATTGCTGCGCTTGTTGAGCCATAACGCCCTCCTTCACCGCAACTTCATCCCCAATTCTGACAACGCCCTCAGCCGCTCTACCTCCTCAGCGTTCACCCGGTATCGCCCGTCCTCTTGCTGAACCAGCAGTCCTTGATCTTGCAGCGCCCGAATTGCTGCCTTGATACGCCCCAGGGTCGTGGCCGAGGTCGAGCCGAGCGCCTCCGTGATCTCCTGTGCAGATAGCGAAGCCGCAGAGCAGGCGGCAAATACTCTATCCACGAAGACGGGGCGGTCCACCTGGCCTTTTGCCTGCTCTACCTTCGCTGCCAGCGCCGGAGGTGTGTCGTCCAACCCCTCGTCGGCCCTTCGCGCCCTGCTCACCGATGGGCGCTTCGCCTTCGCCTGTGGCTTTGCTCGCCTGGCCGGGCGCGGCCTGGCCTCCCCGCCAGCCACCCGCACGTCGAACCCCAGGGCATACAACGCCGAGAGCCGCTTGCTGTGAGCGTGGAACTCCTCCTGGGTCAGGATGACGTGGAGCTCGCCCCGCTGCTCGGCGTGCCGGGTGCGCAGCCCCCGCTGGCCCATCTCCATCCGTCCGCCCAGGAAGTCCACCTCGATCACCCTGGCGGCATTTATCGAAATGCCAGCGTCGCCCACCTTGCTGATGACGAAGGTATCAGCCTCCTCGATGGCCCGAAGCTGGTGTGCCGTCTGGCCGGAGATGAACGGCACGCCCAGCGCCTGGGCGAACTTCCGGCCAATCCGCAGCCGGTAGACGAAGATCATCGTCTTCCCCTCAACTGGCTTCTCCACCAGGGCCTGCACCAGGTTGAGCTTGTCCTCGGCCTGGCCCACGACCCACACCGTCGTATCGGGCGGCTCGCCGGCTGGCCAGTCGAAGCCCACCGGGAAGCCGCACAGGGCAGGGATCAGGTCTTCCTGGCCGTCCTCTCGCCAGGGAGTGGCGCTCAGCCCTATCCTGGTCAGCGTACTGGCCTGGGCTGCCTCCACGCCCATGTCGGCCGGGATGTGCTGCACCTCATCGTAGAGGACGAGGCTGTAGTCACCCTTGATACCCCGCCTCTTCACCGACTGATAGGTGCGAAACTCCATCTCGCCGAAGGCTTCCGAGCAGTACACCTCCATCCTCGCCTGCCACTGCTCCAGGATGCTGCGCCGAGGGGCTAACACCAGTTTCGGCCCGGCGATGCTGGCTGCGGCGTACATCCCGAAGAAGGTTTTGCCTGCCCCGCCGGTGGCAAATACCGCTACCGCCCCGGTTTCCAGGAAGCGGTCGAAGTCCCGCGTCTGCTCTGGCCTTAGCTCGAAACTGACCTGCGGCTCGCGCAGCACTTCGGATGGCACCGGCTGCGGTGTGTAAGGAAGTATTCCCTGCCGCACCAGATCGCGGATGAGGTCGAAGCGGGACTTGGGTCGGACGCGCAACTCGTTGCCGAGGCGCGTGGTGAACGCCTTACGGCCGCCCAGCTTCCGCCACACCTGGGCCGGGTCGCCCTCGTCAACGACGAGCTTGTCCCCTTCCAGATGAGCCTGGAAGTCGGAGGCTTCGTAGCCGAGTTCCTGCTGAAGCCAGGAGGGGAGCGGCGAAAGCAGGTTGATGAACCGCGAGACCTCAAAAACCAGGTATTCGCCGTCGGTCCGCACCGGCCAGCCGGCGCGAAAGTCCACGAACTTCGGGATGATGAGTTCGTAACGGTCCTCTTTCAGGTGTCGCAGCAGGTACGGTTTGCGCATGAACGCTTTGAGCGCCTCAGCGTCAACCTCGATCAGGTCCGCCTCGCGCTCTAAAGCCATGAGCCGCTGCTGGCCCTGGGCAACCAGGCTTTCTATGTCCTTGAGGCGCTGTGTCAGCTCGCCAAGAGTCTGACGCGCCTCCTGGAATACGTCTGTCTTTTCCATTGTCCTTTCCGTGCCTTACTCCTTATCCAGCGGCAGGGCAGCCCGGATTTCCTCCCGTATCTCCTGTACCTCTCGCACCATGCTCTTTGGCCTGGTCATGATATTCTCCTTATGGCTTCTCTACAGTCTTCGCAAAGTGGGATCGCCACCGCAGCCTGAAAGACGAAGCTGCCCGGCCCGTCCACGCGCCGCCAAAGCTCCCAGTGCAGGTCGGTTCTGACGAGGCAGGCGGGCTTGCCGCAGGAGCATGGCGGCGGGCTTTCCAAATACTGATAGAGAGTATCGATGAGAACCTCGGTTGGGCCGGACACGATCATTCTCCCTTCTCGCCCTTCGACGTCGCCTCCCGGATTTCCTCTCTCACCACCCGCCTCAGCGTCTCCTCCAGCGGCTCCTGCTCCAGGTATTCCCGCAGGGCTTGCTTGAGTATCTGGCTGCGGCGGCCAGGCGGCAGAGAGCGCCACCATCTCTCCAGGTCTTCGTCGCCCTTGCCCAAACGCACGTGGAATACGATGCCCATCGGCCCCCCCGGTGTGGAGTGTTGTCATAATTGTATCACTGTTGTGACACACTGTCAAACCGGGAGAAAGCGAGTCACCGTCCCTTCCACGCACCAACGAATTCCTCCAACACTCTTACTATCTCATCGTCGCTGATGCGCAGCCAACCCGCGCCATAGTACTCCTCGGAATGCCACTCCCGGATGCGGCGGGCCTGAACCGCTGTGAGTGAAATGCCCACGTCCGCAGCGACTTCGCGAATGCGTTGAACGTCGTCAGGAAATTCGCAGTCAGTATCGAAGTTCTGATAGGCGCGGTCGAGGTCGGTTTGGGTTATGGTCATTGCTGGTCTGAGCGTTCTTCTTTAGCCATAGAATACATCGGGGCTAAGGCATTTTCTAGCACGACCACGACACTCATCATGAAGAGAGCGATCACGAGGAGCACCGCTCCAAACACTGGCCCCGGCTCAATGACCTTGCTCAGGGCGATGCCGATGGGCCAGAGGGACATAGCGACCACCGCGATGGGCAGCAACCGCCAGTAGCTAAACGCTGTGTGATCGTCTCTGTCCCCTTCCGATTCTGGCTCAGATTCAGGTAGATACCGCTGTCGTTCAGCCTGGGTGTAGCATATACTGGCCGCCTCTAAGCGAACCTCTGGGGTTTCATCATACATTAAAGGCTCAATGGCATTTACAACGCTCTCTGGCAGGAGGTATCGACCTTTAGTGAGTGCCTCAAGCACCCCCAGCCGGATATCAGTTTCCTCATGGTGGAGCAATTGGAAAAGCTGTTCTTCAGATTGATGGTGAAGGCTGATAGACATTTGTGCCCCCTTTCACAAGGCTCTCCAGAATCGCCCCGGAGCGGCGGTTTTGGGCGCGAATACAAAACCACGTGCAAATTTTGGAAGGCGGCGCAGAGGCGATTCTAGCGCATCGGGTGTAAACTCCCAGGTTTACATCGGTGTAAACTCCACGTAAACCTATGGGTTTACAAGCCTGACCCGCTCTTCAATTATCTCCTGGACTACTTTGGGAAGCTCGAGCTCGCCTTTTTCGTACCGCCTGATAAAGTCACCCAGAATCCAGCGCACCAGGTCGTTGACGCCCACGTCCTCCTCCTCAGCGATCCTTTTCAGCCCTGCGTGTATGCCCGGCAGCAGGAGGTAGGTTTTGCGGTCGAACTTGCCCGGCTCAGGCGGTGGCTTTTCTGTCCGCCCGAAAAGATCGTCCATCTCTTTATCGTCCACGTCAGGTCTTTTGGGCATCTATCACCTCCGCCAATTGCCTGTAACTTTCAGCCGCCGGGTTACTGCCGTTGTATTCAAAAATGCTCTGGTGGGCCAGGGCCGCCTCAGCTAAACGGATGGTCTTGGCTATGGTGATATCGAGCACAGGCAGCCCCTGGCGATACATGGCAGCCAATATCTTTCGGTGATGGGTAAGGCGTCTATCAAGGAAAGTGGGCAATATGCCCAGGATACTCAGGGCGGGGTTGAGTTCACGTTGCACCTGGTGGAATGTCTCGTAGAAGACGGCCAGACCGCGCAGGCCCAGGTACTCTGGCTGCACAGGGATGAGCACCTTCTGCGCGGCCACCAGGGCGTTGACGACCAGAATACCCAAATTGGGAGGGCAGTCGATCAGTATGTAGTCTGGGCGTGCGTTGGCGATAGCTTTCTTGAGCACATTTTCCCGGCCATAGCGTTGGATCAGGCCCATTTCGCTGCGGGCCAGGCTGATGTCAGAAGGGGCGAGAAACAGACTCAGTTCCCCATTTGCACTGACTCGCTCAACGATATCACCTATTCCCAGGCTGCCTGGCTGGTCTGTTCCCATAACTTCAAACATGCTCCGCCCCTCGGCATCGAAGTTCAGGGCAACGGTCAAGCTGCTTTGGGGGTCAAGGTCAATTAACAGAACGGACCGCCCGCCCTCGGCCAGGACATAACCCAGATTAAACGTGGTGGTCGTTTTCCCGCACCCGCCCTTTTGGTTTGCTACCGCTATTATCATCTTACATTTTCCTCCCTTGAAGTCCTGCTTGTGCTAACCCAAGAACCAGGGCAAAAAAGAGAACCGTTCAACCCTCTTTGCCCAGCCACGTCTTTAGCCACTCCTGTGCGGCATCGACCGGGATAAGCCAGTCGCGGCCCGGCTTGCTGGCCCGGAGAGCGCCGGCCTGACACAGTTGCCTGATGCGCTCCCTGGTCACCGGCTTGCCAGCTTGTGCCGCCTCTTCAGCCAATTGCCTGGTGGTCAGTACGGCGTGCTCTGTCATCACTGCTGTCCCGCTACTTCTATCGTACCACAACTTCTGAAAAATGGGGTCACTTACTTCCGCTTTTCCAGCGTTCAGGTGTCTAAATTCGCCACCTTCACGCCGCCAACTCCTCCACGTCCGGGTCAAAGTCCTCGACCTCGGCAATTTCCGTGCCTCCAAAGTTGAGGCCGCTCAGGTCATCGAAGATACAGGGCCGGTTGCCCAGCAACCAGTCGGCATCGAAGTAGTTGAACAGAGTCACCATCTGGCAACGGGCAATTTGCAGCTTCTTGATCTCGGCAGCCCTGCCCTTGCGCATGAACGTCTGCCAGGCTTTGGGATGCGTCCGCCGCAGGATA
>CAZYHC010000144.1:0-5302 GCA_964646625.1 uncultured Anaerolineales bacterium
ATCGAGTTTGTGCGGTTCGAGCAGCCGGATACACACGGCATCTCCCGCAACAAGACCGTTCCGGCCCGTCACTTTCGCTATTTTGTGGAGCGGGGGGGACTGAATTTTTACGGCGGCACGCTGGGCATGGATGCCGGAGCAGGGGTGGTGATGGGCACCGGCTACGGCGAAGAGATCGGCTATGGCGATCACAGCGTCCGGCCCGATCTGGGTACCTTCACGGTGGTGCCCTGGGCCATGAACACGGCCCGTGTCCTGTGCGACCCCTATTTCTACGACGGTCGGCCGGCCATGGCCGCGCCGCGCCTGCTGGTCAAAAAGCTGCTCTCGGAGCTGGAAGAGATGGGCTACCTGCACCAGAGCGGCCTCGAATACGAGTTTTACATCGTCGATGACCAAACCCGCCAGCCCGTCTACGATGGCATCCAGATTTTTGCTACGCTGCGCACTGCCTTCGACGAGGATTTTATCTACCAGATTGCGCACGACATGTACGCCATAGGCATTGACGTTATCACCATCAACGCCGAGTACGGCCCCGGTCAGATGGAAATCAACTACATGCCCGCCCTGGGGATTGCCGCCTCGGACCAGGCTTTTACCTTCAAGAACGGCGTCAAGGAGATTGCCCCGCAGTACGGCTACATGATCTCTTTTATGAGCAAGCCTTTCATCGACCAGAGTGGGTCGGGTTGCCACTATCACGAAAGTCTGCTCGATGCGGAAACCGGCCAGAACGTCTTCTTTGACTCCCAGGCCGCGGACGGTCTTTCCGAGCTGTGTCGGTACTACATCGGCGGCCAGTTGGCTCACGCCCCGGCCATCTGCGCCCTGGCCTGCCCTACGGTCAACTGCTACAAGCGGATCAAGAAGTACAGTTTTGCGGCCTATAATATCACCTGGGGCCATGAGAATAAAACGGTGTCCATCAGGATCAAGGGCACGCGTGGAGCAGGCACCCATACCGAGAACCGTATCCCTGGCGCCGCCTCCAATCCTTATCTGGTGCAGGCGGCCTGCCTGGCTGCCGGGATGGACGGTATTAGAAACAAGATCGAACCTCCTGCCGCCGTGGAGGGCGTCGCTTACGACCTGGAAGAGCCGCTCCTGCCCCTCACTCTGGAGGAAGCCCTGGATGCCCTGGAAAAAGACGAGGTTATGATGTCTGCGCTGGGGGCGGAGTTCACCAGGCTCTACCTGGCCGTCAAGCGGCATGAGGTGGAAAAGGCTAAGACCAATATAATTAGCTATGGCACTCCGGATTTCAGAACAGAGGTCGATCCCTGGGAGGTAGCGGAATTCTTTGAGTTCCTGTAAACGAGGAGCCTAAAAAATTTAAGGGAGGCTGAGAGATGGACTCCGCCATGATTGGCAAGATCGAGAAAGCTAAACGTTATGCGCAAGAACAGGAGAGGGTCAAATTCAACCAATTTACGGTAACTTTCAAGGGTAATCATGACACCTACACCGTTTCATATGACGAAGGGCGCTGGGGTTGTGGTTGTCATTTCTTCGCTACCAGGGGAGTATGTGTGCATACCATGACTATGGAGAGGATTTTAGGCGAGATGCTCAGGTCGGCTGTCCCAGAATCGCAGTTAACTGCGGCTGGCACAACCAGGACAACGATGTGACAGGCGCAGGCTACAGGAGACTACAGGGTATCGAGCGGCAAAGCAGCTTGAGTCTCCGTTCGGCACCCTGTTTTTTTATACGCGCTCTTTGTTGAAGGATTGAAGGAGAGATATGGGCAAGAGATGGCAATTCTGGCTGGGGGTGCTCATCAGTGCTTCATTTTTGTACCTGGTCCTGAAGGACATGAAGCTGAATGAGGTTTGGTTGGCCCTGAAGACGGCCCGATACGGGTGGATTGGGCCGGGGGTGGTGGTGTATTTCTTCGCTGTGTGGGCCAGAACCTGGCGTTGGCACTACATGTTACGTCCGATCAAGGTGGTGCCTCTGGCTGACCTTTTTCCGGTGGTGACTATCGGCTACATGGGCAACAACGTCTATCCGGCCCGGGTCGGAGAGCTTATCCGCGCTTACGTGCTCAAAAGAAAAGAAGCGATCAGTGTCAGCGCCTCTCTGGCTACCATCATCGTGGAGCGCATCTTTGATGGGGTGATCATGCTGCTCTTTGTGTTCTTCTCGCTGCCCTTCACCCCCATGCCTCCCTGGCTGCGGCAGGTAGTGGTGTTCTCCAGTTTGTTGTTTTTTGGCGCGTTGGCCGTTTTTTTCGTCGTCGCCGCTTCGCCGACTCGTTCGCAGGCCATTTGCAATTGGTTCATCGTCCGGCTGGTGCCTGACCGTTTTCAGGAGCCGGCTGGTGGGTTCCTGGACCGCTTTATGGACGGTCTGCATTGTCTGCGCAGCGGACGAGACGTGCTCATGATCTTTGTCACCTCGCTGGTCATCTGGCTGGCCGAGACGGTCAAATATTGGTGCGTGATGCACAGCTTCGATTTCAGCGTCCCGTTCTACGTGTTGATGCTGATGAATGGGGTGGTCAATCTGGCTACTACCATTCCTTCCAGCCCTGGCTACGTGGGGACCTTCGACGCCCCCGGCATCAAGGTGCTGGAGGTGTTCGGCGTCGATTACGATGTAGCCACAGCCTACACCCTGGTTCTCCACGCCGCGCTGTGGTTTCCTATCACCTTGCTGGGAGCCTACTATATGTGGCGGGAACGGGTTTCGTGGCGAGAGTTCGAGGAGGCTTCTCAAATCCAGAGACGGGAGGTAGAGGAAGGCTTAACTTGACATAACTAAAGAGGGAGGAGGAGAAGTGTCAAAGCGCAAGGTCCGCCTGAATAAAACGGCAAAGACGATAGCTATCTTGTTGGTGGCCATCTTGTTGGCGGTAGTCGGCCTGCTGCTGATGGCCGCCACGGTGCTGGTCAGCATCCTTCTCATCGACGTGCTTTTTGCCCAGGCGCCTGTCTTTATGGCGGTGGTAGAATGTCTGTGAGGGCAACCCAGGGCTCCAAAAAGGGCGGTGACGGGCGAGCGGTCCGCCGTCTGCTCGCCCGCGTCTGTGTAGGGTTTTCACCGCACCTATATCATAGCACAATTAGGCTGGATATAGGGTTAAGAAAGGGTGGAGAAATAGTGATAAAAAGGTGAGACAGCAGAGTTTCATCACCAGATGGCGCTCGCTGAAGATCGGGAGGAGGTGGTGAAGAACCTTAAATTTTACTGGTGGAGCATTGACGCCATCCCTGGGGGGTGGTATACTGAAAGTATCCGTTGGCTTCGCTGGCCGATTTTATCCGCTTCAGGCGAATCCTCAGTGCGCACATAACGAGTTAGGAGGTTGTAATGCCGGAGTTGCCCGCGAGAATCAAGGGCAATATAACAGAATGTCAAGAAGACTCCGTTGAGGGCATCGGAAGCCTGGCTGAGCCACCATTGCTATACCATCAACTGCGTCTGCCCTTTGATGAGCACGCCAAATCCAGCTTTATAGAGTTAGGGAACGTGGAGGAGAAGTTATCCCGGTTGCTTGATCGTGACTTAACGTTTAAAGGGGAGACGACTGCCTATGCGACACACAATATCCATGCCTTTGCCGCTAAGTTCCCACCCCAACTGCCACATTTATTTATTAACGAACTGACGCGCCCCGGTGAATGGGTCTTAGATCCAATGGTAGGTTCGGGGACCATGCTGGTTGAAGCCACGCTCTCTGGACGTAAGGGGATTGGAGTTGACCTCGACCCACTGGCCTTGTTGCTCTCGAAAGTCAAAAGCAGGCCGTTCGACTTGCCGCGATGCCTTGACATCGGCGCCAGGGTGTTGCGGCAAGCAAGCGCCAAATTGCGCCCCTTAACTGATGACGACCTGCGCCATACTTACTCAGACGGGGCGATAGAATTCTTTCACTACTGGTTTGAAGATCATACGATCGATGAGCTTTATGCCCTTGTCCAGGCGATAAGATCCGTGGAAGACTCAGCTATTCGCACCTTCTTGCAAGTTGTGTTTTCGTCGATCATTATCACGAAAACCGGTAGTCTCACTCGTGCACGAGACCTGGCCCACAGCCGCCCCCACCGTGATCTGAGCAGGAAGGTAGAGCAAGACGCTCTCGATGTGTTCGGTAAGCGGCTGAGCGCCGCCATCCAATCGTTGGAAGTCCTGGTGGATACACAGGGAGCTGCCTGGGTGATTCATGCTGATGCCCGGCGTTTACCGCTCTCTGACAGCTCTGTTCATCTGATTGTCACCTCGCCGCCTTATGCCGCGAACGCGATTGATTATATGCGGGCGCACAAGTTCTCGCTTATGTGGCTTGGACATCAGCCCAAGCAGTTGACTGGCTTGCGTGGTCAGTATATCGGTTCTGAACGGCGATCACCGACGCTGGAGGTATCATCCGAGACCGGGGGCCGCGTCCTTCAAACGTTAAGGCAAAAAGATGAGCATCGGGCTGCTGTCGTCGCTCACTACTTCCGTGACGTGGAGGCCACCCTGCGCGAGATGCTGCGTGTAATAGCAAGAGGACGCGCTGTTATTCTGATTGTGGGGTCATCCACGATTCGAGGCGTTGGAGTCAAAGCGCCAACAGTGATTGCTGAACTTGCGTCCTCTGTTGGATTTCGCATGGTCGGCGTAGCCAGGCGTGAGATTGTCCGCGGGGCGCGGATGATGCCTGTCAGCCATCATAGCTCGCGGGATGGCATCGAGGCCCGGATGCATGAGGAAGGTGTGATCGGTCTAATCAAACCAGGCTGACCTATCCGGCTATTGATGGTGTCTTTCACGTCCGGCGCGATTTGGTTTGGCAGGCGTATGATCCAATGCCAGGCGATTTGGCTGGCTTGAAGGATTTCACCGACTTGTTTCCTTTCTTCTCATGACTGGAGAAGTGGATATAGAGCCACCGCCAGGCAAAATGTCGCTTGACACAGGTTATTATCCATTAGGCAGGAGAAGCAGAGATGAGAACCAAATCCCCCGTGGTTCTTGCCTCGTTGATGCTCTCGATCTTGGCTTTAGTTTTGAGCGTGCCGGCCGCCGCCCAGAGTGACGAACCCTCGCCGACCATAGAACCCACCTCACCTGCGGCCACGGACACTCCCTCCCCTGAACCGACCGCTACCCTGATGCCTACGGCGACCCCCACAGATACGCCTGTCCCCATCCCCACCGCCACTCCTACGCCCCGCCCGGTGCCCACCGATACGCCCGCCCCCGTGCCCACCGATACTCCAATGCCGGCCGATACGCCCACCCTCATCCCCACCGCCACTCCTACGCCCCGCCCGGTGCCCACCGATACCCCCACGGCCATCCCTACTGC
>CAZYHC010000145.1:0-5229 GCA_964646625.1 uncultured Anaerolineales bacterium
TCCCAGACGCTTTTCACTCGTGAAAACGCACCCGGGGACTTTCCGGGAAAGCTCTATTATAAAAAGGAGGTGTAAGTGCTATGGCAGAGCTAAGCGAACGCATCCAGCGGGCTGATTGGAAGAAAGAGAAACACGTGCCAGTCATTGAGGCTCCGGACCAGGTGAAGGCCGACGAGATGTTCGAGGTGAAAGCCAGCCTGGGGAAGGAGATTGCTCATCCTAACACCACCGAACACCACATCAGTTGGATCTCCCTCTATTTCCACCCGGCAGGGGAAAAGTTCACCTATCAGGTGGGCCACTTCGAGTTCTCCGCTCATGGCGAGTCCGTGGCCGGTGCGAACCAGGGCCCCGTCTACACTCACCATGAGGTGACGGTTTCGATGAAGCTCAACAAGTCCGGCACGCTCCACGCCCTGGCCCTTTGTAACATCCACGGGCTGTGGGAGAGCAGCAAAGAGATCGGCGTAAGCTAAAGCCGCGTCGTGCAGACCTCAGAGGCCCACACGGGTCTCCGGGGTCTGCATTGCCGCAAACTTCATTATGCCCCGCCGAGCCCGCTGAGAGGGCCGGGAAAACTGGCGGCTGAGGAGATGCCTGCAAGCTTGTCTCGCAGGCGACCAAAACTTATTTAAGGAGAAAGACAAATGCACGAGATGACAACGAGCAACCTGAAGAGTGCTTTTTCTGGGGAAAGCCAGGCGCACATGCGTTACCTGATTTTTGGCGACAAGGCAGAGAAGGATGGGTTTCCCAACGTGGCCCGTCTCTTCCGAGCTATTGCCTACGCCGAGCAAGTCCACGCCACCAGCCACTTCCAGCAGTTACGTGATGAAAAAGGCCCCTCTCTGACGGTAGCCGGAGGCGGTTTTGGGTTGGGGCCCACCGCCGAGAACCTGGAGGAGGCTATTGGGGGCGAGGGGTTCGAGGTGGCCGAGATGTATCCGGCCTACAAAGCGGTGGCTGAGTCCCAGGGAGAAAAGGGGGCTTTGCGCAGCTTCGACTGGGCCTGGCAGGCTGAGAAAATCCACGCCGCCATGTACACAGAGGCTAAAGCAGCAGTGGAGACGGGCAAGGATTACGACGTTGGGACGATCTACATCTGCTCCACCTGCGGTCACACTGTAGAGGGCGAGGCTCCCGACCGCTGCCCTGTTTGCAACGCCAAACGGGAGAAGTATAAGGAGTTTAGTTGACAATGCCCAAAAATGACATGACTATGAAGATAGCAGGTGAAGCCGGCCAGGGGCTGGAATCCAGCGGGGCCGGTTTCGCCAAGGCGCTGGTTCGCAGCGGCCTGCGCATCTTTGGCCTGCCTGACTATCGTTCCCGTATCCGCGGCGGCCACAACTTTTTCCAGATCCGGATCGGGGAGCGGCCATTCTGGTCGCACACCGAGTCAGTGCACCTGCTGCTGGCCTTAACCGAAGAGGCGGTAAGGATACACCAGGACGAGATCGTGTCCGGCGGCGGGGTGGTCTACGACGAGGGGCTGGAGGTGGACACGGCTGCCCTGGAGGAGCGAGGGGTGCAACCTTTTCCCATGCCCCTGCTCCACATCGCCAAGGAGGTGGGCGGCGCCGAGGTGATGCTCAACACGGCGGCCCTGGGCGCGGTGGCCGGCCTCACGGAGTACGACCTGTCCTCCATGGTCAGCGTCATCGAGGACAACTTCCGTAAGAAAGGGGAGGCCGTGGTCGAGGGCAACCGCCGGGTAGCCCAGGAGGCCTCGGACCTTGCTCGCCAACGCTACGCCGCTAAATTTGCCTGGAAACTGGAGCCGATCGAGGGTGCTCCCCGGCGGATGGTGATGAACGGCAACGAAGCCTTTGGCCTGGGGGCGCTGCTGGGAGGCTGTAAGTTCGTGGCCGGCTATCCCATGACGCCCGGCAGCCCGGTGCTGCAATGGCTGGTAGCTCACTCCGCCCGTTACGGGGTGGCTACCAAGCACACTGAAGACGAGATCGCCGCCGCGTGCATGGTCATCGGGGCCGCTCACGCTGGAGTGCGGGCCATGACCCCCACCTCCGGCGGCGGCTTCGCCCAGATGGTTGAATCGCTGGGGCTGGCGGCCATGACCGAGGTTCCCATCGTCATCTACGAGGCCCAGCGGCCCGGCCCATCCACCGGTATGCCCACCCGCACCTCGCAGGGGGACCTCTGGTTTGTGCTTCGTGCCTCTCAGGATGAATTCCCCCGCATTGTCCTGGCCCCCGCCACCATCGAACAAAACTTCGAGGCCGGCTGGCGGGCCTTCAACCTGGCCGAAAAATACCAGAGCCCGGTGATCGTCCTGGCCGACCACTTTCTGGCTACCTCGCTGCGGGACGTGGAGCCGACGGCCCTGGACTTTGAGGCCGTGACCATAGAGCGCGGCGCACTGCTCAGCGACGCCGACCTGGATGCCCTGGAAGGGGAGTACAAACGACACGCCTTCACCGAAAGTGGCATCTCCCCCAGGGCGATCCCCGGCCATCCCAGGGCGGTGTTCGCCGTTACCAGCGACGAACACGACGAGTACGGCCACATCGAGGAGGACGCCGCCAACCGCACGCGGATGATGGACAAACGAATGCGCAAGCTGACGGCCGCCGCAGAGGAGATACGTCCCCCGCTGCGCTACGGCCCGGCCCAGGCGGAGGTCACTTTCATTGGTTGGGGCTCTACCTACGGCCCGCTGCGGGAGGTGGTGGACATCCTCAACGCCGACGGCTCCCAGGCCAACCTGCTGCACATCGTTGACGTCTGGCCTTTCCCCACCGACCCCGTGACCCAGGCGCTGGAGGCGGCCAAAAAGACCGTCGTGGTGGAGAACAACTATACCGGCCAGATGGCCGAACTGATCCGCATGGCTACCGGCCATCAAGTCTCGGGCTGCGTCCTGAAATACGACGGGCGGCCTTTCTCGCCGGAGTACATCCTGGCCCAAACAGCGAACGTTCGTTGTTCGAGGAGGTGAAGTAACATGGTTGAGGTGAAGGACTTCCAGAGCCCGGTGCGTCCTACCTGGTGCACCGGCTGCGGCAACTTCGGCATCTGGAACGCGCTGAAGAGGGCCCTGGCCCAGTTGGACCTGGCCCCTCACCAGGTGATGCTGGTTTCGGGGATCGGCTGCGGCAGCAAGTTGCCCGACTACACCAGGGCCAATGGCTACATGAGCATCCACGGACGGCCGGTGCCGGTGGCTACCGGCATCAAGCTGGCCAACCACGGCCTGAAGGTGATCTGCACCCACGGTGACGGCGATGGCTACGGCCAGGGATTGGGGCACATGATGCACGCCGCCCGGCGGAACATCGGTCTGGTGGACATCTTGCAGGACAACCGCATCTACGGCCTGACCAAGGGCCAGTACTCTCCCACCAGCGACTATGGCAAGGTGACCAAGACCTCGCCAGAAGGGGCTATCGAGCAGCCAGTCAATCCGCTGGCGCTGGCCCTCTCGGCCGGAGGCACCTTCGTCTCCCGCGTCTGGTCCGGCGACGTGCCCCATCTGACCGAGGTCATCGCCCGGGCCATCCAGCATCGGGGGTACGCCCTGGTGGACGTGTTGCAGCCCTGCGTGACCTTTAACCGGGCCAACGACTATGACTTTTACCGGCCCCGGGTGTACAAGGTCGAGGAGGAGCCAGGATACGACCCCACCGATAAAGTGGCCGCTTTCCAGCGGGCGCTGGAGTGGGGGGAGCGCATCCCCATTGGCGTGCTCTACCAGGTGGAAGACCTGCCAGCTTACGAGGAGCAGGTGCCAGCCCTGGCCGTCGGCCCCCTGGTGGAGCAAGAGTTCCGGGCCTGGAGCGAGGAGGACTACGCGGCCCTGAGAGCAGAATTTAGTTGAGAGGGAGAGAGAGGAACGTATCGTGTCTACCCTCTCGCATATCTTTCGAGGAGGAAGGAGAATGACATGAGTGATAAACGAGCAGCGATCGTCAAAATGCTCAATGCCGACCTGCGCGACGAGCATGGAGCGATCATCCAATATCTGCAACACGCCTATGCCGTCGGCGAGGGCGAGGAGGCCTGCGAGATCGAAGCCATCGCTCGCGAGGAAATGCGTCACTTTGACTGGCTGGCCGAGGCAATAGTCGAGTTGGGGGGCAAGCCGGACATGACGCGGGGCCTGGTGGACCTGTCGGGCAGTGGCCCTGTGGAGTGGATGGCCCGCGACGTCATCGCCGAGGAGAGAGCCATCGTCCAGTACAAGGAGCACCTCGCGGCCATAGACGATCCCAGGATCAAGCGGCTGCTGGAGCGCATCCTCTCCGACGAGGAATCGCACCGGGACGACTTTGCCGACCTGTCGGACGAGTTGGCCGAAGAGGGAGCAGAGGCGTCGGGGCCGTTAGAAGTCAGATCGGCTGAGGGGGAGCCGCCCCAGGTGCTCGACATCCTGCAACAGGGGGTGCGCCACGAGTACACGGTCATCTTGCAGTACCTCTATCACAATTTCGTCATGCCCCACTGCGAGATCGGGCGTGAGCTGGAGATGCAAGCTATCAACGAGATGCAACACATGGGCTGGCTGGCCGAGGAGGTCGCCGAGATGGGCGGCCACCCCGACATGGAACACATCGAACTGTCCCTGGAGGGCGATACAGCCCAGATGCTACAGGCCGATATCGACGCCGAGCGAGCGGTGACGATGGAGTATAACCGCCAGTTGGAGCAGATCGAGGACGAAGGGCTGCGCAAGTTGCTGACCCGCATCCGCGATCACGAGATCTACCACGACGAGCTGTTCAGCGACATGCTGGCCGAGGTGAAAGCGACGGAGGCCGAGCCGAAAGCCGAGCCTGCGCCGCAGCCAGCCGCGCCTGCTCCGCCCAGTCCAGCAGGCAAGCTGACGGTGGGCAGCCTGATAAAGTCGGACAAATAAAAGTAGAGATCACTAACAAAGGAGACGATGAAAATGAGCGACTATCTAATGCGTGACGATGCGCCCTTCGGCGATGAAGAATGGGAAAAGGTAGATGAGTTGGTAGTGAAGGTGGCCCGCAAGTTGCTGGTGGGCCGGCGATTCATCCATCTCAGCGGCCCGGTGGGGGTGGGCGTTCCGACCGTGCCCGTGCCCACCATCGACGGCGGCGAGGCCTGCCTGCACGATGAACGGGGCTGTGGGTGCGAGGCCGGCGAGTGCGAAGTGATCCAGGTGACCGGGCGTAAGTTCCTGCCTCTGCCCCTCATCCACCAGGATTTCCGCCTGTCGTGGCGCGATATCGAGATCAGCCG
>CAZYHC010000146.1:0-5181 GCA_964646625.1 uncultured Anaerolineales bacterium
GTACAGATATAGTAATAAAAATGATATGCATGTACATCCTGGCCGAAAAATTCACTCTCAAAACTTACAGTAAACCACTATCTTAACATAACTATATTATCTACCAGCATCCCCGACCATAAAACCCATCAGCCTGGAAACAAAAAAGCCCGGAGCCATTGTCGGCTCCGGGCCATTGTATCGCGCCTGTTGGCATCTGTGGTACATCCACGCCCACTCCGGGCCAGGCCAGTCGCGCCAGCGCTGGTCGCTTGATCAAGGCGGGCAAAACCCACAAGTCAACCTGTGGGTTTTGACGTTGCAGAGAGATCAAAACCGTCAAGTCAGCCTGACAGTTTTGGCCCTCTACACCTGCAAAACTGTTGGGATATCCCAACGGTTTGGTTGCCAGGTTAAGGCTGTAAAACCTGCAACTTTGAGTCAGCCCCGGCCTCGATGGGCCGGTTCGCTGTGGCTGGCCGCCTGGTAGAAAGAAAAGCCCCTTTTGCACGTGCAAACAGGACCCACGAAGGCTCGTTACCTCTTCAGTCCCATCTCCAAACACTCGAGCAAATCAGCTTCAAACTGAGTGCCACGTGGGTTAATGAGGCGAAAATTCTTGTCGGCGTCTACCTTCAAAATGCGCACTGACTTCCCATCAAAGTAGGCCCACTGATTCCACTTGTCGCTGTTCCTCCTCTCCACCGTAACGATAATTGGGCCTCCACCATCGCCGGGGCCAATGTACAGGTCGGCCCTGGCAGGCAGCCGCTCCGATGGGGCCACCTTCGCCGCAAGCCTGAAGACCACCGTCTCCGGCGTGATCCAGAAGCCATCTGGCCCTTCAATATTGGGATACAATTCCCGCAGGTTGTTCACCAGAACATCCCTGATCTCGTCTGCTATTTTTTCACGATCAATGCGGGGCATCTGTGTTTTCCTCCTCGTTTAAATTAGTGTTTTATCTTCATCCTCGGACTGAGGACGGCTCTGCTTTTCCTGGAGTCGCTGGAGAGCGGTCATTAACCACCTCCTGGGCATCCTCGCCCATAGCAGGCCAGGTGTGAGTCTCCCAGCGCACCAGTTCCAAGACGAGTCCCTTTTCCCTGGCAATGCCGAGGTTGAGGTCTTCAATTACGTCTTTCAGTCGCTCTCGTTCTTCTTTCACATCGCTCGGAGAAGCGACGAAGACTCTGAGCTTGGTTACGGGTTCGGCCATGTTCTTACCTTAATTGGACTTACCCCCCTTTGCCTTTCGGCTTCCAGGGTAGACGCTGAGTAACTTCCCTATCCGCAGGAAGTAGGGTTGTCACCCCGCTGTGATGGATGCCCTTACAGGCGCACTACCAGAGTATCAGAGGGAGGACGGGGAAAGAACAACGCGAAAACCGAAGTCGACGCAGTAGAGCGGGAAGTTCCTGCCGCGGCTCGCGCAGCGGGCGCGCCCCTCAATATCGTACCACGACCCGCCGCGCAACACCCGGCGACCCCCAGGCTCTAAATTCTCGCGGCCGTCGTCCGCCCGGTAAGGGTAGTCCTCGTAAAGGCTTCTACACCACTCCCAACCGTTGCCAGCCGCGTCCAGCACGCCATAAGGGCTGGCTCCCGCCGGAAAGATACCCACCGCGCTCATCGCCCCGATGCCCGTATCTCTCATGTTGCACCGCGCAGGATCGAACTCGTTCCCCCAGGGCCACTCCCGCCCGTCCGGGCCTCGCGCCGCCTTCTCCCATTCCGCCTCGCTCGGCAGCCGCACCTCTTGTCCCTCTTCAAGCTCTCCCCGCTCCCGCAAATGCTCCGTCAGCCAACAGCAGAAGGCCACCGCCTCGTACCAGGTTACCCCCACCACCGGGTGGTTCGGCAGATTGAAAGGAGTGCCGTAATCGTCCTGGCGGTCTCTGGCTTCACCCCACAAGCCCTTGACCCGACCCCCTTGCCACACCTCGGCTTTCTCCGCTTCCGCCCAGTATCGCCTTTCGGCGTAGCCCCCGGCCTCGACAAAAAGCTCATATTGGGCGTTGGTTATCGGGTAGCGGCTGATGCGAAAAGCTGGCAATGGCACCTCATGTTGCTTCCCTCCCTCACCCATGATGAATGGCCCGGCGGGTATCTCCACCCACTCCGGCGGCAGGGCGCATACCCCAGGACGCGGGTCGCCCAAAAGGGCCAGGGTGCGGCCCGCTGCGGCCCGCTCACGGGCACTCAGATGACCTTCTGCCAACAGACAGACCAGACGCCCTCTGGCTCGCTCCAGGGTAGGCTTGCCCACAGCCTCCTCCCGCTCAGCCCTCGCCACGCCCATCTCAGCCAGCATCTCTCCAGCCCACCACACCGCCCGCCAGTCATCCTCGCGGCGCGGCTCCTTCTCTGGACAGAGGGCCGCCGCACCATACAATGGCTTGTAAGGGTCGTCCTGGTTGTAGACCAGGTGGCCCACCGCCAGCAGCAACGCCTCCCGCCAGTAAGCGCCCCGCTCCACCAGCTCCCTCAGCCGATCAGGGAAATCAGGTTGCCCGGCCAGGTAGCACCCGGCCAGGTATTCCTGGAAGGTGCGGTGCGGGAAGGCGTAGACCTGCCCCTCAACGCCGCCCCGACCCAGCAGCAGCCCGGCCCGCTCCTCGACGTATCCCAGGAACTCCTGGGCCTTGCCCCAATCGCCGCCCAGGTATCGCTGTAGAATGTCCAACACGTCCCGCTCCGGGATGTCGGCCGCCTCCTGGCGCTCTCCCTGCTCGTAGTGGGCACGGTGGGCCACCTCCCACAGCGCCCGACGCAGGTCTGTCTCCTGGACCCCCAACTGCTCCAGGACGCTGGGCTGTGGAGCCTCCCCCTCACCGCTCACCTTGCGCCGCTGCCAGCGCAGGAGCAGGAGATCCACGCATTCCTGGTACAGCCGGGCGCGCTTTTCGGGCAGTTCCCCCTTGAAAGAGTGCACCAGGGCCATGACGGTCAGCAGCAGCGGGTTCCCGGCCAGGCGGCCCAGCTCCGGACGACTCTCCAACGCCCGGCTTAGGAGCCCGGCCTCGAACTTTCCTTCTTCCGGGGTGCGCCGCCCGGTGTTGGCCAGTTCGCCGTACCAGGCGTTGACGAAGGCTTTGATCTTCTCCTGGTCGAAGGGGGCCAGGGTGTGAGCCGGGAAGCCAGCCAGTTGCCAGCGCCTATCGGCGTAGCTGAGCACCCGGCAGGTGACCACCAGCCGTGCCCGGCCGTAACTCTTGGCGAACTCTTCCACAGCCTTGACCACGTCCTGGCGCAGCTTCTCGCCAGGCACCTCGTCCAGGCCATCCAGGAACACCACCACCTCTCCAGCGCGCAAGGCTTCTTTCAGGTGCGGCCCGTATTCGCCCAGGTCGTATCTCTCCAGGTTGCCCTCGACGTGCTGCCACAGGGCGGCAGCCGTGCCCGCCGGCCGCTCGGCGGCGAAGTCGCGCAAGGTCACGGGCAGCGGGATCAACGGGCCGTGCGTCCAGCCGGGCAGTCGTTCCAGCCAGCCCATTTCCGAATCCAGGTGCGCTCCGGCCAGACACAGCGCCAGGTGATTCACGAAGGTGGACTTGCCCGAACCGGGGTCACCCAACAGCACCAGGCGCCGCTCATCGTTGGCGACTTCCAGGGCGCTGAGGGGCCTGGTCTCCTCCTCACGCCCCATTTCTGGCAAAAGCTCCTTTCGCCTTCGCTCCTGGCCCTCGCCTTCCACGGGCAGGCGCGTAGTAGTGTCCAGGGCGATGTAGACGGCCGATAGCTCCATGCATCTCTGGCGGGGGTCGTCGGCTTCGGGGTCCATCGCTCCGAGCCGCAGCGGGGCGCACGTGCGCCAGATGCGCTCCAGGTAGGTTTGCTCCAGAGTCTGGGTGTCGGGGAGGAAGTCCGCCTTATAGCCAAGATAAAAATTGATGTCTCTGAATATCAGGCTTTCGCGGATAGTTTTCGCCGCCACTACAGTCGAATCTCTAACCTGATCCTGTACAAGCTGCAAGCTGCCCAAATCCCTCAGCTCTCGCTTCAACTGCTCGGCAAAAACCCGCCACTCATCGCCCAGAGCCTCCTGCGCAGCCTGCACCACGCCCAGCTCGGCCATGATCTGGTCCACTGCCTGGAACAACTCTGCCGAGGCGCACATCTCCTGCTCCAGAACCCGCCCGGCTTCCATCTCATCGTGCATGGCCTGTATCTTATTGGCGACCAGGTTGGCCCCCACCCCGCTGGCGATGCTGCCCAGGGTCATGAAAGCACCTGCCAGGTCGCCTTGAGCCGCAGCCTGGGCCAGGGGAAAGGCGGTCATGCCCACCAGGTAGCCGAACAGGGTTTGCACCCCGGCGGCCCTGGCTCTGGCCCACGTGCCTTCGGCATCGGCGGCGAACTGCTGAAGACGTTGCCGGATGGCCTCCTGCCACTCGCTCTTGTCAAATGCCATTTATCTCCCTCCCTACCTCATTGTCCGGCCAGTTTTCGTTCCAGGCGCGCTATCTCCTCTTCCAAACCCCGAACCTCCCGCCGGGCTTCGTCTATCTGGTTGAGAAGGCGCAGGGGCTCCTCGCCAGCAGCGTAGATGGTCTTTTGCCTCTCCAGGCGGTATAGGGCGCGCTTCCTGCGGCCCAGCAGAGATTGTAGATGCTGGAGTTCCTCTGCCGGGGTCAAAGGTTCATCTGGCGCAGGGGCCGAGTCCGGGCCAACCTCGACCCTATCGCGGCCTACAAACGGGCCCGTAACGCCCCCTTCCACCACCGAGCCGCCAGCTTTGATGTCCCTGGCGATGATGCCGCCGCCGCCGACGTCACGGCCGGCCACCACTACGGTGGAACCGGTCACGTCCTTTACCTCTACGTGGACGGTCGGAGCGACCTCGGACAGCCCGGCCAGGGGGCTGTCGGCCTTCTCTGCCCAGTTGCGGATAACCTGGGTCAGATGCCGCCGCACCTCCCGCTCGAACTCGTCAGGGCCATCGTACTCCCAATACAGGGCGCCCTTCTGCTCAAGCTCTTTCTTGAAGGCCAGCACTTTGCTCATTTGCTCCGTTTCTTGCGAGGAGGAGGGCATGAAAGGCGTCTGGCAAAAGTAGAACATGATCTGAGGCCGCCCGTGCTTCTTCCATAGCTCGTAGGCGCGGTTGAACTCCTCTTCTGTGCCGGATTCGGCCCGGCCCGTCGGCGTCCCGAAGCGTTTCCACATGATGCCCACGAACACGTCGTAGGGGCCGATCTG
>CAZYHC010000147.1:0-4930 GCA_964646625.1 uncultured Anaerolineales bacterium
GCCCCCTGAGCCTCTGCGGGCTCGGGCCGCCTAACCTAACTGCGTAAATACTGACCACAAGAAGGTTACTATCAGGTAAAGCTCAGGTTAAGATTTGGTTAAAAATTGAGTTTGTCAAGTCCCCTTTTGCGGCCAGCTTACGAATTCGCACGTGCGAAGGTTGCTTCAAAAAGAAACGCCTCGTTCCCGTGCGGGAACGAGGCGGTCTCGATGCACGTCTCAGGCTTAACCGACAGGCAGGGAGACAGTTTCAGACTCGAAAATTTTAACAACATTAGTTTTCATGAATAACATGCCATAACAACAATGCAGATACCAGATACACTTCCACAAGTCGTCATCGCGGCCCAGTTTGTATACCTTGATCCCAAGTTTCTCTGCTTCATCCGCATCGATCACGATGCCGTGAGACAACCATTTTTTGACATCACTAAGTTCCGCAGCTATCTCTGCAGCCTTCTTACCATCACCCTTAAGCATATACTCTTTTAACCACTTCTCCGCAAACTTCTTAGAGCGTTCTACAGCGTTTCTACACATCCCTAAAAATCCAAGATTGAAACCATCCAGAATCGGGTAGTAAGCAGCAGAAAGTTCCTTAGTCTCCTTGACCTCTTCCTTAATACGCTCAAACTCATCAATAAATGACTGGGCAGATGTTTGAAAGGGTGCACCTCCTGGCCCTGGCCCAGAGATTTGTGTATCTATTGGGCCAAGTTCTGACGTAAACCCCATGACCACTTCGTCCGAGGCCAGGGCGATTAAGGTTGCGGCGCTCTTCGCGTACTCGGGAATAATCACCCTGAAACCAGAAGCACTCTGCCTGCATATGTAAACAATTTTCTCTGCCGCATCTGCGTCGCCTCCTGGACTTTGAAGGAGAAGGTCTATATTCTGCTTAGGAGGAAGATGTGCAAAAAGGTCTTCAAATAGTTGTATATCTCCCTGTATAATGCCCGAATAAGGAGAGCCAATATTGGCTTCATACACGATAAGCTTGCGCCCAGTCTTCGTTTGGATATTCTTTATAATTTCTTGTCGGGCATAGCGGTCGCTTTGCAACGCCCGATACATAGGAGTCTGGGGGAATGATTCTGGTCTAACCTCCATGATGCCTCCTGAGTTTGAAAATCGTTGGAACGGGGCAGCGACATCGCCTTTCCTCGCGGACAGCCTCCTCCCGAGTTTTCCGATATTGTGCGAAACGTTTTTGAAACTCTCTCAGGCTCTCGACCATTTCGGGTTGTGCTCGCCCCACCTCAGAAAGTTTTTCGGATAGCTCTTCGTCTGTGGGTCGCTTTTTATCTTCCTCCATCTTTCTTCCTCCTCTTTAGGGTGCGCTATTTTGTATCCCCATTATAACACATCCTGTCTGTTTTGTCCAACGGCTACTTCGCACGTGCGAACCCTAGCGTTGGACAGAGCGGGTTGCGAAGCCACCTCCAAAAGAAAAGCCCCGCTCGCACGTGCGAACGGGGCCTACAGCTTCACTTCAACACCTTCTGGCCGCCGCCGCTAAGGGCGGTCTGGCCAGTTGCAGGGCGGGTTTACCACCCTGAACTTTGAAGTTTCACCACGTCGGCGGCATGGGGACCTTTGGGGCCGCTCTCGACGGTGAACTCCACCTGCTCGTCCTCTTCCAGGTTGCGGAATCCGTCGCCCTGAATAGCCGAGTGATGGACAAACACGTCGTCTCCGTGTTTACCACGCTCCACTTTCGCTTGAGCACGTGCTCGACCAGCATCGGCCAGAGAGAGCGGTCGGCGCGGTGGATTGTGGCCAGGTGATATGCTTTGTCAGCGAAGTCGTCGGCTAAACTATTGGAATATTCCAATGGTTTAACAGCCTCAAATACTTCCGCTGCCTGCCGTAGTCTCGATAGATCGCCTGCATCTTTGCCGACCTGCCTTGCATATTCATTCAGGCCACCCCTCTTCCCGCGACCGCCTTCAGTCAATGGCACAGCCTTGAGGGCGTGTATCCCGTACTCAAGGGGACACAATTCTCCCTGGCTGTTCCCCAGCACAAGTTCCATAAAGGCTTCCTCGTCGGTCATCTCCACCACCCAACAGGGCACTTTTTCCAGGCCAGCTTTCCTGGCCGCTTCTGCCCGATGATGACCGCCTACGATCTGGTAATAGCCATTGAACGAACGCACCGTCAAGGCGTGTCTCAAGGGAAATTCGCCCGCCTCCTCGATCTGCGAGGCGACGTTGTCTATCACGTCCTCACGATAGACGAGGCGCGGGTTGTCAGGGTGTGGTCTCAACTCTTCGAGCGCAACGTATTGGATCTCGGAAGTCATGCGCTTTTTCCTCCCTTACCTCAAGCTCCTGGCACGTGATATGGTGGGCCTCGTGTGAGCCACCAAACTCAAGGTGAGGCCCTACTTCTTATCCGTCTTCATCGCCCCCGAAAACCCTGTACAGGTCAACGCCACGCCGTCGCATATCCCCATAAACTTTCCACAACTTCTCCACCTTGCAGGTGCGGTTGCAGAACCGCAACCCTCTCGCCGTCCGCTCCCACTCCGGGCCGACCAAGCGATAATCTATCACGGCGCCCAGGTAACGCCGGACAATCCCCTTGCCACGTCCTCCCAACCTCTCCCCATCCAGGAAATGCCAGATAGCCCGCGCCACGGTCGGGAATCTCCGCTCCAGAGCCAGCCAGTCGCCCAGGATCGCCTCGCCCGGCGACATATGGACGCCCGGTAGCTCGCCCACGATGGCTGCCAGTTCGCCCGACTGGTGCATTATACCCAAACGGTACTGCACCGCGCTATCTTGAGACCGCGTATGCCCCATCATTTCGGCAATGACTGTGTAGGGGAGGCCCATTCCCCTGGCCATGACCATGAACCGCAACGCGCCCAGCGTGTGGCTAAACCGCCAGTTGGCTTGATAGTACCCCTTCCCTCTCCCCACATCCAACTCAAGGGCCTCGGCGTCCTCCCTCTGCACCAGCCAGTTCCCCCAACGCACCGCTGGCAGCCGACCCCGGCGGATCAGATTGGCGATCCGTTGGTCTGTTACCCTGTGTATCTTCGCCACCTGGCCTGTGGTCAGGTACTCCGGGTTGCCATGCCGCTCGCGGGCAAGGAGGGCCAGCCTTCTGATCTCCCGATCAGCGATGCGCTCCGGGTCGAAATAGGCGAAGTTGCGGGGGCTGACGATGAACCGCTTCACGTCATACCGCCAGATGCGCCAGACGTACCTGCCACCACCTATAAGAAGTACCCGGCCCCGGAGATAGCCACGCTCAACCCACTTGACAACAACATGCACATCTACGCCCATGATACTTCCTACCTGCCGGCTGGTCAGCACATCTTCCCTCTTCGTCGGCGCAGTCATGCCCTTGCGCGATAACCTGATTCTCAGAGCCGCTTCCGTCCGCCCCAGATGAGCGGCGATGTCCCATAGAGGCACCAGGCCGAGGTTTTCCGCCAGGTACTCTTCTTCCCACTCCGCCCAGCATCGGGGAAAAGAGCCGTTTCCTCCGGTCTTTTTATCCTCAGCCGCCTGAGCAGCGATAAACCAGGGCGGAAGAGCAGTGGTTGCTTTGAGATGAGCCATTGTCTCTTGCGAGCCGTCGTATACGGCCCCGGCATAGGCTGCCTGGACGAGCTTCTCCACATCGCTCATATTGCCTCTCCTCTCGTCAGCCGCTCTCGCACTCGCCTGAGCAGAGTAACCATCGGGCACTGGTTGCAGGCATCGCCTACTTCTCTAACTATGCACTCCCGGCATTCCCCGGCTGCCTCGAACTCCAGCATCTCCCAGGAGACATCGTGGCCGATCAGCGCGCCGATCTCGCAAGCTGCACATGTGGCCCGCACCAGGAGGGCCAGGCCCTTGTGGTCCATGACGGCGTCAGGCACAAGCTTGGGCGGGTCATCTGGAAGGCCATCCCACCTGGCTGCCGCCGGGGCGATAGCCGGGCCGTCCGGCAAACTCGCTTTCTCGGCAGGAGGTAGCGAAAGCGAGGACAACTCTCCATCCCCGCCCAGGTGCTTCCTGTGCAGTTCCCGGCATATCCGCCTGCCCATCTTCAAATCAACGTTCTCGCGGGCGAGGAGCCGGGCCGCCTCCACCTGGAGCATCGGGGCATCGGCCAGCATCAGCAGTGATTGCGTGTGGCCGATGAGCAACTTTCCCTCAGCGATGAGTTGCTGTACCTCCTCCGGCAGGCTCAGAATGTCCAGCCGCTTCCTGATGTGTGCCAGGCACTTGCCCGTTTTGCGGGCGATCTCGTTGACGGACATGTTGCTGCTCTCCACGAGGTCGCGGTAGTGTAGCGCCTCACTCACCGGGTCGATATCAAACCGGGCCGTGTTCTCGACGATCATGTCGAGGAGCCGATCGGCCTCGGCTGTGCCGCGGATGATGACCGGCACGAGCGGAGCCTGATCGCCCAGGGCACAGGCCCCGCGCCAGCGCAATGCTCCGGCGTAGATGACCACCATCCGTCGTTCCTGGCCATCGCACTCTTCCGACCATACGCCGATGAGCGGCTGAAGAATGCCCGGCCCGCCGCGCTCAAGGCTGGCGCGGATGCTGGCCGCCATCGCTTCCACCTGGGCCTGGGGATAGACCCGGCGCATGTTCTTCGGGTGAAGCAGAAAACGAATGTGGGGCAGGTACAATACAGTTTCTTCGGTCATATTCCCGACCACCTCCTCCACGAACTATCCACACAATCCCACCGGCCCGAAAAGGTGCCCGTCCATCGGCCCCACCAGGGTCTCCAGTTCCTCCAGCACCTCGTCGGGCAGGTCGAGGGCCAGCAGCCGCCCGTCCTCGGTGACGATCAGCACGGCCTCAACGGGCTTTGACTCGTTTCCTGACATTTTGCCTCACCCTCCGATGGTATTCCGGCTTCTTCACCGTCTGCGTGGGGTCGCCCAGCAGGTCGTCCAGGCCGGACA
>CAZYHC010000148.1:0-4779 GCA_964646625.1 uncultured Anaerolineales bacterium
TGAGGTGAGTGGTTACCCACCCTTCCACCTTTGTCCCCAACGTGATACGCTCACCGCGTATTCACTCAGCTAAAATGTTACCGAGGTAGTATACTTGGTGGTGTGCTGTTTGATGGTCGGTTTTCGGTTTGCCCGATCTTGTCCTTCCTGCCACTTTGTGATATAATTGTGGAAAATTATCATGCCAGAGAAAGGAGGAGAAAATTGCAAAGAAGTGGTTTAACTTTCGGCGATGGCTTCCAGTTCGGATGCGGCTTCATGGTGGCGGTTCTCATTTTCTGGATTGTGATGAGCATTCTGATGGCTATCATTGCCCTGGTCCTCGGTTTATTCACCAGCCAGGCGTTGCCTGACCTCCTTCAACAAGGTCAGCTTATTCTGCCGCTCTTCTTCGTCTGAGACCCTGCTTTTGGTGGACAACCAGAACCCAGAGCCGTGGAAAGCACAAAGAACACTATCAGGGAGAACACGGAGGTAAAATGGTGGCCTCGTAATGCCCCGGATACTTTCCGTGTTCTTCTTGTCTCTAGAGCTAAAGGGATAAGAGAGGAATGAACATGAAAGAGATCGTGCTTACGATTGACGAAGAGCTTTGCGCCGCGGTGGAAGCCGAAGCGCAAAGTCAGGGAAAAACCAGAGAAATGATAATTATAGAGGCTCTGAAGGAATGGCTGCAAATCCTTGAGGAAGAATCTGTTATATCTTTTATTTTTTACATCTTGACAAAATCTGAATTTCATGGTATATTTATTATACAGATAATGACAACATAGCGGCAGTTGCAATCCGTCTCAATTGCAATGCTGCCTCAATATAATGCCGTTCTTTTCCTGGAACAGGGAGAGGGCGGTTTTTTTTACCAGCCTCTCCACTTATTCTTCTGAAAGGAGATGCACGATGGTCAAGAAATACGCGCTGATTGGTTTTCTGGTGGTGATACTGCTGGCCCCAGCAGCCATGCAGGCTTTGGCCGGGTACGACTGGGTGGGATTGGGCGGCTCGGCCAGCGGCGAGGGCATCAGCAATAACAGCGGAGAGTCGCGGGGTGCCAGCCTGGCCCTGGACGGGAACGGCTACCCCATCGTCGCCTGGGATGACGACTCCGACGAGGAGTTCGAGTCCGAGATCTACGTCAGGCAGTGGAACGGTTCGGCCTGGGTGGAGGTGGGCACAGGCTCGGCCAGCGGCGGGGGCATCAGCAACAACAGCGAACAATCATGCATGCCTAGCCTGGCGCTGGACGGGAACGGCTATCCTGTCGTCGCCTGGTTTGACCGCTCCAGCGGGAACAACGAGATCTACATCAGGCGGTGGAACGGCTCGGCCTGGGTGGCGGTGGGCACCGGCTCGGCCAGCGGCGGAGGCATCAGCAACAACAGTGGGGATTCGGTGTGGGCCAGCCTGGCGCTGGACGGGAACGGTTATCCCATCGTCGCCTGGCAGGACAACTCCGGCGGGGACGAAGAGGTCTACGTCAGGCGGTGGAACGGTGCGGCCTGGGTGGAGGTGGGCAGCGGTTCGGCCAGCGGCGGGGGCATCAGCAACAACGGCGGGAACTCAAGATATCCCAGCCTGGCGCTGGACGGGAGCGACCATCCTATCGTCGCCTGGCATGACAACTCCGGCGGGAACTACGAGATCTACATCAAACGCTGGAGCGGTTCGGCCTGGGTGGAGGTGGGCACCGGCTCAGCCAGCGGCGGGGGCATCAGTAACAACAGCGGATGGTCCGGAGGAGAGCAACCAGGGGTCACCGGGGGCCTCAGCCTGGCGCTGGACGGGAACGACTATCCGGTCGTCGCCTGGATGGACGACTCCGGCGGGAACTACGAGATCTACATCAAGCGTTGGAACGGTTCGGCCTGGGTAGAGATAGGCACTGGCTCAGCCAGCGGCGGGGGCATCAGCAACACCGGTGGATACTCAAAGTATCTCAGCCTGGCGCTGGACGGGAACGGCTATCCTGTCGTCGCCTGGCAGTATTGGTCCGGCCTGAACTCCGAGACTATCTATGTCAGGCGTTGGAACGGCTCGGCCTGGGTGGAGGTGAGCGCAGGTTCGGCCAGCGGCGGGGGCATTGGCTTCGGGTGCGCTCCCAGCCTGGCGCTGGACGGGAACGGCTATCCTGTCGTCGCCTGGAATGGCGGGTCCTCCGGCGGGGACGACGATATCTACGTCAAGCGTTATATTGGGGATTGCGACCCGCCAACCGGCTCTATCGTTATTAACAGCGGGGCCATTGGTACCAGCAGTCCCAGTGTGATGCTGGAGCTATCGGCTAACGACGATTGCGGCGTTTCACAGATGCAGATCAGCAATGAAGAACTGCTCGTTGCTCAGGCATCCTGGGAAAGCTACGCCACCTCCAAAACCTGGACGCTCTCCGGCGCTGATGGCCTGAAGACGGTCTACGTCCAATACAAGGACTATGGCGGGAATGTCAGCCCTGTTTACTCCGATACCATCATCCTCGATACCGCCGTGGGCGCGGATTACGGCCTGAGCATCAACGACGGCGCCCTCTTCACCAATAAAGTCAACGTTACTCTGGGCCTGTCTGCCATATCCTATACCGTCCAGATGATGGTCAGCAACGACGGCGGCTTTGCCGGGGCGCAGTGGGAGCCTTACGCCACCCGTAAAGAATGGCAGCTCACTCAGTACGGCGAATACATCATTCTGAGGGTGGTGTACGCCAAGTACAAGGACATGGAAGGCAACATCTCCAGCGTCTACCAGGACGACATCATCCTGGACGTGACCGCGCCCACCGGCTCTATAAGCATCACGCCCGGCGCTTCGGGCGCTGTCGCTGCGGCGGGTAATGCCTCGGTCAACGCTCTGGCGGCAGACCCTTACCTCTATCCTTACCAGATTCACCTGCCGCTGATAATGAAGGGCCTTTACACCCCGCCCGACCTGCCGCCTAACGCAACCCTGCACCTGACGGCCCAGGACGACCTGAGCGGCGTGGCGGAGATGTCTTTTAGCGAAGACGGGGTGGGTTGGACGTTGTGGGAGGCATACGCCACCACCAGGACGTGGCACGTGGCCGAGCAGGGCACCAGCACGGTCTACGTTCTGTTCAGGGATAGCGCCGGGAACGTCTCGGAGGCTTACAATGCCAGCATAACGTTTTAACGATCCTTTTGCAAGGAGGTGCACGATGGTCAAGAAATACGCGCTGATTGGTTTTCTGGTGGTGATACTGCTGGCCCTAGTCGGTTGCAAGTAGTGTTGCTGGGTATTGCGAGGGAAATTTGCTGGCTCTTGGGGACAATTTGGCTCGTCGAGGTCGCGCTGATAGGGTCAGGGTGGCCCTCTGGTTGACTCAAATGCCTACCACATCCAGCCAATTTAGACCCTGAGTGTCCACTGCTCCGATCTCCAGCGGACAGCACCCAGGGTGACAGTACCGTTTCTTACGCTCTTTACGAACTTGATACGGCTCAAAGTTGAAGTAGACCATCCACAACGCATTGAAGTTATTACAGCCCTCCTTGCTCATGAACCCGCCCATAGGCCTGAGACGCTGCTTATAGCGGCCGAAAAAGCGTTCGGCCACGGTGTTGGAGCGTTCTATGCCCGTCACCAGACCCAGGGTATGGGTCATAGCCTGGGACAAGGTTTCCTCCACTACCGGCCAAACTTCCTTCAACTCGCTGATCGTCCCCCAGCGGTCTTTGAGAGCGGCCAGCAACTCCTGAGCGGCGGCCAGGTTGGAAGCCCCCCAGACGGCTTTCAACCCCGCTCTGAACTGTTTAGCCCGCTCCTTGCCCACCCTGGCTTGATAAGCTCTGATGGCAGGCAGGACATTACGCCACAAGTGCAACAGGCTGTACTGCTGGCGAGCCTGACGTAGAAGCTCAGCGATGGCAGCCTGATACCAACTGGCCCTGTCACTTACCAGCACTTTGACGGCCGCCCCTTTCAGCCCCCAGGTCTTCAGAGCCGCTCGAAACTGACCGCGCACGGCCAGTTCGCTCTCTTCTCGCAGCCGCTGGAAGCGGAGAACGACGCGGCTGACCGCATCGCTGATCAGGTGCACCGGCACACGTACCCCACGGATGACTATCCCGGTGCCGTCGGCCACCAGCGCCCCGCTGAAGTGCAGCACTCCTTGCCACAGCTTAGCGCGTTGGTGTTTTTGAGCTTGCTTGCCCGCGTGCTGTTCCCACCGCCACAGGGTGGTGTGGCTCAGCTTCACTGGTGGGGCGGGCTCAGGTTGGGAGCGAGCCAGAGGATTCCAGATCAAAGCCCGCCCCGTGCCATTGATCTCTGAGCGTAGAAAGTCGGTGGTGCGGCGTAATGAACTGCCCAGGTGGAAATACATATCCAAACCCTTACGTTGCACCTGTCGAGTATAACGGGCATACTTGGCCCGACGTGGGTCTTCCACGTAGTATGGTTTGCGGCACAGGTGACACCACCTCCGCTGGCGACGCTCCGGAACTGCTCCCTGACCGCCGAGGTCACGGAGGGTAGCCCCATAAGTCCCGTTCTTCTTGGTCATCGTCTTGCCGCAGTCCGGACAGCGGCGAGGATCGTTGGGGTGAAGCAACCGCTGGACAAATTCTTTCGCTTGTTGGATAATATTCATGGGCCTTCACCTCGTGGGTGGATTAGAGAGTTGTTTCCCTAACTTTACCACGAGGTGGGCCTTTTGGCTATTTCAGCGGCTCCCCAAATTCGAGCAACACTTTTTGCAACCGACTAGAGCCGCCAGACATTTGACAAGAAAGCGATAACGTGCTATACTGTAGGCGAGTACCCCTTCGG
>CAZYHC010000149.1:0-4720 GCA_964646625.1 uncultured Anaerolineales bacterium
CGGGAACTGCCGGGCCAGTTAAAGATCATCTCCACCAGGAAAGCATTGCTCATCGTCCCGGCGAAGTCCAGACCCAGGATCGAGACCGTGGGGATCAGGGACGGTTTGAGAAGAAAACTCCTCATGATCACCCCCTCCGGGATGCCGAGTGAGCGTGCAGAGGCCACGTAGTCCTTGGTCAGATTGTCGGACATGGTGGAGCGGGTGATGCGAGACTCCTGGGCCAACCCCCCCATGGCCAGAGCGACTCCGGGCAGGATGAGGTGCCACAGGGCGTCCAAGAAGGCGGTTAGATTGCCGGTCAGCAGGGAATCTACAGTGATGAGGCCGGTGATGGTGGGCGGGGGCGAGACCCCGGGACTGAGCCTCCCCATCGTCGGCATCCAGTCCAGGGTCATGCCGAACAGAAGAAGAAAGAAGATGCCAAAGACGAAAGCGGGGGTCACCACTCCCAGGTAGGCAACGACGCGAGAAAGGTTATCGATCCAGGTGTCCTTATGCCGGGCAGAGATCGTGCCCAACAGGATGCCTCCGCCCCCCATAATGAGGCCCGCAAACAGGGTCAATTCCAGCGTGGCCGGGAAAAACTCCTTGATGTCGTCGGCCACCGGGCGCCGCGTCACCAGGGAGGTGCCAAAATCGCCGTGTAATGCATCGCGCAGCCAGTAATAGTACTGGGCGTAAAGCGGTTCGTCGAGGTGCATCTGTTGGCTCAGTTCGTCGATCACCCACTGGGGCGCCCTGGGCCCCACGGCCATCCGCGCCGGATTACCGGGCATGATTCGAGAAATGATAAAGATCACTATGGAGAGGCCGAGTAAGACAAAAATAGAATGGAAGACACGACGCGCAATGAAAGTAATAAACCTCATCTATCTAACCCCCTCGATAAGGAATCCAGCCGGAGCCCCTGAGGGGCCGTTTGAGGCCCCTCAGGGGCTCGGTTTAGCACGTGGAAAGCACCTAGGGCCCGGTGACCCCGATCCTGGGGGCGAACATGTTGAGGCCCATCAGCGGGATGACCTCTCCCCGCGCGGCAGGGAAATCTACGTAGGCTGACTGGTAAGCGTGCTTTTGAACCTGGTCGTACAGGAAGAGGCTGGGGCAGAGATCCATGATGTAAGCCTGCAACTCCCTGTACTTGGCGAACCTCTCCTCCTGGTCCACGGTGGCCAGGGCGTCGTCGATCATCTGATCCAACTCCTCGTCCAACAGCCACTCGTTCTGCGACCAGGTGGCGGCGGCGTCGGAGTGGTAGCGCACCTTCAGCAGGGAACCCGCTTCGGGAAAGTCGGCCGAGACGTAGATGGTCACGATGTGAGGACTGGTCTCGATGTCGGCCGTCTCCTCGACCACCGCCGTCCACGGCGTGCCCACGACCTCTACGTCGATGCCGATGTCGGCCATGTTGGCCTGGAAGAGAAGGGCCCACTTCTCCTCGGCAGGTACGTCGGTGATCCAGTGCAGTACCACCGGGTACTCGGCGGGGTTATCGGCGTAGGGCGATAGCGCCAACTCCTCACGGGCCTTGTCAAGGTCACGGTGAAAGACAAAGACGTCCGGATCGTGACCGGCCGTGAGCGCCGGGACCGGCCCCTGCGACTGCTGCGTCCCAGGCCACTCCAGACTGACGGCGGCCTCGTAGTCGAAGGCGTAGGCCATGGCCCGCCGGAAGTGGAGGTCGTCCGTTGGCGGCTTCTTGGTGTGGATCATATAGTAGAATTCGGTGAGGCTCGAGAAGGCCGCGATGTCAACCCCTTCTATGGCGTCGAGCGCCTCCAGCGCCTCAACGGGCTGCCACTGGTCCGTGATCTCCAGTTCCTTTCTTGACATCAGGGTACGAATGGTAGCTGGCTCGGTGGTGGCGATGTATTTAAGCTCCTGGGGCGCGTTGGGGTGGAACGTTCCGAACCAGTCGTCGTACTTCTCCATCAGGAGGTACTCTTCCAGGGGGAACTCCTTCACCTTGTAGGGCCCAGAGCCGGCGTCGTGGGTCAGGAGGTACTCCTTGCCGTAGTCACCCTTGTCGCCGTAAGGTCCCGGCGTGACGATGTTGGCCATCACTTCCTCTTCGTCGGCAATGTACAGGCGGACCAGGCTGATGAGGAAGATGCCACTCGGTTTGGCCAGCTTGAACTGGACGGTGTAGTCGTCGAGGGCGGTGGCGCTTTCCACCGTACCCAGGAACACGTAGGCGTATCCCTCGCCGATCTCCAGCATCCGGTTCATGCTGAAGGCCACGTCGCTGGCCGTCAGCTCGCTCCCGTTGTGGAACTTGACCCCCTCCTTGAGATGGAAGGTCCAGGTGAGGCCGTCGTCTGAAACCTCCCAGCTCTCCGCCACGTGGGGATCGACCCTGCCCTCGGTGTTGGGGAAGACGAGGGTGTCATACAGGTTGCACAGAGCAGATGAGCTGGAGAAGTCAGACCCCACCGCCGGGTCTATGTAGGTGGGCCAGGAAAAGGTGATCCGCAAGATCGTTGGCTCCTCTGCCAATGAGACGGTAGTTAGCGCTGGGGTGGTTGCCAGGACTATCAGCGCGATGGTCAACACACTAACGATGCTCATCCATTTTCTGACTCTAGACATCTTGCTACTCCTCCTTTTTAGTAGGATAATTGGGGATTTTCCAAATCGACGTTTATGTGTCGAATCAACACCTCCTTTCCTGAGCGAACCAAATCGCTCTCCCATCAGGCGGCCGCTTTAGCCCCTTTGCCTCTGAACAGACGACGGAGGAAGCGGCCGATCTCGTCGTTTTCCCAGACGACCAGCAAAGGCACGGCATTGAATATGGAGGAATACGTGCCACTGAAAAGGCCGATCAGGAGGATGGCGATGAACTGCTTGATAGTCGCGCCCCCGAAGAGCAGGATAGCGATGAGCACGAAGATGGCATTAAGCTGGGTAGCCAGGGAGCGGTGCAAGGTCTCCAGCAGGCTGCGGTTAACGATAGTCTCGAAAGGTTCGCCCCGCCGCCTGGGAATGTTTTCCCGGATACGGTCGAAGACCACGATGGTGTCCTGCACGGAGAAGCCGATGACGGTCAGGATGGCCGTCAGAAAAAGGGCATCGGCCTCCCAACCCATGAACAGGCCGAAAATGGAGAACAGACCAACGGCCACCAGAATGTCGTGCACCATGGCCACGATAGCACACATCCCGTACCGGAAAGCTTTTGGCACCTTGCGGAAAGCAAAGATGATGAAGGCCAGGATGACAAACGAAGCGGCTACTACGGCGGTGGTGGCTGCCCCTGTTACCTCCTGACCGATGGTCGGCCCTACCGACTCGAAACGCAGTTCCTCCAGGGGCCCAAAGGTATCCTCCAGAGCGCTCTTGAGGGCCTCTTTGGTCTCCGGATCGAGGGGTTTGGAGCGGATGAGGAACGTCCGCCCGTCGGCGGTGGTCTGCACAGAGGTGTCGGTGTAGCCAGAGTTGACGAAGACCTGGCGCACCTCGGCTGGTTGGAGGGTCTCCTCAAAGCGGAGCTCCAACATCGCTCCGCCGGTAAAGTCGATGCTCAGCCTCACCGGAGCGCCGTACTGGATGGTGGAGTAAATCATAGCGACCAGGCCGGGAATGATGATTAAAAGCGATAGGACGAAGTAATAGTAACGTTTACTTACTATATCGAACATGAAGCCTCCCAGGTAAGTAGGTATTCGGCCTGGCTCTTCCAAAGCGCCAGGCACCTATATAGATTAAATTCCGAGCAGCCAGCCCTTATCCCGCAGTTTCTCGCCCATCCAATCGAAGATGAAGCGGATGAAAGTGCGGGTGACGGTGATGGCGGTGAACATGCTGATCGCCACCCCAATGCCCAGGGTGATGGCAAACCCCTTGACGATGCTGGCCCCAAAAGTGTTCCCGAACAGATACAGGATGATACAGGTGATGATGGTCGAGAGGTTGGAATCACGGATGGAAGTCCAGGCCCGGTCGAAGCCCGCGTCGATGGCCGCTCTCAGGCTCCTGCCCGCCCGCAGTTCTTCTTTCATGCGCTCGAAGATGAGGATGTTGGCATCCACGGCCATGCCTGTGGACAGGATAAAGCCGGTGATGCCCGGTAAGGTCAGGGTGATGGCCGGAAAGAGACCGGGGAGGCCGAACTTGTAAATGGCAAAGTTCAGCAGACCGTAAATGATGAGCGCCAGGTTGGCCAGAAAACCAGGCAGCCGATAGTAGATCAGCATGAAGAGCAGCACCACCGACAGCCCGATGCTCCCGGCCCGAATGCTCTTTTGCACCGAATCCTGGCCCAAAGTAGGGCCTACGGTGCGGATAGTCTCCACCCGCAGCGGAACGGGCAGGGCCCCGTACTTAAGCTGGATGGCGATGCTTCGGGCCTTTTCCAACTCAAAGCGGCCGGTGATGCGTCCTCTGGGGTCGCGGATGGGCGTCTGAATGACGGGACAGGAGATGACCGCCTTATCCAGCGCAATAGCCAGGAACTTGCCCACGTTTTTAGAGGTGAAGTCGGCGAATATCTTGCTTCCTTCGATGGTCAATTCAAAGCGGATCTCTGGTTTGCCGTACTCATCCAGGCCCACTTCGGCCGTCTTTAAATCCTTGCCGGTAATGACCGTTTTGAAAACCCGCTCTATGGGGGTGGGCGAGGGTTCGGGCTCGGCTTCTTCGGTGGAGCCTTCCTCGGAGGAGACGGTGGCCGTGGCCTCTGTTTCGGCGGTCGGGGGCGGGGTGATGGTCTCCGCTCCTG
>CAZYHC010000150.1:0-4676 GCA_964646625.1 uncultured Anaerolineales bacterium
TACTTCAACTGCCAGGTGGGAGACCTGTTGGTTTACGTGCCTGATGAGGAAGAAGAGCAGTGAAACCCGCCCGCAGGCGCTCAGAATTTCCCCCAAGGGTATATTGCCATCTTCTCACCTGAATAAAAGCCGCTCATCGGTGAGATGAGCGGATGGTGTGTCTTGAGATCGGAGCGCGTATCTGGCCGCCTGTCACGCCGTCATAACCATTGGACCGAAACCAGATCGGCAACTTGCCTGAACTCAGGATCCCCTGTTACTACCGTAGCGTCGAATTCCTGAGCCAGCGCCGCAGCAAAGGCATCGGCGTAGGAAAGCGGCCATTGAGCCTTGATGTGGGCTGCTGCCAGAACTCGCTCTTCATCTACACCACACACCACGATGGGCAGGCGGTGGACATCGTCGAGCATACGCAAGGCGGTTTCGGCTCCCTGGTGACGTTCAGTGATGTAGATCATCTCCCCCAGGTTTATCAGACTCAGATACAACCGCGCCTCGCCCGCCGCCTTCATAAGCAGCTCGCGAACCAGCTCTGACCCAGGTTCACCCTGGAAGTAGGCCAGCAAGGCGTAGCTGTCCAGGACGTACTCTTCCACGCTCAAGTCCCCTGCCTTTTGGCCCCCTGACGCAGACGGGCTTCCTCCAACTCCTGGTCCTCACGACGGGCCTGGAGCAGAGCCTGAGTCAGAGGTGGGCCGCCCGCGTATTTGCCATGCGTCTCATTGACGGTGGCCTCCAATTGGTCAGCGGGGAAAGCCGCCCGCCGCCTTTGCAGCAGGGCCATGATCTCTCGATAGTCCTCAACGGTCAGCTTGATCGTCTGCCCCTGAGGAGTAACCAAACGTGCTTCTGTCATGTTCTTACCTATCCTTAAGAAAACTTACAGGTTTACATGAATTATAGCCTACAACCAGGCACGTGTCAATACCACGTACCAGGTCGGCAGGGTCCTGTCAAAGTCCGGATTGCTTGGTGATTGAAGCCTAATCGAGGCCATTGAAACCTCCCGTCGGAGCTAAAATTGGCCTCTGACCGCCGATTTTTCTAGGTCGATGCAGTTTTTGCGCCCTTGGGCTGGTGACTTTGACAGGGCCCTACCAGGTCGGCCATGCTGTCTCCTCTCAAGGACTCACATCGTATCTTCGTCTCCGGGTTGAGGGTGACTCTGCTTCCCCTGGAGTCGCTGGAGGGCGGTCATTAACCACCTCCTGGGCATCCTCACCCATAGCAGGCCAGGCGTGAGTCTCCCAGCGCACCAGTTCCAGGACGAGTCCCTTTTCCCTGGCGATGCCGAGGTTGAGGTCTTTAATTACCTCTTCCAGTCGCTCTCGTTCTTCTTGTACGTCGCTCTGAGAAGCGACGAAGACTCTGAGCCTGGTTACAGGTTCGGCCACGGTTTCTCCTCTCGTGAAATAGATAGTTGGCGAAAACCTCATTTTTCACCGGGCGGCGATCGCCTGCGGCGATTTTCAACACTTGGAGAGGGGGAATTCCCCCTCTCCAGACCTCTTCCCCTTCAGAGGATCAGAGTGCTGAGTGCCAGAGGCCAGAGGTCACGGGGAAAGAACAACCCGAAACCCGTAGCGGCCGAGGTAGCTGTTCCGGTAGTGCCCGCCGCGGGAGGCGCAGCGGACGAACCTCTCATCATGGTTGAACGACCCGCCGCGCAACACGCGGATTCCTTCAGCCCCCGGATCCTCACGGCCATCCTCTGGGTTATAGGGATAGTCTCTGTAAAGAGAGCCTGCCCACTCCCACACGTTTCCGGCCATGCCCAGCGCGCCGTAAGGACTGGCCCCGGTTGGGTAGTCGCCCACTTTGGTAGTAGTGCCTGGCCCGGCCTCACTTGAGTTCAGCTTGTTCGCATCCCACTCGTTCCCCCAGGGATATATGCGTCCATCTGTCCCCCGTGCTGCTTTCTCCCACTCGGCTTCGGTAGGCAATCGTCCTCCAGCCCATTCGCAAAAGGCTTTGGCCTGATACCAATCCACATAGACCACCGGGTGGTCGGCGTAAGCAGGGTTATCGTAGTACCACGTTTTATGCGGTAGGGTGCAAGCCCCGACCTCCACGCACTTTCTGTACTGGGCGTTAGTCACCTCGGTTTTGTATATCCAGAAGGCATCCAGGTAGACAGTGTGCTGCGGCTTCTCGTCGCTATCAGCATCTGGGTCGTCGTCGCCGCTGCCCATCGTGAACTCTCCGGACGGGACGAATACCATCTCCGCCCCGTCTACCGGATTGATCTTGATCGAGCCAGCGGCGAGGGCTGCGGGCGTGTCGGTAGGCGCAGGGGCCTGGGCGGTCAGGGTGGCAAAGATCCCCTGGGCGATGGCCGTTTCCGTGGCGGTGAGGTCCGGCGTGGGAGTATCGGTAGCAGTTTCCGCTCCTTTAGCAACGGCGTCCACAGGCGTGCTGGTCGGTTCTGCGCCGCCCCATGCCAGGGCAAACAGCGGGAAGGCAGTGATATCGGTCGACTTCTTAGTCGTCGGATGTTGAGCGCCCCTGGTCAATTCCTTAACCCAGTCTGTGACATAAAGGTCAAGTTCGTTGATATAAATGACGCCGTTCCCGTCGTAGTCGGCCCTGCCTTCCAGCCCCTCCAGAATGGCCTTGGTGAAAGCGCCGTGCCCCCACTCCGAACGCTCCAGCGAAATCTCTGGCCCCGTGCTCGAAGCCATAATGAATGCGCCTCTGCCCGCTGTGGTCAAGTCCCGTATCGCCAGGTCTAGCGAGGCCGCTTTCCAGCCCTTGCCCTCCCCTGCAACTCCACCGGCGTGGCAGGTATCCACAAAGAGCACGCTCAGACCCGGCAGCCGCTCCAACACGTTATCGAACTGCGACCAGAGAATAGCCGTGCTTCGCAACCTTTCAGGGTCGCCATCGTGGGGCAGGAAGTAGTAATCTTCTCCCACCTCATGCAGCATACCGTGGCCGGAGACGAAGATGATAGCCACATCGTACTGCGTCGTCTGGCGCAGTATCCAATCCAGGCTATCCAGGATGTCGCCTCGGCTTGCTCCTTCGTCCAGTAGCGGCACAGTTTCCACCTTATAAAACAAGCGCCCTTCCTGAGTAGCGAAAGCGGCGGCAATATCCTGGGCATCGAGGTGGGCGTAATGCAATTGCAGATCACCCGGCAGGTATGCGTATTTCGAGATGCCGATAGACAGGACGTAGAGGTTCGGCTTCGGGATGGTTGCTTCGTAATAAACCCTGATGACCTTCTGCGCAATGCCCAGGTCGTTGTAGGCTTTCACGACTATCTCATTGTCCCCGGCCTGCAAACTGATCTTGGCGCTGATCTCGCCCGGCAAAACCGGGTCCACGCCCTTCTGCTCCACCAACCAACCGTTGTAGGATCAAGCCCTTTTCCGAGGCTGATATACTATTGTCCAGATGTCTTAGCCTTATAATACCAATTTCTTCTCGTGGTGTCAAGTCTGACCTAATCTACCAGACACCAGGTGGTCAACAGGCAAGTACATCTGGACTATTTTTTTGAGTCGCAGAGCGCGGGTATAACGATCGACTTCTCTGGAGTTTTTCCAGCGCCCCATCCCCTGCACTACCCTGGAAGGGGCACCCAACTCAGTCGCAAGCGTGCTCATGCTTCGGCGGAAGGCGTGAGGGCAAACGCCCTCCATCCCCACGCTCTCCCCCAGGCTCTTCAGGGCGATCCGTAGGCCGCGCGTGGTCAAGGGTGTGCCGGGTTTGGTGCCTCCGATAGAGACGAAAAGCGTCTTCACTCCCTGGGTGGCCAGTTGTTGCCGATCTACGAGCCATGCCTTCAGGCAGTCGGCAGCATACTTACCGAAATAGCCCACCTCCTCATCGCCACCCTTGGCGACGATTACTACCTCCCTCTGCTTCAGGTACAGGTCAGCAAGGCGGAGGCAGCATAGCTCTGCTGCCCGCAGACCGGGGTCGGTCAGCAGACAGATAATTGCCAGCTCCCGGCGGCCTTTGGGTACAGATGTATCACACGCTTCCATAAGAGTCAACACCTCTTCGTCTGTCAAAGTGCGTTGCATCTTCTCGGGAACGGCAGGCACTTTCAAGACAACGCTCAGGTCATTGTCGCTCTCTCCTTCCTCCCTGAGCCAGGCAAAAAAGGAGCGGGCAGCGCAAACCGCCGTCTTGACCGTCGCCGCCTGCCAGTGGTCCCAAAGACTGGCTCCCCAGGCGCGGACAACGGCCCGATCAATTGTTTTGAGATTGTGCCCTCGCTCATCTAGCCATTGCAGCATTTTCTCTAAGTGCCATTTATAAAGGGCGATAGTTCTGGAAGACTTTCCTTCCTGCTTCAGTGAATCAAGATACTCCTGAAGAATATCGCTGGGTTCTATGCGGCTATTGGCTTGGAATGCTTCCAAGAAATCGTCTATAACCTTTCTTGTTAACACTTTTTTCTCCTTTCGATAATGATATATAGTATGATAGGGAGACCATAACATTATCGCACAAAAATGCGCTCTAGTAAGATAAGATTCAGTGGAGAATTAGTATAGATTTCGTGAGACTTCTAATTTAGTTATAAAATCTTAACCTTATAACCAATAAAAGGATAAGATTTACAAATATCTTAACCCTTATTGTAACCATCTAAGCTGCCCAGCAGGGAGGGACGCCCTGCCTCATCCCAGGGCGTGAGCGCACTCCGGTTTCGGGGGACC
>CAZYHC010000151.1:0-4596 GCA_964646625.1 uncultured Anaerolineales bacterium
TGGCTTCGCCGCTGAGACGATAGGCGTAGGCCAGGGTGTCGGCGCCGACCAGCAGCCAGTTGTTGATGGACGGATCGTTGTTGTTCGCCCGCCCGTCGAACCACCACTCGTAGGGGTAAGCGGCGCGGGGCCCGGTGTCTATCGGCGTGAGATCGAGCCAGGGGTAAGTGCGCAGCCAGTTGGCGTAAGCCAGGAAGGAACCCGCCGCGTCGTAGGTATCGGGCAGACCGAACTCGCTGCGCATCTCCAGGTAGTTGGCCAGGGCGTGCAGATACATGTTCAGCATCTGCGGTTTTATCATCTGGTTCGCGCCGGTGGGGCCGTTAATGTATGGTTGTTTGCTGGCCCTGGCCCAATCCACCAGCGCGTCGGCCACGGCTAGGTAGCGCGGATCCGCCGTGGCGCGATAGGCCGCCACCGCGATGGACAGGTTATTGGCGGCCGGCCGGCAGCCGTCTGCGTACATGCCATCGCCATCGCCCAGGGCATAGCCCTCGCCGTTGCAAACGGCGAAGTACCCACACAGATGGCTGTCGTTGTGCAGGCGGTACTCGATGCAGTCTCCAAGTTCCAGGGCGGACTCGTAGGCCTTCTCGTAGCCGGTGAGGTAGTAAGCGGTCAACAGCCCCGGCACGCCGAAGGCCACGTCGGGGTGACTGCCTCCGTAGTTGCGGTGAGGGTTGATAAAGCCCTCCTCGTCGTGGTAACTGTGGCCGAAGGCGATGCCGTCCCCCCAGTGGCGCGGGCTGTGGAGGTTGTGCAGGATGTCCACGTCGGCAAAGTGGCGGTCGGCGGCCTCGGCCAGACCGAACCAGCGGGAGTCGCCGCCCCGCACCCACTGGAGCCACATGCCATAGTCGTAGTCGTATTTGCAGTTCAGCGGCGCGACCCCGTACCCTTCGTAGTCTATCGGCCAGTCGCCGTAGTCGAAGATCCCATAAAAGTCGGTGCGCTCAATGGCGGTCGGCAGGTTGGGGAACCAGTCCATCCAGCCTTCGTAGGTGGGGGCAGTGTCGAGCTGGTAGTCCACATAGTGCTCGTATTCCGGCCAGTCAGTCCAGTGGCGGGCGGCGAGGAAGGGGAGGGCGCCGCTGGTTATGTACCATTGGGCCGGGGCCTGGGCGAAGAGAGGAGACCAGGGAACCAGGGGGCCAGGGGACAGGATGATTTCGTGGGTTTTGTGCTCGCCGGCGCGCAGGTTGAAACCGTAACCGGCCGGGCCAAACTCGTCGGGGAAGAGGCCGATTTCGATGGTCCCGTCGGGGGCGGCACGCAGAGCCTTGGGGAAGTTCTGCCAGAAGTCGCGCACGCCGACGGTCCACGTCCCATTATTCCCGGCGATGCTCAACCAGCCGGCCGCCTGGTTGCCGCTGTCCACTGTCGTCCCGCCCAACGTCGTGCGGTAGCCCCGGAAAGAGACGTAAGACTGCATGCGGGGGCGGGTGTCCAGGGGGTTACTGTCCCAGTCGGTCAGGGTGGGATAGCGATTCCAGTGCGCGGTGCCGCTGGAATCCTGGTAGAGCAGCAGGTTATTCGTCAGGCTGCCGCTGGCTGGCGTCCCTTGGCCAACCGCCTGGTAGGTGAGGCTCCCGTCAAGGTCGGTGGACAGCACCAGCGACACCTCGGCCACGGCGACGCTGCCGCCGGAGCCGATGTCGTGGCAATCCAGTTGCCCATACTCGACCAGCGGGCAGGGGGTGTTGTTCTCGACGGTGTGAAAGAGGCGGACGGTGGGCTGGCCGGCGTAGAACCAGTAACGGCTGGTGTGACTGAGCAGAGCTGTGCTGCCGGCATCACGGTAGGCTCCCTGGACGCGCACCGAGACGCGCATGGGGCCGCTGAGAGCCACCTCGACGGTGACCGGGCCAGTGGTGTTGTAAACCGCGCCGCCGGGGGTGGTGGCCCGGCCCGTCAGCGGAGCAGCCAGGTGGGGAGCGGTCAGGCGGCCGTCCGTTTTGCTGATGCTGAACTGGGCCACCCCAGTATTTATGGTGATGGCATCGGCTCCGTCGGTCACGGTGAGCGTGGGAAAAGTCGGCGTCGCTCCGCCGTTACCCGCCAGGCGGTAAGTGGCCGCGCCGTTGGCAGGCACATCGGCCTGAAAGTCGAGCAGCAGCCAGCGCACGGGTTTGCTGGAGTCGTCGGGCGCGCCACCCCAGCGGGCCAGGGGGGTGAATTGGGCCGGGACAGGCTGACCGGAACTATCAAGCAGGCGCAGGGCCGAGAGGTCGGTCAGGTTGAAGCTGCGGGCGATGGGCACGCCGGAGGTGACTGCCTCGTGGGTGCGAGGGACGTTCAGGGTGTTGCTCACAACCAGGGTCACGTCCAGGCTGGTGTAGTTATTCAAGATGAGGCTCAGGTAACTGGTGATGACGTGGGTGGCGATGAGGCTGTTGGTGGAACGGGCCAGGCTGGCCTCGGTCACAGCGCCAGTGGTGGCCCAACGGATGGGGTGGGAACTGCCCATCTCCCAAAACTCGCCGCCTTTGGGGCTGATCAGGGTCAAGGGGGAGGTGGCATCACCGGACTCCCAGTTGGGGTTGTCAGCAGCCGGGACAATGGGGGTGGGGGACGCAGCCAACGCCGCCAGATCGATGTCGCCAGCGACAATGACAATGGAGATGACGAAACTGATTACCATTCGGATTTTCATAACCTTACTTTGTATACTATAAGTGGGGACAACACCACTGTATAGTACACATCCTCCTTCTCATTTGATAGTCTAAACCCGAGTCAAAATACATACGCCGACAGCCGGGCGCCACTACGCCCCCTGTCGGCGCTTTTACTCTCCACAGCGCATATAAGAACCTCTAAGGGTTGCAACCGCTTCCACGCCGGTTTTCTCCTCGAAGATAACTCTGTGTTATCCTCACGCTGCTATAATATCATAATTTTTCTGGGATGTCAAATTTTGGTAGGAACTGGTGTGGTAGGGTCGTAGAGAAGGAAGTCCTGCCGATGACGAGGGCTTCTTTTACCGGGTAGCTCCACACTTGACAAACCAGAAAATAGCGTGTAAAATGGATGAGGAAAAAGGAAGCATGTTGACAACCTCTTTTAACCTCGACAAGTTAGGGTCGCGTAGTTTCTCCGGTATGGGCGCACGGGCAGTCACACGGGTTCTGGCGTATACTTTGAGCTTCCTCCTGGCGGAGATCCTCACCCCTGATGTGATCGCATACCAACCGTGCTAAAACTAGCAGATAGGGTAGATTATGATAACAAAGGAGGTCAGTATGAAGACAGAAGGAAATTCCCCCAAAATAACCAGGCGTCAAGCACTAGGCACTATGGGAGCCACGGTCGCAGGTTTAGCTGTGGGCGGTGCCGTAGGACACCACGCTAACCCCCGTATTGTTACAGCGGCTCCTGCTGAAGAGGAAGAGAGGGACACACTAGCTCAGAAATACAAGAACGCTGAGCCTGGAGAGAAGTTCAGGATAGGCCATATCACTTGGCAGCTAGCGCAAGAATACACTATGATGTGCTACCAGGCTTGTGAGCAAGCCTGTGGACAACTCGGTCTGGAGTTCGCCGGGGCAGTGGCTGAATCCGATCCAGCGTGGATCGAGACAACTGAGAGTATGATAGCTGCCGGCGCAAAGGCGATAGTCTATAACTGTCCATCGGCGGCTATGTTACCTGAGTTGACGAGAGTCTGCAACGAGAACAACGTGTTCATGGCATCGCACTTCGGATATACTGGGGACATGTTCCCAGGAGACCTTGGGCCACGATGGGTCATAGATAATACGCCGCTGTCAGACGAGCAGACTTTCCTCCCATTAATGCTGCTGTTCGAGAAGATGAAGAGGGATGGAAAGACGAAGTTACTGCACCACCAGGCCCACAAGACTGCCGCCACCTGCTCCACAGTCTACATAAACCTGGGAGTCTACCAGGCGTGGAAGTTCTATCCAGAGATCGAAGTGCTGGGCCATCAATATGGTAACTGGGCCTTCGAGGGAGGGCGGGCAGCGGGCGAGGCGTCCCTGGCGGTCCGAACGGATTATGAGGCTTTATGGGGCGCTAACGACTCGCAGACCACGGGCGCTTTGAGGGCCTGCGAAGACCGCGGCCTAAAGATCGGCCCATACACGGCTTCGAGAGACATGGAAATGACCACGGCGGAAGAGATACTTAAGGGAAACTTCCTGGTTACCGCTGGATTCGCCATACCCTACTTTGGTGGAAGAATGGTCCCCATGCTCTACGATCTCTGCGTCGGAGCCTGGTATCCGCTGAAGGATGAGATGGTTCAAGCCGGTAGGATAGATTGTTACGGTCGACCTGGTGAAATTGAGCCGCTGGCCGAGGCTGCCCGCATAACTTACCATCCGAGCTTCCACCTAGGCCCAACCGAGGACAATTTAAATCAGATATTGAAGCAAATGAAGGAGCCGACGCCGGAGTATCCATATGACTTCAGGCTAATATCCGTATCAAAGTGCAAGGAGCTGGGCCTGACATATGACCGCCAGGCAGGTGGAGGAACCTACCTGGGCCAGCATGACTACTACTTCCCAGCAACGCTGAAGAAGTTCGGAAGCATCGAAGCCCTCAAGGCTCACGTTGCCGCGCTCCATACGC
>CAZYHC010000152.1:0-4544 GCA_964646625.1 uncultured Anaerolineales bacterium
CGGCGGTTTGCGTTTACACGCGTATCATTCGCAGTAAAGCGACCCTGGCCGAGCTGGGATGGCCGCCCAGTCTGGGAGAGCAGGTTAAGCGGGTCTGGGGCTGAGTGAGAGCGTTGTCGGCTGAGACTTAAACGTTTGGTGTGAAATAGACACTCTACCAGCCCACCAGATCAGCAAAGGCCAGACACGGGCGGCCAAGTTGCTCATTGAGCCAGATGCAGAAGTTGTGCAAGGCTACCTTGGCTGACAAGCGAGCCTGAAAGCCAGTCAGATCATGAGGCCACTCGCGATTGAGGCGGAAGATGTTATGGAGCTTATCGTAGACCGTTTCTACAATCTGTCGGATGCCAGCCAGCCAGCGGCGCAAAGGCTTGGGCCAGGGATGTTTGCTGTTCCGTTTCGGGGGACAGATGACCGCTGCCCCATAGTCCAGCCACCATCGTTGGTGAGCTTCTTTACCCTCGAAACCTTTATCGACCACGTACGGTCCCCAGGCTGGCTTACCAACGCTGAGCAATCTAGGATTCGGCTGCTGACGCAAGACGAAAAATGTCTCGGCCATAGGTTGGTCCTTGGCGCTGGCAGGCCCAAAGCCGAAACCGGTGATCACTCCTACCGGATTGACCGCCATCAACATATGAAAACCTTCGTACCACCCCAGACGATTGCTCCAGCCGATGTCGGCCTCACCAGGCAGCCAGCCCACTCCGCGCCGTTTGACATCGCGGGTGGGTACCGCCGCACTGTCCAAAGCCTCGTAAGAGCAGTCTTGGGCCTGCATCAGTTCGACCAGATACAGGGAGAAAGCCCCAATATCATCGCGGTAATGGCGCATCAGCCGATTGAACTGTCCTCGAGTGGGCAGATTCGGGAAAAAGGGACGCAGGTGGCGTTGAGCATAGCGATAGAAGCCTCGTTCACTGCCAAACCACTGCCACTGCCCAAAGATAGCCAAGGTAACCACCTCGCTGCGACTGAGCGAAGCTTCGGGACCTGGCCGTATCTCAATTGGGAGTCTGGATTTGCAGAAATCGTCTACCATGACGTACAATGTGATCAGGAAGGTGTCTATGTCGACCATAAGTTGGCTCCTTTCCGTGTAAGAATTGGAGCCTAACTTTAGTCCATAGACGCCTTCTTGGCAAGTATCAGCCAGCTAACTCACACCAAGCGTTTAATAGACCCCCACCGGCCACGCTCTGGCTGGCGCTTTTGGCCGGCGTTGGAGATAGTTTCAGCATGGGTTTTTGGCAGCGGAAACCTATAACTGCGTAAGCGGGTGATCGAGTACAGCCTGTACACTCCGCGCCAGTCGTCCCGGCGGTCGTGGCGGTTGGGGCAGGAGCAGGCGTTGGCCCTGATCGCGGCCAAGCTGCGGGCGGCCAGTCTGATAGATGGGGAAATAGCGGAGGGGCTGGCGGCCATGAACGCCACCGAGGACTTCACCGCCCAGCTCATGAAGTCAGTGATGGAGGGGGTGCCGGTTGACCTGGGGGGTCTGTTCCGGGAGGCGGTTATCATGGAGGGAGCGGTAGAGGAAAAGACGAAGCCTATAGTTGTGTCGAAGGTGGACTTTGATCCGGCTGAGGCGGTGCAGCTACGGATGTTTTGAGAGGGTGTAAGCGAAGGAGGAAGAATTTCGCCAAACGACAAAAACGGGCGGGGCCTCTATAACCCCGACCGTTGGAATTTGGAGCGATGGGAAGAGCTTTATTCCATCCTGACGTCGTCTATGTAGGCCCAGGTGTTGTACCAGTTGTCGGCCCGGTTCCAGACCTCGAAATGGAGGGTAATAGTCTGGCCCTTGTAGGCGCTCAGATCGAGCGTTACCTGCTGCCACCCACCGTCGTTGGGCGGCTTGTCGCAGCCATAGGCGGTGGCCCAGGTGAGGAGGTCCTCGAAAACGGTCGCGCCGTTAACCTTGACTTCGAAGGAATCGACGCGCGCTCTTTCTTTTGTTTTGTCATAGCTATACAGGCGATACCAGAAGGACAGCTTGGGGCTGCCTTCGTTGGGCACGTTGAAAGTCTGCTCCATCCAGGCGCTACCTTGTGGGACGCCGCCCTCACATCCGTAGACGCCCTTATCACCGCCCAGCAGGGCAGACTGAGTCCCACTGTAGGGCATGGCCGTGGAGACGGCGTGGCGCTCCATCCCCCCAAAGCTCCAGCAAGATGCCCCTTGCTCGAAATCGCCGTTGCAGAAGGGAGCGTAGCCTTTCATAATAGCGGGCAGATGCACGTTGAAGAGGCTGGTGATGGCTGCCGTGTCTGAGCTTTTGTCGCTGCTATCGTCGTCGTCGGTGTAGCTGGCCCCGATGATGTGGCCGACTTTGGTCTCCAGGGCGCCGTTGCCTGGCGTGCCCGTGGCGCTGTCTGTGGAGGAAAGCCCCATCGTGTTACGAAACTGGCCCGTATCGTCCCCCGTCTCCAGGAGGGCCAGCGTTTCGCTATCCCCCGTGTTGGTGTCCGAGATGATCGCCGACACCGCCTGTCGGCCAGCAGGGTTGGTGTTCTCGTCGGCGTCGATGACCGTCACGTAGATGGGGTCGGCGCTGATGAGGTAGCCGTTTACCTCTCCCCCGTCGGCGTCGGTGAAAGCGGTCAGGCTGGAGCCAAGGGCCAGCATGGTGGCCGTATCGGAGCTTTTGTCTGCGCTGTCATCGGGGTCGGTGTAGCTGACTTTGATGGTGTGGCCAGGTTGAGTCTCCAGGATGCCGTTGCCGGGTGTACCTGTCGCGTTGCTGCTGGAGGGCAAGGCCGTCGTGTTGCGGAAGATTCCTGTACTGTTGCCCGTCTCGGTCAGGGTCAGGGTCTCGCTATCGCCCGTGGTAGCGTCCGAGACGGTGACGTTCACGCTCTCCTGGGTCGAGTGGTTCTTGTTCTCATCGGGATCTTTGACGGTGACGTAGATGCCGCCACCGACGTAGTAGCCGTTGACCGCTTCCCCGGCCTGGTTGATGAAGGCGATTGTGGACTGCACGGGCAAGGCGAGCTTGGCGACAAAGGCATCGAGGTCGCCACCGCCATACGTACCCTGATAGGCGTTCGTAGTAGTGGGGAAGTCGGTGGAATCAATATATCCCGTCACGTAAGTGTGGCCGACCCCGTCCACGGCGATGCCAAAGCCGATCCCATCACCGCTCCCCCCCAGGTAGGTGGAGTGGAGCAGGGCGTTGCCTGTGGCGTTGAGTTCGGTGACAAAGGCGTCCCTGCTCCCGCCCAGGCTATTATCATAGGGGTTCTGGGTGGGGAAGTCGGTGGACTCAGTCCATCCCGTCACGTAAGCGTGGCCGGCCCCATCCACGGCGATGCCAAAGCCCCGGTCATCATCGCTCCCCCCCAGGTAGGTGGAGTAGAGCAGGGTGGGGTCAATGATGAGTGGGTAGCGGGGGTCGTAGCCGCCCCGCACCGCAAAGCCACAGGTGCGCACCCCGTGTAGCACAAAGGCCACATCCACCTCCACCCGCCGTCCGCCAATCTCCTGGTAGGCGTAGGGCTTCGTGTCCTTCAACTCGCTCCCCCCGGCCAGGATGAGCAGGTTGCCCGCTTCGTCCAGGCGCAGGCCCGCCGCGCCCCCAAAGGCCAGCCGGATTTTGGAAACGTCCGCCCCCGGCTGCGCCTCGAAGGTATACTTGAGCGCCCCCGTCTGCCCCTCGTAGCGCAGGTCTATGCCGGGGTAGAGATCGTGGTAGACCACCTGGCCATAGGTGGGGATGTCCGTCTGCCACTTCGCCGGGTCGTCCCCGATGAAGTAGTTGACTCTGGCCGCCGTCCTCTCCGCGCCAACAGGCTGCGTGGCGTTAGCTCCCACAAAGCGCATCCGCAGGGTGGTCTCCTTCAGGGCCACGACCACCTCTTCGGCGGTGAAGTAGATGCTATGCCCGCTGCCCTGGGCATAGTAGGCCACGCTTTCGTCCACCTGCCCCTGGTTGGCGACGAAGTACAGGGGCATCTTCATGTAAGCGTCCAGCGCCCGCTGCTTAAGCTCCTGGCTGGTGAGATTGTCGCCGGCAGGTGGGGCCTGGGCTGCCTCCATCGGCGGGGCAAAACCGACCCACGGGGGCAGCAAGGCTATCGACAGTAAGACTATCAAATACTTTTGCATTAACTCCTCCCTTTGTGTAATATACTGAAGAGAGTGGTTAAAAAAACGCCCTCTTCCTGTTCCGGGAAAAGAACGGCGTTATATTGAGACAACGTTGCAACTGCCGCTGCATTGTCGTTTTGTTGTCGAAACCGAGGCTGCTCTTTCGCAGGAGCTCACCTCCCTCAGAACCTGGCCCTCTCTAATATTATACCACAAAAAGGGTTGGTTAAAAATTCCAGGTCTCACAGCAGTCACACGCGAGCCTCTCCGTCCCGGCGGTCGTGGTGGTTGGGGCAAGATAGCACCCAAACGTCGCGCATAAGTATGTGGGAATCCTGCCATGCGCTACGTTTTTATTTTGCCCCCCGCACCGGAGAACTGCAATAGTTTCAGAACGGGCTTGCACGGTCGGAAACCTATAACAATGCGACCGAATGTAAGAACGTGTAAGAATG
>CAZYHC010000153.1:0-4468 GCA_964646625.1 uncultured Anaerolineales bacterium
CTGATCGACGTCGGTTTTGTCCTCATCGACCACGATGGTCATGCGGGTGATGCCCAGCACTTCGCTGTGTCCGGCTGCCATGCTCTCGATGTTAAACTTGCGACGCCGGAAGAGGCTGGCGATACGATTGAGCACCCCAGGTCTATCTTCCATCCAGGCGATCAGAGTGTGTTTCATTGCTCCTCAATCCTCAGAAACTTGTGCGCCCTCGATGACACAATCGGCTTCGGTTTCCACCAGCCAATCGGCTCTTACGAAACCTTTGACTTCCACAAAGGTACAGGCCGGTCTAATCTCGGAGAAAAATTCTCCATGCGCCTGGGCTGCTTCTTCCCATTTCGAGATGTCTTTCAGCATTATTCTGGTACGAACGACGTTTTCGAGTTTACCGCCGGCCTCCTCAATCGCTTTCTTCATAATCTCAATACAGTATTTGGTTTGGCCGTAGACATCATCGGGGCAGGCGGTTGAGCCATCGGGAGCAATGGCTGCGGTCCCAGCTACAGCGATGACGTTCCCGATCCTTACTGCCCTGGAAAAGCCGATTGGTGCCTCCCAGGGAGAGCCTGATGAAACGTTTTTCCTGGTCATATCCTAGCATCACATAGATTTTGATGATTGGTAGTAACGACTTTAGCCGCTGTTGAAGCGGGAGAACAGCGAACGTTCGTTGTTGAAGTCGCCACTACGAAGGGTGGACCGGAGTCAGCCAGCCATGTCGGTCGGGAAACTCGCCTTCAGCCAGCCCAAAGAACTCCACTTGCAGGCGCTCGGTGATTGGCCCTCGGCGTCCCTGGCCGATGGGCATCCTGTCCACCGAACGGATAGGAGTGATCTCGGCCGCCGTGCCGGTAAAGAAAACCTCGTCGGCGATGTAGACGGCCTCTCTGGGGATCGCCTGCTCTACCAGCGGGATGTTCAGATCGTGGGCCAGGGCGATGATACACTGCCTGGTAATCCCGCCCAGCACAGAGGAGCCAAGAGGCGGAGTGTAGATGGTCCCCTCTTTGACCAGGAAAATGTTTTCGCCGCTGCCCTCGCTGACGTAACCGGCCACGTCCAGGGCAATGGCTTCCACGTAGCCATTTTCCAGGGCCTCCATTTTCATGAGCTGAGAGTTGGCGTAGTTAGCTCCGCATTTAGCCAGGGCGGGGAAGGTGTTGGGGGCCATGCGATGCCAGGAAGAAAAACACACGTCCACTCCTTCCTCGATGGCCTCTTTGCCCAGATAACGCCCCCACTCGATGGTGGCAATGATCGCCTCCACCGGACAGGCGCGAGGGTCAACCCCCAGTTCGGCATAGCCTCTGAAAACCAGGGGGCGGATGTAACAGGCTTCGTGTTTATTGACGTGGATGGTCTCCAGGATCGCCTGGGTTATCTCCTCTTTGGAGTAAGGAATCTCCATCCGATAGACTTTGGCCGAGTCGAAGAGGCGGTTCACGTGTCTTTCCATGCACCAGACCGCAGGCCCGTCAACGGTGGCGTAGCACCTCATTCCCTCAAAGACGCTGGAGCCATAGTGTAGAACGTGGGACAGGACGTGCACCTGGGCTTCCTCCCAGGGGACAAACTTACCATTGAACCAGATCTTATCCGATTTCTTGATAGGCATGGCCGTACTCCTCCTTTGGAAGTGCCAGGCACCTGCCAGGTGCCTGGCACTTTGCTTAACGTGCTCCTCTAGATAATTTTTTATTTCTTGAGCCAGTCCATCATCCCTCTCAGCTCTTTACCGATTTTCTCGATGGGGTGAGCGTCCGCCTGCCGACGCCTGGCGTAGAAGTTGGGACGCCCGGCCTGGTTCTCCAGGATCCACCTGGTGGCGAAGGAGCCGTCCTGCACCTCGGCCAACATGCGTTTCATCTCCTGGCGGGTCTCTTCGGTAATGACGCGCGGCCCCCCGGTGTAGCAGCCAAACTCAGCCGTGTCGCTGACGGAGTAGAGCATGTAGCCTATGCCGCCCTGGTAAATCAAATCCACGATCAGCTTCAACTCGTGGAGACATTCAAAATAGGCGATCTCCGGTTGATACCCCGCTTCCAGCAGGGTATCGAACCCGGCCTTTATCAACTCGGTGACGCCCCCGCAAAGCACCGCCTGCTCGCCGAAGAGGTCGGTTTCCGTTTCCTCGGCAAAGGTGGTCTCGATAACCCCGGCTTTGGTCGAACCCACCCCTTTGGCATAGGCCAGAGTCAGTTCCCTGGCCTGGCCCGAAGTATCCTGGTAGATCGCCAAAAGGGCCGGGACACCTATCCCCTGGGTGAACAGGTCACGCATGACGTGGCCCGGACTCTTGGGCGCGATCATGGTCACGTCGATGTCTTTGGGGGGGATAACCTGGTTGAAGTGAATGTTGAAGCCGTGGGCGAACATCAGCATCTTGCCCGCCGACAGGTTGGGGCCTATCTCGGCCTCGAACAGGGTTTTTTGCACGTTGTCAGGCACGAGCACCATGATGATGTCTGCCTCGGCGGTCGCTTGGCCTACGCTCATGACCTTCAGGCCGCCCTCCTCCGCGATGGACCACGATTTGCTGCCCCGGTAAAGGCCGACCCGCACGTCCTGCCCGCTGTCCTTCAGGTTGAGGGCGTGGGCGTGGCCCTGGCTGCCGTAGCCGATGACGGCGATCTTCTTGCCTTTCAGCAGATTCAGATCGGCGTCTGCGTCGTAGTAGATTTTTGCCATGATATGTTGCTCCTCTCTATATTATGTTATAGGTTAATCCCTCTAAATCAATAAAAGGCCGGGCTACCTTTACCCCGCGCCATCACTACCCGCCCGGTACGAACTATTTCCATGATGCCGAACTCTTCCAGAAAGCCTATGAAAGAGTTTACCTTATCTTCCGGGCCGGTGATCTCGATCACCAGCGAGGTGAGGGCCACGTCCACGATTTTGGCCCGGTAGACATCTACCAGTTGCATGATGTCGGGCCGGGTGGTGGCGTCGGCTGTCACCTTGATCAGGGCCAGTTCGCGGATGACGATGGGGTCCTCGGTAACGTCCCAAATTGCTATCAAATCGGTCACCCTGTAGAGCTGTCTGACCACCTGGTCAATGGGGGTCAAGGCCCCATCGACTACCAGGGTCATGCGCGCCACCCCCTCCGATTCACTCTGACCGAAGGTGACACTCTCGATGTTAAAGTTGCGACGCCGCAAAGTACTGGCCACCCGGTTGAGGGCCGCCGGGGTGTCCTCGATCAAAGCTATCAGGGTGCGTTTCATGGCTCTTCTTCTCCTTCTTTGCCGGGGCGGTACATCATCTCGCTGATGGAGCCTCCAGGGCTGACCATAGGGTACACGTTCTCCTCTCTTTCGATGTGGAAGTCGAGGACCACCGGCCCATCTATAGCCAGGGCTTTTTCGATGGCGGGCACTACCTCCTTCTTATCCGTCACGGTGAAAGCGGGGATACAGTAGGCTTCGGCTACCTTGGCAAAATTGGGGCAGGAAATGGGCGTAGCCGAATACCGTTTTTCAAAGAAAAGCTGCTGCCACTGACGCACCATGCCCAGATAGCCGTTATTCAGGATGGCGATTTTGATAGGCAATTCTTCCTGCACCACGGTGGCCAATTCCTGGATGGTCATCTGAAAGCCGCCATCGCCGACCGTGGCCCACACCAACTGATCGGGGTTGCCCACCTGCACCCCCACGGCGGCCGGCAGAGCAAACCCCATAGTGCCCAACCCCCCGGAGGAGACCAGGCCCCGGGGCTTGTGGTGCAGGAAATACTGGGCTTCCCACATCTGGTTCTGGCCCACATCGCTGACCATGAGGGCTTCCCCCTGGGTGGCGTGCCATATCTGCCGGATCACATATTGAGGGATGAGGGCCTCGGTTTCCTGGTTCAGGATGTCGCGGGCCGCCGATTCGGTTCGCCACTCCTCGATCTGCTCTACCCAGGCCGGGTGAGTTACAGGTTTAACCAGGGGATTGAGGACCTCCAGCACGTTTTTGATATCGCCGATGATAGGCAGGTCCACCCGCACATTTTTGTTGATCTCGGCTGGATCGATGTCTACGTGGATCTTTCTGGCCCGATGGACGAAGGTGTCCACCGAGCCTGTCAGCCGGTCGTCGAAACGAGACCCCAAAACCAGTACCGCGTCCGCACTCTGGAGAGCCTTATTGGCGTAAGCTTCACCGTGCATACCGCCCATGCCCAGGCACAGGGGGTGGGTTTCGGGGATGGTGCTGATGCCCAACAGGGTGGTGACCACCGGAATTTGGGCCTTCTCCACCAACTCCAGCAACTCAACCTGTGCGCCGGCGATGGTGACCCCGTGTCCGGCGACGATAAGCGGACGCTCGGCCTCGTTGAGCCAACGGGCCGCCCGTTCAATATCCTCCGGGTCGCCCTCAAAGCGGGGACGATGGCCGGGCAGGTCAACCTCGGTAGGGTATTCAAATTCCGTTTCTTCTATCTGGGCGTTCTTGGCGATGTCGATCAGGACCGGCCC
>CAZYHC010000154.1:0-4278 GCA_964646625.1 uncultured Anaerolineales bacterium
TCGGCTCGTGAGCGATGATCTGGGCCTGGTAGCCACGCTCCGTCAGCCAGTACGATAGGGCGGTTAGTCCCCGGCTGTAGTATCTCGGCGAGCAGTTGAAGAGGTAAGCTTTTTTGGTATCAGTCATCACCGCCAGCCCCTTCGAGAAAGCGGAAATAGGTATAATCGCGCGGACAGAAGCCGTCGTAGTGCTCGCGCAGGCATACGGGGCAGATCGTTGTCTCCTCACACGGCCTGCTCCACACTCCTCACCAGTCCTCTTCCTCTTCCTCCTCCCAGTCTTCAACCTCTTCCTCTTCTTCCCGGTGCTTCCCCTCCTCCTCCCGGCGCTTCCTCTCATCCTCGATCAGCAGCACCAGGTCCGCTGGAATTTCACCGGCCAGACTCTCAAAAACTGGGAGGGCGGAGCCATGACCAGTTACGGTGGCCCGGCACGTCTCCAGCCGACGGTCGCCGATCAGTTCTCGCGGCCAGCGGTCGATCTCGGTCAGGTCATCGGGCAGCCGCTCGTCCTGCGGCCAGATCAGGAACGCGATTGCGGTCTGGAACACCCGATACCGAGGCCCATCGTAGTACCGAGGTGGCAGGTCATCGGCTTCCAGGGCGTCGTCCACCAGCTCGTGGACAAACGCCTGTGCCCGCTCCAGCAGAGCGGCCTGGACCTGCTCCTCGTCCTCGCCCTCGTCAACGGAGGCGGTCAGGCTGATGGATGGTTTGACGTTGCAGTAGCCAGCCAAAGATTGGGTTACGCCGTAGCCTACGGTAACAACTTCAATTTTCATGACACAATCCTCCCTTCGTCATTGGTCACTCAATAGCAAAGAGCCGAGGCTGGTAAGACGTTCGCGCCATCAGCCACGTAAGCTGCTGACCGATCCCCAACCCTGCCAGCGGGATACTCACCAGGTAGCCAGCCTCTCTCAGCATCGTCTCCAGATGCTCCCGGTACCGGCGGCCAGCCAGAATGACTACCTTGCCTGCCGGGATGCGCTGTTCGATCTGCTTAAACGTCCTTTTGGCCCATGCCTTACGCTCGGAAGCTGGCATGGAGTTCAGCGTGACCTCGTAAGGCTCTACGATCTCGCCTGGCGATAGCAGCCCGTGCTTTGCGCTCAGAATGTACCACCTCTTGCTTACCTGCTCCGCATACGTTCTCGCTTTCCTGAACCAGGCAGACTGATACAGGTCGGCGGCTGGCGCAGCGTGGCTCAACTTCTGGCCCACGCAGGACACCAGCACCGTCGTGCCCTGCACTGCTATCTGTTGCGCTTGCATCAACACGTTCATGTTGTGCGCCGCCCGGCCCATGTTGTGTTCGTTTGAGCCGTAGCACCGGGTGTCGATGCCTTCCGCTCCCAATAGAGAGCAGGCCCAGCAACCGCAGAGTGGCGCGGTGACCTCTTCACCTGGCCTGGAGGCATCGTGCTTCTGGAGGATGCCGCCGTCGCCGAGGGCATAGAAGTCGCCGGTAAAGGCCGCTTTGAAGTGGCTGGAGCCGTCGAAGCTCTGGATACCATACTCCTCCCAGGCTGCGGCGTAGTCCGGCGCTGACAGGCCCAGGACGTGCAGCCACACGCTCGGCACGGCCTTCCTGACTTCCCGGACCACTTCGAGGGCCAGGCTCTTCTGGCTGGCCCTGGCCGCCAGGCCGCCCAGGGCCAGGGCGGTGTAGCCCATTGCCACGTACCGCCTGGCGGTTTCAATGCGCTCTGGCAGGGTCATGCCGTGCACTGAGGCCATTGGGCGGTAGGGAGAGCTTTTGGCCAGCTCCAGGAAGCGCGCTGCCGAGTCCTGGTTGAAAGCCCGCCGAGCGTCCAGGTCAACGCCGGGGATGAGCATGTGGTCGGGCGCGAGCAGGAAGTCGCCGGGCCTGGCGAGTTCCTGGTACTGCTCGAAGGCCCACCCAGGAGTCACCAGGTTGCCGTTGAGCCGAGGCTCCTCTTCGTGGCGATAGGTCCAGGCCCCGCAATCGAAGATCATTCGAGTGTTGTCGGGCAAGCCTTCTCTCCGATACGCCAGGGACATGAGCCAGCCGTCCGGCTGTGATTCCAAGAACTCCCAGAACGGGCGTTTTGCGCCTTTGTACTTGATGTAGTCTCTATTGCTGATCACTCCGAAGTATTGGGCCATACTATTCGCCAGCCAGTTCCAGGACGTGAAACGGCCCGATGACCCCGCTGCTGAAGTGCGCAGAAATTTCGAGAGCTTTTTCAATGCGCTCACGCGGCGGCAGGTCTCGCAGAGCTTTCATCGCTCCTAGAGCGTATTCCGCCCCACAGCCGATAGAATCAAGGCCCTCGTCGTGTTCATTGACCTGGAAATCACCATCGATGAAATAAAGCTTGCCGCGATATCCGACCAGGAATCGCCCGCCGATCTCCTCCTGGTTGTCTTTCACCTGGGTGTAGCCGTATTGTCTCAAGCAAGTCCGCACCGCCTCGATGAAGGTGCAGACCATGTACTCATCGTCCGGCTCATCACCCTGTGGAACCACGCTCAGGTGATGCTGCAAAAGCTGTCCCATCCTGAACGACCCTGTGTAGCCGATGAGGAACTTGCCGGTTCTGAACACTTTGGGCAGCCTGGTCACCCGTATCTCTCCGCCGCCGACGCTGGCCGAGTCGGCGCCGATGTACACACAGCCTGCGTGGGCTACGCCGATGATGCAGGTCATAATTCTTGCTCCTCCCTTTCCCCCTTGAGAATTCCCAACGCGTCCAGCAACATCATGGCAAAGTTGGCGACATCCGCCGCTTCGCCCCGCACCTGGTCGGGGTCGCAATCATCGGTGAGAGCAAGATGACTTATCCTGGCATCCCACATAAGGTTGCGCCTCAGACTATCTTCAAATTCCCCTATCTCCTCCAGTAGCCGCATTAGCAGATACTCCGGTCGGCAGTCTTTCCAGCCGCCCTTATCGTCGTTGGCCGCCAGTTTCTGCTCCATCAGTGAGGCGAAGGCTATCACTTCTTCTCTGGCCCCCGCTGCACATAACTCAGCCAGGTCGCCTTCAAACTCGTACGTTTTCACCTCACCGCTTCCTAATTCCAGCTCTACGAGTTGGGGCAGCTCCTCACCTAAGAACTTTATGAGAGAGATGCTGCGGAGCTTTTCCTCTTCTGCTCCGGGAAATCTCGTCATTGAATTGGCCTCCCTTCATCATTGGTCGATCAACCAGGACTCTACCCAGGTAATGCCCGCAGCCGTGAGAGTACGCATCGGCCCAGGAACAGGTCATATCAACATCCCCCGCTTCTTTGTTACCACTGCCGGGTTGAGCCAAAGCACTTCAGTACGTCGGGGTGCAGTGCCACCCTTGCCGCCGCGGGTGCGTACCACGCTGCTCGAATGGGCCGGTACGTTGTACTCGCGCTGCTCCCAACCGGCCAGGGCTGTGTCGTATAATGTGCTAGGATAGCCTGATAGCACCACCATGCCCCGGACGCTGTTCAGCAGATATAACAGTTGGCGGTGTTGGGCCTCAGTCATTTCATGCGTATAAACGTCATTTTGGCTACTTGCCTCTCGCGTTGTCGCCAGGTATGGCGGATCGCAGTAAAAGAGCGTCCCCGGCGTATCATAGCGGGTGATGCAATCCGCGAAGTCCAAACATTCAATGTGGACCATGCGCAGCCGCTCAATAATCGCTGGCAGGTACTCAATAGCAGAGAGCCAGGTTCCCACTTCCCCACCGTGCCTTTCGGTGCTGTAGGCCCATCGCCCCGGCGTCGCTTGACCTTTGCCAGCGAAACTTTGCCGGAAGCGTACAAAGGCGCGCCTGGCCCGCTCCAGCGAGTCATCGCAGTGATTGTCCAGGCAGGCCGCGAACTCCTCACGGGCGTAGGGCGTGAGGTTAAGCAGGGCGATAAGCTCCTCTCCCTGCTCTCTGAGCACCCGGAACAGGTTGACCACTTCGCCATCAACGTCGTTGTAGACCTCAACCGGTGAGGGCGGCTTGTTCAGGAGCACGGAGGCCGCACCACCAAACACCTCAACGTACACGCGGTGCAGAGGAAAGAGGGCTGTAATCCGCCTATACATTTGCTGTTTCCCGCCATAATACGGGATTGGTGCCCTCATTCTCATTCCCCCCTTACCACAAACTCTACCTCAACGTCCTCTTCAATCAGGTCTGCCAGGGCGCGCTGGATGGTCGTTAGCAGGCGATTTTCCAGCCAGTCTTTGGCGTAGGTGGTAGGCACTCCGATGATAAAAGTCCCATCCTGGCGCGAGACGACGTGGGTGTCCTTGACCCACGTATCGAAGGTCGCTTTAGTC
>CAZYHC010000155.1:0-4202 GCA_964646625.1 uncultured Anaerolineales bacterium
TGAGGTGAGTGGTTACCCACCCTTCCACCTTTGTCCCCAACGTGATACGCTCACGCGTATCAGGTGCCTGGCACTCTGGAAGTGCCAGGCACCTGTGAGAGGCGCTAGAGGGAGTTATGTGGGTCCAGAAAATCCCGCAGCCCGTCGCCCAGGAAGCTGAAGCCCAGCACCGTGAGGGCGATAGCCAGGCCGGGGAAAATGGCCATCCAGGGAGCGATGTTCATGAAGCCTCTGGCCTCCTCCAGCATCTTGCCCCAACTGGGCAGGGGCGGCTGGGTGCCTAGCCCCAGATAGCTCAACGAGGCTTCGGCCAGGATGGCCGAGGCAAAGCTGACCGTAGCCTGAACGATGAGAGGGGCCAGGCCATTGGGCAAAATGTGATACCGCAGGATACGAAAATCACTGCTCCCCACCGCCCGGGCCGCTTCTACAAAGCCTGTCTCCTTTAAGGAGAGGGTGGAAGCCCGCGCCAGCCGGGCAAAAACCGGCACGGTGACCAGACCGATAGCCAGCATGGCGCTCCTGTAGCCCGGCCCCAGGGCCGCTACCAGCGCCAGGGCCAACAGGATGGCCGGAAAGGCAAACAGCGCATCCATCAGCCGCATCAGCGCCTCGTCGAGCCAGCGGCCATAATAGCCGCTCAGGATGCCCAGGGGCGCGCCCCCCACCAGGCCGATAGCTATCGCCACCCAGCCCACCGATAGGGCCATGCCTGCTCCCTTCAGTACCCGGCTGAAGATATCGCGACCGTATTGGTCGGTGCCGAAGGGGAAGGAAAGGCTGGGCGGTTGAGTACGCCTGGCAATGTCCATTGCCAGGGGATCGTGGAGCGGCGCCAGGTGGCCCACAAAGGCCAGAACGACCACGATCACCACCACCGCCCCGCCCAGCAGCAGCAGCCGATTGTTGAGGACTCTGAGCAGGTAACGCCTTTTGTCCTGGCCTCTTATCTGCTCCACCCAGGTTGCGGTCGGGGGGCGTTTCTCCTCAAGTGAGCGAAACTTTTGGATCGAGATAGACATAGGTTAGATCCACCACCAGATTGACGATCACCACCATCGCGGCGATGCAGACCACCAGGCCCTGAATCAGAGGCAGGTCGCGGTTATAGATAGCCAGCAGAACCAGCCGCCCCAGCCCCGGCAGGGCAAAGACCTGCTCGATAACGATGCTGCCTCCCAGCAAAAAACCCATCTGCAAACCGACCAGGGTGACCGTAGGGATGAGGGCGTTGCGTAGAGCGTGACGATAGAGGATCAACTGCTCGGAGAGACCTTTGGCCCGGGCAGTACGGACGTAATCGCGCCCCAACTCCTCCAGCATAGAGGAGCGAACCAGCCGGGTTAAAGTCCCGGCCAGGGGCAGGCTCAGGGCCAGGGCGGGCATGATCAGATGCCGCAGGGCTTGCAGCGGATCGTCGCTCCAGCTTACGTAGCCCCCCGACGGCAGCCAACGCCAGTTCAGGGCCAGCAGCAGAATGAGCAGGATGCCGATCCAGAAAGAAGGCAGCACCAAACCCAGTTGGGCAAAGAGCAGACAGGCATAATCCAGGACGGTACGCTGGTGCGTAGCGCCCAGAATGCCTAGAGGGATGGCTACCAACAAAGCCAGGCCCAGGGCCAGAACGGTCAGGGATAAGGTGACGGGCAGACGTTCGGCCATGAGTAGGCTCACCGGACGCTCGTGACGCAAAGAGGTGCCCAGGTCTCCACGTAGAGCTTTCCCCAGCCAGGTCAGATATTGCCAGGGCAGAGGTTGGTCCAGCCCCAGTTTGGCCCGCATCTCGGCCAGCGCCTCGGCTGGAGCCTCCGTCCCCAGGATGAGTTGAGCTGGATCCCCAGGCACCACCTGCACGATCGCAAAGCCGACCACCGAGACCAGCAAGAGGGTGGTGATCAGAGTAAGCAGTCGTCGAATTAGATAGCTCATTCCCTGTAAACCGTGCGCAGATCGTAGACGTCGATGGGATAGACCTGCCAGCCATGAACGTCGTGGCGCAAGCCGATACTGGGCAAAGGAGCCAGCAGGTAGACGGCTGCGGCGTCTTCGGCCAGCAAACGTTGCATCTCAACGTATATCTCCTGGCGCCTTTCCTTATCCATGCTGACTGCTCCCTCTTTGACCAACTCGTCGTAGCGGGGATTTTTGTAGTTCATGTAGTCCTCTTTGCTGTCGCTGGCGTAGCGGTTCAGGAAAGGGTCAGGGTCCAGGCGACCGGTATGCCCCAGGGCGGTCAGGGCGTAATCGCGGCCAAAGTAAACCTGATCCAGGTAGGTGCCCCACTCCAGGGTTTCCAGGTTGGCGGTGATGCCTACCTCGGTCAGTTGGGCGGCGATGACCTCCCCGTTGCGAATGTGGAAGCCGAAAGGTTGGGGCAGGACGATGGTAGTCTCAAAGCCGTCGGGGTAACCGGCTTCGGCCAACAGTTCCCTGGCTTTGGTCGGGTTGTAGGGATAGGTGTCGTTCAAATCCACGTAATACTCGCTGACAGGCGGCATGTGACTGCCGATGGGCACCCCATAACCCCACTGTGCCCCTTCGATGACGGCCTGTTTGTCCACGGCATAGTTCAGGGCCCGGCGCACCCGGACGTCATCGAAGGGCGGACGGGCATTATTGATAGCTAACAGTTGAAGGCCATTAAAGGGCTGCTGGATGACCTGAAAGTCCGGGTTATCCTCCAGGGCGGCTACCTCCTGGGGCGGTACGTTGTCCACCGCGTCCACCTCGCCGGTCTGTAAGGCTACCATGCGGGTGGCCTCTTCGGGTATGATTTTAAACGTGGCTTCGTCCAGGTAGGGCACGCCGGGACGGAAATAGTCCTCAAACTTAGCCAGCTTAACGTGACTGTCCTGCACCCACTCCACGAAACGAAAAGGGCCGGTGCCTACCGGATGGAGGTTAAGGGTTTCGGCTTCCTCCTGGGGCACGATAGCCGCCCACTCGTAGGCCAGGTTGGACAGGAAAGCAGCCAGGGGCTGCTTAAGAGTGAAGATCACGGTGTAGTCGTCGGGCGTCTCCATCTTCTCGATGACGGTGTAGTCATTGGCCCGGGGGCTTTTCTCGTCCATCAGGCGTTCGAAGCTGTATACCACGTCGGCGGCAGTCATCTCCCGCCCGTTGTGGAACAGCACCCCTTCTTCAAGGTAAAAAGTCCATTGCAGGCCGTCATCCGAGATTGCCCAGTCCCGAGCCAGGCCGGGCAGGAGTCGGCTTTTGGGATCGACCTCCACCAGGGTATCGTATACGTTACAGATGACCTCGAAAGCGGCGGCAGCCACGTTGCGGTGGGGGTCAAGGCCGTCGGGGTTGGCCAATATGGCCACTACCAGCGAGCCGCCGTAAGTCGGTTCCGGCGTATCCATAGTCGGCGCCGAAAGCGCGGGGCTGGAGCCTATCAGTCCCACAAAGACAACGACCAGGCCCAGCAAGAGAAATCTTCGATTCATTATCGTAAACCTCCTAACCTTTTTTAGTTGATTTGTGGTACCTTGGTGTCTTTGTGTCCTCGTGGTAGCAAACTAACCACCAAGCCACGAAGACACAAAGGAAATAAAAAAGCCTTCCGGCGAACCGCAAGGCAAATAGAACAACGAACGTTACAGCGTATCAGGTGCCTGACACTATTGTGAAAACCAGCCAACACGGATTTCACTGATTGGGCTGTATTGTCCCAGGCAACTGGCACTGCCAGAAAGCCTCTTCGCGTTCTCCGTGCGCTCTGCGGGTTTCATCAGAGCGTGTGAACGAAGTCTAGTCCGTGACATCCGTGAAGGAAATCCGTGTCTGCTCCGTTCACTCGCACTTCCAACAACGAACAAAGTGCCAGAGGCACCTCTTACGTCCAGGTCGAACTATCCGGCCGTCTCGGTCGCGCCGCGATCCAAGCGACTATGAACCTTAAAAGAACAGGGGAAAAAAAACGGCTCACCGCCAGTATCGGTCGATGGCTTCTGTATTATAACACGTTTGGCCCGAAAAGGCAAATCTCAGGCGTTCATTTCGTGGATCAGCCATAGCCCGCGCAGGGTCAGGTCCCGGTCGACGACCTGGATCAGGGACGTTTCCCGGGCAATGACGGCGGCCAGGTTGCCGGTTGCTATCACCTGGGCCTTGCCGCCCAACTCCTTCTGAAAGCGGGCGATCATGCCCTCCACCAGCCCCACGTAGCCGTAGAGCAACCCGGATTGCATACTGGCTAC
>CAZYHC010000156.1:0-4152 GCA_964646625.1 uncultured Anaerolineales bacterium
TCCGTTCGTGAAATTTGTACCAAGGCCCTCCAGAATCGCCCCGGAGCGGTGGTTTTGGGTCGCGTGTATGTTTGTATGGTGGAATCGGGCTTTTCTCACACCCTACGCTAGCTTATGCGCTAGCTTACCGCTAGCCTACCGCTAGCGTACTACGCTAGCTTACCGCTAGCTTACCCAACGCACCAGGATGGGCCTTGTACGGGAATTTCCTGGTTTCCGTAGAACAACCACCATTACTCCTCTGGTGGTTCTATCTCCCCTGCCTCTGCTGCTTCCAACCGAGGTAAGAGCAGATATTCTACTACAGCGGAAACGTTTGGCCGTCGCCCATCAGGAGCCATCATTCCCCACTGCTCCGCCAGTATACGCAGCCGCTGAGGTATTTCCTCATTGGAGAAGGTTACTGCTATCACCCTGGGCCGACGGCGTTTCTCCGCAGGCCGGACGGGCGTCTCTCGTCCTCCGTTCTTGGGCCGCCTGGTCAGGGCCGACGGCGTGGGAGAGGTAAGGCCCAGGTCTTCCGCCGGCTCGCCACTCTCCAACCCCTTGAAAGGGTCTCGCCGCTCTTCAGTCTTTGAAGGCATCCAGCACCCCCCATACCACTGCCGCATACTCATTCGCCGCCCGGCTGCCTGGCTCGTGCTCAAAGATGGTCTGGCCCAGGGGCGGACACTCCCGTAACGCTGCTGCCCTGTGGATCGGCTCGAAGAGCACGGCCTCAAAGTCTTCCCGCAGCCTGTCCAGGTTGGCCTTGCTCTCCCTGGTCACCTCGTCGAAGAAGGTGGGGAGCATTCGTATTATCGGTCGGTTGGGCCGCTGCAGAGTCTTCAGCGTCTTCAGGATTTCGGCCACCCCCTCCAGGCTCAGGTGGTCCACAGCGGAAGGGATCAGCAGCAGGTCAGCCGCCCACAGGCCGTTCTCTTGCAGGCCGCCAGCGGAGGGGGCGGTGTCCAGTATCACGTAATGCAATTGTCCCCCGTTGATCTTCTTCTCCAGCATTGCTCGCAGGGTGGCCACCGACTGCTGCTCGATAGCCATCACGGTCTCGACTGTTTTGGTGCGCTTGTTGCCGGGCAGTATCCAGAGGTTGGCCCGGCCTGTGGTGCGCACCACGTCCCGCATGGGGGGCCGGTTGAGCAGCAGGTTGAATACTCCCGGCTCCTGGTCCAGTCCCAGGTGAGAGCTACACTGTCCCTGGGGGTCCAGGTCCACCAACAGCACGTTGTAGTTTTTCAGCGCCAGCCCATGAGCCAGGGTGACGGCGGTGGTGGTTTTCCCCACCCCTCCCTTTTGGTTAGCCACTGTTACGAAAATCATCGTTCTCTCCTTCCAACCCTCTTGCGCTAGACCAAGAGCCAGGGCAAAAAAGAAAACCTGCTCAACCCTCTTTGCCCAGCCACGTCTTCAGCCACTCCTGTGCGGCATCGACCGGGATAAGCCAGTCGCGGCCCGGCTTGCTGGCCCGGAGAGCGCCGGCCTGACACAGTTGCCTGATGCGCTCCCTGGTCACTGGTTTGCCTGCCTGTGCCGCCTCTTCAGCCAATTGCCTGGTGGTCAGTACGGCGTGCTCTGTCATCGTCTGTTTTCTGGGCCTCTCAACTCGATCTCGAACAAGCCAGTCCAGCAGGATATCTGCCAGTGGGCCTCGAAGCGAAATATCCTGAAGGTGAACCCAACCAGGAAGTCCCAATGGTACGGCTTCGGCTCATATCCTAATTCTTTCGCCTTCTCTACACTGCTGGGACAGATCAGGGCGGTGGGCGGCCATTTGCCATGTCCTGAACAGGATGATTCGGTTACCACGCCCTGCTCATTAAGCCAGATTATCTCCTCGGCAATCTCTGCATCTACCTCTACCGTTCTGGTAAGATGAATTTCTCTGGTCTGGTTTATCTTAAATGGGGTCACTTACTTCCGCTTTTCCAGCGTTCAGGTGGCTAAATTCGACACCTTCATGCCGCCAACTCCTCCACGTCCGGGTCAAACTCCTCGACCTCGGCCATTTCCTCTCCCCCAAAGTTGAGGCCACTCAGGTCATCGAACATGCAAGGTCGGTTCTCCATTAGCCACTCAACGTCAAAGAGGCTGAAGAGAGTCGCCATCTGGATCCGGGTAACCGTAAGATAATTCTGTAACTTCCTGAACTCGGCGGCCATGCCCTTGCGCATGAACGTCTGCCAGGCTTGGGGGTGCGTCCGCCGCAGGATAGCCATGTGGTTGTGAGGAAAAGCGATGTCGGTGGCGCACCCCAGGCAGCCGTTGCGCTTGATCTTGACGAAAGCGCCGTTGTCCTGGTAGCCCACGTCGTAGAGCGAGGCATAGGGCACACCGAAACGATGGATGTATGCCCACACGTCCTCGTCAGTCCAGATCGACATGGGGTTACAGTGAAAGAAGGGGTCGCCCCTCACGCACTTGTGCTTCGCTCCCTCGAAGACGTAGCCCCGGCTGGTGAAGCTGATGGCCCGCGACCGGCTCTCGGCGGCCATCAGGCCCTTGTAGACCACATCCGAATCGTGCTCGGCCTGGAGGCGCTCGCCAGGCTCTTTCTTCAGGAAGTGGCAGCACGCCTGGCTGATCTTCACCTGGCGCAGCATGTCATAGTAGGCCAGGAGTTTAGGGTCAACGCTCTTGCTTTGACCAAAGGCCAGGAAAGTGTCAATGTTGATGCGCCGGGCATTCAGCTTCGACCGCGACTTGCCCAGGATAGGCCAGCCGTACTGGTCTGTGCACCAGAAGTAGCTCTTGCGGGTGCCTGCCGGCCAGACCAGCCTTTCCGCTTCGAGTTGGCAGGCCAGCTCGGGCGGGCACAGACGCCGCAGAGCTTTGCGAGACTTGAGTTTGCCTTCTGACGTGAGTGCTTCCTGTATTCTGTCGGTGCGCACGGCCCATTCCCAGATGCGGCGCTGGCCCTCGTACTTGTAGCCCGGCTCATCGGTCACGGCTGGCCGGGCCTCGTGGAAGTCCAGACGCCATTCCTTCGCCAGCCAGCGGGCGAACTTAACGCACTCCGGGTACTCGACGCCAGTATTGCCATAGATGACCAGGATGCCAGGGTCTTCCTGAAGGAGCAGGTGCAGGAGGACGGTGGAGTCCTTGCCTCCAGAGAAGGCCAGGGCGCGGCGGTGCTTCGAGCGCCGCCTGGCCTCGCGGATGGCTTCCCTGGCTTTGGCGATCTTGTAGTCCAGGGGCTTTTTCTGTTCAATTTCCAGGTCACGCCAGGTTATGAACATCCTGCAAGCTCCTCAAGGACAGCCAGCAGGTCTTCCCGCAGTTGCTCGTTCGGCGTAGCCTCAGCGTAGGTCTGCAACGCAGTCCGGGCTATGGGGTCTTTCTCTGGCTCGAGCACGAAACAGAAGCCGATGGGCTTCCCATCCACCCGTGCGACCTTGTACTTGCCATATAGCCCGTCAACCATATCGAGCACCTCATCGTCAGCGCAGTCGAGGGCGAGAGCGGCGGCGCTGCGATAGAGGATTGAGCGGCTCGGTTCTGCCTCGTTCCCATCCGGCGCAGCGTTGGCGGCCATTGCTTCCAAGAAAAAGGCCAGCCTGAACTGCCGGCGGGCTTTTTCTTCATCGCCCGCGCGCCTGGCAACCTGGGCTTCTTCGGCCAGGTCCATTGCTCTCTGATGGGTTTGTCGGATAAAGTTTACCGTCTGTTTCTCTTTCCATTCGTTATCTGACATAACTACCTCCTTGCCGGTGTATCACTCAATCAGGAAATAGCAGTCAGGACCTCTTGGGCCGCCTCTCCGCCATGCACTGCCCTGATGGTTCTCATACAATCTCTCCACCGAGACAGTCCATTGCCCTTTTTGCCGTGGGTCCAGGGCTCCCAATCCTCCAGCCCTGCCCGCACTTTGGTCCGCACTTCCTGCTCAGACAGACAATACCCCCGGCAAAGTTCACGAGCCTCATACTCTGTAAGATTCAGATGGGTAAAATTATCCACCACATCTGAGAAGCGCGCCAACAAGCTGTTAGGCTGCCTGACTATTCTCCAGGCCATGCTATTCTCCCCGTTCCAATTCAAAGAGGTCCATCACCGCTGCGTTGAGATCAGGATCGTATTTCATGGTCTTGCACACCTCCGTTCCACAAGGCCAATTGCTGCACCTGTGGCTTTATCTCTTCAGACCATTCAGCATAG
>CAZYHC010000157.1:0-4042 GCA_964646625.1 uncultured Anaerolineales bacterium
GGCGGGCAGCCGTTGTTCTCGGCCGGGCCAGCTTCGGTCGGGCAGGCGTCCACGTTGTCGGTCAAACCGTCGCCGTCCGAGTCAGGCGCAGGCGGCGGCGGACAACCGTTGTTCTCGGCCGGGCCAACCTCGGTCGGGCAGGCGTCCACGTCGTCGGTCAAACCGTCGCCGTCCGAATCGGACACAGATAAGAAGCCCTGACCTCCACAAATCTGCACCGACACATCATCCACGTACATGGCCGTGGGCCGATTCCCCTGACCATCGTTGACCACGTTGAAGTAGAGGATCACCGTCTGACCTCTGTAGGACGCCAGGTCAAAGGTGGCTGGAGTCCAGGTCTGAGCGTTGGAATACTCGTCCAGAAGGATGCCCAGGAAACTGCCATCTGTGGCGAAAAGCATGACCCGTTGCCGGTCGGCGTTCGAGCCCTCCAGCGAGATGGGATAGTACCAGAAGGACAAAATGGCCTGGCTGGCCTCAGCCGGGATGGTTATCTGCTGCATGGCAGAAGAGTAGCTGTACACATCGCCCTGGTCGGTGATGCCCAGACGCAGAGAACGCGCACCAGAATGCACGATGCCGGTCACGTAGGCCGCCGGACGGGCGGTGTTGCCGATGTTCCAGCCTCCCTCTCCCTCGAAACCGCCGTTGACAACCAACTCACAGTTCTCGGCAGGTGGGCCGGGATTGCGCCCCGGATTGCCGGCAAGAACAGATGGGGCCTCCACCAGTTCCTCGGTGGGAACAGGCGCAGGTTCCTCCGTCGGCTCTTCGGTGGGAGCAGGCTCAGGCTCGGACACCCCCACAACAAACACCCCATTGTGGCAACGGTCGGTCACGTAGACTTCGTAGGTCGTGGGGTTGAAGGCTACCCCAAAGGGATTCCAGAAAGTGAACGGTCCTGGCCGGGGCGGATTTCCAACCATTACGTCTGCCTGTTCGATGCGGCCCAGCAGGTTCTGGGTCGGCCCATCGACGACGTACAACCCTCCACGTCGATCCGCAGGACAACCCTGATGCTCAAAGGAGAATCCCCCACTGACCACATAGACGCGATCCGGGTTGGGCTCGTGTGCTATCCCTGCTTCGACAAAACCGCCCAAATCCCACATGGGAACGTCGGCTATGAAATCTGCCGTCTTCATCTCCCCACCGCTCACCCTCAGCACCCGCAGACGATCCGGGTTGTCGGGAACGGGCGGCGGCTGGGCGTGCCGAAAGTCCTCGGAGAAGGTAGTGTAGAGATAAGTATGTCCGTCGGAAGCGTGTCGGGCCAGGACGGCATAGGGGCTGCCTGTACCTTCTTTGGTCCACGAATCCCTGACAAAGTCGTAATCGGCGCGGAACGTATCGCTGTTGCCGTCGATGGCTTTGATGATAAAGGGCCCCTGATGGAAAGTGGAGTGATCTCTTGGGGCGTCGCGCATGGTGACGAAGATCATGTTTACAACGGGATCGACGGTAGCGGAAAAGGCTCCTCTGGAGCGGCTATCAAGCAAAGAGAGTCGTTTGATTTCGGTGTCGGTGGCCGTATCAATGATGGCTAGGGTTTGATCGCCGTGACAGGGCACGTAGAGCTTGCCGGTGTTGGGATTGAAGGCCGGCCACATGGGTTGGCTGCCCACCTCGATCCTGGCGATCAACTCGTCGGTCCTGGTATCGATCACGCTCACGGTGTTCTCGACGAAAGAAGTAACATATACTTTCATGTTAGCGACGACGACCCCCACAGGTTCCCAACCCAGGGTCAGCCCCAAGGAGCTGTTGGCGCTGATCGTTCTCAGGACTTCGTGAGAAGTCCCATCGATAACAGCCACGAAGGGGTAGGGCTTTATCGTCTCTGTTGGTTCACCGTTAAACACCTCGACCTCCGGCCCCTGGAAAGCGGCGTAAACTTTGTTGGCCTGAGGTTCAACGGCCACCCCCTTGGGATGTTCGGGCCATACAGAGCCGAACTCGACTTCAACGGGCTCGCAAGCGTCTGAGCGTATAGTCTGCTGTACCGGGTTGGTGGGATAACGATAGCCGGGAACGGTGGTCATCACCAGGTAGTCCTGGCCACAGTTGATAGAAAAAATGTTGAACTCGCTTGAGAAGATCGGTCGTTCTTCTACCAACATTCCACCCTGCCACAATTGTACAATTGCATCTATGGGCCCCTGCCATTCTTCGCCGGGCTCTCGTATTCCGTCGGCGTTCAGGTCGTTGAAGTAACGCACGTGAAGATAGGCGCCATTCTGAAACTGCGCTTCCGCCGCCACTGACGAAGGGAAATACATGGGAAGAATGAGAGAAGCGAAGAGCAGCAGAGAGAGGCTGATGCTCATCACAAGATTTAAACGTTTCATTTCTCTTTCTCCTTAAATCCAGGTAGTGAGGAGAGCCATAGGTTCACCCATTGGCTCAAACTGAGGTCCGACTTTGACCTCTTGGTGGGGAAAGCAGAAAAAATTTGCTGCATAACCGCCGCGTGCTGGGTTCGGCAGCGGGGAGGTGTAGCTACAACAGTTTCTTGGGGATTTGATGGCGGTGATTCTGATTCAGCCTCAGCGTGGGGAATACATAGGAGGGTGCAAGCGATAAGGGGAAATCAAGCGCTTTCTTCCCGACAGCACCTCCTTTTACCTGCTTGTAACTTGCATAAGGTAAATTTCTGGTATAAATAAACTTTCAGCAAGGTAATTTTTAAGTCATCCTCAATATAGCACGAAAACAGTAGATTGGGGGTAAAGAAAGGGTTGAGGAAAGGTTGAGATTTAGTAGAGGCAAACAGCGGGGAGAAGCCGGCCACAAAAGGTGCTGCGACCGGCTTCAGGTTTGGTCTGGCGCTCAGCTCGCTATGGCTACAGCTTCAATTTCGACCAGGATATCCAAAGGCAGCCGGGCGGCGGCCACAGTGGTGCGGGCCGGGGGATCGGCGGGAAAGAACTCGGCGTAGACCTCGTTCATGGCCGCGAAATCGTTCATATCGGCCAGGAACACTGTGGTCTTGACCACCTTATCCATTGAACTACCCCCCGCCTCCAGGATGGCGGCGATGTTCTCCAGGACGCGGCGGGTCTGGGCGGCGATGCCTCCCTCCACTATCTTGCCGGTCTGCGGATCCGCGCCGCCCTGCCCGGCGGTGAAGATGAAATCACCCACCCGGATACCCTGAGAGTAAGGGCCGATGGCTCCTGGCGCTTTCCTTGTAGCGATGACTTCCTTTTTCACAACATTACCTCCTGTCCAATTCCTTTTTCTTTAGCCAGCTTATAGACCATCGAGGCCGTGGAAACGTCCTGGATGGCCAGTCCTACCGACTTGAAAACAGTGATCTCTTGGGGGTTGGCGCGACCTGGCTTGCTCCCAGACACGATTTCGCCCAGGTCGGCATAGATGTGCTCGGTGGTGAAAAGCCCCTCGTTGAGGGGGATTATCAGGTCTCCGGCCTCGCTCAGAGCGGCCTCGCGCATATCGACCACCACCCTGGCCCGGGCCATAGTGGCCGGGTGAATTTCCTGCATTTCGGGCGTGTATGAGCCTACGCCGCTCACGTGCGTTCCTGCGGCCAGCCAGCCATCTTCAAAAACGGGCTTTTTCGAGGTGGTGGCCGCGACCACGACGTCCACCCCTTCAGCCGCCTGCCGGGGTTCGGCGGCAGGGACAACCTCAATGCCCAGCCTGGGCCCCATCTCCTGACAGTATTTCTGACTGGCTTCAGGAACGATGTCGTAGACCACCGCCTTTTTAACGTCCCGTACAGCGCAGACGGCCATGAGTTGAGTGCAAGCCTGCACCCCCGCGCCAAAGACGCCGACCGTCTCCGATTCCGGGCGGGCCATGTATTTGGCCGCTAAGCCGGTGACTGCGCCGGTGCGCATGGCAGTGATAAAAGTACCGTCCATGATGGCTATCAACTGGCCAGTCTGAGCGTCGTTGAGGAGGATGGTGGCGAGGATGGTCGGCAGGTCGTGCCTGGCCGGATTGTGGGGATAGACGGTCACGATCTTCGCTCCCAGGGCGTCCATCTCCCCGCCGATGTAGGCCGGCATGTAGA
>CAZYHC010000158.1:0-3930 GCA_964646625.1 uncultured Anaerolineales bacterium
GAGGGTGATACGACTTTTTGAGACTTTTGAGGTACGACTTAATGAGACTCAACACCAGTCAACCACCATCTACGCCGCTTTCGGCTGGCAGATGACTCTCTTGTAGCCCTGCTCGAACCAGCAGTCCCGGCAGGCCAGGTCTTCCCGGCCAGCCTCGCTGATGTACTCCTCGCCGCACTCCGGGCAGACGTAGGTGGTCAACCCTTCCTGCTTTTTCTCCTTCTTGCGGAGCGTGACCCAAATGCCGTTTACCGTCACCCGCCGCTTCTTCTGCCTCCTGGCGTCCGCTTCGGTGGCCCAGAAGCTCACCCGGTGGCCGTTCTGGGCGGCGAGATAGCGAACGGCGGCCATGACGTGGCAGCAAATGTCGCCGCCGTTGGCGATCCACTCGCAGGTGCAGGTGGCTGTTTCGTAGCCCTGGGCGAAGGTGACCAGGTACTCGACTTTGGGGTTGCTTCCGCTGGTTACACCGAAGGTGTGGCTGTCGGTGGTGGGGGTGACTTTGAGCTTGAGGCTCTTCTTCTGTATGGCTTTGAGGTTTTTGAGTTTGCGGGGCATTTGGGGTTCTCCCTCTTTTGGTGATTGGATGGGCAATTGCCCATCCTCAATTTCTCTTACTTCTATTATAACATGTTTTTTGGTTTTGTCAAGAGGTATTTAGGAAATCCAACCTTAAAATTTTATGCTGTGGCCTTGACAAAACCGCAAGATGTGTTATAATAAGGGTAACCCTGAAGAAAGGAGAGGTAGCGTGATTGAAGCTATGGCGGGGACCATAAAACTAAGGGTCTCCGAATTGATGGGTCAGCGCAAGTGGAATATCACCGAGCTAGCGGAGAAAATGGGTGTCAGCTTCCCCACCGCCTCCGCTCTTTACTGGGATACTACTAAGGCTTTACGTAAAGACACTATCGCAAAGCTTTGTGAGGCTTTTGAAGTATCTCCAGGTGAACTGTTTATATACGAGCCTGACACAGAAAATGACGGAGACCACTAACAGAAAAGAGGAACGCCCCCACAAAGGGGAGCGCTCATCCGTTAGTGGTCTCCGTTTTGCTGAGATCGCACTACCTATTGTATAATCCCCTCAAGCCCCATCAACGGTTGGCAGCCAGGCGGGGCAGGGGATGCACTAACCGGCACGGAGCCGGGTAGATGCCTTTATTTAGGAGGTTGCATGTCTGAACCAGTTTTCACGGAAGAGCAGGAAGAGAGAATAAAAGAGTTGTCAATGCAAGCTCTATCCGAGACTCTACGTGAGATGGGCGCCACTCTTATTTTAGCCAGAACGGATCAGGCACGCCCGGATGATGCCCAGGCAGAGTTGCATCCAGATGATGCTTATATACATTGACAAAACAAGGCCGGACGAGAGGCCCGGCCCCTGAACTGTTCGGCCTTCGGACAGTGCCGCTCACTCGTTCGTCTCTGAGTCTGGCGGCTCAAATAGCGGCAACTGGTGGGCGGTGCTGTCGGGAGGCTGAGCGTTGTCGCCTTCGGGCGGGCCGCGATCTTGCCCGTTCTGCTCTTTAAAAAGCAAAGAGCGGATGAGCAAATTATACCATAGACTGTCGTGCAAATCAACTCGGCTTGAGATAAAAGTCTAAGTGTGCTATAATTTGGTTCGGAGGAAAGACTATGGAATTGACACACCTGGACGAGCGAGGCCAGGCCCGCATGGTAGACGTCAGCGCTAAAACCGATACCAGGCGCATCGCGGTGGCTAAAGGGCGGATAACCATGAAAGCCGAGACTCTGGCTCTGATCCAGCAGGACAGCATCGCCAAGGGCAACGTGCTGGCCGTGGCCCAAACGGCAGGCATTATGGCCGCTAAACGTACCCCCGAACTGATCCCCATGTGCCACCCGCTGCTCCTGACCAATATCAGCCTGGTTCTCCAACCTGAGGAGAGTCCAGCAGATGACCAACCAGCCTCCATCGAAATCACCGCCACCGTCAAGACCAGGGGCCAGACCGGCGTGGAAATGGAGGCCCTGATGGCCGTCAGCATCGCGGCCTTGACCGTCTACGATATGTGTAAGGCGGTGGATCGGGCCATGCGTATTGAGAACATCCGGCTGGTCAGGAAGAGCGGGGGCAAGAGTGGGGATATCATTCTGGAATGAGAGAGGAGAGAAGATGGACTTTATCTTCCCCATCAGAGCCCCGCAGAAAGGATATAGTTAAGCCATGCAAGGAACAGTTGTAGCTGTGTGCATCAGCAATAAGAAAGGGACGGCCAAGAAGAACGTGCACGAGGCCGAATTACAGGTCGATTGGGGATTCCAGGGAGACGCCCACGCCGCTAACTGGCATCGCCAGGTGAGCCTGCTGGCCGAAGAAAGTATCGAAAAGATGCGGGCCAAAAACCTGAACGTGAGGCCGGGCAGTTTTGCCGAGAATCTGACCACCCAGGGCCTCGATCTATTATCCCTGCCCATTGGGTCGCGGCTCTGCGTCGGAGAGAAGGCCATCCTCGAGATCACCCAGCACGGTAAGGTGTGTCACGAGCGTTGTGCCGTCTATTACCAGGCTGGCGATTGCGTTATGCCCCGTGAGGGCATCTTTGCCAGGGTGGTGCAGGGGGGCCGCGTTAAGGTGGGCGACGCCATCATCCCTTACGCCCACTCATAGCTCCACTCCCATATCCATATAATCGTCCGGCCCAATGATGTGCTGGTCAGTGACCACCATCCTGGTCGTGTCCAGGTCTTCGGTCAGGGATCGTTCGGCAGCCAAAAACTGATCCAGGGCCCGGCGCACGGCCTCGGCCAGAGAGACTTGATGGGCGGTGGCGTAGTTTTCCAGGGCCTCGTATTGATCTAACGGGAGCTCCACTGTTAACCTGGTCATGATCACCTAACCTCCTGCCAATGGCCCTTATACCATACCACGCTTTGCCTGAAACGTCAACTACATAATCTTAAGCTTCAATAGTAAGGAGACATGGTCGTGTTAGAACGTGTGGTAGTCACAGGGCTGGGAGCCATCAGCCCGGTTGGTCTGGACCTGGCTACAACCTGGCGTAATCTGGTGGAAGGTCGCTCAGGGGTAGCCCCTATCACCCACTTCGATGCCACGGATTTCCCCGTCAAATTTGCGGCCGAAGTGAAAGGCTTCGACCCGACCGCGTACATGAGCGCCAGAGAAGCCAGACGCACAGATCGCTTCGTCCAATTTGCCATCGCCGCGGCCAGACAGGCCATAGCCCAGGCCGGGCTAACCGTTGATGAAAACAACGCCGACGAGGTGGGGGTCATTATCGGCAGCGGCATCGGCGGAGTGAGCACCTACTCCGTAGAGGCCGGCATCATGAGGGAGAAGGGACACAAACGGGTCAACCCTATTCTTATCCCTATGATTATCATCAACATGGCCTCGGCCCGGGTGGCTATCGACGTGGGGGCCAGGGGGCCCAGTCTGGGGGTGGTCTCGGCCTGTTCCACAGGGTCAGATGCTATCGGCCAGGCTTACGAGACCATCCGTCGAGGCGACGCCCAGGCAGTCATTGCGGGCGGCTCCGAGGCGGCCGTGGTGCCTATCGGGATAGCCGGTTTCGACCGCCTGAAGGCTCTTTCACGCCGCAACTCGCAGCCGGAGCGGGCCAGCCGTCCCTTCGACGCCGAGCGAGACGGCTTCGTCCTGGGCGAAGGAGGGGCGGTAATGGTCCTGGAAAGTCTGACCCACGCCCAGACACGAGGCGCCACCCCCCTGGCAGAAATGGTCGGCTACGGAACTACCACCGACGCCAGCCACATTACCGCCCCCCTGCAAGGGGCCAAAGTGGCGGCCAAAGCGATAAACAGGGCTTTGAAGAAAGCCGGGTTGAGGCCGGCAGAGGTGGATTACATCAACGCCCACGCCACCGCCACGCCCGCAGGCGACGTGCACGAGACCCTGGCTATCAAACAAGCGTTCGGCGATTACGC
>CAZYHC010000159.1:0-3879 GCA_964646625.1 uncultured Anaerolineales bacterium
CCAGGTCGATGCCCTGGTGCTGGCGGGCCTCTTCCTGCCCATCGCCGCCTGGCCCATCGTAGCCTTGACCAAACCCCAGGTAGCGATTGGCCTTTGCTTTGGGCCGGGTATCAGCCATGACCGCTCGGACTGGCCCATCGCCATCAGCCTGACGCTGCTGATCGTCACCGTATCTGTGGCCTGTTTCGGTTTCTGGCCGCTGGAGATGCTCGAGCAAATCAAAGCGGCCTGGCCCGGCGAGTGGCAGGTCGGGCGCAACGTCTGGGCCGGGCTGTGGCCCATGCAAGTGCCCGTAGGGATAGCCCTGTTGTTATGGGGCTTGCACCAGCAGGACGAGCGCCTGCTGGTGGCGGCCTCGCCGTTATTGTCGCCCTACGCTGCCACGTCGAGCCTGCTGGGTGTCTGGCTCGTAACCTGTTCGGGGCTGAAATGGTGGCAACTCGGGGTGGTGTTGGGGACGTGGTGGGCGGCCATCGCTTATCGGGCGTTGATGGCAGGGGCATTCTGAGGAGATCGCGTAAAATGACCGTCAGCACCGACCTGAAGGCGAATGAAGCGCCAGAGGTTGAGATAGTCATCATCGACCTCAGCGATTGGAATTGGAACAGCGGCTCGGGCGAGCCACCGAGCGAGCGGTGCTGGCGATGTGGTGGCCAGGTGTTTTGGCGAAGGCCAGCAGAGTGGGGAGCGAGGGAGTGGCTTTGTCAGAGGTGTCATCCCTGCCCGCTGGCGAGAGATAAGGTGGAGTGGCATATTGTGGAAGCGAAGCAGGTGGCATCGTCATTGGTCGATCAACCATAACAGGTGCGTGAGGGATGAAAATACCAATTGACCGCATCTTCGTCAAAAAAGAAAAGCATCGCGAGCTGGGTGACCTGGCCGAGCAGGTTCAGTCTATTCAAGCCCTGGGCCTCATAAACCCCATCAGCGTCCTGAGCACCGGCAACAGCCACTACGAGCTTATAGCCGGTTACCACCGCCTGGAAGCGTGCAAATTGCTGGAGTGGACAGAGATAGAAGCCAGGGTCTACCCGCCTGATACCGATCCGCTTATTCTCAGGCTCATTCAACTCGACGAGAACCTTATCCGAAAAAACGGAAGCGCCTTGCAGCGGTGCAATTGGCAGGCAGCACGCAAAGAGGTCTATGAGAAACTATGGCCGGAAACGAAGCACGTTACAGAGCGTGGCGGGCCGGGCCGGGGAAAGAAAAACAACGGACATTCTGGCCGTTGTTTTGCAGAAGATACAGCGCGGAAAACAGGCAAGTCTGCACGTGATATCAGGCGTGAAGTCCACATCGCCACCAACATCGCTCCAGACGTGCAAGAGGCCCTCTGGCATACCGAGGTAGCCGACATCAAGACCGACCTGCTGGCCCTGGCCCACATGGACCAGGAGGAGCAGCGGGCGGTAGCTGACAAGATCGCCAAAGGTGAGGCCAAGAGGGTAAAGGAAGCCCGGCGCTCTATAAGAAGAGAGCGGGTCAGGGAAAAAGCCTCTGCTCTCCCCCAGGGCCTCTACAACGTCGTCCTGGCCGACCCGCCCTGGGAGTACGACAACACCGGCGTGCACGGCGCCGCCGAGGCCCACTACCCCACCATGTCCCTCCAGGACATCTGCGACCTGCCGGAAACCATCGGCCTCCAGGTGGCCGACGATGCAGTCCTGTTCCTGTGGGCCACCAACCCGCTCCTGGAGGACGCCTTCCAGGTGGTCGAAGCCTGGGGCTTCAGCTACAAGACCAACCTGGTGTGGGTCAAGACCGACCTGAAGAAGCCAGGGGCAGGCTGGTACGTGCGCGGCCGCCACGAGCTGTGCCTGATCTGCACCCGAGGCTCGTTCACGCCCCTCGACGAGCGCGTCAGCCCGCCCATCGGCTCGGTCGTCGAGGCCCCGGTGCGAGACCACTCACGCAAGCCGGACGAGCTTTACCAGGTCATCGAGCGGCTGTACCCAGGCTGCGCTTACGTCGAGCTTTTCGCCCGGCAGGAAAGAGAGGGATGGACAGGTTGGGGTACGGAGAGCTAGTGGAGTACGGCATCCACAACGAGGAATCGGACTTGCGGGCGCACGTGAGCTTTGCCACCGGGCAGGTCTACGTGTTTCCGACCGCCAACGGGCGGGCGGCCATCAGGACGGGCCGCTACGGTACGAAAGGGGCCTACCAGCCAGGCTACGACTTCCCTACGGGGTTGGGCTACCTGGTGCCGCCCTTCGAGGTCGAGGGCTGCCGGGAGGTCGCCATCCCTGCCGACCTGGTGGCGAGAGCCAATTGCCAGAGAGACGAGAGCACGACCAGCAAGGGGCGCAAGGCGGTGATCGTGGTGCACAACATGCTGCTCAGGGGTCTGATCCCCATCACCCTCTGTCCGGCTCTCGTCACCCGCAAAGACCTGCAGATCAGGGGCGAGGACATCACCGTGAGAGGCCAGGCCACCATCCAGGTCAAGTGCGACTACAGCGCCGGGCGCAGAGAACTGGGAGGAACGGGCTACCTGTACTTGCAAATAGCGGAGCGCAACCCGGCCAGGGCACATTAACCGGTCAACTCCACAGGTTGTTCGCCATTGGTCGATCAACCACGATAGGAGGCCCAAATGGACTCCGTAACCGCCAGCGCCATTGAGAAGCTCAAATCGATAGTTCACTACCAAACCAGCCTGTCCGTCGTGCCCATCGAGGCCGAGAAGATATTGGCGCACCGCAGCCTTCTGGAAGCCAGGGTCGAGCAGTTGCGACAGGCGCTCGTAGACCTGGTCGGGGACCTCAACGCAGGGATCGTCTTCGACTGCCCTGGCCAGCACTGCATCTACTGCAACTTCCAGGACGACGACGATCTGGCCCCGGTCAGGCACGACCGCGACTGCCCGATCCAGCGAGGCCGGGAGGCTTTGCCCGCCGACGTGGGGCGGAGAATGTGCCTGGAGGAAAGGTCATGACTACCTTCGGCCAAAAAGTCAAAGCTGCCCGCCAGGGCAAAGGCTGGACCCAGGAAGAGCTGGCCCGACGCGCCGGCCTATCCCGCAACTACCTGTCCCAAATCGAGCGGGGAGAGGCCACGAACCTGTCCTGGGACATCGTGCGGAGGCTGGTGAACACCCTGAACTTGCAGCACCCGGAAGATGGGGAATGGAAGCTGTACGTCTGGAACTGGGGCCACGCCTATGGGGTATTGGCCCGCAGCCTCAGCGAAGCGAAACGCCTGATCCTGGAGAGGTACGGCGCGTTGGAAATGCTGGAGACGGCGCCAGCCATGGTCATCGAGGCCCCAACGGCGTTCTGCGTGACCTTCGGGGCCTGGGATGCCGCTGAAAAGCCGGAAGGCCCGCCCCGCGATGGCTACAAGCAGGCCAGGGGCGTCATTCCCTGGGACGGCGAGCCAGGGGAGGTCACGATCAGGCGCATACGAGACGGCAATGCCCGACGGTTCAGGGGTGCAATTGGCGACGTGCCGGTCGAGGTCTTGATCCCGGAGGAAACGTTGGAGCGGTGGGAGGAGGAGTAAACCAATGCTACGGGCCTCGACAGCGATAGCGGGCCATGCCAGGGGTTTTGTTTTTTGCCCGGAAAGGAGGGGCCACAATATCACAACCGCCGGAGAAAAAAGTCAGGAGGCAGTGTCCACCACCGCCTCCCAACCGGCGGCGAGGTAACAAACCAGAACCGCCGGCATACCAATTATATCAGACGTAAGGAGGTGATGCAAAATGTTTGGCACAATGACCAAAGAGGACGTAGGCTTTCTGATCGGAGACCTGGTGCTCAAGAACGCCGAAGACCCGACCATCTCGGAGAAGATCGAGGATGTGCTGGACCGGGTCGAGGAGCTGGTGGAGGACAAAGAGGCGGCGCGGAAGCTGGTACACGACATCGAGGA
>CAZYHC010000160.1:0-3601 GCA_964646625.1 uncultured Anaerolineales bacterium
GAATGGCCGTGTCGGTGGGAGTGGTAGTGGCGGTATCGGTGGGAATGGCCGTGTCCGTAGGAGTGGGGGGCGCGGTATCGGTAGGGCTGGGAGTAAAAGTGACGAAAGAGATGGATGTAACAGCGGGCGCGGCAGAGGCCGGCGTCGATCTGCGGGGAGTTGGTGTGGAGACCGCCTGTGTAGGAGTCGGGGTGTAGGTCCGCTTGGCGGGAGCGGGAATGGTGCTCGCTGGTCTGGTAGTGCCCGATGGGAGGGAGGCGGTGGGGCTGACTTCCATAGCAGTATGAGCAGGAGCTATGGCGGTGGCTCCCTGGTTTTCTTTGGCCAGTCTGATCTTGGTGGAGGCCACGACGATGAGCGCCAGAAAGGAACAACTGAAAAGCAAGATGACGACGGTGATGATAAATGGAGAATAGTCACGCGGCCCTCTAGGCCGTGAGTTTGTTGACATAATTACAGAGAACTCCTGCTTAGATTATGGATCGAAAGAACCCTGGTATTGCAGTTCAAGTGCCTGCCCCTTGTCAGCTTATTTAAAACATGATATAATGGACTTATCGGCGTACAACGCTGTAAAGTCGTCCCTGCTCCAGCGTTGCCCATTTTAACAGAAATAGTTAGATTGAAGAGGTTCAGGTCTGATGCCCAGTTCTATCGGTGGAATGGAAGCCCTGGTTCAGCGTGCGGCTCGTATGGAACGGATGATCGAGATCAGCCGTATCCTTAATTCTGATCTCAACCTGGATTCCTTGCTCGAGAAGATTATTCAGATTGCTACTGAGCTCACAGTCAGCGAAGCCAGTTCTCTTTTGCTCCTGGATAAAAAGACCGGCGAATTACACTTTATGGCCGCTACAGGGACCAAGAGCGAGAAAGTGAGATCCGTCGTCGTGCCCCTGGAGAACAGCATTGCCGGCTACATCCTGCGACAGGGTAAGCCGTTGATCGTCAAGGACGCTCAGAGCGATCCCCGCTTCTTCCCCCAGGTCGATGCCTCCAGCGGCTTCGTCACTCGCTCTATTCTGGGGGTCCCCTTGCAGGTCAAGGAGCGGGCCATCGGCGTTATAGAAGCGATTAACAAGCTTGGCGATGACACCTTCAGCCAGGAAGATGTAGAGACTCTCACCACCCTGGCCGCCCAGGCGGCAGTAGCCATCGAAAACGCCCGACTCCTGGAGGAAGTACAGCGAGCTTATAATGAATTAAAAGAACTGGACCGCATGAAGAACGATTTTATCAACATCGCCTCCCACGAGCTACGTACCCCTCTGACCATCATCCTGGGCTACGCCTCTCTGCTGGAGGAGACGGCCAGCGGGCGGGCCAAGGAACAATTGAGCGTCGTGCGCCAGAGCGCCTTAAAACTGCAAGGTCTGATGGACGTCATGGCCAACCTACAGCATCTCGAGGTGGGCGAAATCCTGTTGGAGTTACAACAATTTCCCCTTCAGAGCATCATTACCACCACCGTCAAAGAGTTCAAGCCGTTGGCCGATGCCAAGAAACAGAGTCTCAAGGTGAATGTGCCCGCAAATCCTCTCCTGGTGGAAGCTGACCCCCAGAAGCTCTATCTGGTGCTGTCTAATCTCCTTTCCAACGCCATCAAGTTCACGCTGCCGAAGGGACGCATCGGCCTGGTAGTGACGGCCAAAGATCAGGAGGCTACAGTTATGGTCTGGGATACCGGGCCAGGCATACCTGCGGAGGAACAGGAGCGCATTTTTAACCGTTTCTACCAGGTAGAGGATAGCCTCAATCGCCAGCACGAAGGCATCGGATTAGGGCTGTCCCTGGCCAAAGGGCTGGTAGAATTGCACGGGGGCCGTATCTGGGTGCAGAGCCAGGTGGGACAAGGCAGCGCCTTTTACTTTACAGTGCCGCTGTTGGGTGGGAAGGATTAGATATCCGGTGGGATCACCCAGGAGCAGGTCGTGCGTCTCAGACCCCGCGCTCTCCAATCAGCCACGATCCCAGCCCACCTCTGGAAAAGTTCTTCCCCATAAAGTGGAAGGCCAAAACTCAGCGCTTCGAGTGCCGTCAGGTGCTTGGCCTCTAACATCTGGATGAACTCCTCAACGGTGTAGGCCAGAGGCTCTATGGGAGCCCCGCTGTCGTTCAGTCTCAGGAGAAGAGATATCCGCTCCAGAAAATGCTCTGGTAAATCACCGCCGATGACCAGGAGATCGATATCGCTGGCAACGGTGTAGGTGCCTTTGGCCACAGAACCGTGTAAAATGATGCAATCCGGCGCGACTTCCTGGAACACCCTGTGACAGTAATGCTCGATCTCCTCCCGTCGATAAGGAATGTTCTCAGCCAGTATTATATTCGGTTTTCCACGTAATTCATCACCAGGCGGGCCCATTCTAAAGCTTCCTGTCCCATATTCTCGTCGTAATGCTCGGAAGGTATTCCTGCCGGGAAAGCGTTCGGATACCGCGAGGGAATGTAGTGTAGATCAAGCTTTCTCACTGCCTGGCGTAAATCCTCAGTGACGTCGGGCTCTCCCAGTGTTTCTACTTTCCATAACAGTTCCAGGGTCGAATGTCCCCAGGCCACCTCATGTCTGGCAAATAGCAGGGCCTTAAGCGCTTTCTCCGCCGCCTGTTGAGAGTAGAAAGCGCAGGCATTGTAACGCCCGGCTTGGAAAAGGATCTCAGCGGTCTGGAGATCCGCTCTGGCTTCCAGAAGCCAGCGGTCAGCCTCCGATATGTCCACCGTTACACCCCTTTTAAAAACAGCAGGTAGGGTCGTTCCACAAGCTGCTTGATCCTTTGCAGGAACCGGGCAGCCGGTGCGCCGTCCACAATGCGGTGATCGAAGGACAGGCTGAGATACATCATGTGGCGCACCACCACCTCTTCTGTGCCCAGGACCACGGGCTTAGCCACGATGCGTCCCACCCCCAGGATGGCGCACTCCGGCGGGTTGATGATGGGCGTGAAGGCGTCGATCTCGTACATCCCCAGATTGGTGATGGTGAAAGTGCCGCCCGTCAGATCGTCAGGCAGCAGCGTGCCGCTCCGTCCCCTTTCCATCAGGTCCCGGAACTGGCGGGCGATCTGCTCGATTCCCTTGCGGTCGGCCTCCTTGATAACCGGCACCAGCAGGCCCCGCTCCGTATCGACCGCCACCCCGATGTTGATCGTCTCCAGGAGGCGTATTTCCATCTTCTCCCCCTGGCCGGAGAGGGTGGCGTTGAGGTGGGGGTGTTCCCGCAAGGCCCTGGCCACGATAGCCACCATGACATCGTTGTAAGAGATGGAGAACCCCAAAGTACTCTGGGTCTCTTCTTTGAGTTGTTCTCGCAACCGCACCAACTCGGTGGCCTCGACCTCGGTGGTCAGGGTGACGTGGGTGGCAGTGTGGGCGCTCAGGCTCATGCGTTCGGCGATGACAGCCCGCACCCCGCTCATAGGGATGGTCTCTCCCGCCGCCAATGGAACGGCGGGAGTCAGGGGCACGGGCGGCGCTACTCTGGCGGCCAGAGCACGCTCCACGTCCTCTTTGACGATTCGTCCTGCCGGGCCGGTGCCGGTGATGGTGGCCAGGTCCAGACCGGCCTCCCGGGCTATCTTGCGGGCCACCGGGCTGATCTTGA
>CAZYHC010000161.1:0-3596 GCA_964646625.1 uncultured Anaerolineales bacterium
GACGTGCGGCTGGAGGAGCTGGCCGAGAAGCTGGGCGGCCTGGCCCAGAAGCAGGAGGGCGAGGCCCTGGACGTGGCGGCTATCAGTCGCACGCTGGACCAGCTCGAGGAGGCGGCCACCGAGCGAGTGCAGGCCCTTGGGCCGTCGATGTTCGACTTCCTGGAGGTGTAGCATGGCGAAGAAGGCGCAGAAAGCGCGGAGGAAACAGCGGTCATCACTGCATTTCTACACGACCTGCATTTACGATGGTGAGCCGGGCTACGAGGTCGAGCTAACCGCCCTCCTGGACAACCCTGTCCCCGTCCAGGTGGGGCTGCCCTTCACCATCCACGAATTGTTGGGCACCCGGGTGGTCTTTACCGCCACCGACGGCAAACGCTACGTCAAGTCCGCTCAAGCCTGGCTGGACGGCCTGGTCGTCCTGTTCATCAGGCTGGCCGCCTCGGATGAGGAAGAACAACGCAACGCGGAAGAGCGCGAGGCCGACATTGTTTTTCCGAAAGGTACTATGCCTGTTTTGAAATCCATAAACTGACAGAGGGGGGATAGAGAGATGGACCAGTATCAAGCGGGTTGTCTAATCTACGATGCCGGGTACAACGCCTTTGGGTACGTTTATGAGTTCTGGCGGGATGCCAATGTGCTCTATATCGTGTGGCTGACCGGCATCGGCATGTGCTTTGGGGAACACTCTGATATTCAGCCCGACGAAGGCACCCGACTAGCCACAATGGAGGAGGTTGTGGCTCGGCTCAGCGAAGAGCTTTGCCGGAGGAATGTTAAATAAAACTTTACAAGGAGGGTAGAGAGATGGACCAAATTCAGGTGAACGTCCACAGAGCCTACCTGGTCATCGAGGACAGAAAGGAAAAGCTCACCAAAGCTATCGCCCGGCAGTTTCCAATTTTGGAGGGGAGGCAGCGGTGGGATGCGGCGCTGGCTGGAGAGCCTCAGCCCGAACCGATCTGCAAAGTGAGGGGCGAGGTCCTGAAACAGCCTTTCAACTGGATGTACCTGGTGGAAGACGAGGAAGCCGGACTTGGCTGGGTGGCGGCCATGCAGCCCGATGAGAAGTTTGCCGAGACGATCCTGGCCAGGGGCGGGTGGGTGGATGAGCCGAGTCAGGTTCCGACCGTGATCCTGTAGGAGTAGATGGGCGATGTCGGGTCAGCCATCGCCCAATCCGGCCAGAATCCTGCTGCTGGTGGGGCCGGGTAAGCGCCGTGAGGGGCAGGCAGCAGGGTCATCAATAGTTAAGGAGGGAAGCCGTGAAAACGAAAGAAGAGATCACCTCGATGCATTGGAAGAACCTGGAGCCGCACCCGAATAACCCACGCACCGCGTTCCCGGCAGAGCAGGTGCAGGAGATGTCCCGCTCGATAGCAGCACAGGGGATATTGCAGCCCCTGGTGTGCGTGCCGCTGGAAGGTGGACGAGCGAGGATCGTGATGGGGCACGTGCGGTGGCAGGGCACGAAGGCGTTGGGCGCAGCGGCCCCACTGCTCCCGGTGCGGCTGGTAGATTGGGACGAGAACCGCCAGATGCTGGCTATGATCACGGAGAACATGGCCCGCTACGACCTGGACCCCATAGCCGAGGCCCGCTACCTGGCGATGCTCAAAGAAACGCTGGGGATGACGAACGAGGAAGTCTCCGAGGCCACCGGGCTGGGGTCATCCACGATCCGCGATCGTCTCCAGCTTCTCTGTCTGCCCTCCCGGGTGCAGGAGCTCATCTCTGTGGGGAAGCTGCCTCCTTCGGCTGGCAGACCCCTGCTCCAGATCGGGGACGACGATGAAATGGCCGCCTTCGCCCAGAAGTGCGCCGAGGAGCGGGTCTCCGTGACGGAGATCTTCAGAGCGGTGGAGGCCCTGCCTGCGGCGATGAAGCGGTCGTCCAGGAAGCGCAGGAGAGAGAAGCACGCCAGTCCTCGCAGGAAGCCCAGGATCGTGGTCACGACCGAAATCCTGGAGAGATACGAGGGGCTGGTCGAGGTGGACGAGATAACGAAGTGCGTGCGGATCGTCTGCCAGCAGTGCTCGGAGGAAGGGGCGGTCTGCCAGCAGTGCCCCCTGACGGAGTTGGTGCGGCTGGTGATGCTCCAGCCTGGGGTGCGAGAGATGCCGGCGGAGGGAGAGTACGTTGAGGACCTGGACGAGTGGAGAGGGCTGTCGCCGCGTGGGCTGAAAGTGACCGAAGGGCACGCCCCGGGATGGAAGCAAATTGTATGAGCGAGTTAACGTTATTTCTACCTGACGAGATAAAGGAGGCACGAACGATGAAAGTGAGACTGGAAGACCTGATCAAAGCCCGCTTTCCCTTGATCTGGCTGGTCACCTACGAGGAGGCCAGGGCCATCGAGGACATCCGGGCTTTCTGCCAGGAGCGGGGCAAAGACCTCTACAGGTGGTCGAGAGTCTCCGGCCTGGAAACCCTGGTGGGCGAAGGCGAGCATCCCGGCACGGAAGAGCCGGACGTGGCCATCCAGCAGTTCATGGAGACCGAGAACGGCGGCATCCTGGCCCTGTGCGACCTGCACAGCCACCTGGAAGAGTTGGGCGGCTACCTGGTGCGGCTGATGCGGGAGACGGCCCAGGCGCTCAGGACGAGCTACAAGACCATCGTGATCGTCAGCCCGCGAGCCTGCGTGCCGCTCGACCTGGAGAAAGACGTGGAGGTGGTGGACTTCGACCTGCCCGGCCTGGACCTGATGCGGGTTCTGGTCAGCTCGGCAGTGGAGAAGACCGAGGCCGCCGCCGAAGGCTATGGCCGCACGCTGGCCCTCTCTTCGTCCGTTGAGGAGCTGGCCCGCGCCCTGTTGGGCCTGACGGCTGATGAGGCAAAGCAGGCGTTGGCCCTGGCCGCGGTGCAGGCCGGCCTGGAGGACGTCCCGGTGCAGGGGGTGCTGGAGGCCAAGAAGAACGTCATCAGGAAGTCGGGGGCGTTGGAGTACCTGGAGCCGCCGGAGAGCGACTTCTTCCGGGGCTACGACCTGCTGCGGGAGTACCTGGTGCGGATGCGGCGGGCCTTCAGCCCGGAGGCCAGGGAATTCGGGATCGACCAGCCGAAGGGGATACTATTGGCCTCGCCGCCGGGCTGCGGCAAGTCGCTGCTCTCGCGGCTGGTCGGCTACCTCTGGCATCTGCCGGTCATTCGGCTCGACCTGGGGGCGGTGTTCGGCTCGCTGGTGGGCGAGAGTGAGGCCAATATTCGGCGGGCCATCCAACTGGCGGAGGCGGTGGCGCCGTGCGTGATGGTTCTGGACGAGATGGAAAAAGGCTTTGCCGGGGCCGGGGGCAGCGGCGACCACGACAGTGGGACAGCGACCAGGGTGTTTGGCCGGTTCCTAACGTGGACGCAGGAAAAAACCAGTCCTGTCTTTGTCGTAGCCACCGTAAATCGCATCGAGGCGTTGCCGCCAGAGCTGCTGCGCAAGGGGCGCTTCGATGAGCTGTTCATGCTCGACCTGCCGAATCGGGCAGAGCGAGCGGCGATCCTGGCCGCCCACCTGGAGAAGCGTGGCCGTCAGGCCCAGGGCTTTCCCATCGAGGAGCTGGTCGGTGGCATGGAGGGCTTCAGCGGGGCGGAGATCGAGC
>CAZYHC010000162.1:0-3446 GCA_964646625.1 uncultured Anaerolineales bacterium
TCGACACCTTTCTGGCCTTTTCGGAGAGTATCAGCGAAGACCCTTCGCTCCTGGCCTACTACCAGGTGCTGCGCCAGGTGAAGATCAGCCAGGCGTGCTGCCATTTTCTGAAGAAAGAGCCTGGCGAGCGCCTCCAGGCCGAGCACGACGTGGACGTGATCTACAAGGGCCTGATGGCCTCCGAGAGCCGCTCACGGGCCATCAGCTTCACCAGTCGGGGCTACCTCTTCGAGGGCGCAAAGCGAGACCATCTGAAGGGCGACCCCTTCTTTCACTGTAACCCCCTGTCGATCTGGACTGACGAGGACGTGTGGGAATACATCCACCGCTTCAACGTGCCCTACGCCTCGCTCTACGACGTGGGCTACCAGGACAACGGCGCCTTCGTCAAGATCAAGCGCAACGGTTGTCTGGGGTGTGCCACCGATATCGCTTTTCCTCACAACCACATGGCTATCCTGCGGCGGACGCATCCCCAAGCCTGGCAGACGTTCATGCGCAAGGGCATGGCTGCCGAGATCAAGAAACTGCAAATTGCCCGCTACCAGATGGTGACTCTGTTCAACTACTTTGACGCCGGCTGGCTACTGGACAACCGACCCTGTATTTTCGATGACCTGAGTGGCCTTAACTTTGGAGGCACGGAAATTGCTGAGGTCGAGGAGTTTGACCCGGACGTGGAGGAGTTGGCGGCGTGAAGGTGTTGAATTTAGCCACCTGAACGCTGGAAAAGCGGAAGTAAGTGACCCCATTTTTCAAAAGTCGTGGTACGATAGAAGTAGAGAGGAAAGGGGGAAAAGATCGTGAAAATAACATCCGCTGGCCAGGCATTGGAAATAGCACGCACCCTGGCAGATTCACCAGTCTTGGTTGATGCCTGGTACATCTGGCATGAAGTTGAGGACGGCCATATTGAAGACAGCGAGGAGGAATACTGTCTCAACTGCGCGAAACAGTTGCTCGCCTGGCTGCGCGGAGGGCCAAAGCCTGAAGATGCCGATGAGGGAGATAGGTGGTGGGCAGGCTGCACGGAGGACGATTCCGGGATCGGCGGCACTGACCTGGAGGGAAACACGCCGCGTTACTGTGGGCTGTGTAGACGGGAACTTTACACCACCATCGTGGGCGTTGAAGATGAGCTTGAGCATTTTGAGATGTGGGTCTTGGGCCAAAACAGAAAAGCTACCCCCACGGACTGGCGACACATCATCAACATCCTGGAGGAGATAAGTGTTGTAGAAAGTCCCCACTTCCCATTCCCATCAATGCGTCCTTACGAGATAGAGTGTGACCGCGATTTGCACAGGCGCGCTCTGGAATTGGTCGAAAAACTGTTCAGCAGAACGACCAGGATGGCTTTTGGCGACGGCTATCTCCAATGCGCCTATAGCGAACGCGGCACAGTCTGGCACCTGCGTGATCCTTATGCAGCGATGTCTTATATCAACAGGACGCTCTGCGGGCTTTTGTATGAAGGGCGTACTCATTGGGAAACATCCGAATCCCCGCCGGACGCTGATTTGTGCGCGCGGTGTGCTAACGCTTTGAAGCGCCGTGCCTAAAATTTTTTGACAGGTGGGTGTAAACGTATACAGCATTTACACCAGGAGGGAACCATGCCCAAAAGGATAACCGTCAAAGTGACCGAGAAATTGCACCGTGATGTCAGGGTCAAGGCCGCCCAGGAGGGCAAGCCGGTATCGGTGATAGTCCGCAGCCTCTTACGGAGGTGGGTAAGAGGGTTGAAAGGAGATAGTGATGATTTTCGTAACGGTGGCTAACCAGAAGGGCGGGGTGGCGAAAACCACCACTGCCGTCACCCTGGCTCATGGGCTGGCGCTGAAAAACTACAACGTGCTGTTGGTGGACCTGGACCCCCAGGGACAGTGTAGCTCTCACCTGGGACTGGACCAGGAGCCGGGAGTATTCAACCTGCTGCTCAACCGGCCCCCCATGCGGGACGTGGTGCGCACCACAGGCCGGGCCAACCTCTGGATACTGCCCGGCAACAAGCGCACCAAAACAGTCGAGACCGTGATGGCTATCGAGCAGCAGTCGGTGGCCACCCTGCGAGCAATGCTGGAGAAGAAGATCAACGGGGGACAATTGCATTACGTGATACTGGACACCGCCCCCTCCGCTGGCGGCCTGCAAGAGAACGGCCTGTGGGCGGCTGACCTGCTGCTGATCCCTTCCGCTGTGGACCACCTGAGCCTGGAGGGGGTGGCCGAAATCCTGAAGACGCTGAAGACTCTGCAGCGGCCCAACCGACCGATAATACGAATGCTCCCCACCTTCTTCGACGAGGTGACCAGGGAGAGCAAGGCCAACCTGGACAGGCTGCGGGAAGACTTTGAGGCCGTGCTCTTCGAGCCGATCCACAGGGCAGCAGCGTTACGGGAGTGTCCGCCCCTGGGCCAGACCATCTTTGAGCACGAGCCAGGCAGCCGGGCGGCGAATGAGTATGCGGCAGTGGTATGGGGGGTGCTGGATGCCTTCAAAGACTGAAGAGCGGCGAGACCCTTTCAAGGGGTTGGAGAGTGGCGAGCCAGCGGAAGACCTGGGCCTTACCTCGCCCACGCCGTCGGCCCTGACCAGGCGACCCAAGCCTGGAGGGCGAGAGACGCCCGTCCGGCCTGCGGAGAAACGCCGCCGGCCCAGGGTGATAGCAGTAACCTTCTCCAATGAGGAAATACCTCAACGGCTGCGTATACTGGCGGAGCAGTGGGGGATGATAGCTCCTGATGGGCGACGGCCAAACGTTTCCGCTGTAGTAGAATATCTGCTCTCACCTCGTTTGGAAGCAGCAGAGGCAGGGGAGATAGAACCACCGGAGGAGTAATGGTGGTTGTTCTACGGAAACCAGGAAATTCCCGTACAAGGCCCATCCTGGGGCGTTGGGTAAGCTAGCGGTAAGCTAGCGTAGTACGCCAGCGGTAGGCTAGCGGTAAGCTAGCGCATACGCTAGCGTAGGGTGCGGGAAAAGCCCGATTCTACCATACAAACATACACGCGCCCCAAAAACGCCGCTCCGGGACGATTCTGGAGAGCCTTGTGAGAGAAGGAACAAATGAGTAAGAAACTCAAAGAACTTGACGGCGCATTCCTCTACTTTGCTGCTCCTGGCCTGCGTATCTATACTCAGCATGGCAAAAACATCCCGCCTGAACTCGAAGAGCATTATGCAGAAGAGAGCGGCGAAATTATAAATGCCTGGCTGTTGTCACCGGGATATTACATCGTTATCGCCGCCAAGATGGCCGGATGCTTGACCATTTCGCCTGACGGCAATGCCCGCCTCGGCACATTAGGCAAGCCGCCGGCGTGGTTGCCGAAGGATGTGAGGTGGAGGGGATGATCTTTTCTCCCGGTTTGACAATGTGTTACATCGGTGATACAATTGTGATAACACTTCACACCGGGAGGGCCGATGGGCATCGTATTCC
>CAZYHC010000163.1:0-3430 GCA_964646625.1 uncultured Anaerolineales bacterium
CGGCGGGCAGCCGTTGTTCTCGGCCGGGCCAGCTTCGGTCGGGCAGGCGTCCACGTCGTCGGTCAGGCCGTCGCCGTCAGAATCGGACACAGATAAGAAGCCCTGACCTCCACAAATCTGCACCGACACATCATCCACGTACATGGCCGTGGGCCGATTCCCCTGACCATTGTTGACCACGTTGAAGTAGAGGATCACCGTCTGACCTCTGTAGGATGCCAGGTCAAAAGTGGCTGGAGTCCAGGTCTGAGCGTTGGAATACTCGTCCAGAAGCATACCCAGGAAACTGCCATCTGCGGCGAAAAGCATGACCCGTTGCCGGTCGGCGTTCGAGCCCTCCAGCGAGATGGGATAGTACCAGAAGGACAAAATGGCCTGGCTGGCCTCAGCCGGGATGGTTATCTGCTGCATGGCAGAAGAGTAGCTGTACACATCGCCCTGGTCGGTGATGCCCAGACGCAGAGAACGCGCCCCAGAATGCACGATGCCGGTCACGTAGGCCGCCGGACGAGGAGTTTTGCCGATGTTCCAGCCCCCCTCTCCCTCGAAACCGCCGTTGACAACCAATTCACAGTTCTCGGCAGGTGGGCCGGGATTGTGACCTGGATTGTCGGGAGGAGCGGGTGGAGCCTCCACCGGGTCATCGACGGGAACAGACGTCGCCTCCTCGGTGGGAACAGGGGCAGGTTCCTCCGTCGGCTCTTCGGTGGGAGCAGGCTCAGGCCCGGACACCCCCACAACAAACACCCCATTGTGGCACCGGTCGGTCACGTAGACTTCATGGGTCGTGGGGTTGAAGGCCACCCCAAAGGGATTCCAGAAAGGGAACGGCCCAGGTTGGGGCGGAGTGTCAACCATTACGTCCGCCTGCTCGATGCGGCCCAGCAGGTTCTGGGTCGGCCCATCGACGACGTACAACCCCCCACGTCGATCCGCAGGACAACCCTGATGCTCAAAGGAGAATCCCCCACTGGCTACATAGACACGATCCGGGTTAGGCTCGTGAGCGATGCCCGCCTCCACAAACCCTCCCAGGTCCCACATGGGAATGTCGGCTATGAAATCTGCCGTCTTCATCTCCCCACCGCTCACCCTCAACACCCGCAGACGATCCGGGTTGTCGGGAACAGGCGGCGGCTGGGCGTGCCGAAAGTCCTCGGAGAAGGTAGTGTAGAGATAAGGGTATCCGTCCGAAGCATGTCGGACCAGGATGGCATAGGGGCTGCCTGTACCCTCTTTGGTCCACGAATCCCTGACAAAGTCGTAATCGGCGCGGAACGTATCGCTGTTGCCGTCGATGGCTTTGATGATAAAGGGCAACTGATGATAAGTAGAGTGGTCTCTTGGGGCGTCGCGCATGGTGACGAAGACCATATTTACAACGGGATCGACAGTGGCGGCAAAGGCTCCTCTGGAGCGGCTATCAAGCAAAGAGAGGCGCGTGATCTCGGTGTCGGTGGCGGTGTCGATGATGGCCAGGGTTTGATCGCCGTGACAGGGCACGTAGAGCTTGCCGGTGTTGGGGTTGAAGGCCGGCCACATGGGTTGGCTGCCTACATTAATCCTGTTGACGAGTCTGTCATCCTGGATCACGTACACAGCATTCTCGGCGAAGGAGGTAACGTAGATTTTGCCTGCGGCGTAGATCACTCCCACAGGCTCCCGGCCCAACTCCAGGCCCGCGGCCGGATTCTCACTGATCGTTTTTATAACCTGGTGAGAAGCCCCGTCGATAACGGCCACGAAGGGATATTTCTTTACTATCTTTGTTTCTCCGCCCTCAACCACTTCCCTCTCCGGCCCCTGGAAAGCGGCGTAAACCTTGTTGGCCTGAGGGTCAACAGCCACCCCCTTGGGATGTTCGGGCCTTATCGTGGGGACAAAACCTCCATAAGCGTAGGGGCTGGTACCGACTGGATAGGTGCCAATCTCCGCATAATCACGGATGCTGACCTTGGTAACGCTATTTCCGTACCGGTTGACAGTCCAGACGTAGTCATCATCGGCCCCAACACCTATCGGATATCTACCCACAGGAATGGTAGGCCCCCACGTCCCGGTGGCCACATCGAATCTGGCCACATTGTTGCCCAGGGTGTTGGATACCCAGAGGTTGCCATCTCCATCCACGGCCACCCCTCGGGTTTGGGAGCCAGGGTCGGGGTGGAGGTAGAAATCCATAAGAGCGCCGGAGTGGACATCCAAGCGGAAAAGCCCCCCCTGGTTGTAAGGTTCCTCGCAATCGTAATCAGGGTGGTTGCCCAAGTTGCCCACCCACACACTGCCAGCCTGATCTATATCGATGCTATAAGGGAAGCAGGGCAGCTCAGTGATACTAACCACCATCCTCGTATTGGTATCCATTCTGGTGATGGTCAGGTCGCCGTTATTGATTGACCACAGATAGCCCATCTGGTCAAGCTTGGCGCCGTAGGGGCGGTATCCGGCGTTATCGACGTTATCATTGATGATGGCCCCGCTGGCATGGTCCAGGATCACATACTTCCTGGGAGAAAACAGCCCCACCCAGACCTCCCCTTTTTCACAGTCTACGGCTATAGCGCGAGGGCGGTCTCCAGGAGCACCGACTGGCTGGTTGATGGCGACGCGTTCGTCCTCGCCCAGGGGCAGCATTTCGTCAGGGGTGATGACCCCGTCGCCGTTCGTGTCGTGGGAAGTGTCGATCACCCCATTGCTGTTACGGTCGATTCCTCCGTACAGGAGAATCTTGGTGACCGATCCCTGATAGGTTTCGCCCGGTTCCCAGGCCCTATTGGCCACCCACAGGTTGCCGAAGCAATCTGTGGTGGTTCGCGAAGGGTCGTTATGGATACCCGGCAGCCCCACCCAGTAACGCGCCAGTTCCCGGCCGGTGCGGGCGTCGAGCTTAGACACCGAACCGTACCCGCCGGTGGAGTTAGGGTCATCCCCAGAGTTGGCAATCCAGACAACATCGGCTGTCTCCGGCTCAGGAAGGGCATTCCCCTGAAAGCCGGGGTCGATAGCCTGAGCACCTTGCCCGGCATCGTCTTCGACGATCGTCGATTGTTGAGAGCTAAAACCGGCGATCGGTCGATATGGCGCGGCCCTGACCCCCTCTCCAGTAAAGGAGAGAACGGCGATCAGGATCAGCACCAGGCTCAAAAACTTTAAAGCTTTCATAATGTACCTCCCTAATAATGTTCTTTTATCTTATTTTATATGGAAGGCACAGAGCCTCGTCCACACTACAATCAGCGAAGACAAGGTCCTGTACCTCCCAGACGTTTTGCCCGAAGCCAGACTAAACGGGCGGCGGCGGACAACCGTTGTTCTCGGCCGGGCCAGCCTCGGTCGGACAGGCATCCACGTTGTCGGTCAAGCCGTCGCCGTCAGAATCGGGCGCAGGCGGCGGCGGACAACCGTTGTTCTCGGCCGGGCCAGCCTCGGT
>CAZYHC010000164.1:0-3415 GCA_964646625.1 uncultured Anaerolineales bacterium
CCCCCGATGAGGGTCACAATCTCCCCTTCGTTGACCTCCAGAGAGATGCCGCGCAAGGCGTGAACGTGACCGTAATAAGTATGCAAATCCTCTATTTGAAGCAAAGCCGTCATCTTCTCCTCCACTTCTTCTCAAAAGAGGCCAACTCTTTCAGAACGTCGTCGGGCAAAGGTTGGGGCTGGTGCTTCTCCAGGATATCCCTGGTTTTGCGGTTGACCCGTTCTCTGATACTCAGCCGCTCGCCGGCCAGCCAATCCTCGTAGCGACAGCGTTCAAACACGTCGGGATACCACATCTCCCGAAAATGCCGCAGGGTGTGCTCACGACCCAGATAGTTCCCGCCAGGGCCCGCCTGAGCGATGACCTCCAGGGCCAAAGTCTCCTCGTTTACTTCTACTCCCCCCATGATGCGCCTGACCATGCCCAGAATCTCGTCGGTCAAGACCATCAGTTCCGGCGAGATGAGGGTGGCCTGGTTCATAAGGGCGGTGTCGTGCACCAGGTTGGCTCCGCTCAGGGCCGACATCAGGCAGGACAGGGCCGACTCCACCGCGGCCTGAAGATCGACGTCCCGGGCGTCGGTGCACCCTGCCGTCCCGAACATGGGCAGCCGGTAGTAGTGGGCCATGTCGGTCAGGGCGGCGCACATCAGGTTCAACTCCGGCGCGCCGTAGGAATAGGTAGTCCAGCGCATGTCCATCATGCTGGGGATGCCCCCGTAGATGTAAGGCGCGCCCTCGCTCTTCAACTGCTGGATGACCAGCCCGCTCAGGGTTTCGGCGTTGCACTGGGCCAGGGTGCCGGCCATCGTGGCCGGGGCGGTGGCCCCGGCCTGGGGCATGGGGATGTACACCAGGGGGATGCCCAGCTCGGCGCAGAGCAGCAGTTTTTCCAGCCCATCGGGGTAGTGCTGCAAGGGGGAAATAGGCTCAGAGTAGTGGACAATGAAGGGACTACGACGTAGATCGTCGTAGCCTCCGGCCACTATGGCGGCCATCTCCACGATGTCTCTGAAGCCCTCGGCCGGGCCGCAGCAGAAGACGATGATCTTCTCGGTGTTGGTGACCAGGTTCTGGAACACCACCCGATCGGCGAGCATCTCGTCCTCCACGTCGCTGGACAGGCCCGCCTCCAGGATGAAATCCATGTGCGGCAGGTAATCGCAGACGCGGGCCATAGCCTTGACATCCTCGGAGACGTAAGGCCGCCGCTCTCTGGTGAAGGGATCGAGGTAGTCCGGGCAATCGGCATTGGGGCCAAAGTAGGCGCGGTTATCCTCCAGGAACATGACCCTCTCCCCAGAACGGTTGCACAACACGACCCGCTTGGGGGCGCTGCGCACCGCCTTTTCCACCAAAAAGGCAGGTATCCTGACCCGGTCCCCACCGACCACCTCCGCTCCGGCCCCAGCCAACAATTCCAGGGCCTCGGCGTTAGGCACGGAAACCCCCACCCGCTCCAGGATCTCCAGGGTAGCCAGGTGGATCTCCTCCATCTGAGCGTCGGATAGCACCCTGAACGTGGGCGTTAAAAGGGCTGTGTAATTGCTTCTCATACTTTTCATTGCCCCTGCTTTCTTACAAGTTGATATACGCTAAATATATCACGAAACGAGCGTCTTGTCAACCGAACCTGTCTTGAACTTTGGGGGGACGCCTTCTCTGGGAAAATTCTGGAGGGCCTCATGGCTTGCGGGATGAATTTCGCATCTGCGTTTTGCATGTGAGGGGCAATCGCGGTATAATAACATAGAGCTCGAAGACACCCTATCCATGGTGTTAATAAACAAAGCCTCACTCGATTCCGCCCACCGGCCAGGCCGCAGCCAGAGCGAGACAATCGTTCCCCGAGAAGGCCAAGTATAGCAAAAAGGTCTGCGGATGCCGAGGCCAGTCTGAGGCCCTGGCAGACATTAGTGAATGTGGAGGATGAGAGCTATGAATAGAGCAGAGGCTTTACAGAATACAAAAGCTCATTAATATATCCTAAAAATATAGAGAGGAAAATTATGACCAAAAAAACATCTATAGATAAACCGCCACAGTCGAAAAAAAACGACAAAGGCCGCAGAAAGGTATTAGGCCCTGTCTCAGATCTTGAGGTGTACGTTCGCCCGGATTGGTGGCGAGGCATTTTCGACTCTCTTTACCTGAAAACCGACGCCGACGTGGTGGAAGACCAGAAAATCACCAGCCAGGAGGTGGACCTGTTCTCCGAGAATCTAAAGCTCTCGCCAGAAGATAAAATTTTAGATCTATGTTGCGGGCAGGGACGTCACTCTCTGGAACTGACCAGGAGAGGCTTCCAATACGTTGAAGGGCTTGACCGCTCTCACTATCTGATTCAAAGGGCTAAAGCGAATGCCAAAAAAGAAGGCCTGAATGTTAAATTTCGAGAAGGGGATGCCAGAAAGCTCCCCTATCTACCTGATACCTTTGATGTGGTGATGATCCTGGGGAACAGTTTTGGCTACTTTGAGACCATCCAGGATGATTTGAGGGTGCTCAAAGAGGTATTTAGAGTTCTGAAACCCTGGGGCAGACTGCTTATCGACGTTGCGGATGGCGAACATTTGAGAGAGCATTTCCAATCCCGCTCCTGGGAATGGATAGATAAAAAATTTTTTGTTTGTAGAGAACGTTCCCTTTCCCTGGATGAGCAACGGCTGATATCCAGAGAGGTCATTACCCACGTGGAAAAAGGGGTGATTGCAGACCAGTTCTATGCGGAAAGGCTGTACTCCCACAAAAGCATTGCTGAACTCATGAAAACAGCGGGGTTTAGTGACTTCACTTATCATGGCGATTTTTCTCCCGACTCCCAACGCAATCAGGACTTAGGTATGATGCAGCAGCGCATCATTGTTACAGCGTTGGTTAGAAAGGAGTGGACCCCGCTTAAGAAGAAACCTAAAAAAGCAATAAGAAACACGATGGTAATCTTAGGCGACCCGAGCAGGCCCGATCCCCTAAAACCGTTCCGGGTGTTTGACGACGACGATTTCTACACCATCGATCAGTTGAAGGCCGCTCTAAGGGAACTGAAAGGATACCGCTTTACCTACCTGACCAATCACGATACCCTCATTCACGACCTGATAAAACTGATGGGAAAAGTGGACTTAGTCCTCAATCTGTGCGATGAGGGTTATAACAACGATCCCCGCAAAGAACTCCACGTGCCCGCTTTACTGGAAGAATTGGATATCCCGTACACCGGGGCCGGCCCTCAATGTCTTGCTCACTGCTATGACAAATCGCTGGTGCGGGGCATCGCAAAAGAAATGGACATTCCTGTCCCGGAAGCCTTTTTCATCAAGCCGGAAGACACCACCTTTGACCTGCCGTTTGGTTTTCCTGTGTTCGTAAAACCCAACTTTGGCGATTCCAGTTTTGGGATAACCCAGAGGAGCGTC
>CAZYHC010000165.1:0-3248 GCA_964646625.1 uncultured Anaerolineales bacterium
GCCGACGCCCAGGCGGTCGAGACCAGTTCCGAGATCGACAGGCCCGAGGCCAGGATCTTGCCCTTGAGGTCTGCGATATCCTTCTCGTCGATCAGCTCATGATCGACTGCGGGCACTGGGTCTTGCCAGATGAGCTCTTCCTCAGGAACCTCTGGGCCTAGATAGCGTGACCGGGGGCCCATATCGCGGTGTGTCAGCTTGAACCACGCCCGGGCAAAGGCGTCCGCGAATTCCTCGGGGTTCTCCAGATAGCGCCGCGCGATCGGCTCGTAGATCGGGTCGAAGCGCAGGGAGAGGTCCGCCGTGGTCATCATCGGCCGATGCTTCTTCGACGGGTCGTGCGCATCCACCACCATGTCCTCTTCGGCCACGTCCTTGGCCAGCCACTGATACGCGCCAGCCGGGCTCTTGACCAACTCCCACTCGTATTTGAACAGCACGTTCAGATAGCCCATGTCCCATTTGGTGGGGTTCGGCTTCCAGGCACCTTCGGGGCCGCCGCCGATCGTATCGCCGCCTTTGCCGCTGCCGAAGCTGCTTTTCCAGCCGAGGCCCTGCTCTTCGATGGGGGCGGCCTCGGGCTCGGGACCAACCAGCGCCGGATCGCCCGCGCCATGGGCCTTGCCGAAGGTGTGCCCGCCGGCGATGAGCGCGACGGTCTCCTCGTCGTTCATGGCCATGCGTGCGAAGGTCTCTCGAACGTCACGGCCGGAGGCGACCGGATCCGGATTGCCGTTTGGGCCTTCCGGATTGACGTAGATCAGGCCCATCTGCACGGCGGCGAGAGGATTCTCGAGTTCCCGATCACCGGAGTAGCGCTTGTCGCCAAGCCACTCGCTCTCAGGTCCCCAGTAAATGTCCTCTTCCGGCTCCCAGATGTCTTCGCGCCCGCCGCCGAAACCGAAGGTCTTGAATCCCATCGACTCCAGCGCGCAGTTGCCGGCGAGGATCATCAGGTCGGCCCAGGAGATCTTGCGGCCGTATTTATGCTTGATCGGCCAGAGCAGCCGGCGCGCCTTGTCGAGGTTGATATTGTCCGGCCAACTGTTGAGGGGCGCAAAACGCTGGTTGCCGGTTCCTGCGCCGCCGCGGCCGTCGCCCATGCGGTATGTGCCTGCGCTGTGCCACGCCATCCGGATCAAGAGCCCCCCGTAGTGACCGTAATCGGCCGGCCACCAGTCCTGCGAGTCGGTCATCAGCGCATAGAGGTCCTTCTTTACGGCCTCCAGGTCGAGTTTCTTGAATTCCTCAGCATAGTTGAAGTCCTCGCCCATCGGATTGGACAGGGGGGAATGCTGGTGCAGAATATTCAGGTTCAACTGGTTCGGCCACCAGTCCCGGATCGACGTGCCTCTGCCGGCAGTGGGTTTGTTAGCTCCGCCCATTACCGGGCCCTTGTTTTCGTTACTCACAATGTTGCCTCCTTTCAGTTGTGTGTGATTACCTGTCTACAACGCCTCCCTGGCGCGTCATCATGGTTGTGCGTTCGTTTGCGCCAGGGTGTTTGCCCAGTAAGTATCACGATGCGTACATGCCAATTCAACTCATTAGATTCTCAAAGTCGTCCTCGTGTTCGACCTCTTCCCCGAGGATGTGGACGATGAGCTCATAGGTGATCGGGTCTTTGCCTGCCGTCTTTTTGGCTAGCTTGTTATACACCTCGATTGCCCCTTGCTCGGCTTCGATCACCGTCTTGATGATGGCCTCAATGTCCGTCGCATCCGCCGGTGGTGTGGGATAGCCCTCATTGCTGGCCTCCACCAACTTCGAAATATCTGCCAGCGGCTCACCACCGAGTTGTGTGATGCGCTCGGCCAACTCCTCCTGGTGCTCCAATTCCTCCGCAGCGGTTTCACGGAGCAGTTCCGCAAGGTGCTTGACCGCAGGCCGACCCGTGACCACTTGCGCCATGTGCGTGTACGAGTAGCAAGCCAACCACTCGTCGGCGTAAGCACGATTAAGGTCTGCGATAAGCTCCTGAACGTCCAGTCCTACAATCTCTGTGCCTTTAGTACCCATCTTATTCTCCTTTCTGCTTTATTTCTATCCTTAACGGACAGTTTGGGTTTTGTTAGTCAAGGACGAAGCTGTGTTCGAAAATTTCACTTCATTAGCATGGCCTCATCTCCTTCAGCAGACGAAGGGATCAACGACAGCTTTTTTGCATGTTTTTCTGATCAATCTGATTCCTATTAGCTATATAACATTAGTAGATAATCATTCTCCATAAAAGCCAAAAAAAGAGAGTGAGTGCATAGAGTTACTCTTTCTGCTGACATTGAGGGCAGATGCCGAAGAAATCGAGCCTGTGGCTCACGATCCGATAGCCCGTGCTTCGAGCCACTTCCTGGGGCAGTTCGCTCAAGGCAGCGCCTTCGAAGTCTAAGATATTTTTGCATTTAATGCAGATCAGATGCAGGTGGGGATATGGCTTATTGCCGTTGTAGCGGTTGTGGTCGGCATTGAAGCTAAGTTCCAATATCTCCCCCATCCTCTTGAGCAGGGTCACCGTCTTGTAGATGGTAGCCAGGCTGGTGGTGGGGAAATTGACCTTCACGCGCTCGTAGATCTGTTCCACGCTGGGATGCCCTTCGCTTGCGGCCAGAACCTTGAGCACAGCCAGCCGCTGCGGAGTGAGGCGGTAGCCCCGTTCTTTCAATCTGGCAACCATTTCATTCAGTCGGGCCTGTGGATCGGCCATAGAACTGTCTCCTTAGCACCACACCACCTTAAGTGACAACCATTCCCTGATGGGAATTTTCAGCCTTCGTCCTTAACAGAGAATCATTCTCTACTAATAATTATAACACAATAAGCCCCACCTGTCAAGTCACAAGGGGGCTTTCTCTGGTTTATCTCACCCGATCTCGACCATCAACCGTTTCAGATCATCCATAGCAGGCTCGATCAGGTGCGGGCGGCCGGTGGCCTGGATAGCACTGCCCACGTCCTTGAGGCCGTTGCCCGTGACCAGCACCACGACGCGCTCCGCGGGATCGAGGCGTCCCTGGCGCACCATCTTATGCAGACCGGCAAAGCCCGCCACGCCCGCCGGCTCCCCGAAGACGGCCGCTTTACGAGCCAGCAGGCGCATGGCTTCCAGGATTTCCTGGTCGCTGACGGTTACGTACTCTCCATCCGTCTCTCTCACGGCGCGCAGGGCCTTGATGCGGTCGCGAGGGATGCCCACCGAGATGCTATCGGCCAGGGTGTGGGGCACGATGGGCTCGATCTCTTCAGTGCCTTTT
>CAZYHC010000166.1:0-3008 GCA_964646625.1 uncultured Anaerolineales bacterium
CGAGGGTGATACGACTTTTTGAGACTTTTGAGGTACGACTTAATGAGACTCAACACTGGTAAATGGCGAAAGGAGGCCCCAAATGGCCTGCGACACAAAGAGCGTGAAACTGACCTCAACCGACTGGGGGATAGAGGATTTGCAAGCGGCCTATTATGGCAATTCCAATCATCACGAGCATACGTGCACTGTGTACGTTCAGTTCAAGGCTGACGAACTGAGAGATTGGCTTGATGAGCAGGGTGGTTGTTTTTGCGCTAACTTCGGCACTTTCGAGAGTGACGAGTGCAGCCAGTTCGTCACCTGGAGCATGGGTATCTCGCTGGACGCCGGCGGTTGGTACGCTGACCCCTGGAGTGTGATGGTCTGGAGCGAGTTATCGGATGACATCCATTTCTACCTTGCGCCTGAGTTCGGCCAGAAGATCGAGTGGATAGACAGGTCTCCGAAGGGCAAGAGGGTTTATGGCGAACTAAGGCGATGGGTGGTCTCCCTATTCAGTGTTGATGATGTCAGGAGCCACAACAGTGGTTAACAATTCCTTGATTGTCCAGATGTGATCTGTCAGGCCCGCAGCCATTGCTGGCGAGCGGGGTTGCCAACGACGCTGACCGTCGTTGATCTCGAACCGTAACGTCTTAACCGGTCGGGCCAGATTGTACACCCAATCTTCCCAGGCGCAGGAGGCTTTGAGCATCTCCAGTTCCTTGGAGAAGGAAAGGGTCTGGCGCACCAGCCGACCATTCATCTGGCGAGAAGTAAGATTGGTGCGCTCCACATAGGCGGTGTGCTCGCCTAGTATGTCACGCACTTCTTCCGGGTCTCCGTAGACCACTTTGATGGTAATGCCGGTCAAGCGACTCCCGGACCGATGTTTAACAACCTGTAGATAGTGCCAATCGGGCTGCGCTTGCTTGCGCGTCGGCGGCCGACCTCGACCTGAGTACTCAGGTACTGAACCCCAGGTCTCGACCATCGCTTCCCGATAGCCGCCCTGACCATCGGTCGCTATCGCTGGCGGGACATCGGGATGACCACGGGCCTTGAGCTGCTCCATCAACTCCATAGCAACTTCGCTTTCGTCCTTGCCAATCGCTCGGCCCACACGCAAGCGGGTATCCATGTCTATTGTGGTGCCACGCCAAAAGGTGCCTCGGTCATCTTCTTCCGAGCGCCCCCTTTTTCACCCTTATGGCCCACGTAAGTCCATAGAGCATCCAGTTGAGCGCGGGTCAGTTGATAGTCAGCCAGCAACAGGGCTTCGATTTCTTCAACGTGCTGGACCGCCTCACCTAACCAGTCAAGCACAGTGTCTTCCTTGACCCCTTTCACCCGGCGGATGGCGGCCAAGCTGTTGCGCTCAGCTACCATCGCCAGGCAGTCTAGGATGACCTCCTGAGGCGTATGACGCCGATAGAAAAGCGTGCCCTTGGTTTACGTGAAAGTGGTGTTACACGTCTTGCATTCGAACCGTTGAACCCCTTTGCGGGTTTTACCGAAGCGACGGATATTACCGTAATTGACTTTGCCGTAGTCTGGACAGTCCTTGTTCCAACAGAAGGACCCAGGCTTTACCAATCGTTTATGAGTCATTGTGTCCCTCTCAACAGTGTGATTGGGGTAATTATACCATATCAACACCATTGAGGGAGACTACCGCACAGCCAAACCTTAAAATTTTGATCAATTTGCCTCCGCCCTCTTGACATAGAACGCATGTTCTGGTATAATAGGTGTTAGAACATGCGTTCTATTATTCAAGCTACAGAGGACGCAGAGCACCCAGGGAAAGGGAGCTTTGTCCTCCCTGATCTATGTGCTCTCTGTGGCTAATGACGAGGAGGTGCGAGATGTCTAACTTGAGCAAACGTCGGAAGGAGATTTTCCGCTTTATACGCGATTTCATCGCCCGTAATGGCTATCCACCCACCTACGATGAAATCCTTCACAGTGGCCTGGGGCTTAGCACCAAATCCCAGGTTAGTTACCACCTGAAGATACTGGAAGAAAAGGGCTATATCCACATCACGCCCAACACCCCGCGCGGCATCAGGTTGCTCAAAGGGGGCGCCTTTACCTTCGAGGTGCCTTTTCTGGGGCAGATTGCTGCTGGTGAACCTATATCCTTTGAACAAAGCGATCCCGATAACACCATCCGGGTTACCCGTGACCTGGTCAAGGAGCAAGAGGGACTTTATGCTCTGCGGGTCAAAGGCAACTCCATGATCGATGCCCTGGTCGAACATGGCGATATCGTGATCCTCAAGCACCAGCAAACGGCTCATAACGGGGATATGGTGGCCGTCCGCCTGAAGAACGAGGAGGAAACTACCCTGAAGAGATTTTACCTGGAGGGGGGGCGCGTCCGCCTTCAACCGGCTAACCCGACCATGGAGCCTATCTACCATCATCCCGCCAACGTGGAGATTCAGGGCCAGGTGGTGGCCGTTCTTCGCCAGTTGTAGCGAGCGGACAATTTTTAACGAGAGGGCTTTACTATGAGTGATTTCTCCATGAGCGACAACGGGTTATGTCTACATCGCAGCGTGGCCGACGATGGGCGCATCGTCTGCGCCAAAATCGTCCAGGGCGACAACGAGGTCTCCCCCAATCTATGCCGCGAGTGCCCGGCCAAAAGCGTATCCTGCGACAACCTGCGTTTCTCTCTGCAAAAAAGCTCTCCTTCGCCCATCGTGGTGCGCTACAACGGCGGCCACACCGAGGTCTGGGACAAGGAGCCACCCTCGGTCTCTTTCCATCGTGCGGCCTGTGCTGTTAAGGTGATGCCCGTCGCCAACCCGAAGGAATGCGCCGGTTGTGCTCTGCGTCTCGCCGCCCAACCCCAGCCCATACCGCGCAAGCGCAAGGCCGCCCGGCGGGGCAAGGTGGTGCCTTTCCCTCAACCTGTTGCTGCCATAGGGATGAAATAATGGGAGATGTAAGTGAAGGCTTATCATGCGTCGTCTACTGGACTATCAGGCCAATTGCATAGAGATGGTGCTTCACGA
>CAZYHC010000167.1:0-3000 GCA_964646625.1 uncultured Anaerolineales bacterium
GAGGAGTAGACATGTCGAACGAAGCAAAGAAACTGACCCAGGACACCTACCTGGAGGCCCTGGTGGGCCAGCCAGTCAAGATCGCCTTCCTGGATGGAAAGGTCATGAAGGCCGTGTACGTGGCCACCGACCGCTACAACCTGTTCGTCAAGGCGGGCGGCCAGGTCTACCTGGTTTGTAAGCACGCGGTGAAGTGGGTTTGCCCCGACGAGGAGAGTTGAATCTTGGAAGTGGGGTGGATGTGGTACGACAACGACGAAAAGCGAACCCTGAAGCAGAAGGTCGAGCTGGCAGCCCAGAAGTACCGGGAGAAGTTCGGCCACGCTCCCAACACCTGCTTCGTCAACGCCGCTCGGCACAGCGAGACCCTGGGCGAGGACGGCTTCAGGGTCAACGGCGTGTTGGTACGGGGCAAGCGCAACGTCCTGCCCAACTACTTCTGGCTGGGCGTGGAGAAGGAAAAGGAAGCGGCATAGATGGGAGAGAGAGATGTTCAGCAAAAAGAACGAGCCTGATCCTTGGTCCTACATTGCTCCATTTATCGCCAGGCCAGAGACCTCAGAGCACAAAGAATACGGACCGAAGGCCGAGTTCTGGACGCCCTTGCTCCAGGCTATCGGCCTGGCCGCTTGTGGCATCTGGTGTCTCGGTGGCCTGGCTTTTCTGGTACGTCAATTGGCAAAGCAGGCATATGGCCACGGAGATGGATTGTGGCCAGTGCTCGTAATTCTGTTACAAATGACCACTCTGGCCCTATTCATTACGGGTGCCTTTCGCATCATGCTCCGAGGCAGGTCGGACCATCCTCTGGAGCACGTGGAAATCCTGGCCGGGGCGCTCTGGATGGAAGAGTGGCTCCTCACACTGTTCCTGATCGAAGAGGAGTGGCAGGCTTATGCGTTTGCGGCCTGGATGGTCTCACAACTGGCGGCGGCGCTATTGGCTCAAAGGCTAGCTCGTGAGGTGCAGAACCCATTGTATCCGACTCCGCCAATCGCCTCCATAATGGCGCAGGTGGCTATGCCGGTCACTACCACCGAAACGATCATCGAGCCGCGCCCTATCCCCTTGCGGCGCAATGGGGTCGAGGTGGCTACCATGGAAATCATGGACGAGGAGGAATGGCTGCCGGAGGAAAGTGCGCCCCAGGCTAGAATCAGTCAGCGTTTCTATGATGCATTGGAGTTCGCGCACCTTTCCCTGTTTCGCGGGCTTTCCCGCGACGGCGCGTGGTGCCCACCGGACGAGGATCGAGTCTGCCTCTCTTCGGGCCATCGAGTGACGAAGAGGTATTGGCGCGTCCTGATCAATACTCTGGCGGAGTGGCGCCTGGTCGAGGAGGCCCCAAACGGCTGGACCTTTCGAGAGGGAGTGAATGCAGAATCTATCGAGCGGATTCGCCAGATCGTGGAGGAGGCGGTCGAGACCGAAACTACTTCCCTATCAATGAGCCGCCCACCGGTCAATACCTCCCCGTTGACTGCCCGACGGGGCGACTGACTGCCTGACGGGAGGGTTTATGTCAACACTACTGAGGATAATCATCTCGATAGTGGCCGCCGGTTGCTTGATACCGCCCGGCATCATCATTGGGAGCATCGTAGTAATGGCAATCGGGGATATACGAACAGCTCACTCTGCCTATGCGTGCTCAAAAGCGCGTGGGGCTGTGCGTAGAAAGTGAAGGGAGAAAAACGCATGGCTAAAGTAAAAACCACCCTGTCAATCATTGGCTTTTTCGGGCTGCTGCTGATCCTGACTGCCTGTGACCCGAATGAAAGGACACGTATCGAGGAAAACGCAGAGACGGCCCGGCTTCGGGCTATTCAGACGGAAAAGACGTTGCGCGAGGCTGACCGCCTGCACGCCCAAACCGAGCGCGAGCGGCTGAAGCTGGAGAAAGAAATACACAGGCTCCAGGTTACAGCCGACCTGGAGATAGCCAGAATACAGTCCAAAGCTCTGGTGGACCAGGCCCGGGTTGAGCACGGGGCAGACATCAAGCGAGCACAGGCTGAAGGTTTCGCGATGAGGATGAAAGCCTTAGAGTCTGGCGTCACGCCTATCGTGGCGCTGCTGGCTCTGCTCATGGCCGTCGCGCTGCTGGCTTTCGTGGTGCTGCACAACGTGAAGAGCGACGCAGACAAGAAGACAAACTATCTGACTCATCATCAATACCAGTTGTACCAGATATACATAGCGGACCCCAAAGAACTGCCCTTGGGGTTGCGGAAACGTGTAGAATGGGAGCGAAAAAAGCATGGCCTTTAACCGCCCTACTGCCCCGCAGACTGTGCACCTCTTACCCTTGTGTAAACGGCTGGCCCACATCCCCCCCTACAGCGCCGTTTTGGGCCTGGACGAGCGGGGAGTGCCCATCCTGCTCCGGCTCCCCAGCCCGGAGGTGGCCCACGTCCTGGTCGCCGGCACCACCGGCTCAGGCAAGACGGCCCTGGCCCGCACCATGATCGCCTCCCTGGCCCTGCACAACCGCCAGGGGGAGGTGCAACTGGTCCTCATCGACCCCAAAGGCCGAGGGTTCGCTCCTTTCCAGGGCCTCCCTCACCTGCTGCAACCTATCGTGGACGACCCCCAGGAGACGAGGGCAGTTCTGCACCGTCTGGTACAGGAGATGGAAAACCGCGACCACCACCAGGTCAATCAGCCGCGGATAGCGATCTTCATCGACGAGTTGGCCGATCTGATGCTGGTGGGGGGCAAAGAGGTGGAATCGGTGCTGACCCGCCTCACCCAGCGCGGGCGAGAGGCCGGGCTGCACCTGGTGGCCTGCACCCAGAAACCGACCGCCGCCATCATCGGTTCGCTGGTCAAGTCCAACTTCCCGGTGCGGTTGGTGGGCAGCGTGACCAGTCCGGAGGATGCCAGGGTAGCCAGCGGTCTGGCAGGCACCGGGGCCGAACGGTTGACGGGGCGCGGCGACTTTCTGCTGGTGTGCAAAGGGCGGTGGGAACGTTTCCAGGTGGCCTACATCTCCGAGGA
>CAZYHC010000168.1:0-2956 GCA_964646625.1 uncultured Anaerolineales bacterium
CCAACTGGAAGCCGTTCAGCCCCGGCGCATCGATGGAAGACATCCCGCCCGTGGCGTTGTAGATGGCCCCCACCACGACAGGCTCACCGGTGGGCACAGCCACCTTGGCCCCGGGTATGATCTCCGTGACGAAGCTGTACACCCCGTCCTGAACCCGGATGATGGTCACACTCTTGGTCGGAATGCGCTTGCCTTCCTCGTAGGTGATGATCCCCGTTACCGCCTCGAAACCCTCCGTCGCTGCCAGTGCATCGCGAATGGCGCCCGGCTCGTCAGAACCGGCCCGCTCGATGGCGTCGGCGATCAGGCTCATGCAGTCGTACCCCAGAGCGGCAAAGGCGTTCTCCGGCGGATGACCGTACTCCGCTTCGTACGCACTCACAAAGTCCTGCACTTTGGGAGTGGGGTTATCGGCGGTGGCCAGAGCGTGGGTCGAGTAGTACACATCATCAGCCAAATCCCCGGCCACTTCGGCGATCAGCGGGGTATCAAACCCGTCACCGCTCAGGATGGGCTGGGTCAACCCTGCCTCGCGGATCTGCTTGGTGGTGATCCCCGCCTCGTTCGGTATGGCCGACACAAACAACACGTCAGGCTGAGGATCGAGGGCCTGGACACGGGCTATCTGGGCCGAGAAGTCGGTGTCACCTGACTGGTAGGTGTCCTCCAGCACGATCTCCCCACCCCGCTCCACGAACTGTTCCTGGAAAAACCCGTTCAGAGCGGTGGTGAAGTCGTAAGCCTGATCCACCAACGCCCAGGCCGTCTTGGCCCCCAACTCGTCGATGGCGAAGTCCGCTACGGCGTAGGCCTGCGCATCGTCCCCAAAAGGGGTCATGAAGAAGTAATCGCCCACCAGGTCGGGCAGGGTGGGCATGGTCGCCCCCGCCGTGATAAAGGGAATGCCCGCCTCCTGGGCCACCGCCCCACCAGCCAGGGCAAAGGTCGAATCGTTCAGCCCCCCGATCACCGTGGCCCCGTGCACCTCGATCATCTCTGAGACGGCGTTGGTGACGGTGGTTTGATCGGTCTTGCCGTCGATAGCCACTACCTCGACCGGCCGCCCCAACACACCGCCCGCCTCGTTGATCTGCTTGGCCGCCAACTGGAAGCCGTTCAGCCCCGGCGCATCGATGGAAGACATCCCGCCCGTGGCATTGTAGATGGCCCCCACCACGATGGGTTCCTGCGCTCTGGCCGGTACGATCCCTCCCCCAAGGGTAATGAGAGTGATAGCCAGCAGCACAGATAGCACTACTCTCTTGATTTTCATAATTATCCCCTCCATTGTATTTTTCTTGTTTTTTTTTATTTGATTGATGCAAGCTGTGTACCTGACAACACAATTTGATTGTCTATACATCTCCTCCTTTCTGTTATAGATTTTCTACATTGAAAATAAGGACGGCAGCAGCCCCGCCATTTCGGAAACATCTACCACCCGGCTAAGGGATATTATAACAAAGACCTGCAAGATAGTCAATGATCGCTTCTGCTGACTTATACCCACCCACCATTCATTATAGCTCAATCATAATTGTCAAGGCGATGTCCAGAGCGACGGCTTTGGCCGTCTCGCCCAGGCGCAGCGTGAGCGGCCCCCCGAAAGGCGCTTTATCCTCTACCTCGACTATCGCGCCGGGCACCAGCCCCAGGTCGGTCAGATATCTCAACACCTCTGACCGTCTCTCGGTGATGTAGGCTATCTGCCCTTTCTGGCCGGGTTTCAGGTCAGCCAGAGAAGGCAACGCGGGGCGGACGGGCGGCTCTCCATCGGTCAAAGGGATGGGGTAGCCGTGCGGACAGTGTGCCGGGTGCTCCAGGAATTCGGCCAGCTTCTCGGTCACCAGCTCCGAGGTAGCGTGCTCCAGCCGACATGCCTCGGTGAAGACTTGATGCCAGCCCAGGCCCAGGTGCTCAAACAGAAAGACCTCCCATAACCGTTGACGGCGGCTCAGGAATTGAGCGCGTTGACGACCTTCGTCCGTCAGATAGATACTGCCATAAGGCTCGTGATGTATCAGGCCCCGTTCGGCCAGCTTGCGTAACATCTCGCTGACCGAACCTCGTGAGATACCCAAACTATCGGCCAAAGCCGAAGTAGTGACCGGCGAGCCCGAATCTTCCAAATGGTAGATCACATCCAGGTATTGCTCCATGCTCTCACTAACCATGTTCCATACCTCCTACCCTCCACTCCCCACTCCCCAACGTTCAACGAGCAGCGGTTTTGTTTCCTCAAAGATTCTGGCCTGGGCCTGGATGATCTCTTCGGCCTGGTCGGAAGTCATATCCCGTGTTTCCTGCACCAGCCCGGCCGTGCGCCCATAATAAAGGGGGATCATGGCTTCCATGATCTGGCCGCTCTCCAATCCACTTTTATGGTAGGCCACAGCGAAATCGTAGACCAGCGGCGCCCACCGTTCCGCCGGGAAACGGTAATCCTGGTCGTCCATGGCCGCCATATCTTCGACGGCCCTCAAATTTTCTTCGGTCAGGATTTGTGTCCACCAGGTTTCGTACTCCACCAGGCCGGCCCGCAATTTATCAATCATGGCCTTCTGGGTGACCTTGACAGGCTCCGGTTCCACATCTATCGGCGCTCCGTGCACCGCCGCAGGCCGGTGTCCCTGCACCTTCGGCCATTTGTCTTCGTAGAGGGCCATCAGACTGAAAAGTGTGCCCACTACCTGGGCAAACATAGGGCCCAGCGCCTGAGCCGGGTCTTTGGCATCGTGAATCTTGGCCCCCAGGTTGGCCTGACCAACCCGAAAACCCTCGTTGATGGCGGTGGTGGTCATCCAAATGTCGATGCCGAAGCGAGCCACCAACAACGAACGTTCGCTGTTGCTCTCCCAGACATCTTTGACCAGGTACGTTTCGGAGAGGCGCCCGGAAAAGCCGAAATCGCCCCCGATGGGCTGGCGCACGTCGAGGCCGTAAAGCATACGGGTCA
>CAZYHC010000169.1:0-2929 GCA_964646625.1 uncultured Anaerolineales bacterium
TCCGTTCGTGAAATTTGTACCAAGGCCCTCCAGAATCGCCCCGGAGCGGTGGTTTCAGGCGCGTGTATGTTTGTATGGTGGAATCGGGCTTTTCTCACACCCTACGCAAGCGTATACGCAAGCGTACCGCAAGCCTACCACTTGCGTACTCCGCAAGCGTACCGCTTGCGGAGGGAACACGCCAGGATGGGCCTTATACGGGAATTTCCCGGTTTCCGTAGAACAACCACCATTACTCCTCTGGCGGGTCTATCTCCCCTGCCTCTGCCGCTTCCAACCGAGGCAAGAGCAGATATTCTACCAAAGCAGAGACGCGGGGGCTCCGGCCATCGGGAGCCACCATGCCCCACTGCTCCGCTAACACACGCAACCGCTGGGGAATATCTTCATCGGAAAAAGTCACCGTTAACTGCCGGGCCCGGCGGCGTTTCTCCGCAGGCCGGACAGGCGTCTCCCGCCCTCCGTTCTTAGGTCGCCTGGTCAGGGCCGACGGCGTGGGCGAGGTAAGGCCCAGGTCTTCCGCCGGCTCGCCACTCTCCAACCCCTTGAAAGGGTCTCGCCGCTCTTCAGTCTTTGAAGGCATCCAGCACCCCCCATACCACTGCCGCATACTCATTCGCCGCCCGGCTGCCTGGCTCGTGCTCAAAGATGGTCTGGCCCAGGGGCGGACACTCCCGTAACGCTGCTGCCCTGTGGATCGGCTCGAAGAGCACGGCCTCAAAGTCTTCCCGCAGCCTGTCCAGGTTGGCCTTGCTCTCCCTGGTCACCTCGTCGAAGAAGGTGGGGAGCATTCGTATTATCGGTCGGTTGGGCCGCTGCAGAGTCTTCAGCGTCTTCAGGATTTCGGCCACCCCCTCCAGGCTCAGGTGGTCCACAGCGGAAGGGATCAGCAGCAGGTCAGCCGCCCACAGGCCGTTCTCTTGCAGGCCGCCAGCGGAGGGGGCGGTGTCCAGTATCACGTAATGCAATTGTCCCCCGTTGATCTTCTTCTCCAGCATTGCTCGCAGGGTGGCCACCGACTGCTGCTCGATAGCCATCACGGTCTCGACTGTTTTGGTGCGCTTGTTGCCGGGCAGTATCCAGAGGTTGGCCCGGCCTGTGGTGCGCACCACGTCCCGCATGGGGGGCCGGTTGAGCAGCAGGTTGAATACTCCCGGCTCCTGGTCCAGTCCCAGGTGAGAGCTACACTGTCCCTGGGGGTCCAGGTCCACCAACAGCACGTTGTAGTTTTTCAGCGCCAGCCCATGAGCCAGGGTGACGGCGGTGGTGGTTTTCCCCACCCCGCCCTTTTGGTTAGCCACCGTTACGAAAATCATCACTGCCTCCCTCCAACCCTCTTACCCACCTCCGCAAGAGCCTGCGGACTATCACCGATACCGGTTTGCCCTCCTGGGCGGCCTTGACCCTGACCTCACGGTGCAATTTCTCGGTCACTTTGACGGTTATCCTTTTGGGCATGGTTCCCTCCTGGTGTAAATGCTGTATGTGTTTACACCCACCTGTCAAAAAAATAAGCCATTCCCTACTTCTATCATACCACGACTTTTGAAAAATGGGGTCACTTACTTCCGCTTTTCCAGCGTTCAGGCGGCTAAATTCGCCACCTTCACGCCGCCAACTCCTCCACGTCCGGGTCAAAGTCCTCGGCCTCAGCAGCTCCTGCTCTACTGCCCCCTCTACCACACACGTGATATTGGGCCTTTAAATCCATGCTCTGTTTGCAGCTTTGCCGTCTTTGTTGTGTTGCTTGGGGGGAAGGCCCAGGTTGACCAGTGCCTGCCTGGAGCGAATCCAGCGAGCGATGTAGGATACGTGCTCTCTGCGAAGCCCCATACGGCGAGCAATCTGGAGATGCGAAAGGCCCTCAAGCAACAGACGATGTATGCTGGCCTCCTGTGGAGATAATTGGAGGCGGTCAGGGTCCACGTCGCGTAGACGGACATCTCTCCCGCCAAACACGTTCATCAAGACTTTGAACCGTAGTTGTCGCATTTTGCGTCGGAACTCAGCAGGAGTCAGGCTGAGAAAACCGGAGATTTCTTCGTAACTGAGTCCCGCTCTGAGAGCCTTTAATATGGTCTTGTCGGTTGGATGGTATCCATCGTAGGAGTAGATACGCTCGATGAGGTCCCGCAGCGCCACAATAGCAGGGAACTGACTGGAGCGTTTGTCCTCTCCAAACAGGAGCACCGGGTCTACCTCATTGCCATCAGCACAAGAAAGATCTGAGCACCTGTGTATGACAGGAGCATTTAAGCGACGATAGTTGCTCCAGGGTTTATCGATGGATGCTCCAGACCAGGACGCGTCGCGCATGGCATTTTTAGCGACGGCGAGAAGATAGGCTTGATTTGGCGGTTCTCTGCGTTGCAGGAATTCCCAGACGGCAAAGGCTGCTTCCTGCAGGAGATCATCCGGCGTCAGGTAGCGTTGAGCATATTGGCGGGCCAGGTAGCGAAGTGTGGGATGGGAGTAAACGTCAGTATGGGAGGTAATTTCGTGTGGAGTATAGGTCATCTTACATTCTCCTCAACTTGCGGCGTCTCTCGCGCTTCCGGCGGCGCTCTTTCCTGGCCCGTACCAGCGCCGTTTTCATTCCGACCAGCTTCGCCAGGTGGTCTTGTACCATTTCGGCCAGGGGTTGCCCATCCTTGACTGCTTTGGCCTTGAGCGCCCCGTAGAGCTTCCTCGGCAACGTGACAGTCAGCGATTTCGACATTCTCCTCCCTCCTGCTTCGACATCACCACCTCAAACTCTACCTCAACGCTTTCTCCGGTTAAGCCACTGAGGGTATCACAGATAATGTTCCGCAAACGGTTTGCTAACCAATCTCTCGCATAGGAGCTTGTGACCGCAATAGTCCAATGCCCATTCTGGCGCGAGACGACGTGGGTGTCCTTGACCCACGTATCGAAGGTCGCTTTAGTC
>CAZYHC010000170.1:0-2900 GCA_964646625.1 uncultured Anaerolineales bacterium
AGACGCTCGTAGCTGCGCCCTGATCATCTACGGCGACAACGAGGCCGTCCTGGGCGTGGCAGGCGGCAACGGCCAGGCTCAAAGCCGCCGCATCACCGACGTGGCCCGCAAGGTGCGGCGCAAGCTGTCGCGGTTCGGTGAGGTGCAGGTGGAGAGGCTGGAGCGGCAGCAGATCAAGGCCATGCTGGGGCATTAGAGAGGGAGGTCACTTGCGATGGACTTGACCGAGCTTGAAAAGACAGCGGAGAAGCTGGCCGGGCAGCTCGAGGCCCTGGCTGCGCTGGAAGAGGTCGTGGTGGGCAGGGAGGCGGCGGCTCTTCGGGGCGTGCTGTACGTGCTGAAGCCGCTCTTGCCCCACCTGGTTCAGGACCTGGACTGCGGCGAGACTTCGGGCATCGTCCTGGTGGACGGCACGGAAAGGATAGCGAGCGGCCCGCACCCCTATGAGGACGCCGCAGGAGAGTTCCGAGGGCGGCTGCTGGCGCTGAACGCCGCAGGGCGCTTCCTGGAGTTCGAGGCCAGCGGAGAGTGGAGCGCCCCGCCGCTCGAGCCGAAGGAGGACAGGACGCTCACCCTCCTCGGAGAGTGGGACGCCTCCGACGTGCTGCGCCAGTACAGGCTTCAAGAGGTGCTGGCCGCCTTGAGCCAGGCCATCGCCAAGATGGGCAGAGAGCTGGCGATGAAGGAGGAGGAGCTGAGAGAACGGGCCAGAGCGATGATGTCGCCAGGCCAGTGAGTAAAGAGGCCCCCGCCAAATGAGCGGGGGCTTCTGCTGTGAGGAGACCGTCATGCTATCGAAGATAACTTACAAGGGCTTCTCTGCCGCCTGCCTGGGCTTCGTGCGCGACGACCACCTGGTCTACCTGCACCTCCTGGGCCCCACGGCCACTGTCCGGGCCATCTGGGCGGCGCTCTCCGAGAAGAGGCGCGGCCGCTCCTACGAGGTGAGAATAGATGACCACAGCTATCCCCGCCTGGAGAAAGGAGTGCGCTACCGCACCTTCACCAGCAGAGTCGAAGATCTCCTGGATATGGTGATGGTGCACCCCAGGGCGGCAGGCATCTCCGTAGAGCCGCCGGTGTATCTGCTGGCCCCGGCAGGCCACCAGGGACCGCCCGCTAGCTTCTTCGCCCGCTTAAATAGGGCTATCCCTATCCCTTTTAAAGCGGAGTGGGCGGAGAAGCTCTGGGAGAGGGGCCTGGCAGGGGTCGAGGAGGAGAGGAAGTATAGCTACAGCGACAGAACTTACACCCACCACGGCGACCTGGTGCGGAAGCTGTCTTCCCAGGGGGACGTGCAGGGTTACGTCCTCCATCGGCAGCCATCGTGGTGGCTGAGGGTGGTGCAGGAAATTCTTCTTCCCAGGGGGTGCGACGATGGCGCTTAAACCAGAAGTGGCTTCCTATCAGGAGGTTTATACCCACCCTGCGCTGCGCTCCCTGGCCCGCAAATACGCCCAGGCTTACGTGGAGCCTGACGATCTGCTGCAAGAGGCGGCAATGGCTGTCTGGGAGGCTCAACAGAAGAACGTAACGAACGAACGTTGGCTATTCAGGGAGGCCAGGTGCGCCATGCACCGCGCCGCCTGTCGGGGTAGTTCGGTGGATCGTACCTGGCCGACTCATCAACGCAAGCGGCACGTCCGCACTCAGAACATCAGCGATCTGTCGCCCCGGCCAGATGGGGATCCCGACGGCTCATCTCCGCTGGAGTGGTTGGGGGGGGACGAGCGTGCCGATCAAATCCCGATGATAGTTGCTCTGCGGGAGATTATCGAACGCATCTATGCCCACCAGGATTACTCCGACACCCAACGAGTCCTTTTGCGAGGGTATCGGGAGGGGCTGTCTATTTCCGAATTGGGCGAAGTACTTGGCAAACGGGAATCCACCGTGTATCTGGCACAACGAGAACTGCGCCAAAAGATTTTGGTCAGGGTTTTGGGGGGAGACAGCCTTCCCTGGCCGGAGTCAGATGCTTCCTATCTAACGGAGCGGGAAAAGCAGGTTCTCGATGGGCTGGCCCAGGGCAAAAGCTATCGTGAGATCGGCCTCTCCCTGGGAATAAGCAAATCGGCGGTTTGCGTTTACACGCGTATCATTCGCAGTAAAGCGACCCTGGCCGAGCTTGGGTGGCCGTCCAGTCTGGGAGAACAGGTCAAGCGGGTCTGGGGCTGAGTGAGAGCGTTGTCGGATGAGAGTTAACAGACCCCAACCGGCAACGCTCTGGCTGGCGCTTTTGGCCGGCGTTGGGGATAGTTTCGGCATGGGTTTTTGGCAGCGGAAACCTATAACTGCGTAAGCGGGTGATCGAGTACAGCCTGTACACCCTGCGCCAGTCGTCCCGGCGGTCGTGGCGGTTGGGGCAGGAGAAGCCGGTGCGGGTCATCTTTCTGCATTACACCGAGAGTATGCAGGAGCAGGCGTTGACCCTGATCGCGGCCAGGCTGCGGGCGGCCAGCCTGATAGATGGGGAGGTGGCCGAGGGCCTGGCGGCCATGAACGCCACCGAGGACTTTACCTCGCAGCTCATGAGGTCGGTGATGGAGGGCCTTCCGGTTGACCTGGGGAGCCTGTTCCGGGGGGCGGTTGTCGCGGAGGCAGAAGTGAAGAAAGAAACGAAGCCTATCCCCAGACCGCCGGTGGATTTCGATCCGATGGGGATGACGCAACTGAAGATGTTTTGAAAGAGGGCAAATAGTTCTCAAACGTAGCGTGTATATATGTAGGAATCCTGCCATTCTCCCATCCATAGCGCATAAGTATGTAGGACTCCTGCCATGCACTACGTTTTTATTTTGCCCCCCGCACTGGAGAACTGCGATAGTTTCAGAACGGGCTTTCGCGGTCGGAAACCTATAACAATGCGACCGAATGTAAGAACGTGTAAGAATGTTGGC
>CAZYHC010000171.1:0-2854 GCA_964646625.1 uncultured Anaerolineales bacterium
TATCACGGCCAGGTCGATGCCCTGGTGCTGGCGGGCCTCTTCCTGCCCATCGCCGTCAGCCTGACGCTGCTGATCGTCACCGTATCTGTGGCCTGTTTCGGTTTCTGGCCGCTGGAGATGCTCGAGCAAATCAAAGCGGCCTGGCCCGGCGAGTGGCAGGTCGGGCGCAACGTCTGGGCCGGGCTGTGGCCCATGCAAGTGCCCGTAGGGATAGCCCTGTTGTTATGGGGCTTGCACCAGCAGGACGAGCGCCTGCTGGTGGCGGCCTCGCCGTTATTGTCGCCCTACGCTGCCACGTCGAGCCTGCTGGGTGTCTGGCTCGTAACCTGTTCGGGGCTGAAATGGTGGCAACTCGGGGTGGTGTTGGGGACGTGGTGGGCGGCCATCGCTTATCGGGCGTTGATGGCAGGGGCATTCTGAGGAGATCGCGTAAAATGACCGTCAGCACCGACCTGAAGGCGAATGAAGCGCCAGAGGTTGAGATAGTCATCATCGACCTCAGCGATTGGAATTGGAACAGCGGCTCGGGCGAGCCACCGAGCGAGCGGTGCTGGCGATGTGGTGGCCAGGTGTTTTGGCGAAGGCCAGCAGAGTGGGGAGCGAGGGAGTGGCTTTGTCAGAGGTGTCATCCCTGCCCGCTGGCGAGAGATAAGGTGGAGTGGCATATTGTGGAAGCGAAGCAGGTGGCATCGTCATTGGTCGATCAACTGTGAAGCAGGTATGCTTGAGGATTCAGCAGCAAGGGATGAAGATGGCGCTACAGCAACTACTCGTAGAGCAGATCACCCTGGATAGAGCCGTACAGCCGCGCCTCCAGATGGACATGTTCGTGGTGGACGAATACGCGCAGGCCCTGAGAAACGGCGACCAGTTCCCGCCAGTAAGAGTATTCCACGACGGTGAAGTCTACTGGCTGGCCGACGGCTTCCACCGCCTCCGGGCTGCGGTTCAGGTGGGCCTGGACCGCATCGTTGCCACCGTCCGCAACGGCACCAGGCGAGATGCCATCCTGTATTCCGTAGGGGCAAATGCGACGCACGGCCTGCGGCGGACTAACGACGACAAGCGCCGGGCAGTGATGACCCTGCTGGACGACCCAGAGTGGGGACAGTGGAGCGACAACGAGATCGCCAGGCAGTGCGCAGTGAGCCAACCCTTCGTCAGCAAGCTGCGCTCCGAGCTATCTTATAACGGTTATAAGATAGAGCGCAGGGTCCAGCGCAATGGGACAGTCTACACCATGAACGTAGTCGATATTGGAGGGACGAGGCGGTCGCCCTCGGAGCGCATCGCCCCAGAAGTGCGCGAGGCCATCAGGCACACTCCCATCCGCGACATCAAGACCGACCTGCTGGCCCTGGCCCACATGGACGAAGCGGAGCAGCGGGCGGTAGCTGACAAGATCACCAAAGGCGAGGCCAAGAGGGTAAAGGAAGCCCGGCGCTCTATAAGAAGAGAGCGGGTCAGGGAAAAAGCCTCTGCTCTCCCCCAGGGCCTCTACAACGTCGTCCTGGCCGACCCGCCCTGGGAGTACGACAACACCGGCGTGCACGGCGCCGCCGAGGCCCACTACCCCACCATGTCCCTCCAGGACATCTGCGACCTGCCGGAAACCATCGGCCTCCAGGTGGCCGACGATGCAGTCCTGTTCCTGTGGGCCACCAACCCGCTCCTGGAGGACGCCTTCCAGGTGGTCGAAGCCTGGGGCTTCAGCTACAAGACCAACCTGGTGTGGGTCAAGACCGACCTGAAGAAGCCAGGGGCAGGCTGGTACGTGCGCGGCCGCCACGAGCTGTGCCTGATCTGCACCCGAGGCTCGTTCACGCCCCTCGACGAGCGCGTCAGCCCGCCCATCGGCTCGGTCGTCGAGGCCCCGGTGCGAGACCACTCACGCAAGCCGGACGAGCTTTACCAGGTCATCGAGCGGCTGTACCCAGGCTGCGCTTACGTCGAGCTTTTCGCCCGGCAGGAAAGAGAGGGATGGACAGGTTGGGGTACGGAGAGCTAGTGGAGTACGGCATCCACAACGAGGAATCGGACTTGCGGGCGCACGTGAGCTTTGCCACCGGGCAGGTCTACGTGTTTCCGACCGCCAACGGGCGGGCGGCCATCAGGACGGGCCGCTACGGTACGAAAGGGGCCTACCAGCCAGGCTACGACTTCCCTACGGGGTTGGGCTACCTGGTGCCGCCCTTCGAGGTCGAGGGCTGCCGGGAGGTCGCCATCCCTGCCGACCTGGTGGCGAGAGCCAATTGCCAGAGAGACGAGAGCACGACCAGCAAGGGGCGCAAGGCGGTGATCGTGGTGCACAACATGCTGCTCAGGGGTCTGATCCCCATCACCCTCTGTCCGGCTCTCGTCACCCGCAAAGACCTGCAGATCAGGGGCGAGGACATCACCGTGAGAGGCCAGGCCACCATCCAGGTCAAGTGCGACTACAGCGCCGGGCGCAGAGAACTGGGAGGAACAGGCTACCTGTACTTGCAGATAGCCGAGCGCAACCCGGCGGGGGCGTTCTGAGGAAAGTGAGCCAGGATTGCTGTGAGGCCCGACGGCGGGGCGCGAGCCAGATAAGATACGTGACCCATCATTATTGCGCGAGCCAGAGAGCTTGTGAGACCCCTCGGTTATACGCGAGCCGGGTAAGATAAGTGATCCATCAGTAATGAGCGAGCCAATTATGGCAAGGGACCCAAGAACATCAAGCGAGCCATAACACTTGTGAGGCCCATACCAAAAAAGCGAGAAGGGAGATCAAATGAATACAGGAGATAGCCTGAGAGACCTGGTTGACCTCTTCCTATCCGTCCAAAAGGACAGGATCAGGCTCGGCAATAAGCTCGCGGCTATTGAC
>CAZYHC010000172.1:0-2735 GCA_964646625.1 uncultured Anaerolineales bacterium
GCCAGCACCATGCCCAGATAGGCAAAAGGCAGAGCAAAGACGGTGTGCTCGAATTTGATCGCCTCTAAAAGGACCCGCAGTCCAGACATACTTTTCCAAAGCCTCTTTCAGCGTATGCCCAAAGCCCGCTTGCGCTCCATCAGCATGTTGACAACCGCCCTGAAATCTTCGGCCGTTTCCCCGGACCACCCCTCGTTTTCGATGATCTCTTGCAGGTGTTTCTCACGCTCTTCGGGTGGTAGCAGGTCCAGATTCCAAGCTGTCATACCCAGGGTCAGAACCTTGTTCACTTGCTCCGGACTGCCATCCGTCAGATCTAAATATGGCTGAACAAGCTTCACCATAGCGTCCGCTGGCCCCATGCCTCCCCCAACGTCAAAGATCGGCGCTTTCCTACGCGGTCTCACCGGAGGTCTACTCCCCTTCCTGGTCGGCTTACTCTTTTTTCTTTTGCTTCTCCTGGCCATTTCTCCCTCAAGTCAGCCTATAAGTAAGCCTAAATGCCATATTCTTCCCAACGCTTATCAACCAACTGCTTTACGTCCTCGCTCATAACGATATCCCTGGGCCACTCCCGAGGATGACCGTCCAGCGGCCCTTTGGCGGTGGCGTCGAGGCCCATCTTGCTCCCATAATAGGCTTGAGGCGCGGCGTGGTCCAGGGCGTCCAGGGGGCCATCGACGATGACCACGTCACGGCGGGGGTCGATGTTGTTGGTCACCCGCCAGGCCACCTCAGAAGGATCGTGGACGTTCACCCCTTCGTCCACCACCACGATGTTCTTGGCGAACATCAGTTGTCCCAACCCCCACAGGCCATACATCGCCTTTCTGGCTTGTCCAGGGTACTCTTTCTTGATAGACACGACGACCAGGTTGTGGAAAACGCCTTCGGGGGGCATGTTGATATCCACGATCTCCGGCAGGATCAGCCTGATAAGCGGCAGGAAAAGGCGCTCGGTGGCCTTGCCCAGATAGGCGTCTTCCATGGGCGGTCGTCCCACCACCGTGGCCGGGTAGATAGGGTCTTTGCGGTGGGTGATGGTGGTGATGTGAAAGACGGGATACATATCGGGCAGGCTGTAATAGCCGGTGTGGTCGCCGAAGGGCCCTTCCAGGCGGCGCTCTCCTGGCTCGACGTAGCCTTCCAGCACGATCTCGCTGTGGGCCGGCACTTCCAGATCGACGCTGACGCATTTGACCAGTTCCAGGGGAGCACGACGCAGCCAGCCGGCCAGCAGGAATTCGTCGATGCCCGGCGGCAGGGGAGCGGTGGCGGCGTAGATGGTAGCCGGGTCGCCCCCCAGAGCGACGGCCACTTCCAGGCGTTCGTCCTTCCCCTCGCTGCGGCGGTAGTGGGCGGCCCCGCCCTTGTGCAGGTGCCAATGCATCCCCGTGGTGCGTTCGTCGTAAACCTGGAGGCGGTACATGCCCACGTTGCGCCGCCCGCTGGCCGGGTCGCGGCTGACGACCAGGGGCAGGGTGATGAAAGGGCCGCCATCCTCCGGCCAGCACTTGAGCACAGGGAAGGGCGCCAGCGACGGGTTTTCCGCCTCCACCACCTCCTGGCAGGGCGCTTTCTTAACTATTTTGGGACCGTAGCGAGCCACTTCCAGGAGGTCGCCCAGCCGCCGCAACTTGTCGAGGACGGAGTGGGGCACGTCCATCGCCAGCAGCTTTTCCAGGCGCGCCCTCAATTCGTCCAGGCTCTCCAGGCCCAGCGCCCAGGCCATGCGCCGCTCCGAGCCCAGGGCGTTGATCAGCACGGGCACTTCGTAGCCCCTCACCTTCTCGAAGAGGAGGGCCACGTTGGGGCCCGATTTGCTGACCCGGTCAGCGATCTCGGTGATCTCCAACTCGGCGCTGACCGGCACCTGGACCCGCCGTAGCTCGCCCCTCTCCTCCAGAAAGTCGATGAATTGACCCAAATCGTCGAACATGAACCCTTATCCCGCCAGGCCCAGCTCGTCCGCAATCCCCTGCATGGCTTCCAGCACGATGGCGATGTGCTCGGAGAGTTCCACCCCCAGGTCGGCGGCCCCGTGCTCGATGTCCTGGCGGTTCACCCCCGCGGCGAAAGCCTTGTCTTTCCACTTCTTTTTCACCGATTTAACCTTCACGTCCATGATGCTCCTGGAAGGGCGAACCAGGGCCACGGCGGTGATCAACCCCGTAAGCTCGTCCACGGCGTAGAGGGCCTTATCCATCAGGCTTTTGCGCTCCAGACCCGTGGCTTCGCCGTGCGCTTTGACGGCGTAGATTATATCTTCCGGGTAGCCTCGTTCCCGCAGGATAGGCTCCCCTTTGATCGGATGCTCGTCCAGGTCGGGATGAATCTCCCAATCGAAGTCGTGAATGAGGCCCGTAATGCCCCATTTCTCCTCATCCTCGCCAAACTTGCAGGCGTAGGCTCTCATAGCCGCCTCCACCGCCAGCGAGTGCTTGACGAAGTTCGGATTCTTGATGTACTCGTTCAAAAACTCCCAGGCGTCCTGTCGGGTAATCTCCATGTGCGTTGTCTGCCTCCTTGCCTTCTACTGATTGTCAACATTATACTTCTTTTTCGGCCCAGGCGCAACCGACATTTGCCCACAACTTTGAATCGCGGAGGTCGTGGAAAAACGGAGAACGCGGAAGACTACTTCCGCGTACTCTGCGCCTTCCGTGCTCTCCGCGCTCCAAAAGGCCACAATACAAAAACGGGCGAGGCTCTACAACCTCGCCCGCTGAACGTTT
>CAZYHC010000173.1:0-2705 GCA_964646625.1 uncultured Anaerolineales bacterium
TGGACGATAGCGGCACGGTGCTGCACGTCAACACCTTCGCCAAAACTATCTCGCCCGGGCTGCGCACGGGCTGGGTGGCGGCTCCCAAGAGCGTCATCGCCAAAATGGTGCTGGCCAGACACTCTATGGACACCTGCACCGGCACCCTGAGCCAGAAGTTAACCGCAGAATTCTGTTGTAGCGGACGGCTGGACAAGCACATCGGGACCCTGATCGCCCTTTACCGGGCCAGGAAGGAAGGCCTGATCGCGGCCCTGGAAAAACATTTCTCGGCGCTACAGGCCCGCTGGACCAACCCCGGCGGCGGATTCTTCGTCTGGCTCACCCTGGAGGAGGGTCTGAGCAGCGAACGGCTGCTGGAGTTCGCCCTGGAGGAGGGAGTGGCTTTTGTGCCCGGCTCGGCCTTCGATGTTCACCGGGAAACCACCCACCAGATGCGGCTGTGCTTTGCCTATCCCACTTTAGAGGAGATCGAGCGCGGCATCCACCGCTTGCGCAAGGCCGTTGACCGTTACAGAGCAGAGCAGGAATAATTTAGGAATGTACACGGATCAGGAAATCGCCTCTGGTGAGCGGTTTGATGCTGGCCCGCAGGTTTTCGGCCTCGATGTCCAGCGGAAGGCTGACGACCCACCTATCTTCCAGGCGGCGAACCTCCCGTTCGTAAACGGGAGTGTCCTCGGCTAGAGCTTTCAGCAGCAGGACAACTTTCTCGTATCGCCTGGCCTGTTCACCGTTGAAAAAACGCCGTCCACAGCCTGGACATTCATATATCTCGTAAGCCAGCACTATCTTGCTGTCCCAGAAACTTTTTGTGGCGGTGACCGTTTTCATCTCAACACCACATTCAATGCAATGCAGGGACGTAGAAAAAGCGTCGGGGGCGATCTCGAAATCCACTTCTTCCAGGATATCTTCCGGTTTCACTATCTCGTCGATTGGAATCACTTCTTTCCTCGTTTCTTCTTGCGCTTGTAGAGCTTAACTTGCCACTCGGACGAGGGATAAGCGGTAACGATCTCGGCACAACCTTTTCGATACTCGAATATCACCGTCAGCCAGTTGGAAGCCTCGTCAAGCCCGATAGCCATGTAACGACCGTATTTTGCTTTGACAAACAGAGGATCGTCGTAAAAGACACTTTCCACGGCCGAAAAGGCAACACCGTGCTCCAGGATTTTGTCCTCAGCCTCTTCGGAGATAACGACCTGGCGGATTTTCATACGATTTGGCCTTTCATAAGTTTATTATATCATTGCTGTCTTTCTTCTGTCAACATGGTAAAGTCCAAGATAGAGCGGAGGTCACGATGAGTAACTTACGTCAAGCTATGGAAGAGTTGGGTATCCCCAGCCGGGACATTTACGAACTGCCCACTTCGGGCCGTACCTTCTCTGATGGAGGCCACTACCGGCTGGAGATTGCGGGGGTGGAACGGCTTTCCAGCCTGAAAGCTCTGATAGACGAGGCTGATAAGCGGGGGGTGCCCATCCATCGCATCATCGCTACGGTGGGCGGCTCATCCTTGCTGCCGATGGAGGAGCTACGGGACTTCGCCATCCTGGCCCACGAGCAGAGGATTGAAGTCATTGTCACCCTGGGCCCACTCCCCAACCTGGGCCGTCAGGCGGTCACTGCTGAGGGGCTGGTCTCCGGGATGCGGGTCCGTGGCTCTGATAATCTGTTCTATCTGTTGACCGAGATCGAACGGGTGGTCGAGGCGGGCCTGCGCGGTTTCCTGGTGGTCGATGAGGGGGTGATGTGGCTGCTGGGCCAGTTGAGAGAAAGGGGCTACCTCCCCGCGGAGGTCATCTTCAAGGTCTCGGTCTTCGCCGGACACGCCAACGCCGCCGGAGCCAGATTGTTGGAGTCGCTGGGAGCGGACAGCTTCAACCCTCTCTCCGACCTGACCCTGCCCATGCTGGCCTCCATCCGCCAGGCAGTGAACATCCCCCTGGACGTTTACGTATACATTGTAAATGCCATGGGCGGGGTGAATCGTTTTTACGAGGCGGCGGAGATCGTACGCGTCTGCTCACCCTGCTATCTCAAGTTCGAGCCTGGTCAATCCGAGGAAGAAATTTACGGCCCCTGGGTAAGCGAGGAGGACCACAGCCACCTGGTGCGGCAAAAGGTGCGCTACGCCGGCATCGTCCAGGAGCTAATGGGCCGTCTGCGGGCCGAGCTGGCAGCTTCTCCGGCCGGCAGCGACGATCTGGCTATCCCCCAGCCGTGAGGGTAAGCCCCGGCGAAAAATTGGACCGCTCCCGGGGACGAAGGCTATGCGCAGTCGCCAAAATTTCTGGACGCACCCAACTTGTTCCGCGCTCTCCGTGCCCTCCGTGTCCTCCGCGATCCAAAGGCCACAATACAAAAACGGGCGAGGCTCTACAACCTCGCCCGCTGAACGTTTCCAGCAAGGTGCACGGCACTGCCCAAAGTGCCAGGCACCTTACCTCCACATTGTGCATCTTACGGCGTGATGACGTAGCTCTTCTGGATGGTGGGCAGGTAAAGCGGCCTGACCCACACCGTGGTGCTCACCACGCTGCCTGTGGCGCCGGTCACTCCTTTGGTGGTGCCGATGAGCGCCTGGTAGTAGTCGTTGTAGATGACCGTCCCGCTGGGCACCTGGTTGACCGCCACCACGAAGGTGACGCTGATGCTCTGGCTGTAGTTGACCGTCAGGCCCGTCCACAGCACGT
>CAZYHC010000174.1:0-2642 GCA_964646625.1 uncultured Anaerolineales bacterium
GCAGTTGGGCCAGGCCCTCCGCCGTCCACCATTTGAAGTGCGTCCCGGCGCACTGGGGAATGTTGTAGAGGATGAGGGGCAGCCCAACCTGGTCGAGGGCCTCAAAATGCTCGTAGACCTCGTTGAAGGTGGGCTTGAGGTAGAAAGGGGCAGCCACCAGGGCCGCGCTGGCCCCGGCCTCTTGGGCGTAATGGGTCAGGGCTATGGTGTCCCGTGTGCTGGCACAGGTTGTGCCGGCCACCACCGGCACCTGTCCGGCCACCTCATCGACGGCGATATCGATGGCTCGTCGCTTTTCCGCCTCGGACAGATACACAAATTCGCCCGTAGTGCCCACCGGCACGATGCCGTTCACGTGGGGCAGGACGTGCCGGATGAGAGCTCTGAAGGCTTCTTCGTCGATCTCATCGTCTGGAGTGAAGGGCGTCACCAGGGCGGGAAATATCCCCTTGAACCAGCCGGGTTTTTTGGACACGATAGACCGCCTCCTTTTACGTTTCCAGGACGAACTCTTTACGGGGGAAGAGCACTTCCCCGCCCACGACAGGGGTGCCCGGCTGCAAATACAGCCACCGCACCTCGTCGGCCAGGTCAGGTTCGTCCGACAGGCCCAACCGCCGACGCAGTTCGCCCATCTTGGTCGGCATTATCGGGTGAAGCAAAAGCCCGATCAGACGCAGGGCCTCGGCCACGTCGTACAGGACGGTTTCCACGTACTCTTGCTCACCCCGGCGATGGGCCAGCCAGGGAGCGTTACGTTCCAGGTAGACGTTGGCCTCTCCTACCAGTTCAAACACGGCCTGCACCGCAGCGTGGGGCTGGACGGCCTGCACCGCAGCCTGCACCCGTTCCGGCGCAGCCAGGGCCTTATCGATGAACTCCTGGCGCTCGGCGGAACGCTCGGCAGAGGGCTGCGGAATGGCCCCATCACAGTAACGGTTCAACATATTGATCACCCGGTTGAGGAGGTTCCCCAAGTCGTTAGCCAGCTCGCTGTTGTAGCGGGTGACCAGTATTTCTTCGTTGAAACTGGCGTCCTGACCAAAGGCCATCTCCCGGATGACGAAGTAACGAAAAGCGTCGATGCCGTACTTGTCGGATAGCTCCAGGGGACGCACCACGTTGCCCAGGCTCTTGGACATTTTGGCCTCGTCTATAGTCCAGAAGCCGTGAACGCACAGTTGGTGGTAGACGGGGATGCCGGCCGCGTACAACATTGTCGGCCAGTAGATGGCGTGGGGTTTCAGGATGTCCTTGCCCACCAGGTGGCGGCAGACGGGCCAGTAGCGGGCGAACCGCTCGCCGTCAGGATAGCCCAGGGCCGAAACGTAGTTGATCAACGCGTCGAACCACACGTAGGTCACGTAATCCTCGTCGAAGGGCAGGGGGATGCCCCACTCCAGACGGCTCTTGGGCCGCGAGATACACAAATCCTGCAAGGGGAAACGCAGAAAAGCCAACACCTCACCCCGATATTGATCGGGCTGGACGGTTTCAGGGTATTCGGTCAGGTAATTAATGAGCCAGTCCTGATATTTGCTCATGCGAAAGAAATAGTTCTTTTCCTCGATGTAGGTCGGGGCTACGTCGTGGTCGGGACACTTACCGTCCACCAGCTCGCGGTCGGTGTAAAAACGCTCGCAGCCAAAGCAGTAACGACCGCCATACTCGCCAAAATAGATATCGCCGGCCTCGTATATCTTTTGCAGGATGGCCTGGACCACCACCTTATGGCGCGGCTGGGTGGTGCGGATGAAGTCGTCGTTGCTGATCTGTAGTTTCTGCCAGACTTCCTGAAAGGCGGCGCTGGTGCGGTCGGCGAAGAGGCGCGGCGTCTCTCCGTGGGCCTGGGCCGATTGGGCTATTTTGTCGCCGTGCTCGTCTGTACCGGTCAGGAAGAAGGTATCATCGCCCCACAGGCGATGGTAACGGGCCAGCACGTCGGCCACGATGGTGGTGTAGGCGTGTCCCAGGTGAGGCGTGGCATTGACGTAATAAATAGGGGTGGTGATGTAAAATGTTTGGGACATGGCATCTTCCTCTATCGATATAATCTCTTTTCCCAACTGGATCAGGTGTATCAGAGAGTATATCACACTCTGAGGCCGCTGTCAAAAAACTAACGGAGACAAGTCGCCAACCAACTGTCATTACACGAGGGTTGTAGGGAGAGAGGGAAATGTGGTATAATAGGGCAAAACTCGATGGTACTTTATCACGGCCTTGAATGAATAAAGCCTCACCCGGTTGCACCCACCGACGAGGCGGTAGCCAGGGTGGATGTGGCACCCGGTAAGAGGGAGTACGGCACAAAAGCCCGCCGGAGACAAGTTCACTATGGATTATTTACAGTTTGAATTAAATAAATAATAGCTTTTTAAATTATCTTCCGATCAAATTGCATAAATTATGGAGCTTAAAGGTAAATATATTGTATCAACGGATGTTTAGTCTCCTTGCTAGTTATGGTACTATGTCTTTGAGTAGGGGGGCAGCCCGCCGGGACTCAATGGCTCAGCAATAATCAACGATCCCCCGGACGGGCCGCCCCCGATATCGGTTATACACATCACCCCCTTTCTACTGTGAGCTTTCCCGGAAAGTCCCCGGGTGCGTTTTCACGAGTGAAAAGCGTCTGGGAA
>CAZYHC010000175.1:0-2581 GCA_964646625.1 uncultured Anaerolineales bacterium
TCCCCGACGTGTCCACCGGCCACGAAGTGGGTACGATCGGCGACCGCGTCGATCGAGGCCAGACGTGTATGCAGGACGCCACCCTGGAGGAATGGCTGTCCTATGCCACGATGATTAAATTTACTCGTGGCGCGGATAGGGACAAGCCCTCCTGGATCCTGACCTACGGCTATAAGCCGCCCGATGCCGAGCGCCTGGCAGGAATCCTGACCGCCAACGCCACCAACTATTACGAAACCCAGGGCCCGAGCATGGACGGGACGGTGGGCGCCGACTACCGGCAACGCATCTTCTCCTGGATAGAGACCAACGAGGCAATGATCTACGACACCACCTCGCTGGCCCAGGTGGGGCTGCTCTACTCCGCCCGCAGCCGCGACTTTATGGACCAGGCGGTGGGCGACCCCTACGAGACGGAAGAGTTCGGGTTCTTCGCCCAGTACCGGGCCGCAGCTCAAGCCCTTTTCAAAGCCCACATCCCCTTCGACATCGTGGTCGATGCCGAGCTCTCGCTGAAGCACATCCAGCGTTACGAATGGCTGATCCTGCCCAACGTGGCCTGCATGAGCGACGACCTGGTGGAGGTGCTGACCAGGTACGTGGCCCAGGGCGGGAACATCGTGGCCGTCGATCAGGCGGGGGACTACGACGAGTGGCGGCACAAGAGAGAGGAGTGGGCTTTGGAGAAAATCCCCTCCGTCTACATCGAGACCCTGCTGGAGAAGAAAGGGACGGAACAGTTGATCGAGACCCTGACCGCCCCGGAAGCGCACCTGGCCCTTTTCCAGACCGACGTTCCACCAGAAGTCATGCTGGAGCTGCGAGGCAAAGGGGATACCCTGGCCCTGTTCATGATCAACCTGAGACCCGAACCCTTCGAGAACGTGAAGGTAGGGATGCGGTTGCCAAAGGGCCGCTCAGTCAGCGCCGTGGTGTGGAGTTCGCCCGATAAGGGGAGCGATCTCTGGGAATACATTATAGAGGACGATTACCTGATCCTGACCGTGTCCCGTCTGTCGATCATGGGGTTGGCTGAGATGCAGTTAAAACCCTAACCAGGAGAATAAAATTATGTTCTCTATAACCTATAACGTGCAACTTTTTGAGGAAGACGACGTGATCGTTAGCCTGTGCCCGGAGCTTAACGTCTCCAGCTTTGGCGATACGCCGGAAGAGGCGGCGGACAGCCTCAAGGAAGCGGTGTCCTTGTTCCTGGAAGGATGTAAGGAGATGGGCACCCTGGAGGCTGTGCTCGAAGAGGCAGGCTATCGGCTGATTGATGGGCACTGGATACCGCGCGAGCCCCTGGCCGTGAAGCAGGACGAACTATCGTCTGCTTGATCTATTGGATGCAGAATTACCCAAATAAGGGGTAAATCAAAATAGAATAGGAGAAAAATTCTAATGCGTACACCGATCATTGCAGGGAACTGGAAGATGAACAAGACCGTCGAGGAGGCGGTGGCCCTGGTGCGGAACATGCGTGCGGGGCTGAACCAGGTGACGAGCGTGGACAGGGTGTTGTGTCCGCCCTTTTTGGCTCTGCCCGCCGTGGCCGAATTGCTGACGCCCACCTCGATCAAGTTGGGGGCCCAGAACATGTATTGGGAAGAAAAAGGGGCCTACACCGGCGAGATTTCGCCCCTGATGCTCAAGGGGTTGTGTCAATACGTTATCCTGGGCCACTCCGAGCGGCGGGGTTACTTCGACGAGACGGACGAGAACATCAACCGCAAGGTCAAGGCTGCCCTGGCCCACGATCTGATCCCCATCATCTGCGTGGGCGAAAACCTGGAACAGAACGAGGCCGGGCGGACCGGGGCGGTGGTGGGCGGACAGGTGCGGGGCTGTCTGGCCGGGCTGACGGCCCCGCAGGTGCAGGGTTTGATCGTCGCTTACGAGCCTATCTGGGCCATCGGCACGGGCAAGCCCGCCACCGGGGCCGGGGCCAACGCCGTCATCGGTCTGACCATCCGCGGGGCCATCGCCGACCTCTACGACCAGGACACGGCTCAGGCGGTGCGCATCCAGTATGGGGGCAGCGTCAACGCGGCCAACATCACCGAATTCATGAGCCAGCCCGACATCGATGGGGCTCTGGTAGGCGGGGCCAGCCTCAAAGCCGACGAGTTTGTGGAGATTGTACGTCTGTCGGCTAAGGCCAAAGGACTTTAGGTGACTCTAAGGGCCTGGCACTTCAGGTGGTTGGGAGTGTGATGTTTGGGGAGTGGAGCAGTCTGGCGTGGATGGTCATCACTTTATTGGCTTTGCTCTGGATGCACGGTTGGATTAACCGGCACGTCCAGGGTTTGGGGCTGCTCATTGCCGGGAACGACAGGGTGGCCCATATCCTGTATTTTTTGCTCTTTCTGCCGGGCATTGTCGTCCACGAATTGAGCCACTGGCTGATGGCTAAACTGCTGGGGGTCAGGACGGGCCGCATCTCCATCTGGCCCACCCAAAAGGCGCGGGGGCAGTTGGGACTTGGTTCGGTCCAGGTGGCCCGCACCGATCTCCTGCGCAGCAGCCTGATCGGTCTGGCCCCTTTGTTGGGTGGCAGCCTGCTCATCTACCTGATCGG
>CAZYHC010000176.1:0-2399 GCA_964646625.1 uncultured Anaerolineales bacterium
CAGCAATGGGGCTACGGCTCCTACGTCATCGTCGGCCCGGACGGGAAGGTCTTGAACGGCCACGAAGCCCTGACCTTCGGCCCCCACTTCGACAACACCAGGGCCGAGTTCCTGGCTTTGCTCGAGGGCGTGGAGGCCCTGCGCAAGCACCTCCAGCGCCAGAAGATAGACACCCAGACTTGCGCCCTCATCATCTACGGCGACAACGAGGCCGTCCTCGGCGTGGCAGGCGGCAACGGCCAGGCCCAAAGCCTGCGCATCGCCGACGTGGCCCGCAAGGTGCGGCGGAAGCTGTCCAGGTTCGGTGAGGTGCAGGTGGAGCGGCTGGAGCGGCAGCAGATCAAGGCCATGTTGGGGCATTAGGAGGGAGGACGGCTGCGATGGACTTGACCGAGCTTGAAAAGACGGCGAAGAAATTGGCCGGGCAGCTCGAGGCCCTGGCCCAACTGGAAGAGGAGGTGGTGGGCAGGGAGGTAGCGGCTCTTCAGGGCGTGCTGGTGGTGCTGAAGCCGCTCTTGCCCCACCTGGTCCAGAACCTGGACTGCGGTGAGACACCTGGCATCGTCCTCATTGACCGCACGGAAAGGATAGCGAGCGGCCCGCACCCCTATGAGGACACCGCAGGAACGTTCCGGGGGCGGCTGCTAATGCTGGACGCCGAAGGGCGCTTCCTGGAGTTCGAGGCCAGCGGAGAGTGGAGTGCGCCGCCGCTCGAGCCGAAGGAGGCCAGGACGCTCACCCTCCTCGGAGAGTGGGACGCCTCCGACGTGCTGCGCCAGTACAGGCTTCAAGAGGTGCTGGCCGCCTTGAGCCAGGCCATCGCCAAGATGGGCAGAGAGCTGGCGATGAAGGAGGAGGAGCTGAGAGAACGGGCCAGAGCGATGATGTCGCCAGGCCAGTGAGTAAAGAGGCCCCCGCCAAATGAGCGGGGGCTTCTGCTGTGAGGAGACCGTCATGCTATCGAAGATAACGTACAAGGGCTTCGCCGCTGCCTGCCTGGGCTTCGTCCGCGACGACCACGTGGTCTACCTGCACCTCCTGGGCCCCACGGCCACTGTCCGGGCTATCTGGGCGGCGCTCTCCGAAAAGAGGCGCGGCCGCTCCTACGAGGTGAGGATAGACGACCACAGCTATCCCCGCCTGGAGAAAGGAGTGCGCTACCGCACCTTCACCAGCAGAGTCGAAGATCTCCTGGATATGGTGATGGTGCACCCCAGGGCGGCAGGCATCTCCGTAGAGCCGCCGGTGTATCTGCTGTCCCCGGCAGGCCACCAGGGGCCGCCCGCTGGCTTCTTCGCCCGACTCAACCGGGCCGTGCCCATCCCTTTTAAAGCGGAGTGGGCCGGGGAGCTCTGGGAGAGGGGTCTGGCAGGGGTCGAAGAGGAGAGGCAGTATAGCTACAGCGACAGGACTTACACTCACCACGGCGACCTGGTGCGGAAGCTGTCCAGCCAGGGGGACGTGCAGGGTTACACGCTCCTGCGGCAGCCATCGTGGTGGCTGAAGGTGGTGCAGGAGATCGTCAGGGGGGAGAAGGCTGCCAACGGCCAGGCCGACCAACAGGGCCAGGATGATGAGGCTTCGGCTCCACCTCCTGCCCCGCCAGGGGAGGAATGAAGAGGAATGAAAATGAACGTGAAGACGAGAAAGAGAAACTGCCCGAAATTCGGCACGATCATCAGCCAGATAGCCCTCGCGCACGACGTGGTGCTGTCGCGGTTCGAGTATCAGAACGTGAGGGAACTGAGCCTGCCTGATCAGGAGCACAACCTCATCATCAGGAAGCAAGAGTTCAGGTTTGTGAGCGTTGAGCACAGCAAACGGTACGCTCTCCTTTTCATCCACCCCGGCGAGGGGTGGCTGCCGGTGGAGGTAGAGGAAAATGGCAGGTGGTGGTACTGCGCTGAGGTCTCTGAAATTGGCGTGGCGACCACGTATAAAATGCTCGATGCTGAGGCGCTCCAGCACGTCAGGCGTCTTTTGGAAGAAGGGTGGGCGCCAGAGATAGCGGAGCAGGGCTGGCTGGAACGAGGGCAGCGCGTGTCACGCGTATTCTAAAAAGGAGCCAGTATAGTGTCGGTCCAGTTATCGTTTCCGCAGATACCAATGCCTCCCCCGGCCAGGCGTTGGCCCCGCTGTTGTGGCCAGCGATGTGAGTGGATAGGTTTTCACTTCTGGCGGTGCGTGGTCTGCGAACAGTTATACGTGGTGAGGCGGAAATAATAAGTCCCTGTGGGTGGCCGTTGGTGGTTTGTCGATCAACCACGAAGGCTGCCTGCCCGACCAAAAAACTGCGGCGCGAAAGGGAGGCCGGTCGGGGTTGAGCGCCGAGAGAGGAACATTGGATGAGAGCAAAAATTGAGTTCATCGTCGCGTTCAGAGCCGAGGGGCCGCTGGAC
>CAZYHC010000177.1:0-2343 GCA_964646625.1 uncultured Anaerolineales bacterium
GGTTACTTTCGTTGGTGCATGTCATGTTTTTCTTCCCCTAATCCTCAATAGGCCAACGGTCGTGGACGGTGCTGGGTGCTCCCAGAGAACGGGGCAGTGCTTTCCATATAACACCCCGTGCGGAGCACGTAGAAAATGGCGGTCATCGCTTTCCGGTCATCCATTCGTGGACGCCCTGGCTTCTTTTTCGGTTTGGGTGGTGGCAGCAAAGGTTATATCCGTTCCCACAGTGGGTCTGGAATCTGATACTCGGACCCTATCCCCAGACTCTCATCGGCCATCTCCATCCTCCAACTGTCGTGTTACGGTCCCGAGTATACCACATCAGCGATTTTTCGGATAGGCTCTAAACAGACACCTCTTTATGTTTAGACTTCCTTCTGGTCTTTGATGTTATAACTGAGGGAAATAAAATACCCGCCAGGGCTGCTTGCCTCCGACGGGCTTTCATGCTATACTCCAACGTGCTGGGGTGATCGGTCCACCCTAGCCACCGCCTCGGGCTCTACACCAGCCGCGAGGCTTCATCGTTTTCATCAGACCTCAAAACACATACGCCGACAGCCGGGCGCTGCTACGCCCTCTGTCGGCGCTTTTACTCTCCACGGCAGATATGAGAACCTCTAAGGGTTGCAACCGCTTCCATGCGGGTTTCCTCCTCGAAGATAACCCTGTATTACTCTCACGCTGCTATAATATCATAAGTGTTGCGGGATGTCAAATTTACTTGCCACAACCAGGAATAAATGGTATAATGTGAGCACATAAGTGTATATCCTGACGAACTAAAAAGCCTCGACCGGTCTCATCCACCGTCGAGGCGGGGCCAAGGCGCAAGGCGGGCGCCTCGGCAGCACGTATTGTAGCACAAGAGCTCGCCTGGTGTCAACCCCAGCGGGCTTTTTTGATAGTGCATTCCCTGGGGAAATTCTGGATGGCCCCATGGTTTGCGGAAGATTCGCAGTTCAGGTTCATCATTACCTCGCGTTAGGAGGCGTTCAATGGGTGAAGCCAAGTTTGACGCACTAGGGCTTCGGGCCCTGACGATCGGTTTGGTGAGCCAGTATCTCATCCGAGACAGGGAGAAGAGGAGAGTGTCAAGGCATTTGTGACGCTGCTGTATGACACAATCGAAGAGGCGAAGCGCAAGCGCCAGGAGGCAGAGAAACTCACCTGGTGGCAGTTGCGCGATATCTGCGCGGATATCACCCGACAACGGATGGCGACTGTTCGGGATAAGTACCGAAAAGAGTTGTATCTACAGCGGGATAAGACACGCCAGGCATTTGAGAAATTCTTAAAGTCAGAGAAACGGTGCTTTGTCTTGATCGGCAAATCCGGGGTTGGGAAGAGCAACTTTCTCCTGGCGCTAGCAGCTTGTCGGAGAAAGCCATTTGCAGTCATCTCCAACATGTAGTAAACTAACGCTCATTACTTGAGTTTAGACAAAGTGTGAAACACTCGGCAAGAGCCGAGGCGAACCAAGTTCTTTAACAATCGAGTTTCGCGTCGTTTTCAGGTCGTTTTGGCCCTTTTCTTGGTCTTTTTGACTACCCGATGGCGCTTTGGGCGAGTCCGCGGTCGCCCTTGGGGCCAGCCTGGCGATTTTCCGCGAGGTTGAGGGGCTGCCGCTAAAGTCCAGTACAGATACTGCTTGCGGAAACGAATGCTGGGTTCCACACCCCAGCGATGCTGATACCAGTACCATAGGTCATCCAGTCTTTGCTCGCCTGGTGCCTGGTGCGGAGGGGGCTGGTAACCCAGCCAAAAGGGCCTGGCAGGTTTCTCTCGCTCCAGGTGGGTCTCGACCAAGATGAGGCTGAACGGGGTGTCTGCATCTTGGCGAGCATGCAAGCCATCCCAGCGTCGTAATCGTACCTGCCCCCAACGCTCATCTTCCAGTTCCACCTCCATGTCTGGCTCGCCCCACGTCTCCGCTTCCTTGAAGGCGAAGCGAGCACCGTGGACGCGAGGGCGACCTCGGCCACCGTAGGGGGGCGGTTCGTTATACAGCACGCGGTCACGACGCAGGCGAACCAGCACCCCACAGGGCTCATTCTTCAATGGCCCCAGGAAGCGGTGATTGCCGTATTTGCCATCGGCCACGATGAGGTGTAGCGCCTGGCTCATTTCCGTCTGCCGCTGCTGGCACAGGTTTTGGACTTGCTCCACCCCAACTTCAACCTCTGTTTTTGGGCTGACCACCCGCCTGACGGAAACGGGCAGGGCCCAACTGCTGCCCCGCTCAGACGTCCAGGCCAGTACAGAGTAGGGATGACCGATGACAATCGAGCCCCCATCGATAGCGGCGGTGGGACTGTAGACATATTGTCGGTCGGCCAA
>CAZYHC010000178.1:0-2313 GCA_964646625.1 uncultured Anaerolineales bacterium
CCAGCCCGCCCGCAGACGTGCCGCAGGCTGACCCGGTCATCCAGGCCGCCGTCAAGCGTTACGGCGCGCAGGTGGCCGGAGTAGAGCCGCCTGAGCCTCGGCAGGAAGAGCTGCCGCTTAGTGAGGACGAGATCCCCTTCTGAATTCAGATTGAGGAGAGGCAAAGATGAGCGTGACAAAAGTTTACCCATTTCGGAATACTGTGCCTATTCAATTTGGAGAGATACTGCCCGGCACCAACCTGATCAGGCAGTATCAAGACGGAAAGGAGGTTGCCCCCAGGTACATTGGCCCTGAGCGGCACCTGGGACGGGCACTCGACAAAGCAAAGAGCCAGGCCGAGCAATATGGCTATAAGCAGTTTTGCCATTGGGATACTATATATGTCCAAGTATTCGGTGAGTGGTGTGTATACCACGATGTGCCCAATATGTCTGTAAAGGAGGACAAATGATGACTACCACATCATCAGCAACAGCAACGGCGGCGATGGTCGTTGACCAACCCATAGAAGAACTGACCGAGATCGAGAAGCTCAAAGTCCGCCTGGCCGAGCAGTGCGGCCTCGACCCGGAAGCCATCATGACCAGCAGGCTGGCCCAATACGACCTCTTGCTCTGCCAGGGCCTGGGAGTCCGGCTACACGTCGGGGGCAGCACCCTGTTCCGCTGCAACCTGGACTACCGCCTCCTGGGGCTGGCCCTCTCCGACAAGGAGCGCCAACTCCACGACAGCCACGTCGACCTGGGAGAGTTCTTCCTGGCCCCGCGTGAGGTCGTCCGCCAGTTCTCGAACCTGGCCAACCAGGCCCGCAACTACCTGCGCCACAAGGTGGGCCGCAAATTCGGCTTCGAGTTTGAACCGGGGTGGATATGGGTGCCCATCGTGATGGACGAAGACCAGGGCCTCCAGGCCGTCAAAGCGAAGCTGGAGGAGTACCAGGCGGCCTACCTCCAGTACGTCGAGGAGGTGGCGGCCCACGTCGAGCAGCACAAGGCCGAGACCCTGGTGGCGGTGGAGGAGGCGGCGCCCCTCATCTATGCCCGGCTGGACGGGGAGGTGGAGGACACCCCAGAGACCTTCGTGACAGGGCTGAAGCGTTTCGTGGAGGCCAGCTTCCCCACCGCGGAGCGGGTGCGGGAGCAGGCGTACTTCCGCATCGAGTACAAAGCCTATCCCATGCCCAGCCAGTTCGAGACGGACCTGCTCCGCAAGCGTGAGCTGGCTTTCGAGCGTCAGCAGATCGATGAAGCCAGCAGGCTGTCTCGCCAGCAGGCTGAAGTTGCCCGCCGGCTTCTTCGCGACGAAGCCTGGGAGAAGCAGCAGTTGATACGCGACGTGGCCCACAAGCGGCAGAAGATGATCCTGGAGGCGCAGCGCCAGGCGCTCGAGGCCGAACTCCGTCGGAAGGAGGAGGCCCTGGACCCCATGATCAGGGAGATAGCGGGGCGCATCCAGTCGCTCGTCTCGGAGGTGGCTGCTGGAGCGACCAGGGCCATTCAGCGGAAAGGGAAGCTGCCTGGCCCGACGGTGCGGCAGGTGCGCAGCCTGGTGGACGACCTGGGGCCGCTCCTATCGCTGGCCGGGGACGTGCGGCTGGAGGAGCTGGCCGAGAAGCTGGGCGGCCTGGCCCAGAAGCAGGCGGGCGAGGCCCTGGACGTGGCGGCCATCAGTCGCACGCTGGACCAGCTCGAAGAAGCGGCCACCGAGCGAGTGCAGGCCCTTGGGCCATCCATGTTCGAGTACCTGGAACTGTGAGGAGGGTTCAATGTCTAAGCTCCGGGATATACGTCAACAATTGGCTCTTGGGAGGGCGATCAACGTGGTCATGACAGAGATCGAAGAGGGCAAGATCACTGGCGAGAACTATAGGCAAGAAATTGACGATATTGCCAGGGCGGAAAAGATCGACCCGGACATTTTGCTACTGCGTGCACGGCAATGGGCGCGGGAATCTGAGGGTGCTTTCGCATACGCTTGTCTCAGGGACGAGGAAGAAGGCGAGGACAGTGGTGATGATTGGTGCGAACAGCCAATGATGGGAGACGTACCCGGTGCTACATATTTTTATTCCTGGGAAGAAGCCAGCAGTCTCCAGGATGCTTTGGCGATGAGCAATGTGACCGGCCGGGCCTATGCGGCGGAGATGCCCGATGGCAGAATTGCCGTTACAGATGATACGAGCGTTCTTTTCCAATTGCGCTTGCAGGGCGGTTCGGTTAATGTAGTTGACCGAGAACATTTTGAATAGAGAGGAGGGAGGGTAGAGAGATGGACCAAATTCAGGTGAACGTCCACAGAGCCTACCTGGTC
>CAZYHC010000179.1:0-2284 GCA_964646625.1 uncultured Anaerolineales bacterium
TTCTCCAGCACGGCCAGGGTCCGGCGGGCGCACCTGTCCCAGGAGAATTTTTTGACCTGCTCGAAGCCACGCCGTACCAGGTCGGCGCTTAACCTTTCGTCGTCCAGGACTTGCCCCATAGCTTCGGCCAGGGCCGCTACGTCCAGAGGATCGACCAACAGGGCGGCCTGGCCGGCCACCTCCGGCAGAGAGGAGACGTTGGAACAGACCACCGCCGTGCCACAAGCCATAGCCTCCAGGACGGGAAAACCGAACCCCTCGTAGAGAGAGGGCAGAACAAAGAGACGGGCCCCCGAAAGGAGAGCGGCCAGGTCGTCCTGCGCCACGTAGCCGGGGAAAAGCACTTTCCCCACCAGCCCCAAAGCCTCCACGCGGCGGAAAATCTCCTCGTAAAGCCAGCCTTTCTTGCCGGCTATAACCAATTTTATCCCCCGCCTTTTATTTCTCAACAGATGGTAAGCTTCGACCAGGCGCGCCAGGTTTTTGCGGGGGTGCAGGGTGCCCACGTACAGAATGTAATCGCCCTCGATGCCGTAACGCTTTTTAACCCCCTCGACGAGGGTCTTATCCTCGACCGGCCCCAGGCGGCCATCGAGGCCGGAATGCACCACCGTGATCTTGCCAGGCTCGACCCTGTAACGCTCGATCAGGTCCCGTCCGGTGGCCCCGGAAACGGCGATGATCTGCTTTGCCGCCCAAACGTTATAGCGGGTCGAGAGGTCGAGATAGAGCCTGTCCCACGGACGATGGGCCGCCGGATAATGTAGATAACCAAGATCGTGGACCGTGACCACGCTACGACGAGGATGGACAATGGGCAAAACGTGGGCCGGAACGAAAAGCACCTCCGGCGGACGAAAAGCCATCTCCCAGGAAAGACGTACGTGGGTCCAGAGACGCGGAAAGGGGATGACCCTCAAGTCGGAGGCGGACGGGAAAAGGCCCGCTTCCGGCGGTCGGTTGCAATAAAGACGATAACGATGCTCGCTCTCCAGGGCCAGCAGGTGCCGGATCAGTTGCAAAGAATAATGCTCGGTCCCGGTCCGTCGGGCCAGGGTAGCGCGACTGGCATCGATGCCGATGAGCATCTAGCCCTCCAGGGCGGCCAGTTTGTCCACCCGCCGCTGATGTCGGTCCACGCCGGAGAAAGCGGTCGATAGCCATATATCGACGATGTTCAAAGCCACCCCTAGCCCGGTAACCCGGGACCCCATACAGAGGACGTTGGCATCGTTGTGCGCACGGGTCATGTAGGCCGTGTATCCGTCGTGACACAGCGAAGCGCGGGCCCCTTTGATCTTGTTGGCCGCCATACTCATGCCTATCCCCGTGCCGCAGATAAGAATACCCCACTCGAATTCGCCTTTAGCCACTGCTTCGGCTACTGGTCGGGCGTAATCGGGAAAATCGACGGCTTCTGCATTATAAGGGCCAAAATCCTGATACTCGTAGCCCTCGTCCTTGAGATGTTGGATGATCTCCTGCTTCAGGCCAAACCCGGCGTGATCCGAAGCGATGGCAATGCGCATCTATTCCCTCCTCAGACTATCGTTTTCAAATGCTATTATACTATATAATGTTTCGTTGCTATAAGTATAACATACCTTGGGAGGGATGTCAAGTCGCCCTATTGACAGCACATAATTAATATGTTACACTTTCCTCAGACAAATGAGGACATCAGCCAGGGGGGAAAAAACTATCCAGATCACTCGCACCGTGTCCATTCCGATGGCCGAGCTGCGCTTTCGTTTTTCGCGAAGCGGTGGGCCTGGGGGGCAACACGTCAACCGCTCCGCGACCCGGGTGGAGCTTCTGTTTGACCTGGGCCACTCGCCCAGCCTGAGCCAGGAGCAGCGACAACGAGCGTCGAGGGCGCTGGCTTCATACCTCGACCAGGATGGCGTACTGCATCTGGTATCCCAATCCTCACGCAGCCAGCTTCGTAACAGAGAGGAAGTGGTAGATCGCTTTCGAACCCTGATGCAGAAGGCGCTGAAAAAACCGAAGCGACGGCGACCTACCAGGCCGGGGGCAAAAGCGCGCCAAAAACGCCTGGAGGAGAAACGCCGTCGGAGCGCGCTCAAAGAGCAGCGCCGGGCGGTGAGGCCGGACGACCACTAACCAAATATGCGTGTACAACAAGGTGCCTGGCACTTTGGAAGTGCCAGGCACCTGGATCAAAGCCTTATCGAGGTTTGCCAGATAGGTCAGGATTGCATAATCTTACGGCTCATGTTTGGAACAAGTGCAGAGATGTGGTAAACTCTCAGCATGGACTTTC
>CAZYHC010000180.1:0-2064 GCA_964646625.1 uncultured Anaerolineales bacterium
GCCTGATCGGTCTGGCCCCTTTGTTGGGTGGCAGCCTGCTCATCTACCTGATCGGTGAGTTGGTCTTTGGCCTCAGGCACCTGGATAAGGTCCTGACCAGCGGGGACTGGGAACTGTTCTGGGCCAATCTATGGGCTTACTTCCAGGTGCCCGATTTCTGGTTGTGGCTGTATCTTATCTTCGTCATCGCCAATGCCATGCTCCCCAGCGAAACAGACCGCCAACCCTGGCGGTCCGTTCTCCTTTTTCTGGGCCTGATCGTCGCCCTCTTCTATCTGTTCGGCTGGCTCCCCCAGGTGCCTGCGGAGTGGACGGAAGCCTTTCTGACCTTCACCGGCTATCTGGCCTACGCCTTCGCCCTGACGGTGATGGCCGATGTGGTCTTTATAGTCATCATCTTCTTGTTGGAAAATCTGATCGCCGCCCTGAAAGGGATCCGGGTGGAGTATTAGTCCGGGGCGCGGCGCGTCATGACCAACAAAGCCAGGATGGTGACCAGGCCCAAAGCCAGCAAAGCGAAAAGTTTGTAGAGCCGCGAGGAGATGACCAGGGCCAGCACCCCAAACGCGGCGCAAAAGAGGTAAAAGAGCAGCACAATCTGGCGTGGAGAAAGGTTCATATCCAGCAGACGATAATGAAGATGGCCGCGGTCGCTCTCCATCGAGGAGCGGCCCTGCCGTAGACGATTGAATATCTGCCAGGCCACGTCCATGATGGGGATGCCCATCACCAACAGGATGGTGGCCATTTTTGCTCCGGCCACGATGGATAAAGTCGCCACCGCGAAGCCCAGAAAAAAGGCCCCTGAACTGCCCATGAAAACCCTGGCCGGGTGAAAGTTGTAGGGCAGAAAGCCCAGCGCGCAGCCCAACAGAGCCAGCGGCAAGGGCAGCACGCTATATTGCCCTTCCCGATACATGTGATAGGCCAGGATAGCGGACACGATGGCCGTAATCCCCGCCGCCAGGCCGTCTAACCCGTCCAGCCAGTTGACGGTGTTGATCATGCCCACAATCCAGAACAGGGTGAAGGCCACCGTGAAAGGCCAGGGGAATATCGTCAGACGGTCGGTGAAAGGGTTCATGACCCGCTCGATAAAGACCAGGAAGACGATAGCGATCAGGGCCGCTACAACCTGGGCGAGGAGTTGGGGGATAGGCCCTGACTCCCACTTGTCGTCGCAGAGGCCGAACAGGAAAATAAAGGTGGAGCCCAACAGCACCCCGGCCAACCGGGTCAGTTCGTGGGGGTCCTGGCGGGGTGGTAGCCATTCCTGGGGCAGCACCAGCGTCAATGTCAAGGCTACCACGAAAGGCAAGTACAGGGCCAGCCCTCCCAGCCGAGGCACAGTCCCCTCATGCTGCCTTCGGTCCCCCGGCCTGTCCACGATGTCGTATCGTCGTCCCAGCCACCCGGCCAGCGGCGTGAGCATGAAAGCCAGGCCAAAAGCCACAACCGCGCTCAGCAAAAAAGATACTACCTCTCTATTCATCTACCAACACCACCTTCCGCCCTCCTTTAACTATACAGCCGATTATAGCTTTAGTCAAGCGCCGCGTTGGCTCAGCTAAAATGTTACCGAGGTGGTATACTTCTTCCAAATGATAATGTTGCCGGAGGGAGCGATGACCACCGAAGACAAAATGACCATTGATGAACGACTAAAGTATCTGCGCCCAATGAAAACCCGCTATTTGGTAAACCTGACCATTTGTGATATACTATATATACTATTAACGGGAAATTCAGTTCAGGTTGGAGGCTGGTAAGGATAATGGATTCTAATGATCGGCGTGACTCTTTTCGTCTTTCGGTCAGTTTCATCTTGCTGTGGGTCTTGTTACCCCTGGCCGCTGGTTATCTTCTCTCTCTGGCGGTGGTGCCCAAGCCCAAGATAGGGATCATCCGCTTGCAGGACGAGATATGGAGCCTGAATGTAGGCACCGTTATCGAGTTGCTGACCAGGGCCAAAAAGGACCCCACCATCAAGGCCGTGGTGCTGGAGATCGACAGTCCCGGCGGCGAGGTGGCCGCCAGCGAAAGCCTTTATTACGAGGTGCTCAA
>CAZYHC010000181.1:0-2014 GCA_964646625.1 uncultured Anaerolineales bacterium
TTATGGGCAGACCACGACCTTCAGGCTGACCTTATCCCGCATGGCTTTGAATCCGTCCTCGATATCGTCCAATGATACGCGGTGGGTGATCAACTTCTCAGTATTTATCTGGCCTGCGTCCAGGAGCTTAAGGGCCAGTTCCACGTGTTGGGGGGCCGAATCGGAAGCGCCCGTCACCGCGATTTGTCCGTAGTGAATCAGGCGGCTGTTCAGGCTGAGGTAGGCTTCGTCCCTGGGCAGGCTGGCGAAGAGGTTCACCACCCCGCTTTTTTGGGCCATCTCCAGGGCTTGTTCCTGGGCCTGCCTGGAGGGAGCGCTGACCATAACCACGTCGGCTCCCAGCCCCCCGGTCAGTTCCAGCACACGGGCCACCGCGTCCTCGTTTTTGGCGTCGATGACGGCCTCGACGTCGAACTGTTTAGCCATCTCCAGCCGGGGGCTGGAGCGCTGGGTGATGATTACCCTGGTAGCTCCGTGGGCTTTGGCCGCTTCGGCCTGCATAATGCCCATCGGCCCGGCCCCGATGACCACCACGGTGTGGCCCGCACCGACTCCGGCGATCTGCTGCGAGTTGATCACGCAGCTCAGGGGTTCGGCCAGGGCGCCGGCCTCGTTCGACAGGGAGTCGGGCACCTTGAGGACGTTGCCCCGCCGCACGGCTATGGCCGGGATAGGCATAAACTGGGCGAAAGCGCCGGGGAAATCGGCACTGATGCGCACCATGTCAGCGCACAGGTTGCCCAATCCCCGATGGCAGAGGTCGCACCGCCCACAGGAAATGCTGGTAGCCATCGTCACCCGCTCGCCGAGGGCGAAACCCTCCACTCCCTCACCGATCTCGACCACCGTTCCCACAAACTCGTGGCCGATGATCTGGGGAGGCTCAAAACGGGGGTTGCCCAGTCTCAGGGTCTTCAGGTCGGAGCCGCAGATGGCGCAGGCCTCTATTTTCACCATCAGGCCCCCAGGTTCGAGTGGGGGCGCATCGACCTCTTTGACGACCAAGCGCTCAAGGCCCTCGAACACTGCTGCTTTCATTTATTGCTACACCTCCCACATTTCTACTTCCGCGTCCTCCGCGTCCCGCCTGCTAATGCACCTCTGTCCCCCCGGTGACGTTGAGGGCCTGCCCGGTCATGTAATCCGCTTCGTCGGAGGCCAGGAAAACGGCCAGATTAGCCACGTCCTCCACCCGGCCCAAACGCCCCAGGGGGATCCGCTTCTCCAGGTAGCTTTTCACCTGGGCCGGGGACAGGTTCTTCTTGCGGGCGTAGTCGGGCAACTGCTCCTCCCACAGGGGGGTGAAGATCACGCCGGGACAGATGGCGTTGACGGTGATGCCCTGCGGCGCGAATTCAGCGGCCAGGCTCTGGGTCAGCCCGATGAGGCCGAACTTGGAAGCGCAGTAGGCCGCGTACCAGCTATTGCCCGTCTTGCCCGATTGAGAACTCATGTTGATGATCTTCCCCCTGCCCCGCTTGACCATGATGGGCAACACGGCCTGGCAGCAGAGAAAGGCGCCCTTGAGGTTGACGGCCATGATCCGATCCCAGTCTTCCTCTGTGGCCTCCAGGAAGGGGATCACTTTCGATATGCCGGCGTTGTTGACCAGGATGTCCACCCCGCCGAAGTGGCCCACCGTCTCGTCCACCATGCGCCTGACCTGGGCTTTGCGGCTGACATCGACGGCCAGAGCCAGTACCCGGCGGCCCCCCAGAGCTTTGATCTCCTCCGCCGTCTGGCGGGAGGCGGCTGCATCCCGGTCGGCCAGCACCACCGCAGCCCCTTCCTGGGCAAAGCGTAGCGCAATGCCTCGTCCAAGGCCCCGTCCCCCGCCGGTGATGATGGCTACTTTGTCTTTTAACCTCATCGCGTGCTTGCCCCCCGGCCTGTCCAGTCTCTCATAAGTTTAACAGGTTATGGGCCGGGTGTCAAGCCAGATTTACAGGCCAGCCAAAGTGTGAGCGTATCACGTTGGGGACAAAGGTGGAAGGGTGGGTAACCACTCACCTCA
>CAZYHC010000182.1:0-1880 GCA_964646625.1 uncultured Anaerolineales bacterium
TGTAAATTACATTCTCGGTAGGCAAACCTTCCAAGTAGTGGGCATTAGACGACTTCGTGAGCAGCAATAGCTTGCATCCCTTCGGATTCGTCTCCTCGGAAGCGAACAGAGGGATCAGCCTGCGGGCGTGCTCTGTTACCACTTCGTAAAGCAAAGAATCAGAACAGTCTATACCCAGGCCCAGGACGTGCGCTCGTTTGCGCTCCGGGCGGTGCAACCAGCGGCGCACCTCCCACTCAAAGTCTTCCACATTCTCATAGAGAACGTGGCGGTGAGGGTCGCGCTTGATGCGAAAGGTGTTGATCAGGAAACAACCCCGGCACTGGAGGCCACACGGGCCGCTTCCGATTGCCAGGTCGTACCAATTCCTGGGGCAGACCGTCTCGCTATCCGAGTGATCGCGATGTTTTATCAAGTTGCTTTTTCTCCTGGCGCGAAAGACCTTGAGTTGCGGCCTCCCCAATCCCAAGGCCATCGGGCTGACTTCTTCCTCCCGCCACTTACCCTTTTTTACTTGTTCATCAACCCACCAGGTCACTGGTTTATCAGCCATCAGCTACCTCCAGGGTCAATGCAAACACCGGCCCCCAGATGTCGCCGTGCATTTGCCGCCAGGCGTCCACAAAGTCATCTGGGGACGCAAAGCCTTCGGCCAGGGCGTCCTCTTCCGAGACGTTGCCCACGTCCTCCTCGTAGTCGATAGCCAGAATCTTGACCCGCCCGATCTGCTTTCGCCCCCGGCCCGGCTGAACGGAGTAAGTGCGCCATTCCCTGTCGTAAGCCTGCCATTTGATACGACCGGAGGGATGATGGACGGCGACGATAGCATCTCCCTCTCGCAAACGGAAGGGGAAGTCCTCGTAAAGCCGAACGTGGTATCCTTTTCTCAGAATGTCAACGCTCTCTCCCTCTCTCACCAGCCGTCGCGTCTGGGTTTTCTCCCCGGCCATGACCTTAGCAGCCAGGTGTGCTTTGAATTGCATCTCTACCTCCCTCCTTTTCCATCATTGGCTCATCACCTCCAGCAGCGGCGCAGGTCGAGGGGATCGGGCGGCCCGCTTGCGCCTGGCGTGGGTATCGTACCACGCAAACCCTCTCCCCGGCTTGCGCCACAGCCAGCGGTTGTAGTACCGCTGAAAATCTATCAGGAGTTGTGCCGTCCAGCCATAGCGATGCTGAACGACCGGCTTCTTTTCCAATGCGTTCAGGGCCACGAGCGGCTGGACGTAAGGCTCGCCTCCCCACTCGATGACTTTCTCTGCCCGGTAATGACACTGCGCGAAGGGTTCGTTGCCGACCAGAACGTAAACGCGTATCTGTTTGCCGGGCACCTGGTGCTCCCGCAGGATGCTGACGGCGTTCCTGACGTGCGGCTCTTCCTGGAGCGTGTCGAAGGCCAGCCGCCAGGGTTTGATCGGCAACCTCTTGAAACGCTCGAAGGCTGGCCAGGAAAAGCGGGCCGCCTCGAAGCCCTGGTTGAAGTCTACGGCCTGGTATCCTTCGGCCCGCAGCCGCTCTATCACCCTCTCCTGGTGCTCGACCGAGCAGGCCAGCACGTTGTCGTCCATCACAGTCGGGGCAGGCGGGAAGTCGGCGTATTCGACCACCGTGGTGCCGTCAACCCTGGGCACGATGCAGAACGGGCAGCGGTTGGGGCACCCCCGGCTGGTGCGCGTCATTTGGTATTGCCCTGGCTGGCGCTCGAAGCGTGGGTCAGGGCCGACTACGGGCGTGACGCCGGTCTGGGCCTCGACGTAACGGGGCATCACCGAGGGGGCAGGGCCGCCGACCCAGACCTGGCCGAAGTCCTTGACGCGGTTGACCCACTCTGCCAGGCGGGGCAGGTGCCAGGTGAAGATGGCAGAGAAGGCGAACAGGTC
>CAZYHC010000183.1:0-1831 GCA_964646625.1 uncultured Anaerolineales bacterium
GCCAGCGCGTGCTGGCTGCCCATTGGCCCAACGTTCAAAGGTACGTATATGTTGAGGAAGTCGGAAGCCAAAATCTGGAAACAGTTGACCTTATCGTGGGAGGTTTCCCCTGCCAGGACGTATCACTGGCCGGAGGCCGCGCGGGACTGGCTGGCGAGCAAAGCGGATTGTGGTTTGAGTTCCTTCGCATTATTGGAGAACTTAAACCGCGATGGGTTGTTGTCGAGAACGTCACCGGCCTTCTATCCAGCAATGAAGGACGGGATTTTGCCACCATCCTTCAAGGGCTGGTCGAACTCGGGTATGGCGTCGCCTGGAGGGTTTTGGACGCTCAGTACTGGCGCGTACCCCAGCGACGCCGCCGTGTGTTCATTGTCGGAAGTCTTGGAAATGGATGTGCCGCAGAAGTACTTTTTGAGTCCGAAGGCGGTGCGTGGGATCCTCCGCCGCGCAGAGAGACGGGGGCGAGAGTTGCCGCCCCAATTAAAGCAAGCTCTCCAGGTCGTCGCGGAGGGGGAAGCTGGCCCGTAGCAGATGAATTTATCATCGTGGATACCGCCCAGATAACAAGCCCCGGCAATTTTAGCAATCCGCAGCCAGGTGATCCCTGTCATCCTCTGGCGGTCGGTGCCCACGCTCCGCTCGTCATTGCGTTGAACAACGGGCAGGGCGACCCGAACGCAGATGTCAGCGGCGTTGCATACGCTCTGGATGGGCAAGCACATGCGTGCGTGTGCAGCAATCTGGTTCCTGCCCTGGGCACGGTCCAACGCTACCACCCAGAGCAGGAGGGGCTGATCGTCTTCGATTGGCAGGCGGGGGGGCAGAAGAGCCGGGGAGAGATAGTCCGCTGTTCAGGTGAGCGCGTCGGGGCGCTCCAGGGCAGGCGGCGGGATGCCATTTGCGGCACCTTTGGCGTGCGCCGTCTCACCCCCCTGGAGTGTGAGCGGTTACAGGGGTTCCCCGACGGCTGGACTGAGGGACACAGCGACACTGCCCGCTATCGGATGCTCGGCAACGCGGTCTGCGTGCCGGTTGCCAGGTGGATAGGGGAGAGAACTATCGCCGTTGAGTGATACATCGTGAACCAGAGGAGACCGATGGGATCAGAAGCCAGGCTCAAGGCTAAACTAATCAAAAAGCATCTACCTCTATTTCGTGAGGCACTGCACGAACCAGAAAAGCGCCGCGAGCGCATCATGAATAGCAGGTCGTACCCGGATTCGGGCTACCTTGACCGGATGGGCTACAAAATTCACGAGGGCGCGCCCAAAGAGCAGGCAGCGGAGGGAAGGTGGCAGGTAGAGCACGAAATGCGGCTAGACTTTTACTACGCACGTGAGATCATTGAGAAGAAGCGCCGGGGTCGTCCTGTTCATGGCATTCTTACCTTCGATGACGATGAACGCCGAGAATACGTACAGCGCGTGGTCAAAGAGTGCAATATATTCGCAGCAGAGTTGTGGGCAATGGTGCAGACATGGTCATTGACTGGTACATGACAAACGGGAGGGCAAAAGGTGTACGTATGTGAGTACGGAGACTGCCAGGAGATCGCTATAGATCAAGCCCCCGAACGTAGAGGAGCAAGGCTCTGCCAGAAGCACGATGAGGAATTCGCTCAAATCGTTCGGGAATGGGGGCCAGATGGGCCCAGAAAGGCCGTACAGTTCTGGCTCAACCTGAAGAGAACGAAGAAGTGGCGTGCTGAACTAAAAGAACACGGCCTTGAGTTTGGGTTCAGCACGCTCGAGGAAGAGGAAGAGGTATAATGTACATAACCTGGCGTGACCTGGAAATTGAACAGAAAAAGCCCCTGGACTACAAGATC
>CAZYHC010000184.1:0-1800 GCA_964646625.1 uncultured Anaerolineales bacterium
CCCAGGATGCGTGAAGCCAGGCGGTCAGGGTGGAAAACCTCCAGGGCGTCCAATTTCTCTCCCACCCCCATGTACTTGATGGGCACTCCGGTCACCGAGCGAATAGAGATGGCCGCCCCGCCACGAGCATCGCCGTCCACCTTGGTCAGGATCAGGCCCGTCAAGCCCACCCGTTTGTTGAAGTCGTCTGCCACCCGCACGGCGTCCTGGCCGGTCATGGCGTCGGCCACCAGCAGAATTTCGCAGGGGGAAACCTTTTTTTTGATCCGCTCCAATTCGGTCATCATCTCGTCGTCTATGTGCAGACGGCCAGCCGTGTCCATGATGACCACACTGTAAGCCGCTTCCTCGGCCCGTTGCAGGGCATTGGCGCAGATTTGGGGAGGAGAGACCCTGGTGCCCTCGCTGTGCACGGGGATGTCCAGTTGTTTGCCCAACACCTCCAACTGGGTGACAGCCGCCGGTCGATAGGTATCGGCCGCCACCATAAGGGGGCGCTGGCCCGCCTGCCGCAGTTTGAGGGCCAGTTTGGCTACCGTGGTCGTTTTGCCGGATCCATGCAAGCCCACCAGCATGACGACGTGAGGCGGGGCGCCGGAAAGATCGAGCTTGCTGGATTGGCCCAGGGTCTCGATCAGTTCCTCGTGGACGATCTTGATCACCTGCTGGGCAGGGGTCAGGCTGCGCATCACTTCCACCCCAATGGCCCGCTCCCCGACCCTGGCTACGAAGTCCTTGACCACCTTATAGTTGACGTCGGCTTCCAGAAGGGCCAGCCTTACTTCACGCAAGGCGGCATTCACGTCGTTCTCGGACAGCTTGCCCCGTCGGGCCAGCTTCTTAAAGGTGTCCTGAAGTTTGTCGGATAGATTCTCAAACAATAGCTCTCACTCCTTCCTTGGTATCAAAAGCTCAAGGCTATATTCTCCAGAGTCACCTGCCTGAAAACGTCTTTGTTTCCCAGACGTTTTGAGGCATCCAAAATCTCAATCCCGGCCAGGTGGCCTTCGGCGTCATAATCGGCTGCTAACCCTTCCCCTATATGCTCTGTTGTAACGGTGGTCTCCAAGAAGCGGATATAGAGGGCATCAACTTCAGGATCATACGTAATTCTCACTTTTCTTTCCCTCTCATCAGAAATAATAAGTATAGACAGTTACTACTACGACTTCCTCTGGCCCGTCAACGAAAATAGGGCGAACCTGCTTGGTGGCATAAACTTTTCTGTTCCATTCTTTCCCGAACGGGAAATCCTTACGGCATTCCAACCGTCCAAGCTCTGCTGGTTGCCAGGGAGAAGTATGGATAGCTTCTACAACCTCCGCTTCTGTAGCACCGCGGAAAGCAAGTTGTTCCCGGGCATGGCCAGATAGTCGAATCGGTTTCATCAGCCTTATGTTCCTCTATCTTAATCTCCCCTGTGGGCAGGTTCACGCGCAGGATCCGTCCATTGTAGCCAAAAGGCATCATATCCCTCCTTACCGCTGGCACAAGGCACAGCGGCTTTCACCGTGTTGAAAAGGTGTCCTGAAGTTTGTCGGATAAATTCTCAAACAATGGCTTTCACCCCTTCCGCTTCTTTCTGGAATAATTACTGCTGGCTTTTCAACTCCTCAATCCATGCCTCTACCCGAGCCCTGTACGGCGAATCGGGAGCGAGTTTCAAATACATCTCGAAATCCTCAATCGCTTGCTCGTAGTTGCCCATGCGCCTGTAGGCAATCCCCCGGTTGATGTAGGCTAAGGCGTGCTGGGGGTTAAGCTCGATGGCCTGGTCGTAGTCAGCGATGGCCCGCTCGT
>CAZYHC010000185.1:0-1676 GCA_964646625.1 uncultured Anaerolineales bacterium
GCTTCGGACTCTTCGGACATAGTGATGGTGGCTACGTGGTTGCCGCCATTCCTGACGGGTATCTCCCGCACGTGCTCACGGACGGCCACGGGCCTGGTCTCTGGCTCGGCCTCTCGCTCCACCTGGGCCGGGTAGGTCTTGCCGTCTGCTCCCTGGCGGGTTGAGGTGGTAAATTTACCACCTGGCGGTGCGCCTGCCCGGTATCTGGCAACGGTAGCAGGGCTTAAACCCAGTTCTCCAGCAATTCGCACATCGTCCCATGCAGGGTGCTCCAAAAGCAGGCGCTCTACTGATAGCATACCTGACCGGTATTTCGCCACAGTCGGATGGCTAACGCCCAGCGCACGAGCAATCCGCCGGTCACTCCAATCAGGGCGCATCAAAAGAATGCGTTCTATAGCATGTTCTTTCTCCACCCTGGTTAGTGGGATACCGTGCTTAGCGTTGGCCCTGGCTGCGTGCTCCAGCGCCGCCGCTCGCCCGCCGGGAGAGATGGTGGCTGCTATCTCTTCCCGGCCAGCCAGTTTCGCTGCTTCTGCCCGGTGAAAGCCGTCGCCCAGCCACAGCCCTTCCTCGTCCTCGAAGAGGTCAATGGGCGGGAGCTGGTCCAGGACCTGGGCGTATTCCTCAACCTTGTCCCGGCTCAGGCTGTCCCGGATTTGCACCTGGGGGTCAATGAGGATGTTGGCTAATAAGACCTTTCTCATGGTTGGGCCTCCTCCCTTATCATTCTGATCAAGGCCAATCATCGCGAACGTCGCTCCTCTCTCGGCCAAGTTCATTGATTGTGGCAACGTTCTCATCCAGCGCGTCCGCCTCCTCTCCCCGCGCCCTCTTTGCCTCGGCGATGGCGGCGCGGGCCTTACACCAACAACAAGTTCCCTCGCTCTGACCCCCGAATGGATCAAAGCAAACGCACCGCTCATTTCCATCGCCGGAAATGTATAGTACCTCGCACGCCTCCAGCAACACGGCGTTTTGCTGCCGTAGCCGCTCGTTTTCGGCCTTGAGCGCAGGCGCCCGAGCTAAGAGGTGGGCGTGAGCTTCCGCCTCAGCAGGGCTAAAGTCACCTACCTCTATTGAGGTCAGAACACGGTTCTGACCATCCAGGACCACAAAGCCTCGGTAATAGGGACTTAGAGACACTTTCCAGTCATCATGTTCATTCATTGCCTATCTCCTCTCTGCGCCTTATTCAAAAGCCGCTGCCAGTCCTCCTCCTTCATCGAGGTGAAGCCAAAGCCGTTCTCGCGCTCGAAGTCGGTACGCTCAACGGCCTCGAAAACCCGCCAGCCATCCTCAACGATCTCCCTGGGCCGATAGTGACCCTTCCAAAACACCACAACACTGCCAGGGAGGATGCTGACCCGACGACGCTTGCTCCTGCGCCATTCCCTGCCCCAATACAGGTAACGGAAGGTGACGTTAATGCCGACCGCCTTCCCGACCTGGGGCACTTTCGTGCCCTCGGTGTCTTCGACAATGACCGGCTTCGGCTCTGGATCGGCGAGTTGAGCGGCCATTTCGTCAATTTGAGGCTTTAGTGCTGTCAAGTGTAAGCTCACCTTGGCGCTCCTCTCAAAACGATAGAGGCGCTCCCGTGCAGCTACGCCGCACAGGATTGCGCCTCTTCTTCCTGCGTTTCCTCGCCCAGAAGCTCTTCCAAAGCTCGGATT
>CAZYHC010000186.1:0-1622 GCA_964646625.1 uncultured Anaerolineales bacterium
CGTAAGCCTGGGCGTATTTGCGGGCCAGGGAGCGCAGCGCAGGGTGGGTATAGACCTCCTGATAGGAAGCCACTTCTGGTTTAAGCGCCATCGTCGCACTCCCTGGGAAGAAGGATTTCCTGCACCACCCCCAGCCACCACGATGGCTGCTGTTGGAGCACGTAGCCCTGCACGTCCCCCTGGGAAGACAGCTTCCTCACCAGGTCGCCGTGGTGAGTGTAAGTCCTGTCGCTGTAGCTATAGTTCCTCTCCTCTTCGACCCCTGCCAGGCCCCTCTCCCAGAGCTTCTCCGCCCACTCCGCTTTGAAAGGGATGGAAACAGCCCTATTTAAGCGGGCGAAGAAGCCGGCGGGCGGCCCCTGGTGGCCTGCCGGGGCCAGCAGATACACCGGCGGCTCTACGGAGATGCCTGCCGCCCTGGGGTGCACCATCACCATATCCAGGAGATCTTCGACTCTGCTGGTGAAGGTGCGGTAGCGCACTCCTTTCTCCAGGCGGGGGTAGCTGTGGTCGTCTATCTTCACCTCGTAGGAGCGGCCACGCCTCTTCTCGGAAAGCGCCGCCCAGATGGCCCGGACAGTGGCCGTGGGGCCCAGGAGGTGCAGGTAGACCAGGTGGTCATCGCCGATGAAGCCCAGGCAGGCGGCAGAGAAGCCCTTGTAAGTTATCTTGGATAGCATGATGATCTCCTCACAGCAGAAGCCCCCGCTCCATTTGGCGGGGGCTTCTTGTTTTAGCAACCTGGCGACGTGCCCATTGCTCTGGCCCGTTCTCTCAGCGCCTCTTCCTTCGCCGCCAGCTCTCTCCCTGCTCTGGCCACGGCCTGGCCCAGAGCGGCCAGCACCTCTTGAAGCCTGTACTGGCGCAGCACGTCGGAGGCGTCCCACTCTCCGAGGAGGGCGAGCGTCCTGTCCTCCTTCGGCTCGAGCGGCGGCGCGCTCCACTCTCCACCGGCCTCGAACTCCAGGAGGCGCCCTTCGGCGTCCAGCATCAGCAGTCGCCCTCGGAACTCTCCTGCCGCGTCCTGGTAAGGGCGCGGCCCGTTTGCCACTTTCTCCGTGCGATCCACCAGGACGATGCCCGAAGCCTCGCCGCAGTCCAGGTTCTGGACCAGGTGGGGCAAGAGCGGCTTCAGCACGATCAGCACGCCCTGAAGAGCCGCCGCCTCCCTGCCTATGACCTCCTCTTCCAGTTGGGCCAGGGCCTCGAGCTGCCCGGCCAATTTCTCCGCCGTCTTCTCCAGTTCAGTCAAGTCCATCGCAAGTGGCCTCCTCTCTAATGCCCCAACATGGCCTTGATCTGCTGCCGCTCCAGCCTCTCCACCTGCACCTGGCCGAACCGCGACAGCTTCCGCCGCACCTTGCGGGCCACGTCGGTGATGCGCAGGCTCTGGGCATGGCCGTTGCCGCCTGCCATGCCCAGGACGGCCTCGTTGTCGCCGTAGATGATCAGGGCGCAGCTACGAGCGTCTATCTTCTGGCGCTGGAGGTGCTTGCGCAGGGCCTCCACGCCCTCCAGCAGGGCCAGGAACTCGGCCCTGGTGTTGTCGAAGTGGGGGCCAAAGGTGAGGGCTTCGTGGCCGTTCAGGACCTTCCCGTCCGGGCCGACGATGACGTAGGAGC
>CAZYHC010000187.1:0-1566 GCA_964646625.1 uncultured Anaerolineales bacterium
GCTCTGCGGAAGTGGGGAGAGAAGCGGGCGCGGCCGGCCAGTGCCCCGGTGGAGGCCAAAGAGCCGGTCGGGGCCGGGTTGGAGCTTTGAGGGAAGGGGGTATTGTAGTCATGTTAGATGAGAGCACGGTTGCCGAAGTTCAGGCGAAGTTGGAAGAGCAGATTCGCGACCTGGCCCGGCTGTGGGAGCAAACCCGCCAGAGGGGAGGCCGCTGGCCGGGCGGCGATGCCAACCTCTTCGCCAGAATCGTTCAGCGAAATACGCTGGCATGGGTGATGACTGACTCAATGGGCAGCGATAGTGAAGATTTCGCGATTCCTATGCAGGCTGACAGCCTGCCAGAGTCGCTGGTGGATGCCACCATCTTCATGGAGGCCCGGCCAACAGGTGAGATAAGGTTCAAGGTTACTCAGAAGGGTCAGTCCATGAGGATCGAGTGGTTTATCGAAGGGGTCAGCGGCCTGGTAGACTACGTACTTTGGGCCTGGAAGTGGGGAGCCGAGTACAAGCCTGGGGGAGACCTGAAGCGCAAACGAGGCCGCCAATGCATTGAGCTTCATAGTGTGCGAGGGTGTGGCGGGGAGTACAGGTCCAGGTTGTACATTCCACTCCCCTTCGGCTGCCCGTTCCGGGAGTTTTCCGCCGGAACGCACTCTCTCACCCAGCACGGGCTGGACGGTCTTCCCCTACAAGTATGGCACAGCCTACGGCATATTGAAGAACCGCTGTTTTTTGTGGAGCGATGCGGGGGAAATGCGGGCAAGTTCTGCATGACTTACGAGGAGTGGGAAAACTACTTCGTCTTTAGCAGGAGAAATACTCAGGATGTGATGGACCTGGCTATCGTGGTCACAGAGCACGACCGGTCTTATCAAGAGAAATGAAGGAGGTATAACGGTGTCCGCTTACGTTGTGTTCAACGGTATCCAATTTTGTGATCGGGAATGCCTGCTCGAAGCGTTGAAGGCCATCGGCTACGAGCACGTCGAGGTGCACGACCAGCCGCAGCATCTATACGGCTACGAGGGGCGTCAGCGGTCCGAGCAGGCCGAGGTGATCGTCCGCCGCCGGCACATTGGCGGGAGCAGCAACGACGTGGGCTTTGCCCACCAGGGCGGGGCCTACATCCCCATCATCAGCGAGTTCGACCGCAGGCACAGGTGGAGAGACGATACGATCACCCGCCTCAAGACCGAGTACGCCAGGGCTGCGGTGAACAAGGTCGTCAGGCAGAAGAAGGCGACCGTCCTGAGCGACCGGCGAAAAGCGGGCGTGCAGACCATCCGGGTGCGGCTGTATGCTGGTTGAGGAAGCAATGGCGAAGGGAGAGTGGGGCGATGAAGAAAGCAGTTGAAGTCGTATTCACCATCGACGAAGAGACCGGCGACCTCACCGCCGACGTGAAGGGCGCTCAAGGGCCGACGTGCCTGGACGAAGTGTTAGCTGGCCTGGACGACCTGCTGGGCGACCCCACGCAGACGGTGAAGAAGCCGGAATATCATCGGAGGGTAAGGCAAGATGTCAGGAAACGAGTCAAAGCCCGTTGAGGCCGTGCTGATCGTCACC
>CAZYHC010000188.1:0-1546 GCA_964646625.1 uncultured Anaerolineales bacterium
CATTGAATTGGCCTCCCTTCATCATTGGTCGATCAACCAGGACTCTACCCAGGTAGTGCCCGCAGCCGCTTGATTTCGGCCAGCAAGAGCGGCACGTCCTCACGGGCGCGAGCGATAAACTCTTCATCATCTGGACGGCCCTCAATGCGGTTTCTCCATGCTCCGCCGCCGATGCTCAAAATTGACATTCGCGTCAAGGGATATCCGTCTTCCTCCAGGTCGGCCAGCGTTACCGGGCGGCCTCGTTCCTGGTCCCACTCCCAGGGGCCTGGAGTCGCTGCATCGCATCGGGCCTGAATTTCAGCGATTTGGTCTTCCGTCATCATCCCTCCTTATAACTTGCGCTAAATTCGTAGGCCAGTTGGCGCAGTATAGGGTGAGAGTAACCGTCGGTGGGTGAAGCGATCCCGCATGGGCTAGCAGTCATCTTACATCCCCTCCTGCATCTGAATTGCCTTTTTTCAATAGGCGTTGGTAGGCTTCCTCTGGCATCCAAGTCTTATCACCAAACCTTTCTTCAAGAACTCGCCAAGCCTTTCCTTGTCTGTCTTCTTCAATAGCCTCGGTCGGCGTGTGTTCTCGGTACAGAAGCCGCACCCTGCCATCGGGCAAAAGCGATATCCTACACTTACCTCGCGGCCTCTTCCCGTTGTGGCTCATGAAGTCACACACAACGACGGGAAGCTTTAGACGCTTAGTCTGAGGCGAGTTTGCCGTAGCTCCACAGCAAGGACTCCGCACGCTTTTCAGTGTTGTTCCTTTGCCAGCCTTCCAATAAAAATCGTTGCCGCACTCATCACGAATCGCTCTCGCCATTGATGCTCCCTCCTGAAAATTTCCCTCCAGCCGGACTTGACGGCGTGATGGGCTTCCTGCCTGGCCCAGATGTACATCGTTAAGTAGTTCTGGGCCAGCTCTGCCAGCTTATCCCTGATCCGCGATTTTTCAGACATGGCGGTCAGGCCACGCTTCAACCACATTATGGCCTGGTCGCTGTTCAGGCCGTGACGACACTTTTTTTGCAGTAGATGTAATAATAATGGTTGTCAGCTTCGCCACCTGTTTCATCGTAGGCCCAGTCATGCTCGCCGGGCTGACAGGCATCCATTGCTCGCCCCTCCGTTTCCTATCGTCATTGGTTGATCAATAATGATAGTCATGCTTCCTCCAGCAAGATGCGGAGGCTCTTACGAGTTCTCGCATTGTCCACAAAATACGGGCTGTCTGGGAAAGTGCAGTATTGCTCCTCTCCCTCTCGTTGGGGATCGGCACAGTGCTCTTCCTGACTCTCAGCAGGTGGTTCTCCTGGCTCGATCATTGTCTGTACCTCTGGTGGCGTTCCTGGCGCTTCCGGCGGCGCTCTTTCCTGGCTCGCCCCAGCGCCGTTTTCATGCCGACCAGCTTCGCCAGGTGGTCTTGTACCATTTCGGCCAGGGGTTGCCCCTCTGCAATAGCTTTAGCTTTGAGCGCCTGGTGCAGCTTCCTCGGCAGCGTGACCGTCAGCGATTTCGACATTCTCATCTCTCCTTTACCACAAACTCTACCT